>JBEKXD010000028.1:0-64305 GCA_049512415.1 Polyangiaceae bacterium
TGGCTTGCGAGTGACATTGTGGCTAAGAGAGGAGTTCGTCTATGCACGGGTCTTTGTTCCCGCACATTGGGCAGAAGTGTGCTTGTCCGTTCGCCGCGTCGCTCCTGCTGACGACTGCCGCGGCAGCGCAGACGGCCGTCCCCACTACAGCGCCTCCGCCACCGCTCACACTCGGAGCGTCGTCGGGATCGACAGCGCTCCCAGCCTCACCTCCTTCCCCGACGCCTGCGGTCCCAAGCTCCACGCCCCCCGCGCCGCCTCCTCCGCCGGCGGCCGCGGCCCCCGCAGACGAGGAGCCGGCAGCGCCCTTCGCGTTCGGCGACTTCACGTGGCTAAATGGGTACGATCGGCGGCACAAGGCGCTTCTCGATACCGATTTGGTGCACCCCATATTCCTGGCGGACGCCAACTACACTCACTCGTTCGCTCGACCCATCGACCAGACCGTGGTCGGTTCGACTTCGCTGTTCCACGACGACCAGATGGAGCTCCTCGACATCGGCTTGGGAGCCGACTTGCAGTCGGCGGCCAAAGGCGACTACATGCGCGGGAAGGTGCTGCTCCAGTTCGGCGGCCGCTCGACGGTCATTCCGCGCAACGACTCCAGCAACCTGAAGGGACAGTTCAGCCTCGCGACGGCCTATCGCTACCTCAGCGAGGCCTACGGCGGCTACCACTTCAATGCGAAGGGCTTGAACGGCATCAACGTCGACGCCGGAATCTTCATGTCCTATATCGGCCTCTTCTCGTACTTCAGTGCCGAGAACTGGATGTACCAGCCGTCGTTCACGTCGGACAACACCCCATGGTTTTTCAACGGAGTTCGCATCCAGGTCTTCACGAGCGACAAGTTCAAGATCGAACCGTGGATCATCAACGGATGGCAGAGTTACGCCACCTTCAATGAGATGCCCGGGTTGGGGGCCTCTCTCCTATGGATGCCGGTCGACTCATTCAAGTTCGTCTCGAACAACTACACGGGCTTCGATACGGCGAATACTCCGGGCCGATTCCGTGCACACACCGACAACAGTGTCCTCGTCCGGTACTTCAACGACCCCATGAACGAGGGGATGAGCAAGGGAGCATTCTCGCTGACGGGCGACGCCGGCTTCGAGACCGGAGACGGAGTCACTCCGTTTGGAGGTCACGGGAGCGAGTGGGGACCTGGAGGGGCCGCCAGTGGGACCAGCGGATGTACCGATCAGCACGCGTGCAATCAGAACTTTTTGAGCTGGATGCTCTACAATCGCTTCTGGTTTCTCAGGGACCACATCGGCGTGGCCGCGGGTGGAGGCATGATGCATAACGACGGTCGATACTTGGTCCTGCCGCCCACCGGCGCCGCCGCTCCTGGCGTCCCGATTACCGGGTTTGACACCAACCCGGGGACAACGTTCAACGGGTGGGATTTCTCGGTGGGCGCGCAGTGGATGCCCAACGACTACTTCGAATTCCTGGCCGAGTTCGTTCACCGTCAGACCGACACCCCCTACTATGCCGGCCACGGCGGCGTTACGGGTCCGTCGGGGTACAACAATCCGCCGGTTGACAATCCGACGGCGAGCTACGCTCCGGGTTGGCGTCCGGATCTCGTCAAGTACGAAAACCGAATCATTTTCGCCTGGTTGGCGCGTCTATAGGCCATGAGTTATCCAATGGAAACATCCATCAACTCCAACAAGCTCTCCTGGATACTTCGCGGACTCCTCGTCGTGCTTGGCAGCACGACATTGGTCCTCGCCTCGTCGGCTTGCGATAACACGGCCAACGGGGATCGATGCGATCCTTTTCTGTCACACGATGAGTGCGCCAATGCGCCGACCTATCAGTGCGTTCCCTCCCCGTCCTCCGCAGCGGCAACGACTGCGTGCAATGGCGAGGCCTATTGCTGTGCCGTCGATCCCGTCACCGGCAACGTGACGAGCACCGAGTTCAATTGCCTCTATGTGGCGCAGTGTATAGCGGGCACCTCGGCGGACGGCGGAGGCGACGATGGGGGCACGGATTAGCGGATCATTGGCGTGTCAGTCCCCCGCCGTGCTTCTGACCGACGAGGGACGCCGTGACAGACAGGGGCAGTCGGAGGTCGGGGTCTGAACACCAAGTCCGGGGGGTGCTTCGCGTGACGACGTCCTCGGTAAGGGCGCCAACACAACTGGCCCCCTGGACTGGACAGGTCCGACGCCTGTGGTGATTGTGTCTTGCGAAAAGCGGCCGGCCTCCCGTGGCCGCCTTGCCCGCGCACCGTGGGCACCCGATCGGCACGCGTATACTACGGCTCGTCGGCTCGTTCGATTCACGGCAGGCGTCGACGAGCTTTCAACGCTAATATGCAAACCGTGCACAACGCCACTTGTCTCTCTCTCTCCAGCTTCGCCGCGGCCTGCAGTCTCTCGACCGCGTGCTCTATCTTCGACATGAGCTCGGTCAACGACAAGGCGGTGCGGACGGAGCGACTGCAGTGCGAGGCAAAAACGTTGGCCAGCGACCGCGATATCGTCGCCTCGGCGACCGTCCTCGATGTCGGGGCGCAATACTCCTCTCATACGAGTGGCGTCAGCCAAGTGTTTGCCACGCGCATCGTGATGCGACCCCCTGAAGGCGTTTCGGTCGACCGCATGACGCGCATTCTTCAGTGCCACGCTGCTCGCCAAGCGCTGGGGCACGCCGATGGCCCGCCCATCGCCAACGATCCGTTTTATTTGCCCAACACGTGGCTTAACATCAGCGTACGGCAAGAGGACGGGAATTTCGTCGCTGCGATCGGCGCCGACACGACGGACCAGAACCTCAAGGTGTTGCGACGAGCCAAGGCCTACGCCGCGGCGCAAGCCTCCGCGGCGCGGGTCCCGCCGACGATGTAAGGGAGGAAGGCCGGTGTCTTTCGGCCGATCCCTTCGCGATCCCGGCGTCGAGCGTCCTCGTGTACAGGAAGTACGCTCCGGGCGACTCGCCGTCGGCCTCGCTCGGGCTCGGCCGAAATACGCCGGCCTTCTCTACTTCCAGGCGCCCGAGGAAGGCGCCACCTCGGTCGGGTTCTCGCCGTTGACCGAGTTGAGATCGGGCTTCTCGTTGAGTTGCTTCACGCAGTCCCATTCGCCCGTGCCGTCGGAGTCCTGGAGCGCAAACTCGCCCTTGAGCTCCGCAATCTTGCCGTCTTGGCCCATCTTGTAGACGAACACTCCCTCGCCCTCGACGACCCCATTCATGCCGATCGCGCCGACCTGATGCTCCTTCCACTTGTAGTGGAGCACGTTACCGTCGGCATTGCCGCTCAGCTCACCCCAGCGGCTTGAATCGGTACGCTTCCACCGTCCGACGATTCCGTCGCCCTTCTCAATCAAGTGCAGCCGACCGTACACCGGGTTGAAGTACACACCGGTCCACGATTCGCCCGCCGGCAGCGGGCCGCCTTTGACCGATGCAAACTTCGCAGGTGCGCCTCCGCACGCAGGAAGGACGCCGACCGCCGCGACCATGGCTGCCATTGCTACGCCCACGACCCATGCGCAAGCTCTCATGGCGCGCATGCTAGCAACGGCGCGGTCCGAAACGCCAGAGCCCTCGAGAGGCGTCGCATCCACGTGATCCGCCCGCGACCCACGGCCTCCCTCGGCTACGCCGCAGGAGCGTCGTGATCGCTGCCGTCGCTATCGTCCAGGGCAGCGCCATGGCATTTTTTGAATTTCAGCCCACTGCCGCAGGGGCACGGGTCGTTGCGGCCGATCTTCGGACTCTCGCGCCGGATTGGCTGGACGGACACTCGCGGCTGCGGTCGCGCTGCCCGCGCGGCGGCGTTGGCGGCCTCCTCGTCGGTGGCAAGCGGCTCGGATCCATGCCGGGCCTGCATCGCCCGCTGCTGCGCGGCTCGCCTCTCGGCATCCGCTCGTTCCATGCGCTCGACCTCGGAGCGTTCGCGCTGCACCCGTACCTTGAATAGGTTCGAGCACACGGTGCTGCTGATGGTCGCCATCATGCTGACGAAGATATCGTATCCTTCTTTCTTGTATTCCTGCTTCGGGTCGCGCTGGCCGTATCCGCGCAAGCCGATCCCGTCACGCAGATGCTCCATGTCCGTGAGATGTTCGACCCACTGGCGGTCGATCTCTTCGAGATAGAAATGACGGAAGACGCGGAGAAACAGCTCCGTCCCCATGTCCTTTTCTCTCTCCTCGAGGTGAGCGACGGCGGCATCGTACAGCGCCCTGGCGATCTGATCGGGGTCGTGCATCCCCTCGACCTCCGGGGGCCGGACGACGAAGTGTTCCATGAATCCCGTGCGGATGCCCTTCCAGTCCCAGTCCTCGGGCGGCTTGTTCTCCGGACAGCACTCTTCGACAATGGCGCCGATGATGGTGTCGACCAGGTCGAGCAGTTGCTCGCGCTGCTCGGACAGACTTTGCGGGATCGCCACGCGCAGCCGATCGTAAACGTCCTTGGGCTTCTTTCCGTCGCCTTCCTTGAATTCGAATCGATATCCCCAGATCTGGTAGACGTCCTGCTGGAGCGAAGGCATCGAGTAGATCTCCTCGACCTCCTCGATGCTCTTCGGCAGTCGGCCTTTGGCGGACCCCGAATCGCTCGCCGCGGGGGCCGACTCGAGGGGCGTGCCGTGGTGAAGCACGATATCGACGATCGGTTGCGCGACTTCCTCCGCAATGCGCGGGTCGACGGCGATCTCGCGGGACCGACCGAGCGGCTTGCCCTCCTCGTCGACACGCTCAGGCTTGTACGCTCCGACGAGAAGCTGTTGGCGCAGCTTGTAGACGGTCTTGCGCTGCTCGTTCATGACGTCGTCGTATTCGAGCAAGTGCTTACGAATGTCGAAGTTGCGCTCTTCGACTTTGCGCTGCGCGTCCTGGATGCTCTTGGTCACCCAAGGATGGACGATGGGCTCGTTGTCGGGCACGCCCATCCGGTCCATGAGCGACTTGACCCGGTCGCCCGCAAAGATGCGCATCAGGTCGTCTTCGAGTGACAAATAGAATCGGCTCGACCCCGGGTCGCCCTGACGTCCGGCGCGTCCGCGGAGCTGATTGTCGATACGCCGCGATTCGTGCCGTTCGGTTCCGAGGATGTGGAGCCCTCCAAGTCCGCGCACTTCGTCGCCTTCCGCTTTGCAGGATTCGGCGTACTGCGCCACGAGTTCGCCGAACGCTTCGGGCTCCGCGTCTGGGTCGCGACCCTTTTCGCGGAACTCGAGCTTCGCGATCATCTCCGGGTTCCCGCCGAGGACGATGTCCGTACCTCGCCCGGCCATGTTCGTGCTCACGGTGATCGCGCTCTTACGACCCGCTTGGGCCACGACAAAAGCCTCGCGCTCGTGATGCTTTGCGTTGAGCACCGCGTGCGCGATCTTCTTCTTGCGTAGCAGCGTCGATATGGCGTTGCTCTTCTCCACGCTGGTCGTGCCGACGAGGATGGGCTGCCCCTTCTCGTGGCATTCCAGGATCTCGGCAATGACAGCCGAGAACTTCTCGCGCTCGGTCTTGTAGATGACATCCTGATGATCCACGCGGATCATCGGACGGTTTGTCGGCGTCTGAACGACATTGAGCTTGTAGGTCGCGTGAAACTCCGTCGCCTCGGTGTCTGCGGTTCCGGTCATCCCGCTCAGCTTCTTGTAGAGCCGGAACAGGTTCTGGAACGTGATCGTGGCCATCGTGCGGGTCTCTTCTTGAATCCGCACGCTCTCCTTGGCTTCGACGGCTTGGTGCAGTCCGTCCGACCACCGGCGACCGGGCAGCACGCGACCGGTGAACTCGTCGATGATCAGCACCTTTCCGTCGTCGGTCACCAGATAGTTCACGTCGCGCTTGTAAAGCGAGTGTGCCCGCAGACACTGATTGAGAATGTGAAGACTCTCCAGGTTGACCGGATCGTAGAGATTTCCGATCCCCATGAGCTTCTGTGCAAGCTCGACCCCGTCGTCGGTCAGGGTCACCGAATGGGCCTTTTCGTCGAGAACGTAGTGTTCGTCCTTGCGGAGCCTCGGGATGACCTCGTTGATCTGCTTGTACTTGTGGCTCGAGGGCTCCCCTTGACCGCTGATGATGAGCGGCGTACGGGCCTCGTCGATCAAGATCGAGTCGACTTCGTCCACGATCGCGAAGTGAAGCTCGCGCTGCGCGTAGTCGAGCGAGCTAAACTTCATGTTGTCGCGCAGGTAGTCGAACCCGAATTCGTTATTTTGGCCGTACGTGATATCGCACCGATAGGCAGCCTTCTTCTCCGCCTCGTTTTGTGCGTTGACCACTGTGCCGACCGTCAGCCCGAGGAACTGGTGAATCTTTCCCATCCACTCGGCGTCGCGGCGCGCGAGGTAGTCGTTGACGGTGACGACGTGGACTCCCTTGCCCTCGAGCGCATTCAGGTAGCAGGGCAGCGTGGCGACGAGCGTCTTGCCTTCGCCGGTCCGCATCTCGGCGATGCACCCGTTGTGAAGGATCATCCCGCCGATGAGCTGCACGTCGTAATGCCGCATCTTGAGCGCGCGTTCGCCCGCTTCGCGGCAGACGGCGAACGCTTCGTGGAGCAGGTCGTCTAGCGCCGCCCCATTGTCGAGCCGCGTGCGAAACTCCGCCGTCTTAGCGCGCAGCTCGGAGTCGGTGAGCTTTGCGATGGACGGTCCGATGGCGTTGATCGCCTCGACCCGAGGGCGAAGCCGCCGGATCTCGCGTTCATGGGAGGTCCCGAATACTTTTCGTAGCGCCCAGGCGAACATGCAGTCGTCGCGTCCTTCCGCACGGCCGATGGCGGCCGCAACCACAGAGCCGGCGGCAAATTAGTTCTCGAAGGGCGGAAGCGCCAGCCTCGCGAGTCGACGCTCTGCTAGAGCCAGTGGTTGTCGCGATACCACCGTACCGTCCGCGCGACGCCTTCCTTCCAGGGGACGGTCGGCGTCCAGTCGAGCTCGCGGCGCGTGGCGTCAGACGAGCAAATCCAGTCCCTTAGCAGCATGTTGGCCTTTTCACGCGTCAGCATCACGGGCTTGCCGCTGATGCGGCCGACGATCTCCAGGGCTCTCGCAACGCCCATGAAGGCGGGCACGGGCAGGTTCGCATGCACCAGCGCTCTCTTGCCGAGGGCGCGTTCGGCGTCCAAGAGCATCTGCTTTTGCGTCAGGGGTCCGCACCCGTCATCGACGAAGTAAACTCGACCACTCGGTACGTCGGCATCGATGGCCCGGACGCACGCAGCCGCACAGTCCGATCCGTAGATCCAGACGGCCTTCGCGTTTCCGCCCCCGACGATCGGGAGGAGCCCTCGTTGAATCGCCTGGAACGCCGCGAAGATCTCGACGTCGCGCGGCCCGTAAATGGCACCCGGGCGGAGCACGACCACTGGGATGACGTCCTTTGCTGCGAGCACGACCTTCTCGGCGCCGAGCTTGCTCCGTCCATAGGCCGTAACGGGACTCTCCTGTACCACCGGCACCGGCTTACCGTCGGCGGACGGTCCGCAAGCCTCGAGGCTCGAGACGTAGACGAAACGTCGAAGCTCGCGCCCGCGCAAGCGCGCCGCTTCGATAAGGTTGGACGTACCGCCCACATTGACCGTGAAGAACTCGTCAAAATCACGCGCCTTGACCAGTCCTGCCGCGTGGACGATCGCGTCGACTCCCGCGACGGCCGCATTCAACAACTCCGGCTGATCGAGGCCAGCCTCGAAGAACTCGAGATTGGGCAGCTTTGCCAGGTGCGACCGCTTGGAAGTTCGTCGAACCAGCGCGCGCACCGTATCGCCTCGATCCGCCAACAGCGCCGCGACATGACCCCCCAACTGCCCGCTGGCACCGGTTACGAGAACCCTCATACCGACCCCATCTCTTTCTCGTACACACGATATCTCTTGTACTGCTTGCCGCCCATCATCCGAATCGCCGTGTTGACCGGGCCATTGTCTTCGAGAGTCCAGCCGAGCTCGCCCTCCTTCATGCCCAGCTTTCGACCGCCGTCGTTCATCTCCGCGTAAAGCAGCAGACTCAGTGGGGCGTATTTGCGCACGTGCCGCCACTTCTTCCGGATGCCCAGCATGAAAAGACGCGCCGATT
Organism: Polyangiaceae bacterium; assembly: GCA_049512415.1. GTDB lineage: Bacteria > Myxococcota_A > Polyangia > Polyangiales > Polyangiaceae > Palsa-1150. The sequence continues at coordinate 8,057 of JBEKXD010000028.1, forward strand.
TGGGACCTTGCACCTTGAGGCGCCACAGGAGCTTCGCAATCCCGAACGGCAAAACCTTTCCGTGCAGGTCCTGAACGAGCTCCATGAGGTTCGGCAGCGCGACGGCAATGCCGGCCGGCTCGCCGTCGATCGACACAATGCACGTGATCTCAGGCATCAGGATGAGTCGAAAATCGGACGCCATCTGGCGACCCTCGGAGGGAGTCGCCGGTACGAACCCCCAGTTTTCAGACCACGCATCGTTGTAGACGTCGACGAGCAGCTCGATATCCGCGCGCAGGGTCTTGAACGATACGGTGCGAACCGACACTTCCGGGAGAGCCTTCATCTCCTCCTGCGCCTTGCGAACGCGCGCGTTCGGCTCGCCGACCACATACTGCCAAGCGAACACGTCTTTCGCCTTCGCGTACCCTGCTTTCTCGATGAGGCCCCCCTGATAAGACCGGTGGTGAGGCGTCATCAGATAGGGGGGGTGCTCGAAGCCTTCCACGAGGCACCCCATCTCCTCCTTCGAACTGAGCGAGATGGGGCCCCGCACTCGCTTCATTCCCTTGCCGCGCAGCCAGCCCTCGGCGCTTTCGAGGAGCTCGCGGGCGACGCCCTCGTCATCGATCGTGTCAATAAAGCCAAAAAAACCGGTGCTATCGCCGTATCGGCGAATGTGGAGCCGGTCGATGTGAGCCGAGATACGTCCCACGCAGGCGCCGGAGCGATAGGCGCAGAAGAGCACGCCTTCGCCCTCTTCGAAAAACGGGTTCTTCCGTGGATTGAGCTGGTCTTTGACCAGCATGTCGAGCGGGCGTACGTATGCCGGATCGCCGCGATACACCGTATCGACCACGCCGAGGAAATCGTCCGTCTTGCCGCCCATGGGGAACTGCCGGATGTCGACCATGGGTCGATCCCGTTACCTCATCTGCGGCACGCCACCAAGCCCCTAACGTACGCTACTTGGTCAACGCCGCGTAATAGTACGCGTCGCCCCGGCGTACCCGAACCAAGATGTTGCCGCTCTTCGCCATGTCAGCCACCTGCGCGGAAGTCGGCTCGGCCACGCCGTTGGCTTCCACGATGATGTCGTTGACGCGCAGGCCTTCGCGATCGGCTGTCGACCCCGCCGCAACCTGAGTCACGACGGGAATCGGCTTGGCGGGCAGGCCGACTTGAGCCGCTTGCTGCGGAGGCAGGTCGCGCACGACGAGTCCCAGCCCTTGATTGGGAGTCGCCAGGCGCTGCGCCGGCACCGCCTCGACGGGAGGCTCGGGACGTTCCGACAGAGTGACGCTCGTGGCGTAGTGCTGACCGCCGCGGACGATCTCGAGCTCCACCGCTTTACCGACTTCGTGCGAGAAAGCCTCTCTGACCAGCTCGTGCCCATCGTGCACCGCACGACCTCCGACCGCGGCGATGATGTCGCCGGCGCGCAGGTTGGCCCGCTGGGCAGGCCCGCCGACGGCCACGTTGTTGACGAGCGCCCCGCTCGATGCCGGGACATGCATCGCCGCTGCGAGTTCCGGGCTGAGATCCTGAACGGCTACCCCCAGCCATGACCGCGACACGTGGCCCGTCTTGAGCAGTTGCGAAGCGACCCGCTCTACCATGGCACTTGGAACGGCAAATCCGATTCCTTGTCCGCGGCCGACAATCATCGTGTTGATGCCGATGACGTCACCCTGCAGATTGCAAAGGGGTCCCCCAGAGTTGCCCGGATTGATGCTCGCGTCGGTCTGCAGATAATCCTCGATGGCATTCATCCCCAGCCCGCCACGACCTTTCGCGGACAGGACACCCGCGGTCACCGAGTACCCCAGCCCGAACGGCGATCCGATCGCCACGACCCACTCGCCGACGCGGACGGCGTCCGAATCGGCAAAGGTTGCTGCCACCAGGCCTGGGGCGTCGATCTGGACGACGGCAAGGTCCGTCGACGGGTCCCGCCCGATGAGTTTCGCGGGCAAGTACCGGCCGTCACGCAGCCTTACGTTGATCGTCAGAGCTTCCTCGACGACATGGTTATTGGTCACGATGGCCCCATCCCCCGTGAAGACGACGCCGGAGCCCATGCCGCGCGCGACCGGCTCGTCACTGGAGTTTCGGCCGAACATTCGCCACAAGGCATCGGCTTTGGCGTCTCGAACCGTGACGTCGACCTGCACGACGCTCGGGCTCGCGCGGTCGGCGACGGCGACGAAGGCGTCGGACAGGCGGCGCGCTTCCGCTGTCGAGGCTTGGACTTGTGCCAAGGTCAGCGCGGGCGGGGTCTTGCCGGCGGTCGGCGAGCGCGTTTCGGCGTCGACGGGCGTGACCACGGCCACGGCCGCCATCACGAGGACTACGGTTGCAAGTGGAAGGGGGACGTTCATCGACGGCGTGACCTCCGGGACCGGAGATTCGCACGGAATAGGGCGCGAGGGCACGCCCGCGCAACGCGCCGGTTCACGATCGCGCGGGGTCGCTTGCCCGGGGCGCGCAAGAGGGCTTCACGCTGGCTTGATGACGACGCGGGACCACGGGTGCCCACCGGCGACGAGGGCCGCGTCGTAAAGATCAGTTCCCGGCTCAGTCAGATCGGTGATCTCCACGCTGGGCGCGCCGCGCGCGAGAGCCATTTGGGAGGACAGAGCCACGAGCGCTAGCAAGGACCTTTCGACAGGCCATGACGGATCCGCCGAAATGCGTCCCACCAGGGCGCGGCGGTCTGGAATGAAGGGCGGCTCCAGCGCGTGTACAGCGAATGTGGCCGTGGCACGGACCCCTCCGACCGAATCGCAAGCGACAAGGGTACAAGGGTCGACCGACTTGGAGGCGGCATTGCCCGAGAGATGGGCAGCGATGAGGTCCACCAGGGCGGCGTCGAGCGCGCGCGGATGGTCGAATCGCAGGTCCCCGACCGCGCGCCGTCGAGAGGCCAGCAAAGACTCCAGGCGCGCCACCGCAACCGCGTCGTCCGGCCCGGCAAGCCGGGCATGCATCGACGGAATGATGGCGAGCGCGGCCCCCCTGCGGGCCTCGATGCGCGCCGTCCAGGAAACCGGACGGAATCCGACGCGCGTGTAGAATGCATGTCCAGGATTCGGAGCAAGGACCTCCGCCGCCAGGACGCACGGGGAGCCGCGCGCCATCGCGCGCGCGGCGACGGCGAGGGCTTCGAGCAGCGACCGACCTGCGCCGAGGCGTCGCGCGTGGGCCGTGACCACCAGCGATCGGACCTCGCACGTAAAGGCGGTCGAATGGTCACTGCCGAGTCGGTCGAACCAGCCCTCGACCTGCCCGCACGGCAGGCCTCCCCGCTCAGCCAATAGGTGGACGTGCCGCCCCAGAATCGACTGTCCGGCCCGAACGCGCGCGTCTTCGTCAAGCCGCCGCGCCAGGCGCGCATACACGCGCGAGTCGCGCACGCCCGGGTAACCACCCCACGATTCGTGAATGTCCCATAGTTCCCGCCAGAGGGCTGCGATCGCCGCTCCCTCCCCCGGAATTGGCGCCCTGATCGTGACCGCATCGACTCGCGTCATCGCGGCCATCGGTCCCCCGCGAATGGTGGCAGATCCACGTCGACGCGTTCGAGCACCAGACCGTGGGGCGGCGCTGTGGTCCCTGCCCTGCGGCGATCGCGCGACTCCAGCGCCCGGGCCATGGCGCCCGGGGGGAGTCGAGAGCGGGCGACGTCCACCATCGTTCCCACCAGGATACGGACCATGTTGTAGAGGAAGGCATTGCCTTCGACGACAATCGAGATCGCTCGCGTGGACTCATGGCGAAGTAAGTCCACCCGGGTAAGTGTGCGCACCGTATTCGTACGGGCGTCTCCCGCCGATCGGAATGCGGCGAAGTCGTGTGTTCCGAGCGCGGCTTGCGTCTCTGCCTCCAGGAGGACGGTGTCTATCTCAGGCAAGCGCCAGGCGCGCGTGCGCAGGAGCGGATCTCGGACCGAGTCGATGATCAAGTCATAGCGGTATCGTTTCCCGCGCGCCGCAAACCGAGGGCTGTAGCCCGGCGGCACCGGCCGAGCCGCGCGCACGGCTACATCCTCGGGAAGGTGTTGATTGAGGCCGAGGACCCAGCCTCGCGCTGGGATTTCGCGAGCGGTGTCGAAGGCCACGAGCTGGCCTTCCGCGTGGACGCCAGCGTCCGTCCGGCTCGCTCCGCGCACGACTCGGACACTTGGGTCCATCGCTTGAACTGCTCCCAGCACGGTCTCTTCGACGGTGCGGGCACACGATTGGGCCGCCCACCCGTGAAATGCGGTGCCATCGTATGCGATGTCCAGGAGCACTCCGCGATCCTCAAATCCTCTCGTCTCGCGCGCATCCGGGGCGACCTGGCAGATGGACACCTCTAAATCTATTGCCCCTGCGGCACGAAGCTCAATGGTACCGGAGCCTCGATGCATCCGCCGCGCGGTGCCGGGAGAGTTCCACTCGACCGGAAGATGTTCGCGGCGCAATTGGCCACATCGGGCGTAGCCATGTCGTTGGAGGTGACCGTAGCAGAGCACACGGCCCCCGAGGTTCCAACGCGCACCAAGATGGTCACGTGCCCGCGCAGGGTCGAATCTTGCAGTAGGGCCCGGTCGTAGCAGCGCCGCGCTTGATTGGCCCGAACTCGAAGCGCAGGTTCGAGCCCAGGCGCTTCTCGGCCGATGCAGGTTCCGTCGCAACCCAGGGAGGCCGGCGCCACGACCGCCCTTCGCGGAGGCGCCGGGGCGGTACTCGCGACCACAGGCGGCGGCGGAGGGATGTCTTCGAGCTTCGGGTTCTCCACGGAAGGCGACGCCGACGCCGCCGGCTCGGACAGCTTGGTCGTCGCGACTGGTGCGCGCGCTGCGCCCATCCTACGCCACGACCACAGCGCGACAATGCCAGCGAGCAGTAGCAACGCCACGCCCGCATAGAGAAGGGAGCCGCTGGAACGCGGAAGTCCGGCAGGGGGACGGCTGGAGGGAGTCATCTTGCAGGAGGGGTTACGGTCTCTTCAGCTATACGGGCGAAGGAGGCGAATGTGTACCGCTCGGCGCGTAGATTGCGATTGCGGTGTCCCCGAACCGTCGGCGTTCGCGAATTTCGAGCCCCGCGAGGTCCGGTGGGAGCGAGCGCGCAGAGTGCTCGAGGATGAGGAGCCCATGGGGGGCGAGCGCGCCTCGGGCCACGACGTCTCGGAGGGAGCTCGGTGCATCACCGCGATGGACGGGGCGGGCGCTTTGGGGCCCCCCTCGAGCTCCATCGATGAGTGCCCATGGTGGATCGGCGAAGACGATGTCGAACGGCCCTCCGCGTCCGATGCGCGCGGTCGCGGTTTCAACGTCGACGGCAAGGACGCTCGTCCGGTCGGTCAGTCCGAGGTCGACCACGTTCGCCCGCAGCGCAGTGAGGGCGCTTCGGGAGGATTCGACGAACGTCGCGTGGACTGCGCCTCGTGAGAGGGCTTCGAATCCGAGGGCCCCGGTTCCGGCGTAAATGTCGAGCACGCGCGCCCCCTCGATGCGCGAATCCGACGCCAGCATGCTGAATAGGGCCTCGCGCACTCGATCGGTCGTCGGACGAGTGCCGCTGCCCTTGGGGGCGCGCAGGATCCGCGAGCGAAGGGCTCCCCCGGTGATCCGCATGACGATCTCGCGATTCCAGATCTTCTCAGCTGGCTACTCGAGCCCCGCAATACACTTCTCACGTCGGACGGGCGAGCATTTCGGCGAGCGAGTAGCGCCGAGGCGCACGACCGACGATCCATTGGGCGGCACGGAGGGCACCGTGTGCGAAGACTTCGCGGCTCGTCGCTCGATGAGTGAGCTCGATGCGCTCACCGCCGCCGAACAGATGAACGACGTGGTCCCCGATGACGTCACCGCCCCGCAGCGCGTGGATTCCCAGTTCGTCGGAGTCCCGTGGCCCGGGCTTCCCATGGCGCCCGTAGATTAGGTGCGGGACGTTTGTGCGCGCCGACCGCACCGATTCGGCGAGCCTTAGGGCCGTGCCGCTCGGGGCGTCTATCTTGGCGCGATGATGCGTCTCGACAATCTCGACGTCCCAATCCCTGAGAGCCGCGGCGGCAAGAGCCACGACGTTCGCCAGCACGTGAATTCCGATACTCATGTTCGGCTCCCACAGCACGGGCACGCGCTCCGCCGCTCGGTCGAGGGCGGTGCGCACATCGTCTCCCAGGCCCGTCGTCCCGCTGACGATGGCGATGGCGTTGGCTGCCGCCACGGGGGCGAGGGCGAGCGTGGCAGCAGGAGCCGAAAAGTCCACGACCACGTCGGCGTGAACGCGTTCGAGAGCTGCGAGTCCGTCGACGACAGGGATGCCAAGCGCGCCAATACCCGCGAGCTCACCGATATCGCGCCCGATACCGGTCGACGCCACGGCGCAGACCACATCGGCTCCCTGAACCCGCGCGATCCGGACGACGGCGCATCCCATGCGGCCGCTCGCACCAACGACCGCGATGCGCATCACCGCGCTCCTCGAGCAAACCCCTCGAGGGCGGCAGCCACGGCCTGTCGCCCCTTTTCCGAGCACGGCGCGAGCGGCGGTCGCACGGTTGCCTTCATCGCTCCCGACATCGCGAGCGCCGCCTTGACCGGCGCAGGGCTCGCCTCGAAGAACATCGCTTCGTGCACGCCGAGAAGCCGCAGGTGCGCCCGTCGAGCTTCGTCCGCCTTGCCATCGATCGCCAACCGAGTCGCCTCCGCGACCTCGGCGGGCAGCAGGTTCGACGTCACGCTGACCACACCCCTGGCCCCGACCGCGATCATCGGCAGGGTGAGTCCATCGTCACCACTGAGAACCACCAATCGAGGGCCGAGGGTTCGGGCGAGCTGCTGCGCCCGGAGCACGTTGCCTGTCGCCTCCTTGACCGCGACCACGTTGGGAGCCGCCTCGGCGATGCGTGCGAGGGTCTCGGCGGCGAGGTCCACTCCGGTGCGCGCCGGCACATTGTAGACGACGACCGGGAGATTGACGCTCCGCGCAACCTCGACGAAGTGGAGGTAAAGGCCCTCCTGCGACGGTCGGTTGTAGTAGGGGACGATGACCATGACGGCGTCTGCGCCCGCTCTGACGGCGTCTTGAGAGAGCGCCACGGCTTCGCGCGTCGAATTCGATCCCGTTCCCGCGATAACCTGCACGCGCCGCTTCACGCGAGCGACGGTCCGCTCAATCACCCTGCGATGCTCTTCGGGGCTCAGCGTCGCGCACTCCCCGGTGGTTCCGCACGGCACGACGCCCGCGACGCCGCCCGCGATCTGCGCCTCGATGAACGCGTCGAAGGCGTCCCAATCGATGGGCTGTCCCGCTTCGTCAGTGAAGGGGGTCACAAGAGCCGTGTAGGTTCCTTCCAGTCGTAAGTTCATGCGCGTACGTTATTAGCATCGGGGAAGCTCGAGGGGGGCGGCGAAGCGCCCCGTCTCGGATCTCATCCCGCAGCCGCGGCCTTTACAAGCAAACTCAAGCCCCTATACTGCGCCGCCCAATCATCCTGCCACCGTCCACCAGGCGGCGGCTCTTCCAAAGGGATTTCCATGTACGCGGTGTTCAAGACCGGTGGCAAACAGTACCGGGTCGAGAAGGGGGACCAGCTTCGGGTCGAGAGACTCGCTGGCAACGTCGGCGACCCTGTTTCATTCGATGAAGTGCTCCTCGTGGGGGGCGAGTCCCTGAAGCTCGGCCGGCCGCTCGTCGGCGGCGCCAAAGTCGAAGCGAAGATTGTAGCCCAGGACCTTGGACCAAAACTCGTCGTGTTCAAGTTTCGCCGGCGCAAAAACTACCGGCGGCGCCAGGGCCATCGTCAGCCGTTCACGGCGCTCGAGATCATCAACGTCGTCGCTTGACGGGAAGGACACCAGACCATGGCTCACAAGAAGGGCGCCGGCGCAACCCGCAACGGGCGAGACTCGAACTCCCAGCGGCGCGGCGTAAAGGTCTACGGCGGCGAGCGTGTCACGGCCGGTAGCATCCTGGTGCGTCAAGTCGGCACGACGATCCACGCCGGTCACAACGTCGGCGTTGGCAAGGACTTCACGCTGTTCGCTTTGGTCGATGGGGTGGTGACCTACGAGTGGCGCAAGCGCACCCAGCGAAAAGTCTCGGTCTACCCGGAAGCCCAAGCCTGAGACGGTGCCCGCGGATCGGGCGGAGAGGCTCTCGGGGCGGAACATGACAACCGGCAGGGGCCCCGCACGCCTCCTCGCCGTCGATCTCGATGGAACGCTCGTCGATTCACGCGGCCAGGCGCACCGCGCCGACGTCTTGGCCATTCGTGCCGCCCTTCGGCAAGGCGTCCACGTCACCATCGCCACCGGGCGCCTCTACTCGGGCACGCGCGCGGTCGCGCAAGAATTGGGGCTGCGCCACGCCATCGCCTGCGTCGACGGCAGCCATTTTGTCGATACGGCGACTCACGCGACCCTCGTGCATCGCGGGCTGGACGAGGCGGACGCGCACCGAATCCGCGACGAGTTTGCTCGGGCGTCCCTCATCTCGTACGTCCTCGCCGACGATGCCGTCGCCTACGATTCGCGCGGGGCGCCGTATGTTCGATACGTAGCCACTTGGTCCCAGAACGTTCGGCCCCACGAAGACGTCCTTCGGAGCGACGTCTGGTCCAGTCCGAACGGCGTGTCGGCCGCCGTCGGGATCGGTGCCCGCGAGCAAGTGGATGGCGTCGCGGACTGCATCACTCGACGCCTAGAGGGCTCCGTGCAAGTCACCAGGTTTTCGTTCGGCGCCGTCGGCGGAGCGAACCGCTGGGCTCTCATGGCGCGCGCCGCGGGCGCGACCAAGGGCTCCGCGCTGCGCTGGCTTGCCGAACGCGAAGCCGTACCGATGGCCGAGACCGTGTGCGTGGGCGACTGGCTCAACGACGTGCCCATGTTCGAAGCCGCGGGCCGCTCGTTCGCGATGGGGCAGGCCCCGAGCGAAGTCAAAGACCGCGCGACGGACGTCCTCGAGGAGACGGGGGAGAAGGGCGGAGGCGTGGCCCGGGTGCTCGACGTAGCGTTCGGCATCAGAGCGTCGGCCGCTGGATGCGATAACGCAGAAACTTGAAGGGCTTCGGATATTTCAGTCATCGCGTTCACGCGAGGTCGAACACGAGGACCTCGCCCTGGGCTAACCCTTCGATGCGCACGGCCGACTCCTCCGACAGGGAGACGCCGTCGCCTGCGATGAGCTCGCGGCCGTTGACTCGCACGGTCCCGCGTGTCGCTTGAACCCACGCATGCCTCCCCGCGACCAAGCCGAGCTCTGCGCTCTCTCCGCCATCGAACGACCCCGCGAATAGGGATGCGTCCGCGTGGATGATCACGCTGCCCTCTCTGCCGTCCGGCGACGCGACGACGCGCAAGCGGCCCTTCACCTCCTGCGGTAAGAACGCTTTTTGTTCGTAGCTTGGCGCAATGCCCTGGCTGGTCGGGAGGAGCCATATCTGGAGAAAGTGAACGAGCTCTGCTCTTGAGCCGTTAAACTCGCTATGGGTCACGCCCGTGCCCGCGCTCATCCGCTGCACCTCGCCGGGGCGGATCACGGAGCCCGTCCCCATCGAATCGCGGTGCTGGAGCTGGCCCTCGAGCACGTAGGAGATAATTTCCATATCCCGGTGCGGATGCGTCGGGAACCCCTGGCCGGGTGCGACATGGTCCTCGTTGATCACTCGAAGCGACCTGAAGCCCATGTGGTTCGGGTCGTGATAGTCGGCAAATGAGAACGTGTGATACGTGTCCAGCCATCCGTGCTGGGCGTGGCCTCGGTCCTCGGCTCGGCGAAGTGTGATCATGGTCGGTCTCCGCTGGAGTCCGATGGCGCAGCGCCCGGGGGGGTGGCGCGCTGTAGTCATACAGGCTCCCTTGGGTGGGATAGCGATCACGACGAGCGACGAGCGACGAGCGACAGCGATCACGACGAGCGACGAGCGATAGCGATCATGAAGAGCGACGAGCGACAGCGATCACGACGAGCGACAGCGATCACGACGAGCGACAGCGATCACGACGAGCGAACGCGACTTGCGACGACGAGGACCGATGACGAAGTCGAATTCGACCGCGAACGCAGACGCGGAGAGCGGTGGGTCTTGCTTGCCTGCCCGTACGCGAAAGAACCGCGCCAACGCCGGCTTCATTCGCCGTCACGCGGGGCGCTGTCACGGTTCTGTCGCTGGGGGGGGCATGCAAGCAAGACCCACCGCCCACTCAATACCCTTCATCCTCATCCGGTTCGACCGACGCGCGAGCGATCTCCTGCCAGCGAAGCATCACACTCTCAGAAACGTTCATTGCGCCGAGCCGTTCGGCCACCGCGCCGTGCTCCGCCTTGAGGCCTGGGAAGGCCAGCAAAAGCCTCTGGACGTCGACAAGATCTGTGCCAGCTTTCGGGCGACCTGCCCGCCGCATCATGCTTACGAGCTTCATGGCGACGAGCTCCACGGGCGTCGCAACCTGTACGGCAGCGAAGGCTTGCGACGACGGCAGCGTCGCTGTCTGGCGAACGTCGACGAGATGACGGCTCGACGGCTTGCGCACCTGGTAGACACGAAATCCCAACCCGGCCCCGACCTCGCGGACGCGCACGGCGATACCCAGTCGATCCGCGAGGAGGGCACGCAGTTGTTCGGCGAGATCGGCGGCTCGCGTAGCCAGCACATCGACGTCGTGCGTCATGCGCTCCGGCTCGCAGTAGGCGTTGACGGCTTGGGCGCCGAATAGGACAGCGTCGGTCCTGCCTGCGAGGAACGCGAGAACTTCACGAAAAATCGTGGCGAGGGGGACCTCTTCGTGCGTCACGAATTCCCTGAACGTGAGAGGAGCGTCTGTGAGCAGCACCCCAAAAGGATACTACGGCCCGAGCTCCTGCCCGTCCTCAGTCACGCCGCCCGAAGGGGAGCCGTCAGCGCAGTCCCATCAGCGACACGACCGACCAGCCGCCATCTTCGACCGACAGATCCACGTCACGCAGGACGCCGCGCGCGTCGATGTGCACTCGATGCCGACCGGCGGGGAGGCGAACGCGCGCGATGGCTACTCGAGCCGGAAGCGTTTCCCAACTTCGCGTGTCGGGAGTGTCGAGCGCGGTGAGGGTCGCCTGGGTGCCAAGCGAGAGCGCCAGACCGAGCAAGCTGTTCCGACCCGCCGCGGCTCCCGCCAGAGTTCCCGCCGCATACCGAGCGATGAGTCGCGTGATCGCGCTCACGACGACCTTGCCCTCGATCTTCTTCCACTCCGCCTGGACCTGGCTCGTGACGTTGACCGCTTCCTCGAGCTGAATGTACCGGTCATCGACGGCGCACGCGGGGATGGCGTAGCTGCCTTGCTCGTGGCCCAAGGTCGGATAATTGACCCAGGTGACGAGACCCTGCGCGGCGAGGGCATTGGCCGCCGCGATATCGTGCGGTTGAAGGGAGTCGGCGAACAGGGTGAGCGCGAGTCCGATCGGAATTCGCTTGGCGATCTTGGGCGGCACGCGCCCGTATCCGATGACGAAGACGACATCACCCTGACCCGAGCCTGCGAGCGGCGCGGCGTTCAAGTTTGCTCCGGCGGTCTCGAGAGCTGTCAGCCGAGGCGAGCGATAGCTGCCGCGAGCGAGCAGCTCGCGCACGGGCGCGGAGAGAGACTGAAAGCCGGTGTACTCGAGCGATTGGTCGTACCAGCGGAGCGCCTCGTCGACCTCGTCGCTCTTCTCGAACGTGAACCCTGCGAGAAAGGCCCCGAGGCCGAGGACTGCGTTCGTCCGCTCATGGAGCGCGTCGGACACGTAGCGCTCGATCACGGCCAATCGCCGGGCTTCCACGCGCGCTCCGTTGAGATCGCGGACCTCGAGGTAGTTCAGCATGTCGAGCGTGTTGACGAGGAGCTTCTCGTAGGGCGGCGCTTGGTACTTCCCACTCGAGCCGGAGAAGACGTACTCGCCAATCGTATCCTTCGCGTCATGCGCCAGGTCGAGCATGTCGATCGCCTTGTCGGCGGTCTCGAGGTCGCGCTTGGACTTGTCGAACCGAGAGACGCTCTGCTGAATCGACCCTCGGTCGAGCAGAAAGAGCGCGTGGTCGCTCCCGAGGTCCGAGGGAATGTCCGTGTCGCGCTGGACGTCCATCTCGTGATTGAGAAGCTCCACGGCGCGGCCCGGTTGGCCCATATCGAGCGCAGTCCGGACGGGCAGCATATGATCGGAATGGCTCGCGCAGCCTTCGATCATCGCGAGCGCGACGACGGCGAGCAGCGCGGCCGCGGCGCGTGTGAGAGTAGAGTCCGTCATACGAGCGACTGCGCCGAGCGCCTACCGGACGGCCTTCGTGACGTAAGCCTTCTCTTGCCAGCGGATCTCGCTCGTTTCCGTGTCGATCACCTGCATGAATAGGAAATACTGCACTCGCCGGGCGTCCTCAGTCCGTTCGTCGGCCGCCCCCACTTTGCCCGTGATGAAGAACTTCACGCCGAGCTGCTTACCGTACTGCGGAATGTGCCTCGGATCGAAGACTGGGTGCTGAGCTCCCTCGACCTGACGGATCATCTCGCCTTGCCGCTCCTGGCTGATGACGCGCGCGATGCCGCTGTTGACGAGCCACGTCTCGGTCTCGCTCAACATCGAGCTTAGCTGCGGATCGATGTGCTCCGTCGTCTCGTTGACGAACGGCGCGATGGCGACGGTCGGTCGGTCGTTCTGGCCGGCCTTGATGCGCCACTCATTGACGACGGGCGCTGCGCGCAACTGATTGAGCAGGGTTTGAAGCGCGCGCTCGATGTCGTCCTTGTCGAGGCCCGTGCTCATGGCGGCGCGATCCACGCTCGGGTCGTCGGCGCCGCGGACGTATTCTTTGCCACACCCCGCCGAGAGCGCGAGGCTCGAAAGGGGGAGCAGCGCAAGAAGACGGAGCGAGAGTCGTCTCGAACGAATGAGGTTCATGGTAAGCCCTTTCAGTCGATTAGACGGGGCTCGATGATAGAAACTCATGGGCCGCCGTGGCGAGAGATATCACGGGTCGGCCCGGCCCCCCGGACGTTCCTTGCCATCTCGTCCGCACCTTGGCCTTGACAGGGCTTTGGCCGCGCGTACACGATTCGGCCCCGCTCGACAAAAAAAGAGGTCCTTCATGCCGCTCATTCCTATGCGTCCCCTCCTCGACCACGCGGCCCAGCATGGCTACGGGGTCTGCGCTCTCAACGTCAACGACATGGAGCAGATCCAGGCCATCATGGAGGCGGCCAGGGCCACTCGTAGCCCCGTCATCATCCAGGCCTCGCGCGGCGCGCGCAAGTTTACAAATGACCTCTTTCTGCAGCACCTGATGTTGGCTGCGGCCGAGCTCTATCCCGAAATTCCAGTCGTGATGCACCAGGACCATGGCAACGCCGCCGATACGTGCATCGGCGCCATCCGCATGGGCTTCACGAGCGTCATGATGGACGGTTCCCTCGAAGAGGACGGGAAGACCCCGGCGAGCTATGAGTACAACGTCGCGGTGACGCGCGAAGTCGTCAATGTGGCGCACCGGTTCGGAGTCTCGGTCGAGGGGGAGCTCGGCTGCCTCGGCTCGCTCGAGACCGGACAGGGGGACAAGGAAGACGGGCACGGAGCCGAGGGCAAGCTCTCGATGTCGCAGCTTCTGACGGACCCGTCGCAGGCTGTCGACTTCGTGAACCGCACCGGCATCGACGCTCTCGCCGTCGCGATCGGAACGAGCCACGGGGCCTACAAGTTCACGAAGAAGCCGACGGGGGACGTGCTCGCCATTTCGCGCATCGAGGAGATCCACAAGAAGCTTCCGAGCTGCCACCTGGTCATGCACGGTTCGAGCTCCGTTCCGCAGGACCTGGTCGCCACCATCAACAAGTACGGCGGGAAGATTCGCGAGACCTACGGCGTGCCGGTCGAGGAGATCCAGCGCGGCATCAAGGCCGGCGTGCGCAAGATCAACGTCGACACCGACAATCGGCTCGCGATCACGGGGGCCATTCGCAAGGTGTTCGTCGAGAAGCCTGAGGAGTTCGATCCGCGCGGATATCTCACGCCCGCCCGCGCCGCGATGCAGCAGGTCTGTGAGGCCCGCATGAAGGAGTTCGGACAGGCAGGTCACGCCTCCGAAGTCCCCATCGTGTCGCTCGCGCAGATGGCCCAGGCGTACGCAGCCGGCAAGTTCGGCGAAGCAGCCAAGGCAGACGCCCCGTCGGCCGCCCACAAAGGCAAGGGCGGCGGCGCGTCAGCGATGCACCACTGAACCCAAAGGATAGGGCGTGCACCGATCGGATGGCTAGTGTCCCAAGAGTCACGACACTTCAGAGACGGGACACTAGAAGTGGGGTGATTTTCGCCGAGACCGAGCGAGGCCGGCGGCGAGTCGCCCGGAGCCTACTTCCCGTAGGCGAGGACGCTCGACGCCGGGATCGCGAAGGGCTCGGCGAAAAGCACCCCACTTCTAGCGGCGACTTCGGTGGCGCGTCGGCCCCACGTCGTGGTCCGGATTGCGAGGTGGCGGAAGGCTGGCGTCGAGTTCGCGCCGTACGCGCTCGATGTCCTGTCCGAAGCGTCCCGCGAGCTTCGAGGACCCGACCAAGTCTGCAACGGCGGCGCGAAGCGGAGGGAGGTCTACCCTAGCCCAGCGCTCGAAGAGCGCGAATATCGGCCGGCCGAAGCGGGCGGCGAGCGCAGCAGGATCGCGCGAGACGGCCCCGACGAGCTCTTTGTGTCCCGGGTATCGAGCCGCCGCTCGAGGGGCGGTCCGCGCCAGTTCGAAGGCCTGATCCAAGCGCTCTACGACCAAAGTCACGTCTCCCAGATTCGACAGCCACGGGTCGCTCGACATCGCATGCAGAACCGTCGCCGCGTGAAAGTAGCCTTCCATCCATCCGTCGACGCCCGCGAGCAGGGAGTCACCCTCCGTTGCCCCCGCCCGCGATAGGGCAATCACGGTCGCGTCGCGCACCCGATAGCGCGTATCGTCCGCGTGGCTGTGGAGCACGGCCACGAGCCGCGTCCGCGCACCGAGTTCGGTTCCAGCGCGTGTTCCGAGCGCAATCAGTCCACACACCGGAAGGAATTCGTAGGCGGTGGCGCCGGCCGCCTCGCCGACGGACAGGGACGCCAGCGCAACAGCCACGGACTCCGCTGCCGCCCCTCGTGAGCGGCAAGCGATGGCGAAACTGTCGGCGAGCGCCGAGTTCATACGCGGACCGGGGAGCCGAGAGCCGCGAGTCAACAGTTCAATCAGGCTGTCGCGCCGACCTGCAATGGCCTCGTCGAGGGCGCGAGCGATCGGGTCACGAAGGTCGAGGTTGGGCATTGGGTGCGCTTGGTCGTGATAACACGGACTGGAAGGCCGGCATGACGGGGCCGGGTGGGCACGAAGCGCGGGTCGCGCGTGTCCATGAGGGGGAACCGGGCGTGTTTGGATGTCAACGCGCCCGGGAGCTTTGGCGAACGCCTTCGCGCGTCTGGTCGACCACGGCTCAGAACGGAACGCCGGGAGTCGGGTCGAATGCAATGCGCGGATCCGACGGCACACCGTCGCCCCCGTGGTGGCTGGCGTCCGTGAAGTCCCCATCGAAAGGCCAGTAGCCGACAAGCCCCGAGGCGGTAGGTAAAGTGCAGTTCTCGCGGTCATTGGCTATTTCGGTCGCATCTCGCACGACGTTCCAGACGTAGAGCTCATCGAGCTCTCCGGTGAAGAAGGAGGAGAGCGCCCCGGTATCGATATCGGCCCCAATGACCAATGGGTTCCCGTCGTAGGCAATCGCATCGCCGGGCTGGGTTGCGATGGTCGGCTGAGCGCTGGACGGATCGAAGACGACCATCGTCATGATCTGGGTCCCCCGCGAGAAAGTCAGTGCGATATGCAACCAGCGGGCCACCGGCGGATTCACAAACGCGGTGACCGCGTCGTAGCTGTTGGCCAGCGGCGCACTGCCCACGACCGAGTCGAAGCCCCAGCCCGCCTGGAAGTACACGCCGAACGAATCTCCCCAGGATGTGCCGATAGGCTTCGCGGCCATCATGGAGAAGGGGCCAGCGCTCGAAGTACCTGTCGGAATGCTCGCGGCCGTTGGAAAAAACGACCACACCTCGACGGTGAGGTCCCCGGTGCTGGTCAACGCGGCATTGAGGGCCGCCGGCGCGACCGTCACGCACTGGCTTCCGTCGAGGATGAGAGCCTGATTGGCTGGCTTGGGATTGGGACACAATTGCGCGGAAGCGCAGTGGCCGTCGACGCAGGTCGACTCCGACGGACACGACCCCTGAAGGCAGATACCCAAACACCCGTCGCTCGCGCCACAGGACTTGGATACACAGTTCGGTACGCACGCATCCGTGGGCCCCTTTCCGCGCCCGCCCCCCCCATCGGTATTCAGCGGTTGTTCGGGCAGCCCGGTTCGCGAACCGCACGCGGCGGGAAAGCCAAGCGCCATGCCGCAGCAGAGTCCGAGGAAGGCTTTCGAGAGCATCCTTGAGCGAGCTCTAGCCCGAGGTTCGCGAGTTGGATGCTACCTTGACGCGGGCTCGGGCGGAACAAGGCTCACCCTCGGACCGCGATTCCCGCCCGGATGCACGATTCAGCTGAGCCAATAAACGGTTGTATGTGACCGCGGGCGCTTGCCCGCCCGAACCCATTTCGGCCGCCTACTCGCTCTCAGGGTTGGCAATACCGTTGGATGTCCTCGCGGTCGATGCGCGCCTGCTTGAGCTTCTCCTTGATCACGTCGTCGGTACCGTCCGGGGGCGACGGACTGTCCCTCAGTCGCAGCGTGTTCGCGAGAACCGTGAGCGATTGTTGGTAGTTCTGGGCATAGATCCCGAGCGGCTGGTCCTGAAACTTCATAGCCGAAACCTCTCCGCCCACGCGGTCGACCGTCGCTGCGCTCGGGGTTCCTCCGTAGATAGGCTGTATTGCCGCGGTAAGTCGGGCGCACTCCTGCAACCGCTCACTATTGCATGCGGGAGCAGCGAGCACGCTCAGCACCATGGCGGCGACTCGGATCGGCCTCATGAGAAACCTCCCCCGCAAACATTGGTCTTACCAGTACGGCGCGCAAGTCTGACGAAGCCCGGCCGGGGGGCATGGAACACGATGGCCAGATTTTTTGACAGCCGTCGTACGAAGGGCACTTCAGGATAGGCTGACTGGCATGAGGGCTACGTGGCCTCGGCGCCTTCGGGACAGCAAAGTCCCCTGCTCGACGCGATGAGGGCCAGCTTCTTGCCGTGAGGGCGTCCGGCGAACGCCGAGGCGCGCACGCACACGCGCCCGCGCGACGACGCGGACGAGCAAGCGCTTCCATCGATTCGGGCCACGACTCAGATTGACGGGGTCACCGCTCCGCTCGACGGGGTCACCGCTCCGCTCGACGGGGTCACCTCTCCGCTCGACGGGGTCACCGCTCCGCTCGACGGGGTCACCGCTCCGCTCGACGGAGTCACCGCTCCGCTCGACGGAGTCACCGCTCCGCTCGACGGGGTCACCTCTCCGCTCGACGGAGTCACCTCTCCGCTCGACGGGGTCACCTCTCCGCTCGACGGGGTCACCTCTCCGCTCGACGGGGTCACCTCTCCGCTCGATCCCCGAACCGCCTCACAAGCACGAGACCCCAGCGAAGCATCTTCAGAGTCGTCAGCGCCAACAAGTGGATTCGAACCATTCGGCCCGCTCGCGCTCAGTCGACAAGCAACACTTCGAGCCGCGCGATCGTCTTCGGATCGACCATGAAGTTTACTTCGACGATCCGGCCTTGCTCAACGTTGAAGGCCCAGACGGCGCGCGGGTGGCCACCGGGCGCCCACGCGGCGCCAGGTGTGCCATCGACGAGCGCGGGCCGCGCGACCTGAGCACTACCGAGGAAGACACGAGCGACGTCGGCAGCGCCCCGCACTTCGGGGACGAGGCGCGGCGCGCCCTTCGCTGCGTTTGCGGCGGCGGCCCTCACGGCGGCGGGGTCGACGCGCAGGATGACCTCGGGATCGAGCACCGCGAGGACCGCCTCAAGATTGCCGTCGCGCGAAGCGGCCATGAAGGCCTCGGCGACTTCGCGTTGGGACGGGAGCTCCTCCTCCCTCTCTCCCGCCCGCTGCACGCGCCTTCGCGCGCGGCTCGCGAGCTGCCGCGTCGCCTCCGCCGACCGGCCCACGATAGCGCCGATGTCCTCGAACGAGAGCGCAAACAGGTCGCGTAGCACGAAGGCGACGCGTTCGGGAGGGCTCAGCGTGTCGAGTACGACCATCATGGCGGAGCCCACGGCGTCGGCGAGCAGGACCTCGCGCTCTGGATCGGTCGGCTCGGATGCCGCCGCCCCGCCCTCAGCGACCAGCGCGGGCGACGCGTTCTCGCGCGTCTTCCGCGCCCGGAGCATGTCGAGGCACACGCGCGTAACCACCGTCGTGAGCCAGCCACCGAGGTTGTCGACCGCGCCTGCGTCGGCCCGCGTGACCCGCAGCCACGTCTCCTGCACGGCGTCTTCGGTGTCACTCGTCGAGCCCAGCAGGCGGTACGCGACCGCACGCAGACGGGGCCGGTTCTCCTCGAATCGCGCGCTCAGGGACGCGTCTGTCACATTCAGCTCCTCTCGTTCGTCACGTGGTGGACGGACCAGGGGCACGTATCGTGACACGACCGTGGTCACGTTCCCACCGGTTGAAACGTCAACTCCCAGGAGGACGAATATGAAGATCCAGATCATGACCATCCACGTGGACGACCAGGCGAAGGCGCTGCGGTTCTACAGCGAAGTGCTGGGCTTCACGAAAAAGGCAGACTTTTCCAACGGGGGCTATCGGTGGCTGACCGTCTCCTCGCCCGAAGCACCCGATGGCCCGGAGCTACAGCTCGAAGCCAACGCCAACCCGGCGGCGCGCGCCTACCAGCAAGCGAGGTATCAGCAGAGCCAGCCAGCGGCGATGTTCTTCGTCAACGACGTGCAGTCCGAATACGACCGCCTCAAGGGCCTGGGAGTGAAGTTCACCATGCCGCCCAGCAAGGTCACCGGCTCAACTATCGCCATGCTGGACGACACGTGCGGCAATCTCATTCAGATCGCCGCTCTCGATCGCCGGTAGAGCGCACGGGACGAAAGCGGACCCGGGCTAGCTAGTTTTGTACGAGTTTCAACCCACCGGATATGAGCGGCTGCACGGGCGTGATGTCGGATACGGGTGTGTCCGCAATGTAGAGGAACTTGAGCGATCGAAGCGCAGCGAGCGGCGTGAGGTCTTTGACCGCGGTCTTCTTGATGCTCAAGCGTTCAAGCTTCTTGAGGTTCGCGACCGGCGTCAAATCTGTGATCGCGTCTTCGTCCAGCATCAACTCCGTGAGGTTCACGAGTGACGCAACGGGCTTGAGCTGGTCATCGCCCACCAGCGTATGGGAGATGTCGAGCCGGTCGAGCCGTTTGAGCCCCTCAATCGGCCTCAGGTCTCGCACGACGCTGAACGAAATCCGGAGGGCCTCGAGGGTCGTAAGCTTTTGAATCGGTGTCAGATCGTCGTATTCGCCGGACCCGAGAAAGAGGTCCTTGAGCGACGTGAACATCGGGAAAATGCACGGATCGACCTGGTGCATCTTCGCGTTGACGAGGTTGATGGACTTGATCTGCGATAGGTCGCTCGGCGTGATGGGTCCGGTGTCTTTCGCCAGCTTGCGCCGCACTTCCTTTTCGAGATCGGCATTGTCTGTGAAATCGATCTCCGTCGGGTGCGGTTTGCACTCGGTTGCCAACCGCTTCTTGAATGGCACTGTCGTCGAAGGCGGTGTCGACGCGATCACGGCGGCGACAGCGCTGGCCATCGCCGACGGCGATGGCGCGGAGTCCGCGGTCAGGTACCTGTCGTATTTGTGCTCGTCGCACGCCAAGGCGAACGAGGCGAGCAGCACTGCGGCGATCGTCGTTCTCATCGGGACGCGCACTGTATCAGGATTTGTCTTTGTGCGTTTGCGCGATGAGGTCGGCACCACGCCCTCCTACGGCCCTGTCGGACCGACCGACAAGGCGCCCTCGAGATCGCCGGGCACGACGCCATAGGCCTCGGCGGCCGCGAGAAAGGCCGCGTTCGATGGAACCTCGGTCAGAAAAAGATGAGTGTAGGCCGTGCCTGACAGTCCACGGACCCGGGTCACCAGGCGTGGGATCCCCTTGGCAATGGCGTCGCGCGCCTCGTCGAGGAGCCCCAGGTCCGCGCACGCGTCGTGCAATGCCAGGAAGACAGGCACCTCGTTGAGCAGGCTCGGCGAGCCGTGATCGAGCAGAGTCGCCGCCTCAGCCGCAAGCCGACGTGCCTGGTCCACGCGACCGCACCGCCGCTCCGCATCCCCCCAAATCCCGAGTGCGACCGGCAGCACGTCAAGCATCTTGGTCGCGCGATATCCAGTCGCAGCGATCCTGAGCAAGATCGCAGCGCCGGCCTCGTTCCCCGATCCGCGCAGCATCTCCATGCCACGGTAAAAGAGTACTCCCAGCGTTGCGCGGTCATGCGGAACCCAACTCCCAGAGAGAGCAGCCTCCGCAGCCGTTCGAGGCTCCGCGAGCGCATCGTTGAGGGACGGATCGGGCCCGAACGTCGCAGCCCAACAAAGAAGATTCATTTTTCCATGACGGGCAATCCCCGGAGACCCGATGGCCTGGGCGAGCGCGATGCCGCTTTCGATGGACAGGCGAGCTTCTCCCGCCGCTCCCAAGGTCGTGAGTGCGAAGCCAACGTTGATGGTGAGCATCGCCTCGCGCGCCTTGAGCCCGGCGGCACTGGCCGTCCGCGCGGCGCACCGTCGTGCCTCGAGGGCGGCCCCGACTTCTCCTTGCGCCTGTCGCACCATAGCCAGCGACTGCCACGCGTCGACCTCGGCCCCCGCCATGTTGTGTCGCTGAGACAACGTCAAGAGCGAATCGGCCACGTCCGCGGCCTTGGACAGCTCGCCACCGTGTGCACACCGCACGGCCAGAGAGGCCGCGCAGCGCGCTTCTTCGTCCGCGAGACCGGCCCGAGCTGCCTCCCGTCGTACCTGGTCCAAGCGCTCGCTCGTGCCCTCGTCGCCCCCGCATGCGTCTTCGTAGCGGGCGCGAGCCCCGCGAGCTCGTATAGAGCTCGGTTCGTCTTCGATCGCGTCTTCCATCGCACGCACGGCGGCCTCCCGCTCCCCCGCGCGCGCGTCGAGTCGAGACCACGCCTCTTCCAAGAGCACGGCCCGTGAAAACTGAGTCGCCCGATCCTCAGCGAACGCGAGGGCGCGCTCGAACAGGGACACGGCCTCGGGAAGCGCATGAGCCGCGAGCGCCCGCTGCCCCGCCTTTTCCAGGAACTCCGCCGCAGCCTCGCCATCGCCGCCGAGCTCCAGGTGGCGCGCCACGATCGCGTCGTCCTCGCCCATCCGGGCGAGCCACCGACCGGCCCGTGCGTGCGCGTCCCGCAGCGAGTCCTCCCCCATGGACGCGTACGCGACTTCTCTCATGAGCGCATGTTTGAAGGCGACCTCGCGGGTCCCCGCGAAGCGCGGATGCGGCTGCTCGACCACGATCTCGGCGGCCGCTAGGTCGCGGATTGCCTCGGGTACCTCCCAAACTCCCAGAGCGGTCAACCCGGCTTCCCATCCCATCTGACCAAAGACCGAGAGCATGACTGCGCAGTTGCGACTCGTGTCCTCGAGGGCATCGAGGTTGACCTGCATGGCCGCTTCGATCGTCGGCGCACCCGTGGTGTCGCGACCCGCCGCTGCGAGGCGTGCAAGCTCCTCGGCGAACAGCGGGAGTCCCCCCGATTGCGACGCGATGTCCTCGGCGAGCGATTCGACGCGCGCCGGCGCGGCAGCCTCGGCGAGCACCGACATCGCCATGGCGCGCGCATACTTGCGGGACAGAGGCCTCAGCTCGATGCGCACGTGGTCGCGCCCTTCGAAGAGCGCCGGAGCGTGGCGCCAGAGAGACGGTCGCGCGTCGACAACGAGGAACACCCGATGGCCCGTCGCGCGACCGAGCAGGTGATCGAGCCACGACAGACCCTCCGAATCCGCCCATTGCGCATCTTCGATGACCAGGACGAGCGGTTGGACCTGAGAGAGGCCGATCGCCAGGTCCGTCAGCGCGAGCCAGAGCGCGTCGCGCGCGCCCCTTTCGTCGTCGACCTTCGGGAGCGGCTCATTGGCCACGAGACGCGCGACGAGACCGCGCGCCGCTTCGGAGCAGGGAATCTCGCAGGTCGCGATGAGCACGTCGGTTGCATCGAGCGCTTCCTGAAGGGTGGCGCCCTTGGCAACACCGGTCAGCCCGCGGGCTAAATCGCCCAAGACTCCCAAAGCGTGACGGTGAGCGAAGGCCTCGCACCGAGCCGAGAGAACGCGAGGCCGGATGGCGTGTCGGGCGATCGCCGCGAGAGCTTCGGATCGAAGCCTAGTCTTTCCGATTCCGGGGGCTCCCGTTATCGTGACTAGGATGGACGATCGGTCCTCGACGCAGCGCTCGAACGCGCTGACGATCTGCAAGAGCTCCGCGTCACGGCCGACGAACGGAATACCGGCACCGGTTTCGCGGCGTGCGAAGGCCACGGACCCGACGACCGCCCGTCCGTCGGCGCGCCCGCCGATCTCAAAACGGCCGCGGGCAAGCTCTGTCGTGGTCGCATCCGCCAGGACCTGGCCAACGGCGGCATCGCGCGCCAGGGCCGCCGCCCTGTCGACGACCTCGCCCGTCGGGCGCGTGTATTCGATACGAGTCCGGCCGCTGGCGACGCCGACGGCGGCCCCTAGCTTGGCGATCCGCAGACCGAGGTCGAGGGCCCGAGACGCTTCGTCTCCCACCGCTTTGCGAACCCCTAGATAGGCCACAATCGCGTTGCCTCCGAGCTCGGTAGCATCCGCGCCTCGGGCTCGCAAATGAGTCAAAATCCGCGTGCGGGAGGGACCCTTCGGAACGCGCGTCGCCACGATCGTCGTGACAAGGCGCAGACCGCCGTCCGACTTGGTCATGGCGAGGCTGAGCGGCACCGTGTCGCGCGCCACGGTCGGCGTCAGCGGCGGGGCTGACTCGACGTCGAACTCCGCTGCAATCGCCCGCAGGCGGGCCGCGACGTCGACAGTGGACGCCGGCCGATCGGCGGGATCGAGCGCCAGCAGGCTCGCCACAAGCTCGTCGAGGGCGGGAGAAACGTCCGAGAACACTTCGCCCAGGCGCGGCGCCGGCGTCGTGACAAGCCGCGCGAGGATTGCGACTGGCGTCGGGCCGAAGTGCGGAGGTCGGCCGACGAGGAGTTCAAACAGCGTGGCTCCGAGCGAATAGAGGTCCGCGCGCGCATCGACTTCCTCGTCGCCGCGCGCTTGCTCGGGCGCCATGTAGGCGGGCGTCCCGATGATCGTCCCGGTCTGCGTGAGCTTGGCGTCTCGCGCCGCGGCCACCCCGAAATCGACCAATTTGACCGTGAAGCCCGCGTCCCCCGACGAGGTCGTTCGAGCCAGGATGATGTTCGACGGCTTGACGTCGCGATGCACGATGCCCGCGCCGTGAGCCGCTCCGAGCGCGTCGCAGATGTCGGCGGCGATCCGCAGACTCTGCCCGATGGACAGGGGCGCCCGCTCCTGGCGCGCGGCAAGATTCTCTCCGTCGAGCCACTCCATCGCCACGTAGGGTCTGCGCTCCTCGAGCTGACCAAATGCGACGACGCGCACGATCCCCGGGTGATGAAGTCCGGCAAGGACGCGACCCTCCCTTCGGAATCGCGCTTCCTCGCCCGCATCGACCCCGTCCGACGCAATCACCTTGAGGGCTACCGTCTGGCCGCTCACATGATCGTACGCTCGATAGACGATCCCCACGGCGCCCCGACCGACCTCGCGCTCGACGACGAAGCGCCCGGCGAAGAGTTGCACCGAGGGCATCGTCGCAACTACGTCGTCACCGCTCATGGCCGCCTGCCTATGCCAAGCAAGAATATCTCCATGCTCTCCGCGCGCGTCCCCTCGGGTCGAATGAGCCGCTCGGTGTCATAGTGGCGCCTCACCTCTTGCCTCGCTTCCAGCAGGTCGTCACTCATGAAGATCTTGCCCACGAAAGAACCCCCGACCACCGACTGAGACGTAGCGACGGCCAACGCCCGCATGAAAAGCTCGAAACTGCGGGTCTGGTCGGTCACACGGCTCCCCGTCGTGTTGGGGGCCATGTCGCTCAGAACGACATCGTATGGACCGAACCGCGCCAGAGGCTCGTCGCCGATAGCAAGGGCGTCGCCTTGTTCAAAACTCGCGTTTCGTGGCAGGTTTGCCGTCAGCGGATTCAGATCGACAGCCAGGAGCTTGCCTGCCGCGCCGATGCGCTGCGAAGCGTACATCGACCAGCTGCCCGGCGCGGCCCCTAGGTCGAGCACTCGCATGCCTTGACGAAGCAGCCCCACCCTTCGGTCGATCTCCTCGAGCTTGAACACACTGCGCGCGGGAAAGCCCGCCGCCTTGGCGGCGCGAGTGAATCGATCGGGCTTGGCGTATGGGTTCTTGCGCGAACGCATGGCAGCACCCCCCCCGTCGGCGAATACGCCGAGCTTACAGCATTACCCCACCACTGCCTTCGCGCCACCGGAACGCAGGAGGCGCCGGAGCCCGCTTTTCGAACCCGGATTTCCTTAGGCCTTCGCCGGCGACTTCTTCTTCGCCTTGACCGTCTGGCGGACTAGCAAGATTCCGTTTTTGGCCCCAGGCACTCCGCCTTCCAAAAATAGCAAGTGCTCCTCGGAGTCGATGCGCGCCACCCGGATGTTCAGCGTCGAGACGGTCTCGTTGCCGTACTGGCCTCCCATTCGCAAGTTCGGCAGCGTGCGCCCTGGCGTCATGTTCGTGCCGATCGACCCGGGATGACGGCGATATTCGTGGGTTCCGTGAGTCGTCACACCGCCGGCGAAGCCCCAGCGCCGCACGACGCCCGTGAACCCGCGCCCTCTCGTTGTTCCGCGGGCGTCGACTCGTTCGCCCACTTGAAACACCTCGTCGAGCTTCAGCGTACTACCGACGTCCCATTTGGCGGCAAACGCGGGCTCGCAGCGCAATTCCTGAACGAACCGCTTTGCCGTGACGCCAGCCTTCTTGAAGTAACCCGCCTGCGGCCTCGTCGTGTGCTTCTCATCGCGATCCTCGAGGCCGAGCACGAGCGCCGTGTACCCATCCTTCTCGGGCGTTCGCTTGCCGACCACGACCACCGGGCCGGCCTGGAGGACAGTGACGCGCGTCACGCTCCCGTCGGGTTCAAATACCTGTGTGCAGCCGATCTTTCGGCCGAGGACTCCGGGCCTAGTGTTCATGGGAAACTGCGCTCCTGTTCGCTCGCGCGGCGGTCATTGCAGAAAATCCCCGTTGGTGCACGCCGTCCACGAAGCGACAGGGACAGGAGAAGGAAGCCTTCTCGGGCACCGCAAGGTCTGCGGAAATCGAGGGCCGCAGCGTAGGCGCAATCGAGCAGGCGTCAAGCTCCTACCGCGTGGGGGCGCATGGGGCGAGCGGCCGCGCTCACCCCAATCGCGATTCGACTACATTGACAGAGTGGACCTCGCGTGCTTTAAGGCGCCCCCTCGCATCGACCGGTCCGTGCGGCTTCGTGCGGTACGCGCGGATGGGAGTTTGATTCCATGAATATCTCCCCGAAGCTCGCCGAGATTGAGTCCAAGTTCCTGCGCACCGACCTGCCCGACTTTCGCGTGGGCGATACCGTGCGCGTCCACTATCGGATCGTCGAGGGCGACAAGGAGCGGACGCAGGTTTTTCAGGGCGTCGTGTTAAAGCGCCATCGCGCCGGGGCGCGCAGCACGTTCACAGTACGCAAGATAAGCTTCAACGTGGGAGTGGAACGTGTGTTCCTCTCGCATTCGCCGAGAATCGAGAAGGTGGAGCTCGTCAGCAGGGGCGTCGTGAGGCGAGCGCGCCTCTTCTACCTTCGCGAGTTGGCTGGCAAGGCCGCGCGCGTGCGGGATCAGAAGGACATCTGACGGTCACTCACGGACTGCGGCGCCGGCCGCGCGCGCAAGTCCGGCCCATGGACCGCCGCGACCCGAGCCGCTCGAGGACGTGCCATGAAGCAGACGGTTTGGAGCGACTGGAACGCAACCCTGGAGATCGCGTCGTCGGCAGATCCTTCGGACGACGTCGTGTCCTTTGCGTCACGCAGTGCGGGCCGCGACGTCGCGCTCGAGCCGACGCTCGTGCACCAGCCGCTGGGCGTGCTCGCAGTGGCGACGTCGGCGGGCATCAAACACGCGGGAACGCTCGACCTAGCGGTCGTCCGATGGCAGGAGCGCGCGGAGGCCGTAGGAATCTTCACCAAGAGTCTCTGTCCGGGCGCTGCCGTCGTCCACGACCGCAGGGTTCTGGCCGACGGACACGCCCAGCTCCTCGCTGTTGTCAGCAAGAACGCGAACGTGTTCTCGCCGACCAGCGACGACGATACGCGCACGCTGGCTCGGTGGCTGGGGGCCGAGTTTGGAGCCGATCCGAACGACGTGGTCATCTCGTGTACCGGTGTCATCGGGGTTCCCCTGCCGATGGACAGGCTCGAGAGGGCCATCTCGGGCCTGTCGCGGAGACTGCGCCCGCAAGCCTTGGATGAGCCCGCGCGCGCCATTCTGACCACCGATCGCGGACCCAAGGTCTGCTCGGTGCGCATCGGAGACCTGGTCGTGTGCGCGATGGCCAAGGGCGCTGGGATGATCGAGCCGAACATGGCGACGATGCTCGTCTATTTCTTCACGAATGCCGACATGGACGCCGCCAGCCTCAAGGCGGTGTTGGTCGAGGCCGCGGACCGAACGTTTCACGCCATCAGCGTCGACTCGGACACGAGCACGAGCGATAGTCTGATGCTCTTTTCGACACGCCAGGTACCGCTCGACGCGGTCCTGCGTGCGGACTTCGTCGACGCCGTACGGTGCATGTCGCTCAAACTCGCACGGGACATCGTCGCGCAGTCCGAGGGATCGACGAAGCTCATCGAGTGCACGGTTCATGTCGACACGTGCGCCGAAGATGCCAAGATCCTGGCCAAGAAGGTCATCAATTCCCCGCTCGTGAAGACCGCCATCCACGGCGGAGATCCGAATTGGGGACGCATCGTCGCGGCCATCGGAAAACCCGACGTTCGGATGCAGATCGAGTCGATCCCGCGCACTGAACTCGTCATCGAGGTCATGGGCGACGTCGTATTCCACCGCTGCGAAACCGTGACTGCGAACCTCGACGCGCTCGCGCAGCGCATCAAGTCGAGCACGCGAGTACCCATTTCCGTGCGCATCGGCGATGGGCACTACTCTGCAAAGGTCTGGGGCTGCGACCTCGGCCCGGGGTACGTGGAAATCAATTCGGCTTATATGACTTGAGGCGGACAGCGGCCTCCCTCCCGCACGTCCGCGGATTTTGGGGGCTTACCAGCGACAAGGTCCCGGACGCGTGTGCTAGCGTGACCGCGTCTCATCCCTCCTGTTGGAGCGACGCATGATCAGCAAGACAATTCAGGACGCCATCAATAGTCAGATCAACTTAGAACAGTATTCTGCGCAGCTCTACCTCGCGATGAGCGCCCACTGCGAAAGCAAGAGCTTCCGCGGGTTCGCCCATTGGCTGAACGTTCAAGCCCAGGAAGAGACCGCCCATGCCATGAAGCTCGTCGCGTTCCTCTTGGATCGAGGAGGGCGACTGGAGCTGGGTCCCATCGCAGCGCCGCCGGCGGAGTTCGGTACGGTGACTCAGGTCTTCGAGAAGATCCTCGAACACGAAAAGAGCAACACCGCCTCCATCGCGGCATTGTTCGAGCTGTCGCGTGCCGAGAAGGACTACGCGAGCGAGATCACGTTGCAATGGTACGTGACTGAGCAGGTGGAGGAGGAATCCAACGTGGGGCAGACGGTCGATCAGCTCCACGCGGTGGGCGAACAGGGCGGGGGCATTTGGTACCTCGATTCCAAGATGGGCAAGCGCGAGCTCTCCAAGTAGGTACTCGGCACGCCGCGGCCCCCGCGGGACCGCGAGAAAAGGCGACGGAGAACAGTCTCCGAAAGACTGACTCACCTCCCGTGCGACGCAAACCTCGCTATCCCCATGATGAGCGCGATGAGCACCGCGCACCCACGGCTCTGCCCGTCCTTGATCGCGAATCGCACCGGGTCGTCTTGCATCTGACCCCGTCCGGCGAGAAGCCAGATACGCCCCAGCCAATAGAGAAGGATGGGCAAGACGAGCCATAGAAGCATGGGCAGCCTGTAGATGTCCCGGACGGCAGAGCTCTCGACGTAGAGCATGAACACGAGCGCAGCGATGTAGCCGCTCGCGACGCCCATGCTGTTCACCATGTCGATATCCTGCCGGACATACCCGCGGCTCTTGACCTTGTCGTCCGTCGTGGCGGAGCGAAGCTCCACGTAGCGCTTCGCAAACGCGAGACTCGTAAACAGGAACATCGCAAACCCGAGAAGCCAGCCGCTCACAGGCACGCCCGTCGCCACCCCGCCCGCGAGAATCCGATGCGTATAGAGACCGGCGAGCACCAGCACGTCCAGCAGAAGGAGCCGCTTCAAGACGAGCGAATAGGAAATAGTGGCGACAAAATACGCGCCGAGCATCGCCACGAAGCCGGCCGACAAGACTCCCCCGGCCAGACCGAAACTCGCCGCCAGGAGCCCGAGGATCATGAATGGCGCAACCAAGATGGGAAGGTCGCCCGACGCGAGAGGGCGCGCGCGCTTGGTCCGGTGGACGCGGTCGGCTTCGATGTCGATGAGGTCATTGATCACGTACCCGGCCGAGGCGCAGAGCGAGAAGGCCACGAAGGCCGCGGCCGCACGACCGGCCGTGGCGAGCGTCACTGCGCCGGGGGCTAGAAGCGGGGGCAATACGACCAGCGCGTTCTTCGACCACTGATGCGGACGCAGCTCCTTGAGTGCAGCGCGCAGGACGCTCGGCTTGCGTGAGACCACCGTGACATTTCGGGCGGTGCGAGACGCTCGGACGGCGGAATGCGACGCCCCGACGAGAACTCCCTGTTCGGCGGCGCCGAAGACCGCGGTGTCGGCCGCCGAATCTCCCACGTAGTCGAATCCCCGCGAGCCGTACGCGGCCACGAGTGCGTCGCGCTTGCTCGTCGACTTGAGATTCCGAGACTCGTCGCTAGCGTGGACGACGTCGAAGACACCGAGGTAGGCCGCGACTCCGTCCGCGATGCTGCGGTGAGCCGCCGTGGCCAAGACCAGCGTGCGCCCCTTTTCGCGGGACGCGCGCAGCGCGCTCACCAGATCGTGGCGGTACGGGAGTTTCCCCGGATCAAGCTTCACGCGGCTCGCCACGAAAGCCTTGAATCGCTCCGGACGAGCGATCCGCCCGAGCAGCGGAAGAATCGCCCACGGAGCCCGGTGGAGCAGGGCCATGACGCTTTCGGCGAGCGTATCCGTCGTGACGAGGGTCCCGTCCAGGTCCACGCAAAGAGGTCGCCCGAGCGCGCTCGGATCTCCGAGTGTCGTTGCCAGGTCGGACCTCCGGGTGGGCTCCATGGTCCCCTATCTAGCCTACCTCGCGACCAACACGGAGGCCTTCGGCTCGGCAACGCGGGGCTCCCCGGTCAAAGCCCGGCTTGGGAGCGCTCCCGCACCCAGGACTCGACGCTGCGCCGCGCTGTCTTGCCGACGGACTTGCCTGCGCGGACGAAGACTTCGGCGGGGAGCTGGCGGCCGTTGTAGACGCTCGCCATCGTGTAGCCGTAGGCCCCCGCGCCGAGGATCGCAACCGCGCTCGGAGCGTCGCGGCCCAGATCGTGCGCCCCGAAGTCGTCGCTGCTCTCGCAGACCGGACCGACGACACGCCACGGGACCAGCAGCTCGCCCGGCGCCTGTGTCACCGCGACGATGGGATGGTGAGCTTGATAGAGGGCCGGTCGAATCAGGTCGTTCATCCCCGCGTCGATCATCAACCAACGGCGCGTCGCCCCGATCTTCGACTGAATGACGCGTGCGAGAAGAACGCCGTGGGGCGCCACGAGGGAGCGTCCCGGTTCGATCGTAAGCTGCAGATCCCCGAGGTTGCGCGCGCGCTGCTCCGCCCGAGACGCGCGCACGAAGTCGGCCGGGGACACGCCGCATCCGCCCCCGTAGTCCACTCCAAAGCCTCCACCCGAATCGACGAACGAGAGCGAACGCAAGCGCCCGTCGGCCCGGAGATCGCGAACGAGATCGAACACCACGCGCGCGGCCGCGAGGTACGGTTCGAGCGTCGTGAACTGGGAGCCCGCATGGCAGCCCAGTCCAGCCAGCACGAGGTCCGGCGACGATTCGATCAAGTCCACCGCCCTGAGGACGTCCGCACCCGCGACACCGAACTTGGCCGTGTCGTGACCTGTCGCGATGTGCGCGTGAGTGGCGCCCTCTAGATCGATGCCCGGATTGATGCGGACGCCAACCCGAGCCTTCCGGCCAAGCGCTCTTGCCCGCGCTGCGACGCGGGAGACTTCCTCCACGCTCTCCAACTGGATCGCAGCGACGCCGCGGTCCCCCGCCGCGACGGCCTCTTCGATTTCGACGTCTTCTTTGGCCACGCCGCTAAAAACGATGTGGTCTGGATCCACGCCGCACGCCAAGGCGACGCGCAGTTCGGCTCGGCTCACGATGTCGGCCCCGCACCCCGCCGCCGCGAGCGTACGCACGACGGCGCCCGCAGTATTGGCCTTCACCGCGTAGGCCACGAGGTGCGGCGCGCCCTCGAAGGCCGCCTCGAGGCTTCGAGCCTCCCCGGCCATGGCGTCGAGGTCGTACGCGTAGGTGGGGCTTGCCGCTTCGCGGAGCACGGCCGTGAGGTCGACACCACCGAGGCATAGAGTTCCGTGGGCGTCTCGAATTAGGGACATCTCGCGTCAATCGTGGACGAAAACGTGAAGTTTACGGTTCTTTACTCGCGCCGCCGGATGGATCCCAGGCTCTCGTACTTCGTTCTGGCCGGAGGTCGAAGAAGACACCATGAACCGATGGATACGAAAGGCACTCACACCTACCTGGATTGTAGGCGCACTCGTCCTGGTTCCCGGCGGCATCGTCCGCGCGGACCAGGCCTCGTCACCGGGTGCGGCGTCTGCCCGGCCGAGCTGGGGCCAGCGCCCGGAGGGGCTCATCGGCCCTGCATGCATCAGATCCTCCCGCCTCTCCCCCGACCTGCGCCCGACCTGCGGGGGACGGGCGCTCGGGGGGCCGGCCTGGCGCGACTGGGGCTCATGGTTTTGAACGCCTTCGTGCAGAAATTCGTTCACGAATGCTACGTTCTTCGCCAATGGTCCCTGATGACGATGAGTTTGCCGATCGGCGTTCGTCCCCGAGGCACGTCATCACGCTGAGGGTGGACTACAAACGGGTAAATACGTTCTTTGCCGATTACGCCAAGAATATCTCCAAGGGGGGCACGTTCATTCAAACCGACAAGCCCCTCGACATCGGAACCGAGTTCGTATTCTTGCTGTCCATTCCCGGACGCGACGGCGCGATCGAACTTCGAGGACAGGTCATGTGGACCGTCACTCCGGCAACGGCCACGGAGGAACACCCCGCCGGAATGGGGATTCGCTTTCGGTTTGATCGCGAACAGGAGCGGCGGAGCCTACACGGTCTGGTCGAAGGTTTGATGTCCGACAAGCTCGGCGCGCGGGTCGCGCAGAAGCTGCTCGGAAAACTCTAGAAGGGAGGCGTATTTCCGGCGAAACCGAGCGAGCCCGACGGCGAGCCGCCCGGAGCCTATCGCGGTGTATTCCGAGCGAGCCCGACGGCGAGCCGCCTGGAGCCTATCGCGAGGGTTTTCGCCGAGAAGGCCGGTGTATTTCGGCCGAAACCGAGCGAGCCCGGCGGCGAGTCGCCCGGAGCCTACTTCCCGTAGGCGAGGGCGCTCGCCACCGGGATCGCAAAGGGATCGGCCGAAAGACACCGGCCTTCTGGATCCGTGGTCCCTGCCGTCCTAGCTTCCCTGCGATGGCCACCGGTGACACTCCAATCCCGCCTGCCCTGGAGGACGCGATTGCACGCCTCAAGCGAGAGCGGAACGCTGTCCTGCTCGCTCACTTCTACCAGGACAGCGAGATCCAAGACGTGGCCGACGTCGTCGGGGATTCCCTCCAGCTCGCGCAAGCGGCGGCGCGCACCAGCGCCGATGTCATCTGTTTTGCTGGAGTGCACTTCATGGCCGAGACGGCCAAGATTCTCAACCCGGGTCGCACAGTCGTCCTGCCCGATCTCGAAGCGGGGTGCTCGCTCGCGAGCGGCTGCCCCGCTGACCGATTTGCCGCTTGGATCGCTCGTTATCCGGGCGCTTTCGTCGTCAGCTACATCAACTGCACCGCGGAGGTGAAGGCGCTTTCGGACGTGATCGTAACCTCGTCGAACGCCGAGAAGATCGTTCGCACCATTCCGTCCGACAAGACCATCCTGTTTGGCCCCGACAAGAACCTCGGGAGATTCCTCGAGAAGAAGACGGGCCGAGCTATGGTCTTATGGCCGGGGAGCTGCATCGTTCACGAGACGTTCAGCGTGCGGAAGCTCGTCGGGCTCAAAGAGCGCTACGCCCATGCCCGCGTCATCGCCCACCCGGAATGCGAGGAGCCGGTCCTTGCCATGGCCGACATGGTCGGTTCGACGCACGCGCTGCTCAAATATGTGCAGACGAGCGGAGCTCCCGCGTTCATCGTCGTTACTGAGAGCGGCATCCTGCACGCGATGCGCAAAGCCGCGCCCAGCAAGGAGTTCATCGCAGCACCGCCCGATTCGAACTGTGCGTGCAACGAGTGCCCACACATGAAGAGAAACACGATGGAGAAGGTGTACTTGGCCCTGCGGGATCTCTCGCCCCGGGTCGAAATGCCACCGGACCTCCTCGATCGCGCGCGCAGGCCGATCGAGCGAATGTTGGCGCTGTCGGCCTGAGACCCGCGGATCCCTTCTGCGCCGGCTTACTTGTCGTCCATCTCGAAGCGCGGCAGCGAACCCTGCGGATCCTGGAGGCCGGCATCGCCGGGCGTCGGCGGTGCTGGCGTTGGGACTGCATCATTCACGTCGCCGACGATGAGATCGTCGTCTACCACGACCGCGATATTGTCCTCAGTCGAGGGCGGCGTCGGTATACGACCAGCCACCGCCGGAGGGATCGACCAATCCTCGACCGTCGACCTGTCGCCCGCGCGAGCCTCTTCGGAGGCCTCGCCGTGGTGGGCCGATTCCGGGCCAGAGAGGACGAGCTCAAGCTTCCCGGCGGCGTCGCGAACGCTGGCCGGAACGAGTCCCACCTTGACGGAAAGCGCGTCGAGCACGAGGAGCAAGGCGTCGTTCGAAGTCTTCGTCACGATGCGTTCCCAGCCTATGGCGCTGACGATGCCCCGCGGCGAGCCATCGCCCGACTCGTGAATGCGGTGCACCCATTGGGCGAGATCGTCTTTGGTCAACCCGTCCGCGATGACGTCCGTTCCCTTGCGGACCCCATTTTTCGCCTTCAAGGTCTCCAGAAACCACCGGGCGTCGAAGAGTCCGAGATCGAACGCAGTCTCCAAGCACTTCAAAATCGCGGGCTTCGTGAGCTTGCCGCCCCGCCAAAACGCCCACAGCTCGGCCAGCGGCAGCCACGAGACCAGGATCTCGGCCGTCACACCGTCCTCGAAGGCCTCGGGATCGATGTCACCCGCAACGAGGGCGTCGGCGACGACGGAACGTATTCGCTCATCGTCGTCGCGCAACGCGGTCTTGGCGCCACGAATCCCCCAAGCGGCCACGATGGGACCTCGGACATCGTTCGGCAGGTACTTGAACACCCGGTCGGTCGCGTCCTTGTCGCTGTGGCGGAAGAACGCCGTGACCATTTCGTCCGGGGTTCGCACGCGACCGTCCGCCGTGCGCCGATGGGTCTCGAGCGCGAGACACAACTTCGAGACCGCTGAGCTCAAGTCATTGCGCGACTTGTCCACGACCACTACCTCCGTCTGGCTGAATCCGTTCGATGCACCGCGATAAGCCATCGCCGCGGCGATGGCTCACAAATCCGTCAGCAGCGTCGTTAGCACGATATCGAATGCAAAAATAGCCACAATGCTCGCGACGACCGCTTTGGCCGTCGCCTCCCCCACCCCGCGCGCACCGCCGGACGCGAAAAATCCTTTCTTACAACAAATGAGACTGAACACGAAGCCAAAGACGATGCTCTTGTCGACTAGCATCATGAGATCGCTCACCCGCAAGAACTGGGCGATGCGGTCCTGGAACACACCGGGGTCGATCCCCTGCCACATGACCGCGACTACATAGGACCCAATCTGCCCGGCCACGCCAAAGCACGTAGCCAGCAGTGGCATCACGATCGTCGTCGCCAGAACTCTCGGAACGACGAGGTACTGTACGGGGCTTACCCCCATCGTCGTGAGGGCGTCGATCTGCTCCGTGACGCGCATCGTGCCGAGTTCGCTCGCCATCGTGCTGCCGGCTCGAGCCGTGACCACGACCGATGCCAGCACGGGGGCGAGCTCGCGGGCGAGCGCGAGGGCGACAACGCCGCCTACCATTCCCTCAGCCGAGAACTGCCGAAAGCCGACGATGGTGCTCACGGTGAACGCCATCCCGGTGAACATGCCGACCAGAAGAACGATGAACAGAGACCCGGCCCCGATGAAGTCGATCGCGGCGACGAGCTGCATCGGGCGCAACGGTGGCCGAAGGGCCCAGCCGACGACACGCCACCCCAGCATGACGGTGGATCCCACGTCGTCCAGGACAGACAAGAGAGGTGCGACCGCAGCATCCACGAGCGCCGAAAGCCGGTCGAGCACCCGGCCGCCAATCCCGTGAGCGTCCGGCGCGCGTGACAACTGGCGACTGCTCGTCGAACTCAAGAGGCGCGGAGTGTACTCGGCGAAAGGTCCCACGATAACCTCCCGGTGCCGAGGCCGTGGCTTTGGAGGCTCGGGCCCGCGCCGGAGTCGTCAGACACGCCGAATCCGCTCTCAAGCAGAAGCGCGATGATTTTCGTCGAGCCCGAGCGAGGCAGGCGGCGAGTCGCCCGGAGCCTACTTCTCGTAGGCGGGGACGCTCGACGCCGGGACCGCGAACGGATCGGCGAAAAGGATCACACTTCTACGGCTCACGGTAGAATCGCGGGACGCGCCTCGAGACGCTCGTCAGAACCTCCCAAGGAATCGTCCCCGAAAGCTCGGCGATCTCGTCGGCGGCGATGGCTTCGCGACCCAGGGGCCCGTCCTGGGACCCTAGAACGACGACCTCATCTCGGACCGACACCTCAGATATGTCCGTGACGTCGAACATGATCATGTCCATCGACACGGCCCCCACCAAAGGCGCGCGGCGCCCGCGGACGAGCACGTGACCGCGATTGCTCAGGTGCCGCGACAGGCCGTCCGCGTACCCCATCGGCGCCGTTGCAATGACCGACCTTCGCGGCGCCCGCCACGTCGCCCCATAACCGACCGCCTCACCCTGGGGGACATCGCGCAGCGCCACGACTTCGGTGCGAACGCGCATGACGGGCATCAGCTTCGAGCTTAGCGCCCGCCCGTCGACTCGCGGCGAGATTCCGAAGACCGCGATGCCCGGTCGAACCGCGTCGAGCCGCCCCTGACCCCGGAGAAGGGCAGCGCTGGCAGCCGCGTGGCGAACCACCGGACGTACGCCACGACGGGCGAGCAGACACGTGGCATCCTCGAAGTGGGCGAGCTGGGCCTCGGTGGCGTCGCCGGCATGATCGTCTGCGGACGCGAGATGGGTCATCAAGCCTCGCACATCGACCTCGGGATATTCGCGGAGACGGCCGACCATGCGCGGCAAGTCGCTCATCGTAACGCCAAGGCGGGACATGCCCGTGTCGATCTTCAGATGAACGCCGATGGGACCTTCGGCCACACCGGAGCGCACCAGCTGCGCGAACGCGGCCACCTGGCCGAGGTCGTGGACGACCGGGATGAGACTGCGAGCGACGACTTCCTCGTGAGCGCTCCCGTAGTGGCCACCGACGACGAGGATCGGGACCACGATCCCAGCTTCCCGAAGCTCGACGCCCTCCTCGACGAGCGCGACGCAGAAGCCGTCAGCCCCGGCGCGTTCGAGCGTGCGCGCGACTGCTGGAGCCCCATGGCCGTACGCATCGGCCTTGAGCACAGGCCACACTCGCGCACCCCCAGCGTGGTCCCGGACGACCCGGAGGTTATGACGAAGGGCCTCGAGATTGATCTCGGCCCGTGTCGGGCGCACGGCATCGGCAGGCGCGGCTCGACGGGGACGGAGAATGCGTGGAACGAGCGGTTGGACCATGGCGTTCGAGGGCGCCAAGCGATTTCCTGGCGCGACGGGGAACTATCCACGTACCACCCGCGGGGCTCGGAGGCCAAGTCTGAGAAGGCCGGCGTCTTTCGGCCGATCCCTTCGCGATCCCGGCGTCGAGCGTGCTCGC
This sequence comes from Polyangiaceae bacterium, assembly GCA_049512415.1. Classification (GTDB taxonomy): domain Bacteria; phylum Myxococcota_A; class Polyangia; order Polyangiales; family Polyangiaceae; genus Palsa-1150. The sequence continues at coordinate 44,438 of JBEKXD010000028.1, forward strand.
GCACGCAAGTACGCTCCGCGCGACTCGCCGCCGGCCTCGCTCGGTTTCGGCCGAAATACGCCGGCCTTCTGTCTACTCGCTGGCACGGAGCAGCTCGCCCAGGTTCCCCTGCCGCTCTTCACGCTCGCGCCTCCAGCTTCTCGCGCGCGAACTGCATGCGATACAGCCGCGCGTAGACGCCCTTTCGCGCGAGCAGTTCGTCGTGCGTTCCCGACTCGACGACCCGCCCCTTGTGGAAGACCACGATGCGGTCGGCGGCTCGAATCGTCGACAGCCGATGGGCAATGATCAGCGCAGTCCTGTCGCGCAGGACTACCTCGATCGCGCGCTGGAGTCTCGCTTCGGTGTCCGAGTCGACGCTCGCGGTCGCCTCGTCCAGGACGAGCAGCTGCGCCTTTCGATAGAGCGCGCGCGCCAACGCCAAGAGTTGCCGCTCGCCGGCGCTGAAGTTGAGACCTCGCTCGTCGACCCTCACGTCGAGAACGTCGGCGCCCGCCGTACCTCGCCGCGCAAGAAGGTCGGTCGCTCCGACCCGACGGAGGGCGTCTTCGGCCCGTGCCCGGTCAGGCTCGGCGTCCGCGATGGCGACGTTGGAAAGGACCGTCCCGGCAAACAGGTACACGTCCTGCGGAACGATCGAGAACAGAGCCCTGAGGTCGGCGATGTCGTAGGAGCGCACATCGCGACCCATGACGCGCACGCCTCCTGCCTCGGGCTCGTAAAGCCGAACGAGAAGACTCGCTACGGTGGTCTTGCCCGCCCCCGTCGCCCCCACGAGCGCGACGTGCTCCCCGCGGCTCGCTTTGAACGTGACATCGGACAGAACCGGGACGCCGGGTTTGTAGGCAAAGTTCACGTGCTCGAGGGCGATGGCCTCGTCGGAGGATCCCAGCGGCCCGCACGCTTCTAGAGGCAGCGCGACCGACACCACGTCGGTCTCGTCGAGGAGTTCGAAGATCCGTTCCGCACCGGACATCGCGCTCTGGAGAATCGTGTAGCGCTGCGAGAGCAAACTCACCGGCTCGAAGAATTGGCGGATGTACTGCGTGAACGTCACGAGCAGCGCGAACGTGACAGGATGGTTCGCCACGCTGCGGAGCCCGGCGAACCAAAGGATGCTCGCCACACACACGGTGCTGACCATCTCAATCGCCGCATCGAGGACCGCCTCGTAGTAGACCGCTCGCTTGTTCGCGTCGCGATAACCCACGTTGATGTCGTCGAATTCGCGCGCCATGTTCGGCTCGCGCACGAACGCCTGAACGACCGAGATCCCGCTCACCTGCTCGCTCAAGAAGGCATTGAGCCGCGCCGTGCGCGTGCGGACGTCACGATACGCAGCGCGCGAGCGGGAGCGGACGACCCACACGATCAAGCCCACGATCGGCAGCGCCAAGAATGACACGAGCGACAGGCGCCAATCGAGCGTGAGCATGAGCGCGACGATCCCCACGAGCGAGAGAAGGTCGCCCATCGCGTTGAACACGCCGGACGAAAAGAGCTCCCCGACGGCGTCGACGTCGTTGGTCGCGCGCGTGACGAGGCGCCCGACTGGCGTCCGATCGTAGTAGCGAAGTCGAAGGCGCTGAAGAAATTCGAACACCGCTGCCCGCAGATCCGCCATCGCTCGGGCGCCCGCGACTTGCATCGCGTACGTCTGCACGAGCGTGAGCAGTTGCAGCACCACCATGAGCGACGACAGCGCAATTCCATCGACCATGAGCGCGTGAGCGTCGCGCGCGGCCGCCCGTCGCACGACGTCGCCCATCACGAGCGGCCTCACGAGATTGATCGCGGTGATCAACGCGAGAGCGAAGAGCGACGCGACGACCAGACCCACGTGAGGTCGCACAAAAGGCCACAGCCGCACGAGCAGACGCGCGTCCCGAACACCGGCGATGGCTCCCTCGTCGTGGAATGCCCGGAGGGTCGTATCCCCGCGCCGGGATCGAGCGGCAGCAGGCGCCGTACCGTCAGGCTGTCCACCCGGATCGGTCGCCACAGCGGGCGGCCCAGGTCGCGGGGCGTCCGCCATCGAACCGACGCTCACGAAGCCCTGGCGTCGCGGTGCGACACGATTTTAGAGCCCACGTCGATCTCCTCGAGTTCCCGCTCCATTTGCTGCTCTTCGGCGAACGCCGCGTAGATTCCGCCGCGTGCCACGAGCTCGTCGTGGCGGCCCTGTTCGACGACGCAACCGCCGTCCAGCACGATGATGTTGTCGCAGCCTGAAGCGACCGCAATGCGGTTCGTGATGAGGATCAGCGTCCTCTCCCTTGCCCTGCGTTCCAGCGACTCGACGATCGCGGCCTCGGTCTTCGAGTCCACGGCGGACAGGGGATCGTCCAGAACGAGGATCGGAGCCTCTCGAAGCAGCGCCCGAGCGAGCGAAACTCGCTGTCGCTGTCCGCCGGAGAGCTGAACACCGCGCTCACCGACGACGGTCTCGAAGCCATCGGGCAGACTGACGGCTTCGGTGAGCACCTGGGCATCTCGGGCAGCATCGCGGATGCGCTCGCGAGATTCGGGAGCGTCGGGCTCGTCGAGCGCCAGACCGATATTGCGCGAGACCGTCGTCGAGAAGAGGAAGGCGTCCTGCTGGGCATAGCCGACGGCCGATCGCACGACGTCGAGCGGCAGGTCGCACACGTCTACCCCTGCGATGGAGACGGTCCCCGGGGGGGTGGGCAGAAGGCGCGCGAGCAGCATCGCAAGCGTCGTCTTCCCTGAACCCGTCCGCCCAACGATCGCGAGCGACTCGCCACGCGAAGCTCGAAAACTCACGTCGCGCAGCACCTCCCGCTCACCGTACGCAAAATGCAAATGGTCGACCACGAGAGTCCCGCCGAGGGGCCCGCCCCGACGGATCGCCCCGCCGACGACGTCTGGCCGCGCGCGCAGGATATCTTCGAGCCTCGAGAAGCTCGCGCGCCCGCGCTGCACGATGCTCAGCGCGAATCCCATCGCGACCATGGGCCACACCATGCGTGCGAACGCGCTCCAGAAGGCGAAGAACGACCCAGGGGAGAGCCCCCCGCGATCCGGTCCCCGCAGGAGCAAGGAGGCGCCGTACCAGAAGAACACAAGCGTCCCAGCCGCAGCGACCGCTCCTATCGTGGGCCCGAGGGAACCTCTCAGGCGAGCGAGCCCGAGACTCGCACGCAAGTACTCGCCGTTGACGGAATCGAACCGACGCCGTTCGCTATGTTCAAGCGCAAAGCTTCGCACGACGCGGACGCCGGCAAGGTTGGCCTGCAGCAAGTCCGTCAGCCGTCCCAGGGCCGCCTGACTCTCTCGCATACGGTGGTAGAGACCCCGCGAGATGCGGCGCGACAGAAGAGTCACGACGGGAAGAGGAACCAGACACGCCAGCGTAAGTGTGGGGCTGACGAAGACCATGATCTGCAGTGCGCTGGCAAACGCGAACGCCACATTGACCAGATTGAGGACGCCAAAGCCCAGCAGCAGCCTCACCTGCTGCAGATCGCTCGTCGCCCGGCTCATGATCTCGCCAGTCCGCATGTGTCGGTAGTAGGCGACCCCGAGTTCGTGCAGCTTGCCGAGCAGCTCGAAACGCAGTTCGTACTCGGCGTCGCGACCGGCGTTGAAGAGATACCATCGACTCGCGACTCGCACGCCAAAGGCCACGCACGCGAGGACCAGCATGAGCGCCACTGGTTTCCACGCACCCGCTGGGTGCGACCCCAAGACTTGGTCGATCGAGGCCTTCGACAGCCAGTCGATTCGGTTCATGGCCAGTTGAAATCCGCCGAGCATGGTCGTTCCGGCGGCGTATTGGGGCAGGTGCCTGCGAAGCTGACCCCCCAGAGTCGTCGGATAGTGGGTCTTGGTCTGTCCACCCTCCATCAACGCTCCTCGTCCTCCAAGGACGGTCGATGCTCGGTCGACCTGTTGCGTTGTCACGACCGGACCGGCGACGGTCTTCGATGCGAGCTCGACAGCTTTGGGCGCGCCGCCGTCGGCGACCATGGCACCAAATCCCGCGTGGCCACGCGCACCGCGAGAAGACCCAGCATCACGCGCGCGCCCCCCTTTCCGTCAAGCTCTTGGACAAGGCCGATCCTGCCGGCAAAGGGCCCTTCCAAAACCCTCACCCGCGCACCAGGACCTATCGTAAGGCGAGACGAGGTCGCACGCCTGGTCGGCGTCCGCCTGGAGCCAACGCGCGCGGTGTTCCGCGTCTCTCCGGCCCGCACGCCCGCATGCCCCGTGGGCTCGCCCTCGGCTGCGCCATCGCATTCCAGCTCGCCATCCGCCTCGGCTTCTCGCTCGACGTGCCGGAGTTTCCTGCGCCGCCGCAACTTGTGCGCGCCAGGGGCGGCGCTTTCGTCCGGCCGCAATCGTGTTCGCTCGATCACGCCTTGCTCCAGGTCGCGCTCCCGCGCCCCCGCCAGCGCTCCGTCGGGAGTCCACGCGAGCCGCATGCCGGTGAGCGCCAAGGCCACGAGAGCGTCTTCGACTTGGTCGTCGAGCGCATCGGCGTGGCCCAGCGCGACAGCACGCGGGACCGTCCAACCGATCCAGATCGAATTCTCCTCGCTTTCGGGATGGCCGAAGATCTCTAGAAGGCGCTCCCTCGTCAGCAGCGACATCTGAAAGCTCGCCGACCCGCCGGCGCTCCTGAGTGCAAATTGCTCCGGAAGGGCGCGCAGCGCAGAATCGAGCTCGAGCATGCAAACGGGCTCGAAAAGGCGCTCCCGGACCGCGCCAAACCCGGCCGATGGGATCTCGAGAGCCACGTCCAAACCGTCGGGACTGCTCTCTACGAAGAGGCGCGCCGGGACCTCACCGTGGCCTTCGCCGTGAACGAACACTGCGCGCATGACCTCGTGGTCCTCTTCGAGCGCACAGGCGACGCTGATGCGGAGCCCGCGCAGCCGAGTGAGCGCACGCTGAGACCACATCGCGATGGACTCGCGCGCTGCTTGTCGACTCTCGCTGGCAACCACTTTGGCGAGCGAAGACGCGTGCGCGGGCTCAGGCACTTGAGACATTCGGGAAAGCGTTCGTCTACCAACCTTAGCCCACGGTGCAAGCGAGCAGCCGTGGACCGACGCGGCCACCGCGCCGGAGGCGCAACGATTGCCCACGCCCTCTCGGATTGTCAATCGGAGGCTCGGCGCCTTGCGGTCGTGCTACCCATACTGCCTTACGGGCATCGAACCCGTGACTAGGAGTACCCCGTGCCCCGCACGACGAAGCCCCGCGGCACGACCGGAATGTCCGATCAGGCCACCCAGCTCCAGCCCTCCAGAGAGGACGCGCCCCAGTCGGACGTAGACCGGACCGAGGCGGCCTCCGATCCGACGGACGACGCCGAGGGCGACGACGAGCGGTTGACCGACGAGGAGGTCGCCATCGACACGGCGGTCGATTTGCGAGAGATACCGGACGACGACGCGGTCTCGGCGCCGAATGTGAGCGCTCCGATCGAGCGGTTCGACGCGCTCTCCGCTTACTTGCACGAGGTTCAGCGCCATCCGCTGCTGACGGCCGAGGAGACGCAGGCGCTCGCGGTCCAGTTCGTTCAGACGCAGGATCCGGAGATCGCCGCCCGCCTGGTGACTTCGAACCTGCGACTCGTGGTCAAGATAGCCTACGAGTATCGGCGCGCGTACCGCAATATCATGGACCTCGTTCAAGAGGGAAACATCGGTCTGATGCAGGCGGTCAAGCGCTACGACCCCTATCGCGGCGTCAAGCTTTCGTCGTACGCGGCCTGGTGGATCCGGGCCTACATTCTTCGATTCGTCCTCAACAACTGGCGGCTCGTCAAGCTCGGCACGACTCAGGCTCAGCGCAAGCTCTTCTTCAACCTGCGAAAGAAGCGGGCGGAGCTCGAAGCGATGGGCATTGAGCCGAGCAACGCAGAAATCGCGAAGCAGCTCAATGTCCCAGAGGACGACGTAGCGGAGATGGACGTACGGCTCCAGGCGAGCGAGAAGTCGCTGGACGCCCCGGTCGGCGACGCAGAAGGGCGGTCGATCGCGAAGATCGACATGATGCCGAGCTTGAGCGACGGTCCGGAGTCACTCATGGCGGACGGCGAACTCAACGCACTGCTAAAAGGCCGGCTGGCGGAGTTTCGAAAGACGCTCGACGGCAAGGAGAAGGACATCGCCATTTTCGACGAGCGCCTCGTGGCCGATGATCCACTGACCCTTCAGGAGTTGGGCGACCGGTTCGGAATCTCGCGAGAGCGCGTCCGCCAGCTCGAACAGCGCCTGACGGGGAGGCTGCGCGAGTACCTGCGCGAATCGATGGGCGACGCGGTCGACGTCGCTTAGAAGGCCGGTGTATTTGGGCCGATCCCTTCGCGATCCCGGTGGCGAGCGTCCTCGCCCACAGGAAGTGGGCTCCAGGCGGCTCGCCACCGGCCTCGCTTGGTTTCGACCGAAATACACCGGCCTTCTCCTGCCGAGGGACTAGCTTCACCTTCGCATGTCCGGACCGCGGAGCCACGGAGTGCTCTTTGTCGTCGCCACGCCCATCGGCAATTTGGGGGACATGACCGAGCGGGCCGTGGCCGTCCTGCGCGACTGCGACCGCGTGGTCTCCGAGGACACGAGGCGCACGCGACAGCTTCTCACCCACTTTGCGATCGGCGGCAAGCCCGTCGAGCGCCTCGACGCCCATGCATCTGGTGACGCGATCTCGCGGCTGATAGGGCTCATCTTGGAGGGCGAGCGGGTCGCGATGGTCACGGACGCGGGCACGCCGGCAGTGAGTGATCCAGGCAACAAGCTCGTGACCGCCGCGGTCGATGCGGGAGCGTCGATCATTGCCCTTCCGGGAGCCAGCGCGGTCCTGACTGCCCTCGCCGCCAGCGGTCTTGCGGGCGACGGCCGATTCCGCTTCGTCGGGTTTCTTCCGCGAGACGGCGCCGCGCGCCGCGAAGCCATCGCCGTGGTCTGCGAGACGCCCGAGTCCGTCGTACTCTTCGAAGCCCCGCAGCGCGTACAGCAGACTCTAGCAGCGCTCGCCCAAGCCACTCCGACCAGACGAGCATGCGTGGCGCGGGAGCTCACGAAAGTCCACGAGGAGTGGATTCGGGGCACGCTCGACGATCTCGCCACGGACCCCCGCGAGTGGATCGGGGAGATTGCGATTGTGCTCGGTCCCTACGAGCCAGCGGAGCGCGGGGATCACGTCGACGACGCTACCCTCGACAGAGAGATTGAGTCCGCCGTCGCCGCGGGAGAGCGCCCGAAGACGGTCGCGGAGCGGCTCGCGGCGTGGAGCGGCCGAACGAGGCGCGACATCTATTCGAGGGTTCTCGCTGTCCGGTCGGCCAAAGAAGGCAAGAAAGAAGGGTCGTGATCCCCGTGCCCGCTCTCTCGAGACCTATTTCGGCCCGGCGCCTAGTCGCCACGCTCGGCCCGGCGAGCTTCGGCCGCGAGGCAGCCCTTCGTGATGCGGGCGCCACCGCGTTCCGCCTCAATGCCTCGCACATGCAGCCGGCGGAAGTGGCGCAGCGTGCCGGCGCGGCGTTGCGCGCGGCGCCCGAACTCGCGTGCGTCGTCGACCTACAAGGTGCCAAGATGCGCCTTGGTGACTTCGAGCCGCTAGAGGTCCGGGAAGGCGACGTCCTGACCTTCGTTTCCTCGGCGGCCGCCAAAGGGTTATCGCTGCCTCACCCGGAGCTCTTCGCCGCCGTTGCGCTCGGGGAGGAGCTGACCATCGACGACGGCAAGCTAACGGTCACGGTCGAGACTCTCTCGCCGCGTAGCATGTCGGTTCGGGCGCGCGGGGCCGGGTGGCTTCGACCGCGCAAGGGCGTCAATCGGCCCCGACATCCCATCGACCCCAGTGGGCTCTGCGCCTCCGACGAGGCGGTGCTCGACGCCTGCGACGACTTGGCAGGTATCGAGTACGCGATCTCCTTCGTGCGCGACGGGCGAGAAGCGGCTTGGGTACGCCCAAGACGAGCCATCCTCAAGATTGAACGGCAAGAGGCGATCCGTACGCTCGCCGCCACCTCGGCCATGGGCGACGAGATCTGGATATGCCGAGGCGACCTCGGAGCGCAGCTCGGCTTGGCGCCCATGGCGAAGGCGGTTCACGACGTGGACCCGAGGCGCCTCGCGGTGCCGGTCCTGCTCGCGGGCCAGGTGCTCGAGCACCTGACGTATCACTCCGAGCCGACTCGGTCCGAGGTATGTCACCTCTACGACGTGCTCGCGCGCGGATTCGATGGAATTGTTCTCTCGGACGAAACCGCCATAGGCGTCGATCCGGAGAATGCGGTCCGGTGGGCTTCGCGGCTGATGGGGGAGATCGCGCGCGCGGCGGTTCAGTAGTCGCGGTCGGCCAATTCTTCGTCGAGTTCGTCGTCGAACGCGTCCCTCGCCTCTAGCCTCGACGGATCCGGTTGTGCGAGCGAAGCCGCGCGCGCGCGTGCGCGTATGCGCCAGAAGAGAATCCCTGCCGCCGCGATGATTGCGGCGAAGACCACCAGGAAACTCGTCGTCAGCGCTCCCTCGGTCGGCAGCGCCCGCACCCGCGGACCGAAGCGAGTGACGAAATCGGCCTCGATGACGTCGGCCGATTCACCGCGGGCTATGCGGTCTTCGATCTCCTTTCGCAAGTCGTGCGCCAGCTCCGAGTCGTGCACGTCCAGAGTCCCGCCGTAGCAGCAGGGCGCCAAGAGCCGCGCCTCCAGTCCCTTCGCGCCTATCGCCGTACCGGCGTTTGCGTTTCCCGCAAGCACGGCCGTCACGAGGGCCGCCACGACGGCCACGAGAACCGCGAGTCTCGTCGATACGAAAATGCGCGCCATCGTGTTCGACATGCCTCACTAGCCTCATACCATCGCGCTGAGATCCCGCACCTCACGCCGCCCCTCTCCTCTTCGAATCGCGCTCGAGGGGGCGCGTGGTAGGGTGTCCTCTTCGCATGTGTGGCTTCGTCGCGATGGCAGGCTCTCGCGCGACGCGAGACGGCGTCATCGAGAGCGGTCTCCGGACACTTCTTCATCGCGGCCCCGATGGCACCGGCTTCTGGCGCGCCGCGGACGGTCGCGCTGCGCTCGGGCACGCGCGGTTGGCGATCATCGACCTCTCGGCCGCGGGGGCCCAGCCGATGGTCTCGTCCGATGGCCAAGGCGTACTCGTTTACAATGGTGAAATTTACAACCATCGCGAACTGAGGGCCCGCGTCGACATTGCTCTTCGCTCGAGCTCGGACACCGAAGTGCTGCTCGAACTCGTACGCGCGCGCGGAGCCGAGGCGCTCGCCCAGCTTCGGGGAATGTTCGCGTTCGCGTACTGGGACGGCGAGCAGCTGCTTCTCGTTCGCGACCGTTTGGGGATCAAGCCGCTCTACTACGCAGAGCGCGGGGGCGAGATCGTGGCGGCCTCCGAGATCGCCGCCGTCCTCGCCATGCGCTCGGTCTCTCCGAGCGTGGACGGGCGAGCGATCGACGACTATTTGACCTATTTATACGTTCCGCCCCCGCGGACGGGCATCGCGGGCGTCCGCGAGCTGCCCCCTGGGCACTCCCTGCGTTGGACCGCGCGCGACGGAGCCACCCTGGAGCGCTACTGGCAACCGCCGTCCCGTCTGAAGGGCGCGCCGCCCTCGAGCCGACGGGTGCGCGAACTGCTCGACGACGCCGTGAACGCGCACCTCGAATCGGACGTTCCGGTGGGCGTGTTCTTATCGGGCGGGCTCGACTCGTCGTCTCTCGTAGCGCTTGCGGCACCGCGGACCGCGGGGAAGCTCAAGACATTCTGTGTCACATTTGGCGACGAGGGACGGCATCTCGACGAGCGCCGCTTCGCACGTGAGGTCGCAGATCGGTACTCGACCGACCACCGCGAGATCCGCGTCCAGGCCGACGTCGCCGCCATTCTGCCGGAGCTTGTGACGCGCTTCGGACAACCGTTCGGCAATCCGACCGCGGTGCTCACCTACGCTCTCGCGCGGGCTGCTCGGGCCTACGTGAAGGTCGCTCTGGCGGGCGATGGGGGCGACGAACTGCTGGGAGGCTACCCGCGCTACCGGGGCCTCTGGCTCGCAGACCTGCTGCGGATGGTGCCGGCGTCTACGATGGCTCGAGCTCGGCGAGCCTTGGAGCGTCTGGGCCCGTCGCGCGCGGCGCGGGGTCGCTTCACCGACCGCGCACAGCGTTTCTTGGCGCGCGCCGACCAGCCGCTCGATACGATGTACTTTGGCTGGGTTACGTACCTGGACGCCGCACGCAAGGAGCGACTTCTCTACGACCGCGACGGGCTCCTGCTCTCCGCGCCGCCGAACGAACCGTACGAATTTCTGGCGGACATCCGGCGGCGACACGCTGACGTACCTTCTCGCGATGCGACCGCGCTCGTCGACGTCGAATCGTTCCTGCCGTGCAACGTTCTGGCCTATGGCGATCGCATGAGCATGGCCCACGCCCTCGAGGTGCGTGTTCCGTATTGCGACCACAGGCTGGTCGAAGAGCTCGCCCCCATGCCGATCTCCGCGAAGATGCCGGCGGGAATCAGCAAGGGACTGTTCCGCTGGGCGATGCGCCGGGATCTGCCCCCGGGCGTTCTCGCCCATCGCAAGGTCGGATTCAACCCGCCGATCGCTGCGTGGCTGAGCACTGGGCTGGGCCCTCTCGTCGGCGAGGTTCTGTCCGAGCGCTCCGTTCGAGCTGGCGGCATCCTTGCGTGGAGCGCGGTGGGCGAACTCGTCACGCAGTTTAGACGCGGGGACCACAGTGTGGCCCACTCGCTCTGGTCACTCATCGTACTCACGGCGTGGATGGATTGGCTCGGCCGTCAGCGAGCGGGCCCCTCGTGACGGGTCGAGGGGCGGGGAGCGGGTCCGTCAGTTCCCCGTCTGCCCGCTCCAATTCGATGCACTTCAGGTCGATGAGTGTCTGAAACCATAGGGCTTGCATCACGTGGAAGGCGAGCGCCCGCCGGCCATCGAGGAATCCGCCTCGGAGCACCGCGCGATATCCGAAATACACGGCAGGCCGCACGAGGCGCGGCAGTCGCTCCCAGACATGGAGCCGGATCCAGCGCTTGCGCTCGGCCTGCGTGCCGAAGACGGAGCCCGCTATCTCCCCCTCACCCGCCGTGCGACGAAGGGACGCCCGGGCTTCCGCGTCGGCATACCTTAGATGCTTGAGGATCCACCGGTCCACGCCGTTGTGATCCTCGTGAATTAGGTCGTGTTCCAGGCGACCGGTCTCGCCGGTCACGACGAGGTGCTCATTGACGGCCCGATCCTCGCAGCGCGCGTTCCCCTTGCGAACGAGGCGAAGGATCCACGTCGGATAGTATCCGCGGCGAATCCACGTGCCCATCCACATGAGGCGCCACTTGACCCAGTACCCGTTTTCGGCCGGATTCCCTGCGAGACGCGTTGCAATCTCGCTTTTCAGCTCGCCACTCGGGACTTCGTCCGCGTCGAGAAACAGAATCCACTCCGCCTGGATCGGCAGCTCGCGGAGCGCTGCGTTGCGTTGCGCCCCATAGCTCTCAAACGGATGCTGCACGACTGTGCAGCCGGGAAACCCCCTGGCTATCTCGACGGTGCGGTCCGTGCTGAAGGAGTCAAAGACAAAGACTTCGCGCGCCCAGCCGCAGACGGAACGAATAGCGTACTCTATATTTCGTTCTTCATTGTACGTGAGAATCACGACGGCGAGGTTCACGAGGATCTCGCTTCCCTTACGGCGTCCCAGAGGGACTCGACGTGGCGCGACCAAGTGAACTCTCCCGCTCGTCGAAGCCCTCGATCGCGCATTTGCGCCGACAGCTCCGCGTCGTTCGCCACGCGCTCAATGGCTCTCGCGCACGCCTCGGCATCGAATGCAGGGAAGTACACGGCCGCCTCTCCGCACATCTCGCGATGGATGGGAACGTCGGCGGCCACGATTGGAACTCCGCTCGACATCGCTTCCACAAGCGGGAATCCGAACGATTCCGTGTACGACGGAAAGACGAATACGTCCGCGGAGCGATAGAGATCCGGCAGGGCTCCGTAGGAGCGCTGGCCCAAGTCGAGGGCCGCCCCCCGCCGTTCGAGTTGGCGGTAGAGGGCCACGTCCTCGCTCAAGGACGGCAACCTCGCCCCCGGGCGCCGCTCGGCCATTCCCGCGGTCAACTGGAGGAAGTAGCGTCCTCGGGATCGCTGCTCGAGGCTTGTCATCGCTCGGAGAAGCGTTCCGATATTCTTCTGCTCGCTGTAGTGAGAGACGTGGAGCACCCTCGTTGGACTCGAGAAGCTCCTTGGACCGCAGCGAGGGCTAAACAGACCGGGCTGCGCCCCAAACGGCGCAACGTGCCAGGTGGGCCGTGGGCCCCCGGTCGCCACAGCGGTCAGATCCATCATGGCTCGCGAAGGGAACAGCACGACATCCGCGGCTCGGATGCTCGCGATGACCAGTTGACGCTCGGCCATGGTCCTAAGGCGCAATAGAGGCGATCGCATGCGTTCGGTGAAACGCGGCTCGAAGTAGATGGTGTTGCACACGAGCAGGACCTGAGGCACCGGACAGCGGAGGACTCCGAAGTTCGCCGACGAGAAGAGAACATCGACCCGCTCGGCTCGGAGCTGCTTTGGCAGGCTCGACTGATCGAACCAGATGCGGCGCCCGATTCCCAAGGGCGTGGACGTATCCGAGGCGCCCCCGGGATCCCTACGGTCGATCGCGGGACTGTCGACGACAGACTGGAGTTCGTGCTGAGCCCACAGGAGAATTCTACTCGCGTTCTGCGATGCCGCCGACCCGGCCATCAGCGGGAGGATGTTGCGGAGGTACGTCATTGCGCCCCCCATTTGTGCCGAGGCCGCATGGATCGCCAGAGTCATGGGAGCCTCGTCCGTCGGCGCGTGATGCCGAGTCTCCACGTTGACGAGCCCCGTTCGCGACCCCCATTCCCCCTTTCGCCCGGCCAGCCAGGTAGGTGACCCTCGCCTCTTGAGGTCGTCCGCCGTCGTCGCCTCGAGTGCTCTACGGATCACGCTGGCAATGCGACTCATCGACTACGCCCGTCGTCCGCTCGGGCGCAGACGCGTGCGCATCATGGGACCGCGCTGGCGCCCAGGCAAGCTCCGCGCGTAACCCGCGCCCGCTTCAAGACGCCCGCGACTATGTGCCTGCCATGTGGCACAATCCGGCCACGCGAATGATCGGGCGTCTGCGCGCAACTGCAGTAGGAACAGGAAAGTGTTCTTGAGCCGTTTCGATTGTGCCCCCGCGCAGCCTGGCCGCAGGCCGTCCAGGGGACCCATGAGCCAAGAGCGATGAGATCCTTCCTAGCACTATTCGTCGTCGGGGCGGTGGTAACAGCCCTTCTTACGCCCCTCGCAACCCGTCTCGCGATTCGCATGGGCGCGGTGTCGGCGCCGGGCGGCCGGAATGTGAACGTCCGCGCGGTGCCGCGGCTCGGCGGCTTGGCCATCTGCGGCGCCTTTTTCGCGGCCATCGCAGCCATCTATGCATCCGAGGCGTCGGCTGGCCACGTGCTTCACGGCGACACGCGCCGACTTCTCGGCCTCATCATCGGCGGCGCAGGGCTGTGCGCGGTCGGGGCCATCGACGACACGCGGCGCCTCCCCGCGCTCTACAAGGTCTACGCGCAGATCGCGGCTGCGGTCGTCGCCTTCGCCTTCGGCTACCGCATCAGCGCGGTCTGGCTGCCCCTCGTCGGGACAGTGCTCATGGGGTCGCTTGCGCTTCCGGTCACCGTCCTCTGGATTGTCGGGATTACGAACGCCATCAACCTCATCGACGGACTGGACGGGCTAGCAGGTGGCGTCGCCTTCTGCGCAGCCCTGACGAATTTGGTCGTCGCCGTCATCACGGGCAACACGTTCGTAGCCGTCGCGATGAGCGCCCTGCTGGGTGCGATCGCGGGCTTTCTGTTCTTCAACTTCAATCCAGCGCGCATCTTCATGGGGGACTCGGGGAGCTATTTCGTCGGCTTCATGCTCGGGACGATGTCTCTAGTCGGAGCTCAAATCGCGTCCACGGCAGTTTCCTTGCTCGTGCCGGTCCTTGCCCTGGGACTGCCGATCATCGACACGCTCTTTTCGATGCTCCGCAGGGTCCTCGAGCGACGGTCACCGTTCGACCCCGATCGGGGCCACATCCACCATCGACTGCTCGACATGGGGCTGACCCAGCGGCGCGCCGTACTCGTCCTCTACGGCATGTGCGTTGTCTTTACCGCCTCCGCGATCGTCGTGGCGCTTTGCCGAACCTGGGCGGTCGGCATGGCCCTTCTGGCGGCGACGGTGGCTGTCGTCGTGCTCGTGCGGTTCGTGGGATACTTCGACTACCTGATGCTTCTGCGCCGCGAGCGCGCCCACTTGCGCAGCCCGGATGCGGAAAAGCTCCGGCAGACCGTGCCTGAAGTCCTAGCCCGCTTGTCGGCGACGGCGACCGAGTCCGATGCTCTCGATGCCGTGACCCACATGGTCGAACGCGGTTGCTTGGTGTCCGCTGAGGTGATAACGCGGGGCGCCTCGGCCAAACACTGGTCTTGGCCGCCCGAACCTCCGACTCCGTCGCCCACGATCGTCACCACGCGATTCCCCCTCGGGACTGAAACCGTTGCGAGGGCGGACCTTCGGGTCGAATGGGAGAGCGCATCGGGAATGGTCACGCCCCAGTCCGAGGTCCTTTTGCAACTCGTGGCCGACGCTCTGGCAATCGCTCTTTCGCGCACGACCAGTGACTGCGCGCCGGCTCCCGCGGTCATCCATCACCAGCAGCTGGCTGTGCCGGAACGATCCGTCGAGCCGAGCGCCGCTGGCGGGTGACGCCGGTCGCGCCCCAACGCGGGCGACAGATCTGGGCGGTGTGTTCGGACTATGCTTCGGTAGGGAGCCATGAAACTGGGAGTCCTGACGTCCCATCCCATTCAGTACAACGCCCCCGTGTTTCGCGCTTTGGCGCGGCGGACGGGCGTCGAGCTCGAGGTCTTTTTTTGCCACGACCACGGCCTCAAGCCGTCCTTCGATGCGGGCTTTGGGAGAACGATTTGCTTCGATGTTCCCCTGATCGAAGGTTACAAGCATAGGTTCCTGCGTTCTTTTCCGCGCAAGGCGGGGGTTCATCCGCTGACCCTAGCGCCTGAGGTTCTCTCTCCGCTCCTGGCGGAGCGGTTCGACGCGATCGTCGTCTATGGATATGCGACAATCACGAACGCCGTCACCCTCCTCTTGCCACGTTGCCAGACTCGAATTCTCCTGCGCGGCGACTCGAACATCCGGCAGCCACGTTCCTCCCGGAAAGCCGCTCTCAAGAGCTTTGTTCTTCCGTGGCTCTTTCGACGCGTGGACCAGTTCCTGGCGATCGGCTCGCTCAATGCAGAATACTATCGCAGCTACGGAGTGCCCGCGGAGCGCATCACGCTCGCGCCGTTCAGCGTGGACAATGGCTACTTTGCGGAGCGCGCGGCGCGAGTCCGTCCCGGTCGCGACTCCCTCCTACGAGACATGGGACTTGGGGCGGCCGGCCCGGTCTTTCTATTCGCCGGCAAACTGATGGGGCTAAAACGTCCCCTCGACATCCTGCGAGCTTTCGCGACCGTCCGGGCAACGCGTGCATGCTCCCTCGCAATCGCCGGCGATGGCGCTCTGGCCGCAGAGGCGAAGCGGGAAGCAGGGCGGCTCGGGATCGAGTCCCACGTTCGTTTTCTCGGGTTTCGGAATCAGAGTGAGATCGCCGCCCTCTATGGAGTGTGCGACGTCCTGGTCCTCGCGTCCGATACGGAAGCGTGGGGGCTCGTCGTAAACGAGGCGATGGCGGCAGGGATGTGCGCGATCGTGTCCGACCAGGTCGGCGCGGGACCCGACCTGGTCCACGATCGGGAGCTCGTATTCCCTTCCGGAAATGTCGCGGAACTTGCACGGGTCATGGCAAGGATGTGCGACGATCCGCAGTGGCTCGCGAAGTGCCGGCGCGAGGCGGGAGCGCGGATCGCAGGGTGGGATATTGAGAACACTGTCGACGGGATCGTCGATGGCGTCGCCATTGCGCTCGGTCGCTCACGGGCCCTTAGTAGCCCCGCACGGGGCCCGGCGCGCCGCCGGCCTCTTCACGTCGTGACAGCCGATGACTCAGTCTCCGGCGGCGGAGAGCTCCGATACCCGTCGCGATAGTATCGATGGTAATAATAGCCGTACTCATGGCGATGGACATTGACGGCGTTGAGCACGACGCCGGCCACCGGCGCACCCACGTCCGTCAGCGCCCGTAGACCTTGGGCGCTCAGGTGGCGGGCGGTGAGGAAAGCGCGGGCGACGAAAACCGTACCGTCGACAAGTGTCGAGAGGACCACGGAATCGGTGATGGCCACCACCGGCGGGCTATCGATGACGATGCGGTCGAAGCGCTCGGAGACATCGGCGAGAAATCGCCGAAATCTCTCGGAGCCGAGCATGTCGGCAGGAGTCGGCGGCGTCAGCCCGGCGGGGATACACGACAGCTTGTCGATGCCTGTCGGCTTGACGATCTGGTCCACCGTGGCTTCTCCAACGAGCAGATTCGTCAGGCCCGGATCTCCGTGACGGTCGAAGATGTGGTGGAGCCGCGGCCGACGGAGGTCGCCATCGATGATGCAGACGCGCTGGCCCCCTTGCGCAAATGCTATGGCCAGGCTGCACGCCACGGTCGTCTTGCCCTCCGAGGGTCCGGCGCTAGTAACGAGGATCCTGCGGAGAGGCCGATCGGGGTTCATGAACGTGAGGTTGGTGCGAATGCTGCGCGCAGCCTCGGCCACGCCACTGAGAGGACGGTCGTGCACGACGAGCTCAAAACGGGGCACCGGCGCGGACGAACTGCGGCGGCGACGAGCCAGGACGTTGTGGATGCGCGCATCTCCGATGTCTGGAAGCAGACCGAGGAAGGTCGCCCCGAGCGCCTGCTCTACGTCCGACTGCGTCTTGAGCGAACTGTCGAGTTGTTCGCGCGCCCATGCGAGCGCGATCCCGACGAGCAATCCGGCGAAGAGGCTCACGGCAACTATGACCGACACCCGAGGACGACTGGGTACCGTCGGCTCGGTCGCGCGATCCACGATACGCACGTTGTTCACGCGCATCATTCGACCCAAGTCGGCTTCCTTCATGCGCTGAAGGAGCATCTCGTAGAGCTTCTCGTTCTCTTCACGAACGCGATCGAGCCTGTGATACTCGATCTCCTTCATGTTGAGCTCCACCGCCCGACGGCGGGTGGCCTCGAAGAGCTCCGCCTCCGTTTGTTCTTCTCGCCCCACCACAGCCAAGTCGCGCTCCACGGAACCCTGAATGTTGCGAACCTCCGCGAGCAGAGTCGCTCTAGTCTCCTCGATCTTCTCGGCTGCCCGCTTCACGAGCGGATGGTTTTCTCCCTTGCCCTCCGCGACGAGAGCGCTCCGCTCCTTCGAGGCTTCCTGGTATTGGGTCCGCATTGCCTGAAGGAAGGGGCTGGCGAGAAGCTCCGAGGCCGGCAGCGCATCGGGATTGTCGGACCCCACCTTCGCGAGCTCGGCGGCTCGGGCGGCAACTTCCGCTTTCTTGGTGCGCGCGTGCGTCAGTGCCGTGTCGAGTTCTTGCATCTCGACACGGAGCATATTGGAAGCTTCGTTGATTGACGTGCTCGGAAGGTCGTTGCGTTGCTTGAACTCGAACAGAGCGTTCTCGCCTTGTTCGAGTTCTCGTTTGACGTGTTCGAGCTGCCCCTCCAGCCATACCACGGACTCGGAGGAGGCGTTGACTGCGGCCTGAAGATTCTGATCGATATACGCTTCTCCCACCGCATCGCTGATCCGTGCAGCCCGGCTGGGGCTGACGTCTGCCACCCGGATTTGTACGAGCTCGCTATACTTGACCGGATCTACGGTGACCTGGCCGCGAAGTGCGTTCGTTACCTGTTCCAGAGTCGGACGAGGCGCGGACGGACCGAGGCCGAAGTACGCCCGATCGGAGGCTAAGTCGAGACGACGTGCGACGTCCCCGAGAACACGATTCGATGACAGTATCCTATACTGCGTTTCGTAGTACTCGTGCGGATCCCAAGACATACCCGCGCCCAGATTCAGAATCGATTTCCCGTCCTGCTCGAGGGGCTCCGGAACATTCGGACTGATCTCAATCAGGGTGACCGCCTCGTACACCCGCGTCTGCGCCTTCGCGTACAAAATCCCAATGCCGAGAGCCGCAAGCACGACCGCAAGCACCGTCAGCCAGTGTTTGCGCAAAGCCTTGGCCAAAGTGCCGAATGTATCGACGGCACCGTCGAGCGAACTTGCCGAAGTCTGAGTACGGGACGTGGAGGACGCCTTCAAAGGACCGGCTGTGTTTAGCACGAGGGCACGCACGGGGAAGGTAGCAGCCGAGCGCGAGTCACGCGCCGCAGCGAGTTGCGGGCGATGCGAGAAGCATGCCGTCGCACGGGTTTGCAGGCGGCTAGTCCCGCAAGACTATCGTCGAGATGGCAGCGCTCGAGGCGGCGGATGGACCTCGTCAGTTTACCAGACACTGGTATTGTCATCTGCATGACGCACTACGGCGAGGCGACCAACGCCGACCCCCGCAATGCTCCTCACAGCCTCGAATATCAGCCACCACGCGCCTGGCTTCCCAGAGCCCTGGTCCTCGTCGCACTGCTCGCCGCGTTCAACTTCTACTTGCTCGGTTTTGCCGGCCGCAGCTCGCGCGACAATGCGGAGCAGGACGCTCTGGCCTCCGTACTGCTGTGGATCAGCACCGTACCCCTTGTTGGTTACGTCGTCCGAAGGCCACGGACCGTCCCCTTCTTCCCCGCCGTTTGCGTCGTGTACGGTATCTATCTCGCGCTGCCCCGTTTTACCAGCCGCCCCCTATTTAGTGGGTCCAGCATGAGGGCGTCGCCGGATCGCATCACCTTGGCCTTGGTCGTCGCTTTGATCGGCGTGACGATGCTTATCGTCGGTCACTTCGTTGGCAGTCATCTGTTCAAACGTCTTCCTCGTTTATCGCGCGACATCGACCTCTCTGTCGCTGTCCCCTGGCTCGCCGGTTGTGCCATTCTCGTTCTCGCCGATCCGAGCGTGATTGGACTTCGCGCCCTCGGCCAGATTCCATCGGCTTTCACAGAGCTCGGTGAGCTGTCGCTCGCAGGTTTATTTCTGGCCTATTTGCGGCGACAGGTCGGGGTCTGGGTAACTGTATACATGTTTGGTCTCGTGATGGTCCGTGTGGTCATTGGACTGGGCTCCGGGCTCTTGAGCGCCGCGGGCCTTCCTCTCATCCCACTCGCGTTTGTATTTGCCTGGGAGAGGCGCACTGTACCGTGGGGGTTCTTGGCTGTCAGCCTCCTCTGTCTCGTCGTCCTTGGAACCGGTAAGAGCGCCTTCCGCGCGAAGTACTGGACCCGATCCGGGCAGAGTGGAGGACGCCTCTCCAACGGCATCGGATACCTGAATATCACGCGCGAAACTGTCATGAAGTCGGACCCAGGCGATCTCCTGACTGCCACCACGGAACGCACCAATATGCTCGCTACTCTGACGTTCGTGACGTCGGAAACTCCGGCGCACGTCCCTTATTGGGATGGGTACACGCTCCAAGACATTCCGTGGCACTGGATCCCCAGGATCCTCGTCCCAGAGAAGCCGGCCCACTCGTTCGGACAAGAGTTTCCGCGCCGCTACGGCCTCATCGACTATGCGGATACCGGCACGGCGTTCAACATGCCAGAACTCGTGGAGCTATATATAAACTTTGGGATCGCGGGTGTCCTCGTGGGAATGGCGCTCATCGGCGCCTTCTACAGCCTGGTGTCGCACGTGCTCGGAGGGGGCGCGAGCGGTGCCTTGATCGCCAGTTGCCTGTTCACCGGGATGCTGCTCGTCGAAGGGGACATTGGGACTACGTTG
>JBEKXD010000029.1:0-64243 GCA_049512415.1 Polyangiaceae bacterium
CGGCTGGTGGTCCTCCTTGGCCGGACGGGATTCGAACCCGCTGGATTGCTCCGTGAGGTTTCTGCTTCTGTAGTCGCTCTACATCGCTTCCTCCTCACCCAGGCTTTTCCTGGCGCACCGAACGGATCGGCGAAGAGCGCCCCACTTCTAGGCGGCTTCGGCCTGGGCCCGGCGCATCGCATCGTCGATCATCGCCCTCTGTTCCGTCGGCTCGGACCACCGCTGCTGTTCTCGACGCGGCAGCTCGTCCAGCGGATCGAAATACAGGAACAGCTGCCCGGGCTTCACGCTCGGCGCTGAATACACACTGATGCCTGTATCTCGGTCATAGTGCTCGTAGGAATGAACGTCGCGTTTCCCTCCGCCAGCTGGCGCGTCCACGACGAACGTCGGAGTGTCGAACCCGGCAGTCACCCCACGAACGTGCTTCTCGATGCGAAGGGCCGTCGCCACACTGGTTCTTAGATCCTCGACTCCCTGGACCATGTCGTGAACGTACACGTAGTAGGGGTGCACATGGATATAGGCGAGGCGTTTGACCAGCAATGTCATCGCCTCGACGCTGTCATTGACTCCGCGCATCAGGACCGATTGGTTTCGAACGAGAATGCCTCGCTCGAAGAGGCGTCCGATGGCGCGCTCGGTGATTTCGGTAATCTCCACGGGGCTGTTGAAGTGCGTGTGCACCGCGACGTCCTTGCGCAGATCTCGGCCCTTCTCGACGATGCGCGTGAGTGCGTCCAGCCAGGCGTTGTCGGTGAGCAGCTTCATGGGCATGACCGCCGGGCCCTTGGTGGCGAATCGCATACGACGCAGGTTGGGGATCGAGAGCAATCGCTCCCCGATCTCCGTGATGTGCTGCGCGGAGAGTTGGCTGACATCGCCTCCGCTCACGAGCACGTCTTCCACCTCGGGACGTGACGCGATGTACTGATACGCTCGTCTCCAGCGCTCGGCACTCGGACCGAAACGCACCTTCTCCACCTCGTCCGTGTCGAGCCCGATTGCGTACGACCGCGTACAAAACCGGCAATAGACGGGACAGGTATCGAGCGGTAAGAATAGGACCTTGTCTGGATACCGGTGCGTCAGGCCTCGCACCGGAGAATCTGCCTGCTCGTGGAGGGAGTCCAGAACGAGCTTTGGGTGGTCCGGAAGCAGCCGGGATGCGACAGGAAAGAACTGCGTGCGCAGCGGGTCACGGTAGGGATTTTCCCAGTCGATCAGGGACACGATGTAGGGGCTGACTCGCACGCTCATGGGCGCGCGCTTCATCCCCGCGTCGAGGTCTTCCACGAACCCTGACGGCGCCACGTCGCGAATGGTCTTGACGAGCGCCGAGACGCTGGTGATCGAGTTTCTCGCCTGCCATCGGTGGTCAAGGAACAACGCTTCGTCAATCGTGCGGTATGCAGGTATCGCCTGCCACCAAAGACCGCTCCGGAGATCCTTGTGGACAAGGGTCTCGGACGCGACGGGCGGCTTGTGTGCGAGTAGCGGGGGCTCCTCGCTGTCGTCGCCCTCCAGAATTGGGATTGCCATTACGACGGCAGCATAGCCTGAGTGGAGCCCCGGAGAGCAAACAAGGCGCGAGGGTTGGCTGTTTGATGCGCAGCCTGGACCCACGCTCCCCCGCGCCTCCCTTTCCCGAGGAATGCCCCCCACGGGTCTCGCCCTCAACTCGTATAGCGACCGAGAGCCCGGCGAAGCTCACGAGCCACCTCGTCCAGGAACTCTCTGGGCTCGACGACCCGAGCTGCCGACCCGAAGCCCAGGACCCAGGCGCGTGCGTGCGCGAGCACCTCCGGGGCTTCGGGTACCGTAACCGATACGCGCACTCGTCCGTCGGCGGCGACTGCGAGCTTCTGGGAAGGATGAACCCGGCGGGAGCGAACGGCGTCCGCGACGCGCGGCTCGAACTCCACGATGAGCCTGACGTGGCGTGGAGCCCTCGCGACGCCGAAGTCCCCCTGAAACCAATCATTCATGTTGAAATCTGCCGGAAGTTCGAAGTGTTCGGTCCCGACCGCCTCGAGCTCGCTCATGCGATCGAACGAAAACGCGCGAACCGCGCACCGATCCACATCGCGCCCGATGCACGTCATAGTGCCGCCGTGCAGCACCAGGGCGTACGGATGCGCAGCGATGCGCCTGCCCCGGGGCTCCGCATCCTCCTCGCCGCGGTATCGGAATCGGAGCGCGACGAGCTCGGCGACTGCCTGGAAGGCCTCATCGACGTCTTCGCTTCGGCCCGCGTAACCGCGCGCCAAAGGCGGCACGAACGTGAAGCGCTCGCCCAGATGCACATCGGGGGCCACGTCCCCGAGCACGGACAGACGCACGGCGGGGCGCTGAGCCACGGAGTCGATCTGCCGAAAGGCGACGTCGATTTCGTCGTAGAGAACTGAGCCCTTCAGGACATCGAAGACGCGCCGCACTCCGAGAAGCGCGTACGCTTGCGTGCGCCGAAGGGTGACCGCGCGCCCGCGTTCGCTCGGCTTTATGCGCCATGTGTGGGCGGCGCCCGGCCGAACCCCATTGGATTCGAGCTCCGTGACGAGCGCGAGCTCCTTGAGGTAGCGCCGCACCGACCGAGTCGTCACCCGAAGGATCGACGCGAGCTCCTCGAGGGTCAAGCCAGCTGAATGGATTTCCAGGGTCTCACGCAGGGTGTCGAGGCGCCTGTGCTGCGTAAACTTCCCTGCTGGACGGCCGACGCGCGGCGCTTTCGGACGGGGAAAGGCACGGAGCGCCATCAGTGCGGCCCTGTGGCGCGTTCGCGCCGATATCGCTCCTCGTACTGGGCGTGGCACGAGCGACAAGCCGCCTTGACGGCGTCCAGGTCTTGCACTCGGGCGGCCTCGGCGCCGTCCTGCGCGATGGACACCCAGTTCGGATACCCAGCCGGAGCGACCCCGGCCAGCGCTTCGAACGAGGACACGAGCCCCGGCGCGCGATCGGAGGTCACCAAAGAACATCGCGGAACGGACCGAACGTCGGCGCTCCCGGTCGCCGCCGCGGCGAGAGCCGACGCCCAGATCCCTGGCCCTGGCGGAGGTACAAGTCCCTCCGCATTCGACTTGGAGCACGCCACGGAAAACGCGCACGCCACCGAGACCAGGCGAGCCCAAGGCATTTGCGCCGGGACGATAGCAACCATAGAACTCGAAGTGCGGTGCTTTTCGCCGATCCCTTTGCGATCCAGGCGTCGGGCGTCCTCGCCTACGGAGAGTCGGGCTCCGGGCGACTCGCCCCAGGCCGCGCTCGGGCTCGACGAAAATTGCCCGACCTCTAAGCTCGCTACTCGACCCGCCGACTTCGTTGTGCCTAGATTCGAAGCCGCTGGAGGTCGTTGCCATGGTGCGAACGTGGAGGGTGTCCATCGCTGGGCTCTGGATAAGTGTGCTGACCGCCGGGTCAGCAGCCGCCCAAGCCCGAGGGGAGCTCGGCGAAAAAGGCCAATTTATTTTCAGCGCTGACCGACTCGTCCCCATCCTCGGCTACACGAACAACAGCGCGGCAGCCTCGGCGAGCGGTGGCGCGATCTCCCTCTTTTACGGCAACAACTCGTGGGGGGGCACTGGAGCGGGCGCGGGCGGGGTCGCGGCCTGGGGCAATCCAACGTTTTACACGGTGCCCAGGCTCGGCTTCGATTACACGGTCATCCAGAATCTCACGGTCGGCGGCAACTTCGTCGTCGCTTTTCCGACCGGTGGCAATGTGTCGAGCTGCACGGGCAACACCTGCGTCCAGAATGACACGCCCGGGGGCAACGTGTGGGGCCTCGCGCCTCGCGTCGGGTACGTCATCGCGATTCCCGACATGATGGCCATCTGGCTTCGCGGCGGGCTCTCCTACTATCATAGCAACGCCAGCGTCGCGGGCGCCGTGCCGTTGGGCTGCCCGTCCGCCAACACGACGGACACGAGTGGCGTGTTCGGCCTCGACCTCGAGCCGCAATTCGTCATTGCCCCCATCACCCATTTTGCCTTCGAGGTCGGCCCCACCCTCGACTGGGGTTTCGCAGGGAACACCACCAACGAAACGCCGACTTTAGGGGCACCGTGCGGAACGACGACGAAAACATCCTATGGGTACACCTCGCTTTATCTTGGCGTGACGGGTGGCCTATTTGGCTGGTTCTAGACGGTCCGTGTGTTTCGGTCGGACCCGAGCGAGGCCGGCGGCGAGCCGCGCGGAGCCACTTCCAGTGGGCTAGCCACGCTCGACGCCGGGATTTGCGCAGGGATCCGCCGAAAGACGCAGGCCTTCTAGCCATCGATGCGGCGCCGCACCCGGCCTCGAACCTCACCCAGGTTGACGAGCCGCTCGGTTTCCGCCATCTTGCGCGCCACAGGCTCCCCCGATGGTTTCCTCGACCCAGCAGTACGAGCGCATTCGCAAGCGCAAGATGACGACGAGCGGCACCCGCAACAAGCGTGACCGTCGCCGCATCGGCACGCCGGCCTTTCCGGTCCACCTCGAAGGCTATGACCCGAAGGCGCCCGACGCGAAGAAGTCCACGAACGGCTGATTCACCGTCGGTCCGGCCCAGGGGCCGAGTGAAGCCGCCAGACCAGCGCTCTCCACTCTCCGCGTGCGTACACCTCTGGGCGTCTATCTCCCAGGTGGCGTTTGTAGTGTGAGTTGGTGGTCGGAACGTCGGTTGAGACCAAGCCTGACAGCACGAGTGTGCCCTCTCTAGCCACTCGGGCAACGAGGTCGGCGGCAAACTGGACGAGCACATCGCGCAGGATGTTGGCTACGACCAGGTCGTAGGCGCCTCTCGCAGCAGCAAGAGTCGAGAGAAACTCAACCCTTGGGGCGGCTCCATTTGCTGTGGCGTTGGACTGGGCGTGAGCCATGGCCCGGGGGTCGTTCTCCACGGCCACCGCAGTGGCGCCCAATCTCGCCGCGGCGATAGCTAAGATCCCGGACCCGCTGCCGAAGTCGAGCATGGTCCACGGTCGGCCCCGTGGGGCCAGTGCTCTGATGCCGAGCAAACACAGCTGGGTCGTCTCGTGGGCACCGCTTCCGAAGCCGGGCCCCGGAAGGATGACGATCTGCGAGCTCGCGGCCGAGTGCGGCTCTTCGTCCGAGGTGATGACCCAATGCGGGGCGACGTCGATGCGGGTCACGTGAGCGAACCGGGGCTACGCCTGCGAGGCCACGGCCAGCTTGATCGAGGAGGGGGGCGCGTCGCGGCCCCCCTCGAGCTCCACAAGCGTTGGACGCCCCGGCCGGTTTCCCCCCGACGCCGCATCTGCCGTTCCAGGACCGCTCTACGGCAACTTGGCGATGATGAGCGTGGCCGACTGCGCCGGCAGTGTGACCGTGGCAAGACCCGCGGTCACGGATGGCGCAGCGACCGGGGCGATCGTGGGACTGCTGACGCTGAACTGGTACGCCGAGCCGGCCGTCGCGGCCGCGTTGCCGAACTGCACGGAAACGGTGGCTGGCGAGGCCTGCTTGTTGAAGAGAAGCACGTTGAGAGTCACCCCGTTGAGAACCGCGTAGGCAGTGACCGTATCAGGCCCGTACCCGGCGTCGCCCGCCTTGGGGGCGACGTCGACGCTCGTGCCGGTCACGTTGTGGTCGAGGTACATCCGGAACGCGCTCTCGGCTGGAGAACCAGGGGTGAGCGCGTAGTGCCCACTAAAGTTACTGTCGCTCCAGCGCGCGGCCAGGTCCAGACCGTACCGGCCGAAGACCGCGAAAGCTTCGGCCTGAGCGACCGCACCGGAAGCGCACGCGTCGATCCCCAGGTTGTACTCGGAAATGGCCAGTTTGAGATTGGTCGCCCCCGGCGTGTTCGCGATCATTTGCTTGTATCGCGGGATGAGCTCGGCGGCCTCGGTGTTCGCCAAGCCGTCGTACGGGTACAGATATGTCGGGTCCCAGAACATGCGCGGACCTTGCAAGCGCTGGGCGTCGGAGACCGAGCCCGTATTGCATGCGAATGCGAACGAGTAATACGACGGATAGAAGTGGACATCGAGATAGTCGATGAGCGGAGCCCCGCTGTCCGTCAAATTGGATCCGACGTTGGTCAGGTACGTCTGAATATCCGCAAAATTGTACCACTTGACGAGGTCGGGTCCGATGATGGGCGTCGTCGGAAACGCCGCCTTGATGGCTGTGGCGTACGTCTCGTTGTTGCTCCAGATATCCTGGATCGTCGTCTGCTCCGGGTGGACGTCGGGGTGGGCCGAGTACCACCAGTCTGGCTCGTTATCCAAGCCCACGATGACGTTTGCAAACGTCGCATCGCCGAACGTCGATTTGATGCTATTGAGCCAGGCGATCGCGTCGTCCGGCGTCGACCGCTGGTAGGCCGCATCCAGGTCGACCGCCGCGTCCAGCCACACGCCCGCATCGCTGTAGCCGTCCCCACAGCACGCAGAGGTCGCGCTGCTCGACTGCGTGTTGCACCCCAGGCTCGCACCGCCGTCGGGATTGGTGACGGTGGGTTCGTAGGCCTCCTGATTGGGCAACGCGGTGTACGGATAGGTGCACAGGTTGTAGTTCTTCGGAACCCATCCGAGGGTTGGCACCACGATGAGGTAGGTCGTTCCGGTCCCCACGCCGGAGTCCACGAAGTCTTGCCAGTTGGAGTAGTTGCTCCAATTCATGGCCATGTCTTTGAAGTAGTAGTCGGACCCGCTATTAAACCAATTGTTTGCCCAGTTGAAGACCGACAGCGGATCGCCCCCATAGCGGCCGAGCGTACCCCACGCCATCTGCGCGGGGCTCAGCCAGTTGTGGCCGTAGATCTTGGAAGTGACGGTCCCGTGAACGTTGGTCAGGTCGACCGTGAAATCGCCCGCCGCGATGGGCCCTGAGTCGGGGAAAACGACGTCGGAGGCCGGACGGGCGTCGGAGCTGCCGGCGTCGGGGCCGGGGCCGGCGCCATCGGCCGATGCCCTGGCGTCGACTCCAGCTTCCTGGCCGACCGTTCCGTCGACTCGCGCGTCGGGGGTTACCGTTGCGTCGGCGCTTGCATCGGCCCCGACGTTGTTGGCGGCGTCCGGACTTCCCCCCGCGTCGCCGCCGGCAGTCTGATTGTTCGACGAGTCGTCGGAGCTGCTACAGCCAGTGACTGCGAGAGAGGCGACACACGCGAGAACCGCGGTTCTGCGAAAGCGAGGGGGCATGGGGGCGCACTCTACCGCGGCGTTCCGAGGAATGGCAACGCCGCCGCGGGCAGGGACGGCGGCTCCTCCGCACCGACCGACTCAAGAAATCGAGATGGATGCCGTTTCACTACAAGAGCGGGACCGCGCGGCGATCGCGTGGGCTACTCAGACCCGAGGGAGGCGAACCGTGCCTATCGCAATTTGGTCCGATGAGTATCTCACCGGCGACGTCCTCGTGGACGAGCACCATCGGCAGCTCTTCGTCCTTGTCAACGACCTGCACGAAGCCATCCATGACGGTCGCGGACGAGCCGCCCTAGGTCCAACACTGACCAAGCTCTGGGAGTACACGGCGATGCACTTCGCGGTGGAAGAACAATTGATGGAAACGGCTCACTACCCCGATCTGGATGCCCACCGCTCGCAGCACTGGGAAGGACGCCACCTCGCGTCCGGACTCATGGATCGCTACCGATTGGGAGGGACCATTCTGCCCGATTCGCTGAGTCAGGACTTGGCGCGGTGGATCGTCCGCCACATCTGCGACCACGACCGCCGCATGATCCAATGGCTCCATGCGCGCGACGCCGCGTATTCTACCGCAATGGCCACGGCAGACGCCAAAGCGGGCAGCTAATTTGTCATCCGGTCGCCACAAGCCCGCGACACGGCGTACGCGACGTCGAGGACCACGCCCACCTCTCCGCCCCCGAGTAGGGCACAGGCCGTCGCGCCGCGGATGAGCGACAGGTAGCCCTGGAGTGGCCGCATCAGAACGAGCTGCTGGCCAATGATCTCGTCCACCGATATGGCCACGCGCTGCGGTCCCTTCCCGGCGACGACGAACAGCCGGCGGGCGTCGCTCGACTGCGAGGGGGGCGCCTCTGACTGGGTCGCTCCCGACCGGATTGCAGACGCGCCATCAAGCTCTTGAGCGACGTTCCGACTGAGAAACTGGACGGGGAGAGCATCGTCGCCCCCGACGCGCAGCAGCGTTTGGCCCCCATCGGCCGACACGCGCATCACCTCGCCGCGCTCGGAATGGACGATCGTCTGGATGGCGTCCACCGGGACCACGTAGATGACGTTACCTACCCGAACGACCATGCCGTCCATGACGACGTTGGTCAGCGGGACTGTCACCTTGAACTCCGCTCCGCCGGCGCGCGACCGTCCGACTCGCAGCTCGCCACCGCCGCTCCGCAGGTCGCTCTGGATCTTCGCAAAGTCCACCCGCATGCCGGAACCATCCTCGGCTGCCAGCGCTCCGAATCCCTCGCGGAGGACCGTATCGAGATTCGCGGGCGCGCCCGGAGCGCTCGGGGCTTCAGCCCATCCCATCTCCCGAGCCCGCTCTGCGATGCGCGCAGGGTCGAGGCCCGCCCCGTCGTCCTCGACGACCGCGACGACGCTCCCGCCGTGCTTGGTGAGCGACACCGTGAGGCGCGCCCGAGGATTTCGGCCGGCCGCGGTACGTCGCTCCGGCGATTCGATGCTCTGCGCGACGCAGAACTCCACGAGCGCGCGCATCGGCTCATTCAGACCGGCGAGAATGCGGCCGTCGACGGACGTGTCGCCGCCCTCGAGCGAGATCCCGATGTCTCGAGCCAGCCTCTGCGCCAGAGACTCCGCGTGACTGGCCAGGGAGTCGAGGAGCACCGAGCCCGGCTTGCACCGAGACGCTGTCGCCTGCTCCTGGAGACGGTCGAGGCCTCCGGCGAGCTGCGACTCGAGAACCCCGACGCGGTCGATTTCATCCTTCCAACTCTCGAGATGTCGGCGGACTGCCGCCTGGACGCTGCGCCCATCCGCGCCTGCGCCGCGGAAGATGCCTTCCACCTCTCGCACGACGTCGCGCTCCGAAAGCGCGGCCAGAGCGCGCTTCAACATGGCCTCGCCGGTGACGACCTCGCCGATCATCTCCAGCATGTCACCCGATTCGGCTCCCTCGACGATGGCGCGCTCCGCGAGGGCCTGCGCATCCCTCCCGACACTGGGCGGGTTCGACTCCCTGGCGACGTTGTCCACGAGCGCACGTTCGATCCGCAAACGCGCGCCGGTCGGATCCAGGGCCAAAAGAGCACGCTGGAGGGACTTCTCGTCGAAAGCTGTCGCGAGAAGGTAGTCGAAGACGGAGCGATCGCCCTCGAAGAACGTGACATTGCTGATCTCGACGACGGGACCACGCGTGAGCCACTCGGCGAACGCCGAAGCCATCGCCTCGTCGGCATTGGGGTCTGCGCGCACGATGAAGAAGCGCTTCCGCGCGTCGAGCGACTCCAGCGCCTTCTTGACGCTCTCCGGAGTGAGCACCTTGTGGAAGGACGCGGGCAGCCCGAGGCGGGCTTCGATCGAGACGGGGGATGCCGTTCCGTCTACAACGAATTCAATCTCGGACACTTGACGCGTGAGCGCGTCGACTTCGGACATGACCGGAGCGCCACCGGCCATCGCCACTGCGAACACCGTCTGCATGGCCGAGACGAAGGACCGCGCAATGGCCACGACCGACGAAGCCACCTCACCCGTGTGTTCGCCCCTGCCCACCAGATCTGCGAGCGAGACGGCAAGGCTCGCGGCGGGCGCCAAGTCGTGGTGCTGACATGCATAGGAGACCGAGTGCAGCAGTCCGGCGATCGCGCGACAGCTCGCGCCCAGATCCGCCGCTCGGCCGACCAAATCGAGGGCTGTCGTCAGATCGGCCAGGACTTGAAACACTCGTTCAGCACACCACGACCGCAACACGGCCGATGCCTGGATTCGGAATCCAGCCGCCTTGTCCGACCCCGCGTCCTCGCTGGCCTCGAGCCACTGCAAACTCTCGTAGAGCGCAAATACGGCTCGCTGAAATGCGTCCGCGCTCAGGCACGCGCGAGGCAGCGTGGCGGCGATGTCGGCGACGCGAACCAGGCCGGCCTGTTCGGCCGCAGCGGCAATGACGCCGGCGATCTTGGCAATGGACTCCGGGTCGCTCGGCTGCCCGAGGGCCAGCGTGGCGGCCCACACCGAAAGCTCGCTCAGCGACTCGTCGAGCACGTCGAGAAGATGTCGGACGTGCCCGCTCACCTCGCCCGAAGCGTCTACGACGTCGGGTTCACCGCCCCCGCGAGCCGCTCGGTCGCCGTCCCCTGGGTCGCGAGCGTCTGCCATGGCTACGGCTGCGGCCTGAGCCTGAGCGACCGTCTCCTCGTCCGCAAGCGCGGGCTTCGCCGTCCCGCGCAACGCCTCGATGCGCCGGAGCAGCGCCTCGGCGTGGTCGACGGTCGGCTCGTCATGCGCCAGGAACGCTCCCAGGACCTCGACCCACGTGGACATCCCCATCTGTCCGGCGGCCAAGTGGAGCCATCGGACCTGTTCCTTGCACGACGCGCGCGCAGCGGATGGCGATTCTTCGAATCGGGCAATGGCTTGGCCGACCGCCTGAACCAGCTCGTCGGCCTGTTCCGCAAAGATCTTCTGGTATTCCGGGTCCTCGGCGAGAGTCGAGCCGGCCACGGGCTCGAAGACGACCGCCTCGGTGAATACCATTTCCTCGGGCACGTCGGCCGGGACCTGCTCGGCAGGCGCCCGTCCCTCCTTGGCTCGCTCCAGAATCGCGCGACATTGATTGAACTTGGCCGTGACTCGGAGAACCAAGTCGGCTGTTTCGATCTCGTCGACGTCCTTGCGTCGGGAAGCCGTCTCGTCGAGCATGACGCGCAGGACTTCAGTGACCTCGAGCAGCAGCTCGATGAGCTCCGCATCGAGCGGCGCCCCGTCGTCGCGCACGAGGCCGATGAGATCCTCGGCCAAGTGCGCCCGCGATTCGACGACGCGCAGACCGATGACGCGCGCGTTGCCCTTGAAGGTGTGCATCGCGCGGAACAGCTCGGCGACCGCCGAGCGCTCGGACGCGCCGCCCTTGAGTCGGAGAAGGGCATTTTCGGCGGCGTCCAAAGCTTGGGCGCCGTCGTCTGCATACAGACTCCAGATTTCGCTCACGTCGTCGGACACGGCTTGCCTCCGCCATGGCGGTTAGGACCGGCTGGAATGGTCACTCCGGTCGCACCAGAGCGCTCATGACGCGGACGAGCTCCGAGCCCCGCTTGTCCGCGAAGTCTAGGGAGATGGCTCCGGATGGTTTCGCCACGATGGCGTCCGCGCCGAGCTGCCGGGCCTTGACGGCTTGCGGCGATCCGATGACGGCCACGGACGACACGACGATGATCTTTGCCCTCGTCTTCAGCTTGGCGTGTCGAATGAACTCGAAGCCGTCCATCTCCGGCATCTCCAGGTCGACGAGGATCACCTTGAGGTTGGGCTCGCGCTCGAGTTGCTTGAGCGCTTCCTTGCCGTTCGCCGCGGTCGCGACAACGTGAAATTGAGACGTGCTCTCGACCACCGTTCTCAACACGGTTCGCATCATGATTGCGTCGTCGACGACCATTACCTCGTGTGCCATGGCAGACCCCTTCTTGAAACATGGAGAGTCGCGGAGACGCGGCGCCATCGGCTGCGCCGCGTCCATTCGTCAGAACTTGCCGAATCCGCGTTCGTCGCGATCGAGCGGCAATACGGCCTTGGGGCTCCCGCGCTTGACGCCATTGGCCGTCCCGTTGCCGTTGCCATGTCCGTTTCCGCCTCCGCTCTTGAGCGCGGGCGGCTTGCCCTGACTGGCGAGCATTGCTCGCAGCTGCGCGATCATGTCCGGGGTCAGGCCTTCCAATCCCGGAATTCCGCCTGCGAACGCGCCGGCCTGGCGCTCGCGCAGCTTGAAACGCCGGACTTCCTCTCGCATGTGCTCGGCGAGACTCGTGAGCTCCGTCGACGCGGAGGCGAGTTCCTGCGCCTGCTGACTGCCATCCTGAGCTCCCTTGGCCACTTGCTCCATGGTCGCATTGGCCTGGGACACCCCGCGCGACTGCTCCGCGCTCGCGGTCGCGATCTCGGCGACGAGGTCCTTGACCTTGACGACATTGGTGACCATTTGGTTCAAGGCTTCGCTGGTGTCCTTGGCGATCTCGACACCTTCACCGACCCGCTTGATCGAATCCTCGATCATCTCTGCGGTCTCGCGAGCCGCTTTCGCGCTCCGTCCGGCTAGATTGCGCACTTCCTGAGCCACCACGGCGAATCCTCGACCGTGTTGCCCCGCCCGCGCTGCTTCGACGGCGGCGTTCAACGCGAGAAGATTCGTCTGGAACGCGATCTCGTCGATGACCTTGATGATCTTGGCGATGTTCTGCGCCGATGCATTGATGGAATCCATGGACTCCATCATGCTGGCCATCTTCGCTTTCCCTTCCGACGCCGCCTGGGACGTTCCCTCGACGAGTTGATTGGCCGCTCTCGCGTTCTCCGTATTGGCCTTCACCTGGCTGTCGGTCTCGGAGAGGCTCGACGTCACCTCTTCGGAGGCCTGGGACTGCTCTTCGGCCGCAGACGCCATGTTGCGCGACGCCACGCTCAACTGCTCGGCCGATTGCCCCACCTGGTCGACGGCGTCGACCACCTGCGACAGCGTCGAGTTCAGCCCCGAGAGCGCGTTGTCGAAGCTCTCCTTGATGGCGAGGAAGTCCCCGTGGTACGCGCCCTTGAGCGCGATGCTCATGTCGTTATTTCCGAGCGATGCGATCGCCTCGGCGATGTTGTTCATCGGCTCGATCACCGAATCCAGAGTGCCGTTGATCCCGGCCACGATCTTTCGGAAGTCACCCTGGTGTTTGGTCGCTTCCGCGCGGGTCTTGAGCTTGCCTTCGACCGCCGCGGCAGCGAGCATGTTGGCATCGGACACGAGGGCGTTGACCGCGTCGATGCACGTGTTCAGGTTGTTCTTGATCGTATTGAAGTCGCCGTTGTAACTGTCGACGATGCGGGCCGGGATGTCTCCCTTCGAGATCCGCGCTACGTAGTCCGCCGCCACGTTGAGCGGTCCGATCACGGCATCCAGGGTGTCATCGACGCCCTGAACGATCTTTCGGAAGTCGCCCTGGTGTTTGCTCGCATCCGCCCGGGTCGCGAGCTTGCCCTCGACCGCTGCGTTCGACAGCATTCCCGCGTCGGCGACGAGCGCGTTGACCGCGTCGACGCACGTATTGAGGTTGCTCTTGATCGCATTGAAGTCGCCGTTGTAGTTGTCCGCGATTTTGGCGGGGATATCCCCGCGTGAGATGCGCGCGACGTACTCGGCCGCCACCTTGAGCGGCCCGATGACGGCGTCCAGCGTGTCGTCCACGCCCTGCACGACCTTTCGGAAGTCGCCCTGGTGCTTGCTCGCGTCGGCGCGAGTCGCCAGTTTCCCTTCGACCGCCGCCTTCGACAGCATCGCCGCGTCGGCCACGAGCGCGTTGACAGCCTCGATGCACGTGTTGAGGTTGTTTTTGATCGTGTTGAAGTCGCCGTTATACTTGTCCGTGATCTTCGGCGGGATGTTGCCAGCTGAGATCCGCGCCACGTAGTCCGCTGCGACGTTGAGCGGCCCAATGACCGCATCGAGCGTCTCGTTGACCCCGTGCACAATCTTGCCGTAGTCACCCTGGTGCTTGCTCGCGTCGGCGCGAGTCGCAAGTTTGCCTTCGACGGCCGCCTTCGACAGCATCGCCGCGTCGGCCACGAGCGCATTGACCGCGTCGATGCACATATTGAGGTTGTTCTTGATCGTGTTGAAGTCGCCGCTGTACTTGTCGGTGATCTTCGGCGGAATGTTTCCGGCGGCAATTCGAGCCACGTAGTCGGCCGCGACGTTCAGCGGTCCGATGACGGCGTCCAGAGTCTCGTTCACGCCGTGCACGATCTTGCCGTAGTCGCCCTGGTGCTTGCTCGCGTCGGCACGAGTCGCCAGTCGGCCGTCGACTGCCGCCTTCGAGAGCATCGCTGCGTCGGCGACGAGCGCGTTGACCGCGTCGATGCACGTGTTGAGGTTGTTTTTGATCGTATTGAAGTCGCCGTTGTACTTGTCCGTGATCTTCGGAGGAACGTTGCCGGCGGCAATTCGAGCTACGTAGTCGGCCGCCACGTTGAGAGGCCCGATCACTCCGTCCAGCGTGTCATTGACGCCTTGGACGATCTTTCGGAAGTCGCCCTGGTGCCGGCTCGCGTCCGCCCGCGTGCTGAGTTGGCCTGCGAGCGCCGCTTGTACGAGCGCCGCGCTGTCGACGACGAGCGCCTTGAGGTTGACGCGCACCTGCTCGATCGTGTCGTTGATGAACGCCTTCTTGCCCGGGAACTTTTCGAGCGGCGCCTCGAAATTGCCTTTTCCAAACTCCGCGATGCACGCCATCGCCTTCTTTTTGACCGCGATGTGCCCCGAGACCATCTCATTGATGCCCTGCGCCACTCGGGCGAAGTCGCCCTGGAACTTGTCGACCGGGATCATCACGTCGATGTCGCCCTTGTCGTGTTCCTGCGACATGTGCCTCATCTGAGCGATGAGGCTAATCAGGTTGGCGCGGAGCAGTTCGATCGTGTCGTTGATGAACGCCTTCTTGCCCGGGAACTTCTCGAGGGTCGCCTCGAAATTCCCCTTGGCGAACTCATTGACGCAGGCCATCGCCTTCTTTTTCACCGCGATGTGCCCGCCAACCATCTCGTTTACACTTCGTGCGACCTGGGCGAAGTCTCCTTTGAACTTGTCGGCCGGTATGACGACGTCGATGTCGCCCCTGGTGTGCTCCGCCCCCATGCGCTCCAATTCGCCGAAGAGCGCGCGCAGCCCCTGGGCCCCCTCGTTGAGACTCACGGCGAGACTCGCGATCGTCCCGCCGCCGGATTCGGGCACCCTCTCCGGCACGGAGCCGGACGCGAGACTCGCGCCGTAACGGCTCATGGTCTCAATCGGCTGCGCCAGGGCGTCCAGGATCGCATTGACGCTCCTGGCCACGTCGGCCGCTTCCGGAGCAAGCCCCGCCACGCTCATGCGCTCGCCGAGGCGCCCACTCTTGACCGCGTCGACGACGCGATGAAGCTCGCTAAACTGCAGTTCGCTGCCCGCTTGTGCCTCAGACATGTGTTCGCTCCGTTCGTTCGAATTTGCGTTTCCCAGGGCGTCTGCACGTCGGTGACGTCGGTCGGTCGCCTTGGATCCCATCTTGTTCACTCGTGTTATGCGGCCCCGAGTTCGGCGCGCACCGCTTGCAGGTCGCGCCGCACGTCGAAGGCCTCGTCGGATGTCAGTCGGTGGATGTCGAGAAGAATCGCGACCTTGTCGCCTTGCTTTCCAAGTCCGCGAACGACGCCCTTGCCCTCGCGATTCGCCCCGAATTGCGGTGGCTGCTGGACGTTGGCCTCGGGGATCTCGAGCACTTCGGAGACGTGGTCGACGGCGAGGCCAATCGGAACACCGTCGACGTCGAGCACGATGATGACGGTTCGCTCGGTGTAGGCCTTTTCGTCCATGTCGAAGCGGCAGCGCACGTCCATCACGGGGATGACCTTGCCGCGCAGGTTGATGACTCCCTTCACGAACCGCGGCACGCTCGGCACTTGCATCACCTTCTGCATGCCGACGATCTCCGTGACGAACCCGATGCCGACACCGTACTCCTCGCCGGACACGCCGAAGGTGAGATACATGTCATTGATGTCGTTGATTTCGTTGAACACCAATTCGGTATTCTCGCCATCGGACGACTCCCTTTTCACTTCGCCGATGTTCTTTTCCGCCATGACCATCTCCTCGTGGTGTTTGCCGAGCCGCCGCGCGATTCAGTGTTGCTTCAGAGCCTTCACAAGCAGAGCCGGAATGTCTCCCAAAGGCGCCATGACCTCGGCGGCGCCGAGCTGAGCGGCTGCCTGGGGCATTCCGTAGATGACGGATGTGGCTTCGTTCTGCGCGATCGTCCGCCCGCCCGACTTGCGTATGGCGAGAAGCCCGGCCGCCCCGTCCTTGCCCATTCCGGTGAGCAGGGCCGCGGCCGCGTTGCGACCGACTCCGCGCGCCACCGACTCGAAGAGCACATCGACCGACGGACGCGAGAAGTTGATCTCCGGCCCTTCCTCGAGCGTGATGCGGTACTCGCCGCCCGATCGAACGACGCTCAGGTGCTGCTTGCCGCCGGGCGCAATGAGAATCAGCCCCGCCATGACGCGGTCGCCCTTGGCCGCTTCCTTGACCCGCATCTTGCAGAGCGTGTCGAGGCGCTCCGCGAACGCCGCCGTGAAACCGACGGGCATATGCTGCACGATGACGATGCCCGGGGCGTCTGCGGGAAACGTTGGCAAGATGCGCGATAGCGCCTCGACACCCCCGGTCGATGCGCCAATGGCGATCACGCGGTCGGTCGTCTCGTCCATGGCGCCTCCGGGGTGGAGCGAGCGGACCTGCGGGCGCGCCGACAATTTCGACGTCCGGCTCACGTTGGCTCTCGCCGCCGCCTTGACTCGCCGGATGATGTCATCGAGCATCGTTGGCAGTCCGTCCACGAGTCCGACGACCGGCTTCGCCACGACGTCGACGGCGCCCGCCGCGAGAGCCTCGAGCGTCAGACTCTTGCCGTGCTGCGTGAGCGAGCTTACGACCACGGTGGGCGTCGGCAGGATCGGCATGAACCGCTTGAGGAATGTCACCCCGTCCATCCGGGGCATCTCGACGTCCAGAGTCATCACGTCGGGCCTCAGCTCGACGAGCAAGTCCCGCGCGCGATAGGGGTCGCTCGCCTGCCCGACGACCTGGATCTCCGGATCGCGGGCCAGACCCTCGGCGAGGATCTTCCGAACGAGCGCCGAGTCGTCGACGACCAGAACGCGGATCACGGAGGCCGCGGGAAGGCTCACGGACTCCTCCTGCAGACGCCGCTGCCGATGACGCTCCACGGAGCGCCGAGGTCCCTCACGATCTCGGTCACGCTCGTCATCAGCCACCCGCCCGGCTCCGTGGCTCCGTACAGCGCAGCGAGCGTCCGCGTCTGGTGTTCTCTATCGAAGTAGTAAAGGACATTGCGACAGAAGACGACTTGGAACTGCTGCTGGAACGGAAACGGGTGTGTGTCGAGATTCATGCGCCGGAACGTGCACATCTGCCGGACGTCCTCGGCGATGCGAAACTGCCCGATGCCCCAAGGCTTGAAATATCGCTTCACGATGTCGGGCGCAGTTTCGGCGAGGTGGCTCGCGGCGTAGATCCCGGCCTCGGCGCGTTCGATCACCGGCGCGCTGATGTCCGTCCCGAGGACGGAGACACGCCCGGGCGCGTTGCTGCGGCCGAACACTTCGCACGCGATGATGGCGAGCGTGTAGGCCTCGTCTCCCGTCGAAGCCGCGGCGCTCCAAATGCGAATACTACTTCGGTTTGCATAGGTCGGTAGAGCGTCGTTCTGGAACACGCGCAAGACCTGCGGTTCGCGAAAGAAGTACGTGTAGTTGGTCGACGCGGCGTGCACGGCAGCAAGCTGGATGTCCGGGCGCTTGCCTTCCTCGAGAAGGAGCGCAAGCTCAGCGAGGCTGGTCAGGTTGAACTGCCGGACCACGTGAACCATCCGGTGTGCGAGGAGATCCATCTTCGATTCCGTGAAGTGGATTCCGCAATGGGTGTTGAGCCATCTGCCGATGTTGGCGCACCCGGCCGTCTGATCGGCAGCGCCCTTGTCTGGGGACGGCAGGGCGGTGTTCATGGTCGGCGCATGCCCTCGGCGAGTCGCTCGCAGTCGAGAAGAAGTCCGACCGATCCATTGGCGAGAAGTGCACATCCGAAGCTGCCGCGAATACGGGCCAATTGCCCCTGGAGGGGTTTCATCACGACCTGCTGTTGGTCGAAGACCTCGTCGACCGGCAGGCCGATCTGGCCCGCGCTCGTGTTGAGCACGACGATCACGAGCTCTTCGAGCTTGCGGAGGTCCTCGGCCCCTTCGGAGAAGAAATGCTGTAGGCGACAGATCGGAACGAACTCGTCTCGGACGCGCACGACCTCTGCCCCCTGCTCCGCCGACATCGCCGTCACCTGATCACGGTCCGGCCGGAAGATCTCGGCTACGACGTCGATCGGAACGGCGTAGAGGCTCGGGCCGACGCGCATGACCAGGCTTTCGAGAAACGCGAGCGTCAGCGGGATGGAAAGTCCAATCTTGGTCCCGCGGCCCGCGATGGTCTCGACCCCGATGCGGCCCCGCAGCTCTGTGACCACCGTCTGGAGTACGTCCATTCCGACTCCGCGACCCGACAGGCGCGTGACTGCCGCGGCGGTCGAGAAGCCGGCTTGGAAGATCATCTTCCACAGGGCTTGATCGCCGGGATCCTCATTCGCTCCGACCAGCCCGTTCTGGCGGGCACGCGCAAGAATGCGGGCGCGATTGAGCCCCTGACCATCGTCTCCGATCGTGATGTGGATGTCGCCTCCGACCTGCGCGGCCGACAGCGTGATGGTCCCCGTCTCGGGCTTGCCTGCCGCGGCGCGCTCTTGGGGCATCTCGATCCCGTGGTCCGCGCTGTTGCGAACCGCGTGGACGAGCGGCTCGTAGAGGCGGTCGACGATCGCTTTGTCGATGGCCGTGTCCTCCCCCTCGAGCGCGATGGCGATCTTCTTTCCCGTGTCTCGTTCGAGCTCGCGCGCCATGCGACGCACCCGACGAAAGACGTCGCCGACGGGGACCAGTCGCAGCTCCGCGGCGGCATCCTGGACCTCCCGCACGACCATCTTCAGGCGGTGCGCCGCCTTCTCGAATTCCGACAGGTCGAGACCTTCGAGGTCGGGGCTTCGTATGAGCTCGGAGACGCTCAGACTGAGCTCGCCGACCAGGTCCATCAGCCGGCTGACCTTCTCGGCCGGAACGCGGAGCAGCGACATCGTCGGCGCGACGGCCGCCGCGCCCTCTTCCGCTGCTGGCGGACCCGCCTCCGCCTTCTCGTCTACGCGCGGACCGTCCATCTCCGCCCCTTCTCATTCATCGGTACGTAGCCCTCTCCCGTGCAACGACCGGTGGTAGGGCCTGCTTAAGGACGCCCCCCGCGATCCCCGGGCCCGCGTCGACCGTCCGATCGGTCGATCCCCGCTGATTGTCGAACGGGGCAGCCGCGTCAGCCCCAGCGTTGCCAAAAGGCCGTGTGCAGTTCGAGATTGCCGTCCGGGCCGGCCACGTCGCCCTCCGCCAACTGCCGCGGCTTGTAGCCCGTGTGCACCTCGCGCACGACGATGCGCTCGCCGTCGACCATGAAGTCGACGCGCCAGTCGTGGAGGCCAAGACTGCATCCGGCGCCCAGCGACCGTATTCGCCTGTACGGATGGGGCTGCGGTCCGAGAGAGAGCACGGAGACGATCTCCGGCTGAAGATGCACGCCGCGCTCGCGTAGCCAGGCGAGTGCCGCGAGGGCCCTCTCGTCGAAGTCGACCTGCCACGTGGGCCGTGGGTCGTGAGATTCCAGCCAGCCGGAGCCCGCCGTCGGATAGGCGTCCGCGTACGCCACATACGGTTTGATGTCGAGCACCGGTGTCCCGTCGAGAAGATCGACGTTGCGAATGTGCAGGACCAGGCCGTCGACGCGTTCCAACCGCACCGCGCTCAGCCCGATGGGATTCGGTCGGTGGGGCGAGCGCGTAGCGAATACGCCGCGACGGACTTCGCTCCTCGGCGGCAGAACCTTCGGTTTCCAGGTGCGTCCGTCTTCGATGTTGCGATGGAAGACGAATAGGACCCAGAGGTACTCCCAACCCCCCAGGTCTTCGATCGCCCATTCGTACCCCAGCCCCGCGGTGAGTTCGATGACGGCCCGGGCGCCCTCGGCGACGGGAGCTTGGCGCGGTGCCTGCATCCGCTCGGCGAAGGGCGAATGCACGATTCCGATCGGCTCGAACGTGTACGAGGGCGGCATGGGGGAACCACGCGGCCCTGGGCCGCGGCTCGGCCACAGTAGCCACGGCGCGAGTCGGTGCCACGCCGATCGCCGTCGGCGCACGCTCTCGCTCGACCCGGGCGCCCGTCCGCACTAATCCTTCGGCTCCCCGATGGTCGCCAATCTGCCTCTGCTCCTTGAAATCGGCACCGAAGAACTCCCGTCCTCGTACGTCGACGGCGCCCTCGCGGCGCTGCCCGCGATCGTGGCGGGGGAACTCTCGAAGGTCAGGCTCTCTCACGGGCAAGTGCGGGCCCTCGGAACGCCGCGGCGCCTCGCGGTGATCGTGCAAGGCGTGGCCACCGAGCAGTCCGACCTCGATCAGGAAGTCGTCGGCCCGCCCGAGGCCGCGGGATTCAAGAACGGTCAGCCGACCAAGGCCGCCGAGGCGTTCGCTGCCAAACTCGGCGTCGACGTCGCCACGCTCACGGTCGTAGAGCGTGAGGCGGGCCCCAAGCAGAAGCCTGGACGATACATCGTAGGCCGACAGAGGGAGGCGGGACGCCCGGCCGAGGAGCTCTTACCGGCCGCGCTCGCATCGGTCTGCGCGAACATCCCATTTCGCAAATCCATGCGGTGGGGCTCCCAGAGCACGCCGTTCGGGCGCCCGGTGAAATGGCTGGTCGCGCTGCTGGGCGATG
The DNA here is from genome assembly GCA_049512415.1 of Polyangiaceae bacterium. Classification (GTDB taxonomy): domain Bacteria; phylum Myxococcota_A; class Polyangia; order Polyangiales; family Polyangiaceae; genus Palsa-1150. The sequence continues at coordinate 20,576 of JBEKXD010000029.1, forward strand.
GCCTGATCGCGTGCGCCTTTGCAGGCGTCGCGAGCAGTCGCACGTCGCGCGGCCATCGGTTTCTCGCGCCGGAGCCGTTCGAACTCCGAAGCGCCGACGAGTACGTAGAGGCGATGCGCTCGCGACACGTTCTCGTCGACCGCGCCGAGCGCGTGGCCACGATGATGGACCGCGTCGAAGCGGCGGCGAAAGCAGCCGGCGGAACCTACGACGCGGAGCCGATGCTCGTGAGCGAGAACGCCTCGCTCGTCGAAGAGCCGCACGTGGTGACCGGGACCTACGACAGCGCATTTCTCGAGCTCCCCGCGGCGGTCATCCGCGCGGTGGCCCGCGGTCACCAACGCTACTTCTGTGTCCAGCGCCCCGGGCCGCACGACGAGCTAATCCCCAAATACCTGGCGGTCGTCAACACCGCCAATCGACCTGACCTGATCCGCCAGGGAACCGACCGGGTGATGCGCGCGCGCCTCTCGGACGCGAAGTTTTTCTGGGCGGAGGACCGCAAGGTTCCGCTCGACGCGCGCTACGAGAAGCTCCAAGGCATCGTGTTTCACAATCGCCTCGGGACCGTCAAAGACAAGGCGCGTCGCATCGAGCAGCTCGCCACGCGGGTGGCCGCAACCCTCGGGCTCGGGGATGCCCAGGCGGCGCAGATCGCGCGCGCCGCGCGTTTGTGCAAGTGCGACCTCGTCGCGCTGATGGTGGGCGAATTTCCAGAGCTCCAGGGGCACATGGGTCGCGCGTACGCCCTCAAGCAGGGGGAATCGGACGCCGTCGCCGACGCCATCCGCGATCACTACAAACCGGTCGGGGCGCAGGACGACGTCGCCGGGAGCGACGTCTCGGCGGCCGTTGCGCTCGCAGACCGCTTGGACACCCTCGTGGGATGTTTCGCGGTCGGCCTCGCGCCTTCCGGGACGAACGATCCGTTCGCCCTCCGGCGGGCGTGCATCGGAGCCCTGCGCACGCTCTTGGATCGGGGGTATGGGTCGCTCAGCTTCGTCGAGCTCGCCGGCCTCGCGTACGACGGCTTCGCGGGAACGAAGCTCGATATGCCCAAGACCGACGCTCTGGCAAAGGTCGAGGACTTCGCCATCGAGCGCTTGAGGGGGCTGGTCGCGTCAGCGACGAGCATGCCTGTCGCGGAAGCCGTCATGGCTTCGGGACTCGGAGAGGCTCTCGCCCACTGCGTGACGACCCTCGCCCGCGCTCGCGCTCTTCAAGCGGTCGTGGACGCGAAAGAACCGTGGCTCGAGAAGGCCAAGGTCGTCGCCAAGCGCCTCGCGGGGATCAGCCGGCAGGCCGAGCCGGTCCTGCACACCGCGGCGGAGTTCGAGGGCAGTGCCAAGGCGGACGATGCGGTGCTCCAGAAGCTCGTCGGTTCGCTGGACTCGCTCGTACAGGGGCTCGGGACCGAGCAGGCCATGCGCGCGGCTCTCGTCGCGATGGGACCGTTCGCGACGGACCTGGACAGGATCTTCGTGGAGACCCTGGTCAACGACCCGAGTGACCCGCGGACGCCGATCCGCCTGGAGACGCTCGCGCACGGCGCTCGGTCGATGCTAGCCATCGCCGATTTCTCCAGACTCACGTAGTTGTGGCCGAGAATAATTCTCCAGGGCTTGCCTGCGGCGTTGACCGCGGCGCCAGTTGGCATCATCTTGCCGTCGTGGCCGGGACCGCGCGCGAAGCGGCCCGGACCGGAGGCTGCCCCGTGCTGCGTCACTTCCTACTCGGCAAGATCCATCGCGCGAAGGTCACGCGTGCGGACGTCGACTACGTCGGATCGATCACGATCGACTCCAGCTTGATGGAGGCGGCGGGGTTTCTGGAGAACGAGAAGGTCGACATCTACGACGTCACGAACGGCGCACGGCTATCGACGTACGTGATCCCCGGCCGGGCGGGATCGGGAGAAATTGGCATCAACGGCGCTGCGGCGCACATGGTCAGGCCGGGCGACCTCGTCATCCTGGCGACCTTTGGCTGGATGACCGAAGACGAAGCCGCGGGACGCCGGCCGCGCATCGTACACGTCGACGACAAGAACCGAATCGCTCAGGCGACCGACCGAGAGCGGACGCCTATCGCCGCGGAGTAGGTGTGCGGGGAGGCTTCTCCCAAGCCAACTCGTCCCTATGTTCTCGCCTCGGAGGGTTCGCCATGGCCAAGTACACGATCGACACAGCCCATTCGAGTATCACGTTCAGCGTTCGGCACATGATCTTCGCCAAGGTTCGCGGCCGGTTCACCAAGTGGACCGCCGAACTCGCGCACGACGCCGAGAGCCCATGGAAGACGACCGTCACGGCGACGATCGACGCGGCGAGCATCGACACGAACGAGCCCCAGCGCGACGGACACCTGCGCTCGCCCGACTTTTTCGATGTCTCGAACCATTCTGCGATCACCTTCGCCAGCCGTCAGGTCGCAAGCCACGGGGACAAGCACTGGGCGGTCACCGGGGACCTGACGATGCACGGGGTGACCCATGCGATCGTCCTCGACGTCGAGGAGGTCGGTCGCGGCAAGGATCCCTGGGGCAACGCGCGCGTGCTGTTTGCGGCCAAGGGGTCGCTCGATCGACGCGACTTCGGGCTCCAGTGGAACCAGGTCCTAGAGACAGGTGGAGTGCTCGTCGGAGAGAAGGTTGAGTTCGAAGTCGACGTCGAAGCGATCGAGACAGCGGCGTAGAGAATTGCGACGAAAGTCACCTGCCGCCCTGTCGTGGCAGGCGTCTAGAAGTGGGATGATTTTCGTCGAGCCCGAGCGAGGCCGGCGGCGAGTCGCCCGGAGCCTACTTCCCGTAGGCGAGGACGCTCGACGCCGGGATCGCGAAGGGATCGGCGAAAAGCACCCCCTTCTAGGGAACCCGGGCGCAGCGGAAGCCGACGCCGATCGCGTACCAGATGTTCCAGGGGTTATAGTGGAAGCGATTGGTCGGAACGAGGTACGTCGAATCCCAATTGAATGCCCCGCCTCTCATCGCGCGGTCGGCACTGGCGGAACCGCAGCCGCCCTGGCACGCATACGTGAGGTTCGCACAGTCGACGCACGGGGTCTCATACGAAAGATACCAGTCGAGGGTCCACTCAAACAGACTTCCACTCAAGTCGAGCTGTCCCCACGTTCCGGCACCGAGCTGCGCCGTGCCGACCGGGGCGAAGTTCTCCCAGCCGACGCATGGAGCGCCGACTCCTCCTTCCGGATTCGGGTAGTAGCAGTTGCCGGCTCCATCCCCGTAGATCGCGAAGTCGTTGGACGTCCCAGGGTTCGTGAAGCCCCACGGATACTGCGTCTCGGACGCGCCGCCGGCCATCGCATATTCCAGTTCGGTATCGCTCGGAAGGAATCCCCCATCCCAGATGCAGAAGGCGTACGCCGTGTACCAGTCCACTCCGTTGATAGGGAGGTCTTCGTGGTCGGGATCCGGGACGTCGGTCCAGGTCTGGTAGGGAGTGTCCAATTTGAACGTGTCCGAGACACTCGAAAATCCAAGGCTTTGATTGAATGCGGTCGATCCGAAAAGTTCGTTGTCGTATGCGGGATCCCACCCCGATTCATAGGTGGGTCCGGGGACGCCCGCTTCGCCGCCATCGTCGGTGACCGGCTGGCTGCCCAAGACGGCCGTCGTGTCGACTAGCCCCAGACCTGCGTTGAGGTGAACATGTTTGCCGGTTCCCGCATCGGGGATCCAACCTCCATCGATGTCGGTCACCGCCGCCATGAAGCGCCGGAATCGACCCACGGTGACCAAATACTTGTCGAGGCGGTAGCTGCTCACCGAGGCGGGATCGGCTTCGGAGGTCGGCACGGTGCTTCCGTTGTGGGTATACGTTCTGTGGAACGCGCCCCCCGGGACATGAAGACTCGTGCAGCAGCTTTCGTGGCCCGCCGGTCCACACGTGTTGAGCCCGTCCGAGCCTCCGGCCTCTCCGACCGCTGCGCCTCCATCCGCGAGCGTACAGCTCATCGGTCCGGTGCACACAACGCCCGCGCACGTTCCTCCGAGATCCCCGGCGCACGCCTTGCCGTCGTCGCCCCCGTCGGGGTTGCACGCCGGTCCGGCTTCGACGGTCGCGGCGTCCGCGTCTCCCGCGTCCGCATCTCCCGAGCCCGCGTCTCCCGAGCCCGCGTCTCCCGCGTCCGCATCTCCCGAGCCCGCGTCCGCGTCTCCCGAATTGGCCTCCGGGGTCGAGTCCTGACCCGAGTTCCCATCGACAGTCGTGTCGAGGCTGACGTCGGTCGCCACGTCAAACGCGTCGCTCCCCTCGCCGACCTGTCCGACGTCGCTGGAGCCATCGACCACGGAGGCGTCCGGAGCCGCGCGGTCGCTCACGGGGCCGACGATGGCGGCACACGCCGCGAGCCAGAAGCCGCTCATGACCGCGGAGCCGACAAGCCACGCGCTCGAAAGAATACCGTGTCTAAGCATCACCAACTCCCGGTCACGATCGCGCCGCCACGATCGGACGCCAACATCGGAGCGACCCGAATCGCCGTGGAGTTGGCGTGGCCGGTCGCGGGCGGGAACAGCACCAGGGCCGCTCCGGCCGCGAGCAAGACGCCTCCGGCGATCCAGCCCACGTCCGAAACCGCTTCGGACCGCTCGATCGACTTCGAAGCGCCCGGTACGCAATTGCCGGAGGCATCGCAGTCGTCCGACTTTCGCAGGAGCGCTTCGACTCCGAAGCTGGCACCCACGACGATGCCGACGACCCCGACGCCCCCTGCGACCCACCCGACCGTCTTCCACGGCCCCTTCGAGACAACGTGCTCTTCCGAGGACGAGCCAGCGGCCGACTGCGGCTTGGCCGGCAGTTCGAACACGACCGAGATCGGCTGGTTCTTTTCTCCTTGGCGAACGACGACTTGCTGGTCGAGCACCAGACCGTCGGTCCCGACGAAGTGAAAGGCGCGAACCCCAGGATTCATCGGGATGGCCCGGCCGTCGAGGCGCGTCAAGACCGGATTGCCGTCGACGCTGACCTGGACTTCCACCCGGTCCGTTTGGTCGGAGTTCCTCGCGGACACGACCACGGTCGGCATCTCCTTCTCGACATCCACCAGCCAGGTCGCGCAGTCTCGCTGCACGACGCCCGGGCAGATCTCGGAAGCGCACAAGCGAAACTGCTCGCGCGCCTCCACGAGCTGATGGTCGTCCCGGAGGCTCTGACCCTTGGTGGCGGCATCCAGGCAAGACGAGCGGTCGTCCGCGCGTGCGTCGAGAGGCGCCGCCAGAAGGACCACGACCGCGCACAGCCCGGCTCCTTTCGAGCTTCTCACGGGGCCTTCCAATCGAGACACTGAAGCTTGTACCGCCGATGACCAGCGGAATCGATAAACCATGGTGGGTCGCAATTGACGTCTTGTTTCGGAGAAGGTTGCGGTGCGGATTCGACGCCCAGGGTGGACTTCAAAGGGGCGACCGCCGGGGAGGAAGCGTGCGGATGAACGTGAGCCGGAGCGACCTGTGTGGCAATCGGTCCGGTCGCAGGAGGCCGAACCGCGACTCCAAAGTCGGCGTCGAGGGCCTCGGGCTCGAGTGTCGGTACGGACGACTCCGCGCTGGCGACGACGTGCAGCACCGGTATGTCGGCGCTGGCTTCGGTCACGCCCGTCGCCGTCGACTTCATCGAGCCCACTGAGGGCCGACGAAGGGCGACTCCGGCATAGATCGTCAGGCCGATCGCCAGCGCACCGACGCCGATCCCCGCGATGGTTCGCGTGGATGGCCTTCGAGCCTCCGGGCCCGTATTTCCCCAACCGTTGCCGGTCCCAACCCCTTGCCGCTCGGTCGCGGCCCGAAGCGTGGTGCCGACGGACGGAGTGAGCGGCCCTTCCTTTTCCCCCGAGTTTGACGCCCTTCGAAGGGTTCCGAGCACTCGCTCCACGGACAGCCGGCATCCGGGAGTTCCATAGTCTCGGAGCGCCACGGCCAGCTCCCCTACGTTCTGAAAGCGCCTGTTGCGATCTTTCTCCAGGCACTTCGAGATGATGGCGTCCAGGCCTACCGGAGCCTCCGGCGCGACCGACCGCAGGGGGATCGCCCCCTGCATGGCAATCTTGATCGCAAGCTCGGTGAGCACGCCGCTGTCGAAAGGCGTCCTGCCCGCGACGAGTTCGTACAGGATGACGCCCAGCGACCAGATGTCCGTTCGTGCATCGACGCCCTGCCAGGGCTGAAGCTGCTCGGGCGACATATAGAGCGGCGAGCCCAGGATCGTGTTCGACTGCGTCATGGTCTGGGCCGCGGTTCCCGGGGTTACGAGCTTCGAAATTCCGAAGTCCAAGACCTTTATCGCAAGCTGACCGTCGGAACGAGATATGCAGAAAAGGTTGGCCGGCTTGAGATCCCGGTGAACGATGCCGTAGGAGTGGGCGTCCGCAATGGCCTCGCACGCTTGCAGGACGAAGTCGACGGCCTGCTCCGAGGCGATGCGCCCGTGCTGAGTCAGCCAAGCGGAGAGGTCCTGCCCGTCGAGATACTCCATCACCATGTACGGCAGTCCGTTTTCGAGCTGTCCGACGTCCGTGACGCGGCCCACGTGCTCGTTCTTGATCCGGGCGGCCGCTCGGGCTTCGCGGAGAAACCGAGCCGCCGTGTCGGCGTTGCGGCTTATCTCGGGGCGGAGAAACTTCAGGGCCACCATCTCGTCGAGCTGGATGTGCCTCGCGGCCAGGACGATGCCCATCCCGCCCCGACCCAGAACGCGCTCCACCAGGTACTTGCCCTCGACCACATCGCCGGGCGCAATCTCAAACGCAACCTGGTCGGGTACTTCGAGCACGACAGTGCACCCATGTTAGCTGCGAATCCGCACCCTGGGACACCTTTTCTTTCGCCCGTCGGAGCGCGTGAGCAGGCGCTTTTTCGCACGGCTCGATGCGCGAAACCGCTCGCGCGCGACACGCACGGAATCTCCGAGCGCGTGTGCGCGACGCGTCCGCGCGCTGCGGCCCGCTCCATTCGGTCCGAGGCGAGGGCGCGTTCGTCGGCGTCGGAAGGGCGCCTCAATTCCCCGAGAGCCTCGCTGAGGGCGAGCAGCCGGCGAGTGACGACGTCGCTGTCGGCCATCCTCATGGCAGCAAGACGTGCCAAACCTCGCCGGGGTGGAGGCGTCCCCGTTCGGGGTGGAGGCGTCCCCGTTCGGGGTGGAGGCGTCCCCGTTCGGGGGAGATGCGGACCTCGCCGGGGTGGAAAGGCATTGTCGCGGAGGGGACCGCCTACCCCGACCGGATGACCGCCTACCCCGACCGGATGACCGCCTATCCCGACGGGATGACCGCCTACCCCGACCGGATGACCGCCTACCCCGACCGGATGACCGCCTACCCCGACGGGATGACCGCCTACCCCGACCGGATGACCGCCTACCCCGACCGGATGACCGCCTACCCCGACGCGATGACCGCCTACCGCGACGAGGGAATTGCTTCCCCGGATGAGGAGGACAACCGGCGCGCACGCGAGGAGGGATACCTCGCCGGTGTGGATGGATTGGTCGTCGACCCAGGGCCATCCCTTCGCGGGGGCGGTACGCGCCTGCGCGAGGCCAACTTGGATGCCGCCGAGGTCGGCGTGCCACTCGTCGACGTTGCGGAGTTCCTCGACGATGGCGACGCGTGCCCCGTTGACGTGCCTTTCGACAGGGAGGCTCCGCGAGATTCGACCGCTGGGGGGAGGTATCCAACCCGTCAGCTTTGCGTCTCGAGCCGCTCGTCAGCAACTCCAGCCCTCGCCCGTCGCCCTTCCCGCCCGAGGGTCTGGGACGCGATGCAGCGCTCCGGCGCCTCCCTCGTCGGCAGATGCAGCGAACCCGACCCCATTCATCTCCCCTACCATGCGCGTCCATATTGCACGGGCCCGGGCATCGTCGCCCCGAGCGAACGGGCGGCTCGACGCGGCCAGTACGGGTCGCGGAGCATCTCGCGCGCGAGAAACACGAGATCGGCCTGGTCCGTGCGCACGATGTGATCCGCTTGCTCGGGCGCCGTGATCATCCCCACAGCGCCCGTGCGCATGCCGGTGCGACGGCGGATCTCGGCCGCGAACGGGGTTTGGTAGCCGGGACCCAGGGGGATCTTCGCAGACGGCACGGTCCCGCCGCTCGAAACATCGACGAGGGTCACTCCGTCCCCTCGGATGGCCTCGGCGAGCGCACACGACTGTTCGATGTCCCATCCTCCGTCTGCCCAATCCGTCGCCGAGATCCGAACAAGGACGGGCACGGACTCAGGCACTGTCGCGCGTATCGCGGCGACGACGCGACGAAGCGGCCGGATGCGGTTGTCGAACGATCCACCGTAGTCGTCGCGGCGGTGGTTGCTGAGGGGCGAGAGGAATTCGTGAAGAAGATAGCCATGCGCCGCGTGAATCTCGAGGAGCTGGAAGCCCGCGCCGAGGGCGCGCCTCGCGGCACTGGAGAAGGCGAGGACGACCGCGTCGATGTCGCCCTCCGTCATCTCGCTGGGCAGTGGATACCCATTGTCGAAGGCGATCGCGCTCGGCGCGAGCGTGGGCCATCCCCCCTGCTCCGGGGAGACCCCCAGGCCGCCTTTCCACGGCACCGCAGTGCTCGCCTTCCGCCCAGCGTGAGCGAGCTGTATGCCCGGGACCGCGCCTTGTTCGGCAATGAACCGCGCAATCGGGGCCCAACCTTCCGCCTGGGAATCGAGCCAGATGCCAGTGTCGCCGGGAGAAATTCGGCCGCGCGACTCCACCGCAGTGGCCTCCGTCATCACCAGCCCCGCGCCGCCGACCGCTCGGCTGCCGAGGTGCACGAGGTGCCAGGAGGTGGGATTTCCGTCGCGCGCCGAGTACTGGCACATCGGCGATACAGCGATGCGGTTTCTCAGCGTGATGCCGCCGAGCACGAGCGACTCGAATAGATGCATGCGATCTCCATAGATGTTCCGGGGCCGCGCCGAGCCCGTGCAGGCGCCGGCGTCTCGAGTGAGGCGGAATATAGTCTGACCCAACGACCCGCCTCGACGGCCCGCATCGAAGACGCGGCGCGCGGGCCCGCAGAAGCGGTGTCAGGACGGGCATCCTCGAATCACAGGCACTCGATCTTCCAATGTTTCTTTTCCGTCTCGGGATCGACGACGTAGGGAGGTCGACAATTGGGCGCGGCCGATCGTTCCCTCGGCGGAGAGGCGAGCCCCGGAGTCGCCGGCGTCTCACGCGGCTCGGTCGGAGGCTCCTCAGACGGCGGAGTTCGCGCGACCGGAAGGTCCGTGACGAACACCTCGGGCGGGGCTGACTGGGCGACGCTGGAGCTGCGCGGCCTCGCTGCGACCACGGTGCTCGTGCCAGCGACTGCCTCCCTTGGCACCGGCGGTCGTCGATGGCCGAGAGCCATCACGGACACGAATCCAGCAGCCACAAGGCCGAACCCGATGGCGGCTCGAACACCAACCAAGCCACGTTTCGTCTGCGACACGACGGAGTGCGCAAGCGGTCTGTAGGAAGACATGTCGGACGCGGGCGTGGGTGCCGGTTTCCGCTGCAGGGTCGGTCGGCCTCCGGACCCCTGCAGCGCGGTACGGTCCTTAGCTCCCTCGCCGAGCGCGAGCCTCGGCGCGGTCTCGATCGGGCGACCGTAGAGGGTTTCATAGACCTGATGAAGGGCCTCACGCATGCTGGCCGCGGACGGCCAGCGCTCGGATTTGGAGAACTCGAGCGCGCAGTCGACAAACTGCGCGACGGACAGATCGATGTCAGGCGCAGCCGCCCCGAGCGGCGGCGCTGGCTTGGTCGTCGCTTCGACGAGGTGCTCGGTGACGGTACCGCCCGCGTGAACCATTTGCCCAGAGAGAAGACAATACATCGTGGCGCCACAGGCCCAGATGTCACTGCGCTCGTCGACCTCGTCGGAGAGACCGAGCGCCTGCTCCGGGGGCATGTACCCCGGGGATCCCAGCAGGAGCCCTTGCTGCGTCGCGCCCTTGTCGGGCACGGACTGCCGCACCTTCGCAATCCCGAAATCGAGCAATTTAACCTGCCCGGCTTGCGTCAAGAAAAGATTGTCCGGCTTGACGTCCCGGTGCACGATACTGGCCGCATGGGCGACACTGAGCACTTCGAGTAGCTGGTCGATCACGAGCAGGCACTCGTCCTGGGCAATCCGACCTCCGAGTCGCAGGCGTCGCTCTTCGAGCGTTTCCCCTATCAGCAATTCCGTCACCAAATAGAGAGACCCGTCTTCGTCCCTGTCATCGTCGAAGACCTTGACCACACCGTCGTGTCGCACGGCGTTGGCGACGTAGCCCTCCCGGAGGAATCGCTCGCGAGCCAACTCGTTCGTCGCCATCTCCGGGTGGAGCATCTTGACGGCTGCGCGGATTCCGTTCCTATGGGTCGCGGCGTACACGCTAGCCATTCCCCCTACGCCGAGAAGCGCGTCGAGCCGCCACTTGTCCTTCACGAGGCTCCCGACTCGAGCCTGAGCGCGGGAGAAATAGGGATCGCCCATCATGGCCTTACCCCTTCCGCGCTGTCGACCGAATCGCCGGGGGGGCTTCGCGGCCTCCCTCGAGCTCCGCCATCGACGAGAGAACTGACGGACAGCGTGGCCCTGTTTGACCCAGGATCGTGTGGCAAAGCGCGCTCGCGGTTGGGCTGGAACCTGACCATGGTCCCCTCCGTCGTCGCAACAGTAGCACGGCCCTTTTCTGGTTCAACGGACATATAAACCACATCAGACCGCTCCAAGCGATCTGGACTTTCGTCGAGAAGGCCGGCGTATTTCGGCCCAGCCCGAGCGAGGCCGGCAGCGAGTCGCGCGGAGCGTACTTCCCGTAACTTCCCGTACGCGAGCACGCTCGCCACCGGGATCGCGAAGGGATCGGCGGTGGGAACTTCTAGCGGACTTTTTCGTTGATCGGAGGCTGCGAGGCCGTCTGCGTGATCGTGAAAACGCAGCTATCGGCGGACGCCACGTAGGTGATGGCGTTGTACCAAAACTGCGGCACCTGAAAGATCTGCCCCGAACTACGCTGATAACACGGATCGTACGGGTTACCGTACTGGATACCACCGCCCCCGTCCCCGCCCACTGTGAGCCATTGGCTGGAGTAGGTCACCCACTCGTCCGTGAATACGAACACGTGCCCTTGGCCAATCGCTTGATGCGCCGCATATACGTACTTTGCGTCCTCTATGTCTATCACGGTGTCGGGGCCTTTTGCCAATACGGGGCGACCGTGGAAGGCTCCCACGCTCGTGATGTCGGTTCCGATGGGTGTGGCGGCCCACGGCGGGCCGAGCGGAACAGTTCCCTCGTTGCAGTAACAGAGGCTGTCTGCGCCCCCGTCGAAGAGCTCGCACGTGCCGAGCACGTCGTCTGGCCCATACTGCATCTCCGTGAACGAGAGTATCGTATTGATCGGGTTGATCTCGCTGGAGCTCGACTCATACCCGGACATCGTGACGATGCCCCCTCCGGCATTCACCCAGGTTTGAAGGGCGTTCACCTCGTCCTGCGAGAACTGCCAATAGCTCGAAGCGTCGCACGGCCCGCTCGTGCACGGAACATCGGCGAGCCATTGGAAGACGAGGACGTTGTACGGGGCGAGAAAGTTGGCGGTAATTGCAGGCTTGGTCGTGTAGGTGTCGACGGACGCGTTGCTCTGGTTATTGAGCCAGTCGATGAACGACTGCGTATCGCCGTTGTCCCCGGTACTGCTCCCTGTCACCCCGTGAGCTCCAATAGAGGCGATCGTGATACATGTGCCCCCGTCGGCGAGCGTCTTCGTAATCGTCGAACCGCCGCCGAAGATCCCGCCTCCGCTGGAACCCGTCGAGCCCGCGGGGCCGACGATGGATCCACCGCCGCTCGACCCCGATCCTGGGTGGGACGACGTGTCCGAGCCATCCGTCTTCGCAGTGGCTGCGCACGAAACGACCGCGGCGGCGGCGAGCGAGCACGTCATCCATCCGAGCGCGCGAACATGGGTTCCGATCTTCATATGCCGAATATCATGCCACACCTGAAACACGACTTCACGGCCAGCGCACCTGCTAGGGTCGGAGCGGGCATGGCCAGCGCCGCTACCCAGGGGATTCGCGAAGCGGCGTCGGGCCTGGCGGCACTCGGTTCGACGATGGCGCTGTGCGTCTTCGCGCCAGCCGGTACGCTGCGGTTCGTCGAAGGCTGGGTGTTCCTGGGCGTGTTCCTCGGAGCGTCGCTGGCGATCACAGTCTACCTGTCAAGGGAGGACCCCGCTCTTCTGGCGCGCCGGACACACGCCGGCCCCATCGCGGAGAAGCAACGCAGCCAGAAAATCATCCAGGCTCTCGCGAGCCTCTCCTTTATCGCCGCGACCGTCCTGCCGTCGCTGGACCATAGGTTCGGCTGGTCCCGGGTCTCGCTCGCGGCCGTAGTCCTCGGCAACGGGCTCGTGACCCTCGGCTTCCTCATCGTGTTCCTCGTATTCAGGGAAAATACCTACACGTCATCCGTCATCGAGGTGACCGCCGAGCAGCGGGTCATCGAGACGGGGCCCTACGCCGTAGTGCGTCATCCCATGTACGCGGGAGGCCTGGTCTTGGTCGCGGGAATCCCGCTCGCCCTCGGCTCACCGGTCGGGCTGGTCGCCTGGCCTCCGTTCGCCGCGGTGGTCGTGTGGCGCCTTCTCGAAGAGGAGCGCTTTCTCGCCAAACACCTGCCCGGCTACGTGAGGTACTGCCAGAAAACGAGCGTCCGGCTGGTCCCCCATCTCTGGTAGCCGAGGACCGGCGCCGCCCGGTGCCGCTCCATCCGCAGAGCGGACCCCACAACCCCCACGCGAGACCTCCGCCGAGCGGCGACTACCGCGCTCGAGACATGCGCCACCAGAGCACAAGGAACAGAGCGACGAGCGACACGACGGGAACGATGCCGACTAGCGTGATGTAGCGCGCCCATCGCACGGCCTTGCGCCATCCAGTGGGGACGATGAGATGGGCGGCGAGACCTGACACTCGCACCTGTGCGGGATGCTCGAGGTCCGCCCGGAGATCGGTGACGGTCGGATACCGATCCTCGGGTCGGCGCCGCAATGTCTTGAGGACGATCTCTTCGACTTCGGCGGATATCTGCGGATTCAGGGCGCGAGGAGCCTTGGGGTCTCCGATCTCTCGTGCGCTCGCGACCGCGAAAGGATCGTCCCCTTCGAACGGCGGGTGTCCCGTGAGCATCTCGTACAAGACGGCACCGATCGCGTAGATATCCACGCTGCGCTGGCCGCGCCGGCGTCGAATCTGTTCCGGCGCGGCATAGTCCGCGGTCGCTACCGGAGGAGCCTGCCCGGCAAGACCCAGGCGGGACTCTTCGAGCCCATGCGCGACTCCAAAGTCGATGAGCCGAAGGGATCCGTCGTCGCACAGGATGATGTTATTCGGCTTCACATCGTAGTGGACGATCCTCTGACTATGCAGGTATTCGACGGCTTCGCACAGAATCCTTGCAATTCGAATCGCCTCGGTTTCGCCGAGCGGGCGCCCGCCGATCCGCGACGCGAGGGTCGGCCCGCTCACGTACTCGGTGACGATGACATTGCGCGCGCGGCCGGCGGGGAGAGGGCGGAATCGAAGGAGGGTCGGGTGTCGCAACCCGAGGCCGATCTCCGCTTCGCGCTGCGACATAGACCAACTGCCGACGCCGCTCGAAAACTGCGGGAGGGCCACCTTGACAGCGCACAGGTCCCCTTCTTGAAGGTCTCGAGCCTTGAACACGGTCGACATCCCGCCACGCCCGATCTCCTCGAGCAGCAAGAAGCGGCCTAATAGAGTCTGGCCTGCCGAGACCATCGCCGTCAGCACTGCGAACGTGCCCAGGGCTCCACGCGACTCGAAGCCATCATCGTTTGGAGTCACTCTAGACGCGGGCGTATCAAGATCGCGTCAAGATTCGCGGTTGCGTGGGCTGGGATCGAATCCCCATCACGCCGCCAGCGCCGCCTCCGCCGCCAGCGCCGTCTCGTCGATGTCTTGCTCCGTGTGCGCCGCACTGACGAACGCCGCCTCGAACTGCGCCGGCGGCCAGTAGATCCCTCGAGCCAGCATCCCCGCATGCCACCGCGCGAACGCCTTCGTGTCGCACGCGCTCGCATCCGCCCACGAGCGCACGGGCCCCTCGGTGAAAAAGAGCGTGAGCATCGAGCCTACCCGCTGCACGCGCGCACGTGCCTTCGCTCTCTCGATGACCCGCTCGAGGCCCGCCTCGAGCCGTGCGCCCAGATCCTCGAGGCGCTCGTAGAGCGCATCGTCGAGCCGGTCGAGCGTCGCCAGACCTGCGCTCACGGCCACTGGATTGCCACTGAGCGTTCCTGCCTGGTACACGGGGCCGAGCGGGGCGATTTTCTCCATGATCGCCCGGCGACCTCCGTAGACGGCCAAAGGGAACCCTCCGCCGACGACCTTGCCGAGACAGGTGAGGTCGGGCAGAAGGCGCATGCGCCCTTGAACGCCCGACGGCCCAACCCGGCAGCCCGTCATCACTTCGTCGAAGACGCAGACGGCGCCGACTCTCGCGCACTCCGAGACAATCGTCTCGAGGAAGCCCGCCGCTGGGGGCACGACGCCCATGTTCCCGGCAACCGGCTCGACGATGATCGCCGCGACCTCATGACCCCTCGCGGCGAGCAAACCCCGAACCCTGTCGACGTCGTTGTACGGAAGCGTCAGCGTGTTCGCCGCCGTCGCGACGGGGACGCCGGCAGAGTCCGGGATGCCCAACGTCGCAGCCCCACTGCCGGCCTTGACGAGGAGAAAGTCGGCGTGGCCGTGGTAGCACCCTTCGAATTTGACGATGATGTCACGTCCGGTGAACCCGCGCGCCGCCCGCAGCGCGGACATGGTCGCTTCTGTACCGCTCGACACGGCGCGCACCATGTCGAAGGACTCGTACAAGCCGCAGAGTCGCTCGGCGAACCGGACTTCGAGCTCGGTCGGCGCCCCGAAGCTCGTCCCGCGCCTAACGGCCTCGGTAGCCGCGGCGACGACGGCCGGATGGGCGTGCCCCAAGATGAGCGGGCCCCACGACCCGACGTAGTCGACGTACCGGCGACCGTCCGCGCCGTAGAGATATGCCCCGACGCCGCTCGAGACGAACACCGGGGTTGCGCCCACGGCGCGAAACGCGCGCACGGGACTGTTGACTCCCCCGGGGATGACGCGCGCGGCCCGCTCGAACAGGGCGTCCGACAGGGGATCGGCCACGAGGCTAGAGCCTTCCTCGCGCATGGAGCCAAAACGCTGCGCCCAGTAGGACCGCCAACGCGGCGGCGAAGAGGAGCAGGAGAAGAAGGCGAGAAGAGCCTCGCCGAGCGATGGGAACCGTGACCGCGTCGACACCGGAGCGGTCTGGCCGGATGGCCCGCCATGGCCTCGTCGAAGCCGTTTGGGACGCTTGCGCGACAGATGCCGCAATCGGCGACGACGTCCGCGGACCTCCTGACGCGCGACGTTCGTCGGGCATCGCGAAGGATGCTTTGCCGGACTGTGGGATCACCAGGGTGCCGCCGGGCCCCGTCGGCGCTGGCGTCGCGATCGGAGACGAACGCCAGGACGCCTCGACATGGACCGCGGCAGGCTCGCTCGTTCTCATCGCGTTCTTGAGCATCCCCCAGAACTCGCCGGCGTCCTGAGGTCTCGCGGCCGGCGACAAGGCCACCGCCTTACAAAACACACTGTCCACCTTGTCGCCCAGCGACAAGCCGAGTGCCGCGGGCGTCGGACGGCGGTCGGCTAGAGCACCCGCCGCAAAATCCCCAAGATTTTCCCCCACCATGACAGGTTGGTCCGTGAGCCCTTCGAGCACCACCAAGGCCATCGCGTAGACGTCGGTCCACGGCCCGATGGCACCGACGCGCTCGTCGAATTGCTCGGGCGCCCCGTACGCCGGCGTGAACATGCGCACATTGCCCAGCGTCCGCGCCAAGGGCGCGAGCGCTATGGCCGAGTCGGCCATAATCTTCGCGACGCCGAAGTCGAGCACCTTGAGCTTGGTTCCCGACTGCGTCTTCGCCAGGAACAGATTGCCGGGATTGAAGTCGCGATGAACGACCCCTTGCGCGTGGGCGTAGGCGAGCGCATCGGCCGCCGAATCCAAGAGTTTGACGACCTCGACGAGGCTGCGCCCCGAGTGACCCGACGCTCGGCGCTCGTCGAACTCGTCGGCCAGGGAGCGTCCTTCGAGCCACTCGAGGACCATGTAGGGGATGAGGGCGCTCGTCGTCGGCGACGTCGTGGTGCCGCTCGCGATGCTGCGTACGATGTGGAGATGGCCTTGGGGCAACCGGTAGTGGATGCGGCTCTCGTCGCGAAAACGTTGGACGAACGAATCGACGAGCGCAGAGCCGAGGGCGTGCGGTAGCTTCAGGCACTTGACGGCGATGGGTTCATTCAACCCGGTGTGCACGCCACCGTAGACGACGCTGAAACCGCCCTCACCGACGTAGCCATCGATTCGGAACTGACCGTCCAAGACGTGGCCGATCAGGCCGAACGGGTCGATGGGCTCCACGGGGCGTGATGCTACCAGACGCCCGCTCTCAAGGACCGCCGTAAAAGGCGATCCGAAGACTGGCCAACAGACCGTTGCGATCGAACGGCTGCGTCCATATCGCGTCGTATTCGACACTGGGTCCGACCGCGAAATGCCCGCCGAACAGGTGACCGAACGACCACTCGTAGAACGCGCCGACGCCTCCGAAGGACTGAGTCCCCCCTGCCTGCGGCGCACTCGGGTCCTTTGTCGAGTCGAGGCTAGCGGTGCCGATGCCGAACTCGGCCAGAACGCCGAGGCCCGCGAATCGCGGAGCGACTCCGACCAGCGGAAACGCCTCGACCCGCAACCCGCCTCCCGCGCCGCTGGAGCGAAAGTCTGCGCTCCGATACACGGCACCCTGGTAGAAGAAGCCGAAGCTGAGAGAGTCGGTCAGGGCCCCCAGGACGAACAGGCTTTCGCCGGTTCCTCCCATCCAGCCGCTCGACGAATAGTAGCTCGGATCCCCGATCTTCGAGTTGTCGTTGGGATAACCACTTCCGCGACCGAAACCCGCCCCGAGGGAGAAGCCGAACACGAGCCCATTGCGCAGGGCGTGAGACGCAGGAAGCGACACCGCGGTCTGGTCGCCGGTCGGGACCGCTGCGGCTCCCGCTCCCGTCGTCGCTGCGAACAGCAATCCCAACATGCGAGCCCGTCCTAGCACACCGGCTGCGCTCCGCGGGCATCGTCGCGCACGCCGCCGCCGTCTGCTAGAAAAACGCCCATGCTGGGTTTCGATCCGTCCCTCGCTGAATCCGATCCCGAGATCTCCAGGCTCATTTTCGAGGAGAACCGACTAGAGCACGAGAAGATCCGGCTCATCGCAAGCGAGAACTACGCCTCGCGCGCAGTCCAGGAGGCCACCGGCTCGGTCTTCACGAACAAGTACTCGGAGGGATATCCGCGCAAGCGCTACTACGAGGGTCAGCAGGCCGTCGACGCCGTCGAGGAACTGGCCGTGTCGCGGCTCCAGCGCGTATTTTCCGCGCACGCCGGGAGGCCCACTGCGCCGACGGACGTGCACGTCAACGTTCAGCCCTATTCGGGAAGCCCCGCGAACCTGGCCGTCTACCTGGCGTTCTGCCAGCCCGGCGACACAGTCATGGGGCTCGATCTTCCTGGGGGCGGGCACCTGACGCACGGTCACGGGGTCTCGATAACGGGCAAGTTCTTCAAGAGCGTCCAGTACGGAGTCCGGGAGATCGACCAGCTTATCGACATGGACGCCGTGCGTACGCTCGCGCTCGCCCACCGACCGAAGCTCCTCTGGTGCGGGACCACGGCCTACGCGCGCACGCTGGACTTTGAGGGGTTCAGGGCGATCGCGGACGAGGTCGGGGCCATCCTGGCGGCGGACGTGGCCCACATTTCGGGGCTCGTTGCGACGGGCGTGCACCCCTCTCCGATCGGAGTCGCCGACGTCGTCACCTCGACGACGCACAAGACGTTCCGTGGACCGCGTGGAGGCATGATCTTCTGCAAACCGGAGCACGCCTCGGCCATCGACCGCGCCGTCTTCCCTGGCCTTCAAGGCGGCCCCCACAACCATGTGACCGCGGGCATCGCGGTGGCTGCCCATGAGGCCCTCCAGCCCGCGTTCGAAGACTACGCCCGTCGCGTCGTCGCGAATGCCAGCACTCTCGCAGCGGCGCTCAGCGAGCGGGGATTCCGCTTGATCGCGGGCGGAACGGACAATCACCTGCTCCTGGTCGATGTGACCCCTCGGGGGATCACCGGGAAGAAATTCGCGAAGGCCCTGGACCGCGCAGGGATTGTTCTAAACTACAATGCGATCCCGTTCGACCCCCGCAAGCCCTTCGACCCGTCGGGCGTTCGCATCGGCACCCCGGCAGTGACGACGAGGGGCATGGGTTCGGACGTGATGATCCGTATCGCGGATTGGATGGATCGCGTCACTCGGCACGCGGACGACGAAGCCGCGCTCGAGCGGGTGGCCAACGAAGTAAAGAGCGTGTGTGCGGGGTATCCCGCGCCCGGGGTACGGATTTAGAAGATCGGTGTCTATCGGCCGATCCCTTTGCGATCCCGGTGGCGAGCGTGGCTAGCTTACGGCAAGCAGGCTCCGCGCGACCCGCCGCCGGCCTCGCCCGGCTTCGGCCGAAATACGCTGACCCTTTGCCGGCCATCGCCGCGGACGCGCGCCGAGCATCCGTTTCACTTCTCGCGGACCGAGCGCACTACGAAAAGATCATCCCGGCCATTTCGCAAGCGCGGACCTCCGTCTGGATCGCGACGGCCAACGTCAAGTCGCTGAGGATCGAAGCTCCGGTGGGAACCCGGGCGCGCGCTCGGGGCCGTTACGTGTCGATCCTCGACACGGTCCAGACGCTCTGCGACCGCGGCGTGCACGTCCGCCTCCTGCACGCGACTCCTCCTTCCCGCCCGCTCGGTGCCGAACTGTCCGCTCGGGCAGCGCGCCTGCCTCCCCCTCGATTCCAGATGCGCTCGTGTCCACGGGTCCACCTGAAGATCGTGGCGATCGACGGAGCGCTGCTCTACCTAGGGAGCGCGAATTTCACGGGCGCGGGCCTCGGCGCAAAGGGAGACGGACGCCGCAACTTCGAATTGGGAGTCGTGACCGACGACGAGTGGATGCTCGACGCCGTGCAGGAGCGGTTCGACTTCATCTGGCGAGGGGGAGAGTGCGGAGCCTGTCGCCTCCGCAAGGTGTGCCCGGCGCCGCTCGACACTCTTTGTAAGCAAGAGAGGCTCACCCACTCTCGGAAATAGCGGCTCGCCGACTGGAGTCTAGTCACATCGTACGGACCCAGCGCGTGACCAGACGGGCGAGCTCTCGACCGTCGTGCTCTCGCACGATGCTGTGGTGAAATTCGTCCTTGGCCGCCGGTTCGATCCGCGAGACAATGGCATCTCCGTAGCGACATTCCGAGAGATACTGCACATCGCAAAAGGCCAGCCGCCGCGTGCTCCACGCGTCGATGGGCAGCGCCTCGAGCGCCCAGGAAATGTAACTCGCGTTGTTCGCGTGTTTGTTGATGTCGATATCCTGATAGCGCACGCGGGATCTCCACTCTCCGGTGGACGCCACGACCTCTGGCAACTTCTCGGTCGGAGGCACGAGGACGTGCTCGACGTCCCTCAGCAAGGCGGGCGCGAGGACGATCTGCGGACGCACCGGTTTGCGCGTTTCGACGTCGAGAATAAACCAGTGAGACACGGACCGCGCCACGAGCTCGCCTGCGGCATCGCAAACCTCGAAATCACGCAGAGCCGTCCGGCGGTCGAGACCGGAGGGCCACGTGCTGACCTCCAGCCTCTCGCCTCGAGCCACTGCGCGAATCAGCTCGAACTGCTGCCGACCGATCACCCAAGTAAGTCCCCGCGGCAAGAGCATCTCGACCGCACAGTCGAGCTGTCGCGCGTGCGACCACGCCGCCTCTTGCAGGTATCCGGCCAAGGCCGCGAGCGCAAGGCACCCAAAGGCGTCGACCTCATAGGAGTGGACTTCAAAGATCTCCACATATGGATCCATCGCCTCGTCTCCTCGACTCGACGCAAGACGCGCTGCGCCGATCCGGGTGGACCTGCGCTCGCTCTAGTCGTGTGCGTCGCCCTTCGCGTCGGTCTGTTCCCCGCCCGCCGCGTCCGCCGCCTCTGCCGCATCCGCCGGGGAATCCTCCGTCCCGCCGTCTGCCGGTGCGTCCGCCGCAACGGAATCGGTCGCCGAGTCCTCGGAGCCCGAAGCATCGGACGGCGAGGCCGCATCGACGCCGGGCGCGCCCTGGTCGACGCCGGAATCCGCAGGCGCAGTTCCCGAGGCGTCCGGATGCGCCGAAGCCGCCTCCGGAGCGGCGTCCGCGACCGCCCCGGGGACGTCGGCGCACGAGCCGATCGAGCTGTCGCAGCAGCCCGGCAGCAGGGCGGCAGCGAGCAAAGAAACGGAAAGAGTCACAATCGTCGTTTTCATGGCAATCTCCTGAAGCGAGGCCTCGCGGACCCATCCAAGTCCAAACGAAGCGGGCGGGCGGCGCCGAGGAGACGCTTACGCGGCGTGGAGGACTCCGTCAACACGCCTCGACACTTGCCAACTGCCCGAGGCGCTGGACCGCTCCGCGCGTGCGGTCGTCCCAAGCGGCCGCGTAGTTCAATCGCAAGAAGCTCCGATACTTGGCGCGCGCAGAGAAGAGCGGCCCGGGCGCCACACTGACGCCCTCCGCGAGCGCACGACGATACAGGTCGACTGCGTCGGCTCCACGCGGCAGCTCCAGCCAAGCGACGAAGCCGCCGGACGGCCGCGTCACTTTCGTCTCGCTCGGGAAGTGTTGCGCGACCAGTTGCAGGAGCTGGTCGCGCGATTGCGAGTAAAACGTACGCGCCGCCCGCAGGTGTCGATCGTAGTCCCCCGCCGACAGGTACTCGGCGACGGCCACCTGCGGAAGCGTCGCACTGGCCATGCTCGATACGAGCTTCATGTAACTCAGGCGCTGGGTGTACCGCCCGCCGAGGACCCAGCCGACTCGCAGCCCCGGTGCGATGGACTTGGATACCGAAGAGCAGAGCAGCACCTGACCACGGCCGTCCCAGGACTTGATGGCGCGCGGGCGCGTCGCGCCAAACACCAGATCGCCGTGGATATCCTCTTCGATGAGTGGGACGTCCCGCGACTCGAGAATCTGTAGCAACGCGACCTTGCGCTCGTCGGCCATCGTCGTACCCAGCGGATTGCTGGCAGCCGGCGTGACGACGCAGCCTTTGACCGCAAACTGTTCGATGGCCATCTCGAGCGCCTCGAGGTGAATCCCAGTCTCCGGGTGGGTCGGAATCTCCAGCGCGCGGAGCCCCAGCGATTGGATGGCTTGGAGGGTGCCGTAAAACGTCGGAGACTCGACGGCGATCGTGTCGCCCGGATTCGCGATGGATCGCAGCGAGAGCACGACAGCCTCCTGGCAGCCGCTGGTGACGACCACATCGTCTGCGGACACTTCGCAGCCGGAGTCCATGGCGCGCCGGGCGATCTGCACGCGCAGCTCCTTGAGCCCCGGGGGTGGCGCGTACGCCAGGCATCTCGGCGAGCGCGCTGCCTGGGCCAGCAGCCTTCGAACCGCCCTGGGAGCTTGCAGCTCCACGTTGGGAAGCGCGCTTCCGAACGCGACGAGATCGCGCTCGGCCGTCGCCTGGACAACCCCCATCGCGATGTCGCCTGTCGATACGGTCGTCGGCACGACTCGCGGCGTCGACATGGCAGGCGTCTGGAGCACGGTCGTTTCGGGGCGCACGAAGAATCCAGCCTGCGGGCGGCTCAGGACGAGGCCTCGATCGATGAGGCGCCCGAAGGCCTCGACCACGGTGGACGTGCTCACCCCGAGACGCCGGGTGAGCTCCCTCACCGAGGGAAGACGATCGCCCGGAGCGTACAGCCCTTCGCGAATGTCGCGCGCGATCGAATCGGCTACGCGCGCGTAGAGCGTCAGCTCCGGCGGCGCCAAACTGTATGCCTCGTGTATCGGAGCATCTGCATCTGTACCCATCCACGTTTCACGGCCAAGGTCCAGATCCGAATGAAAGGACCCTTGTGCCATGCCCACTCCCTCAATCTGGATGAACGGACGGATGACGACCTCAGCCGAGGCGCACGTTTCAATCTTCGATCACGGCCTTCTCTACGGAGACGGCGTCTTCGAGGGCATACGCTACTACGGCAAGCACCCATTTCGACTCGACGCGCACCTGACTCGCCTCGAGCACTCCGCACGCGCGATCGACCTCGCGATCCCATACGCCATGGACGCGCTGACCGAGGCCGTGAGCGCGGTCGTGGCGGGCAGTGATTCCGAGGACGGTTACGTCCGGATCGTGGTCACTCGGGGGACGGGGGACCTCGGACTCGATTTTCGTTCCTGCGAGCGAGCCACCTTGTTCGTGGTGGCGGCCCCGCTGCGCCTGTTCGACGGCGCGCGGGAGCGGGGCATCGACGTTATCCTGGCGTCCACGCGTCAGGCTTCACTCGACATGGTCGACCCGCGCATCAAGAGCCTCAACTACCTCAATCGGCTTCTCGCGCGCATCGAGGCGAACCGCGCCCATGCGGCCGAGGCCATCATGCTGAACGCCCGCGGCACAGTGGCCGAGGGGACGACGGACAACGTCTTCATCGTTCGCAGCGGGATCCTGCGGACTCCGCCGGTCTCGGACGGAGCCCTCGAAGGCATTACCCGTGGGATCGTGATGGACCTCGCTTCCGGATGCGGTGTTGCGGTGCGACAGGAGTCGATCGCCCCGTTCGATCTCTTCACGGCCGAAGAAGTGTTCTTGACCGGAACGGCCGCAGGAATGGTGCCGGTGCGGTCCACCGGCGGGCGATCGGTTCGAGAGTGCCCTGGCCCGGTCTTCAGGCGCCTCGAGAGCGCCTTCGACTCGCTCGTGCGAGGCGAGCGACCGTCACCGGTCAATACCACGCGCGACGCCTGACCTCGACCGGAGGATCCGGACGGAGCTCGTCGAGGTTCGAGTCGCGATAGTGGAATGGAAACAGCACCTTCGGTTTGAAGGCGTTCGCGCATTCGGTGGCCTCGGCGGGAGTCATCGTATACGGAAGATTCATGCAGACGAATGCGACGTCGATGTGCGAGAGCGCCCGCATCTCGCTCGTGCACTCCGTGTCGCCCGAATCGTAGATTCGCGTCTCACCGAACGTGAGCACATAGCCGTTGCCGCGACCTTTGGTGTGATAGAGCTGCCCGGGCGCCGGACCCCGGACGAGATTGTACGCGGCGACGGCCTCGACGGAGAAGACTCCAAAGTCTTTCGACTGCCCGTTCGCGAGGACCACGTCGAGCTTCCTCAGCGCGCCCACGGCGGGCGGGCCGACGAAAACGGTCCCCTCCTTGCTCACACGGGCGATCCCGGCCTCGTCCAGGTGATCGGGGTGGACGTCGGTCACGAAAATCCAATCGGCCTTGGGCAGGCCCTCGACCGAACCGTCCTTCGTGGGGTCCAGGTAAATCGCCTTGCCAGCGAACTCCAGCAAGAGCGATGCGTGGTGGATGGGCGTCAGCGCGACTTCGCCACGGCTGGTGGGAAAGCGGTCGGAAACGCGCGGACTGACGGTCGAGGCAGCCGGCGCGGCGACGGATGCGGCTGCCCCCGAGCCGACCGGAGCGGCGCTGGAGGACGGAGGCGCAGAATCCGCCGACACCGCAGGCTTGGAGCAAGCAGCGGAGCCGACGACGATGGCGACGATGACGGAAAAGTCGATGATGGATTGCTTCATGGGACCTCGCAGCTCATAGACATAGGGCAATCGAGGAAGCCAGTGCCCCTCGGTGCCTCTCGGCCGAGCAAAAGCAAGGCCGGAGGCAAGCGCAAGATTGAAGAAGGTCCGCGGAGCGTACTTCCTGTTACTTCCTGTACGCGAGCACGCTCGCCACCGGGATCGCGGTGCCTCTCGGCCGAGCAAAAGCAAGGCCGGAGGCAAGCGCAAGATTGAAGAAGGTCGGTGTATTTCGGCCGAAATCGAGCGAGGCCGGCGGCGAGTCGCGCGGAGCGTACTTCCTGTACGCGAGCACGCTCGCCACCGGGATCGCGAAGGGATCGGCCGAAAGACACCGGCCTTCTAACCGCGGATGGATTGAAGGGGCGATGTCCGTGCCGCCCGCACGGCGGGCAGGATGCCCCCGAAGAGACCCATTCCGCACGCGAACAGCAAAGCGCTCCCCAGCACGCGTGGTGTCGGATCGAACGAAAACACCATTTCGGACCAGCTCGCGAAGTTAACCATCGAGAAATGGACAACCCCCATGGCAAGGGATGCGACGCAGCCCACCGCGCCTCCGACGGCAGCGAGCAGCACGGATTCGAGGACGAACGAAAAGAGGACGCTGGTCCGCGAGAACCCCAGGGCGCGGAGCGTCCCGATTTCGCGCTGGCGGTTCGCGACGGCCGCGTACATCGTAATCATGGCGCCGATCATCGCCCCGAGCGCAAAGAAAACCGCCACGGTGTTTCCGAGGGCGCTCACGAACGTCGCGACGCCTTCGGACTGGCGCTCGTAGAAGTCCGTCTCGCGCTGGGCCTGAAGGCCGAGGCGTTTGTCGTTTTCCACGCCCGCGCGAAACGCATCGAACCTCGTCGGGGACTCAAGGCGAACTCGCACGCTCGAGACCATCCCGGCGCGGTTATACGCTTGGCGGACCACCTCCCGATCGAGCCAGACTTCCGAGTCGTAGGCCGACCCCCCCGCCTCAAAGACACCCACCACGGTCGCTGGCCGGTTCTTCTTCAGCTCGAACGTCTGACCCAAGTCGAGTCCCCGGATGCGACCTCGGATGCGGGCCCCGATGAGGGCCTCGTCGCTTCCGGGATGCGGAGCGCGCCCGGCCACTAGGTGAACCTCGGGACGGAAATCCATCGCGTGTTCGTCGACACCACGGAGCGTCACGTTCGTGATCCCTGTCGTGCCAAGCTTCTCCATCGCGGCCACCACGACGACCTCGCCGACAGCCAAGGCATTTCCGCGAGCGTCGTGAGCCACTCCGGGGGCCGCGACAATGAGCGGCACGCTCGGATTCTCGACCACGCTCCCCATCTCGGAGTCGCTTCCCATTCGCATCACGATCGCCTCGTCCGGCCTTGCCGCGGCGCCGAGCGTCTTCTTGATCCCCGCGGCGAGCATGAGCGACGACGCGACGACGAACACGACGAGGGCAATGCCGCCGGCTGTGGCGACGGTCGTCGCCTTTCGGACCGCGAGGCTTCGGACATTGTAGGCAATGGGCACCATGGTCACGGTCCTCTCAAGCCACGCGCCGCACGGCGTCGACCACGCGGATTCTGGACGCACGATAGGCGGGAATGCCCGCTGCCGCGATGCCCAGCAGCGCCGACACGACGAGCGCGACGACGACGTTGCCAGTCTCGAGCCGGAAGTAGGGAAACATCGACCCCATGTTCTCTTCGATGAAGCGGCCGACACCGAGATTGATGAACGGGAGCGCGAGCGCGACCCCGGCCAGACCCCCCACGAGCGCCATGACCATCGACTCGGCGACAATCCACGCGGCGATGTGACCCGGCATGAACCCGATCGCGCGAAGCACGCCGAACTCCTGCGTCCGTTCGCGCACGCCCATCGCGATCGTGTTTCCGACGATGAGCGTCATGATGACCAGGATGACGCCCGAAATGATGTTCAGAGCGCTCAAGACCGCCGAGAACATCGCCAGGAACGACGCCTGAAATGTGCCCTCGTCTTGGGACAGCGTCGGCGTGTCCATGTCCTCGAAGCGCTTGTCGAGCGCCACCCCCACTTCCGCGGTGCGGGCTGGGTCATCGACGCGGCTGACGATCCAGCCGATCATGTCGCGCTGTCGGTCGCGGAGTGTGTCGTTGAGATACGACCACGAGAAGAGCAAGGTCGACCGGTCGACCGACTTGGCCCGGGCCGTGTAGATGCCATCGACCGTGAACGCCCAGTCCCCGGAGAAGATACCGCTCTGTAGCGTAATTCGATCGCCGACCTTCCAGCCCAGCTTCTTCGCGAGCACGTCCCCGACGATCGCGCCCTGCCGATCGTGCTTCCACGTGTCGAAGGCTTCCGGCGCGACGTCGATTTCGTTGTAGACCTCGAAGTACGTCTCGGGATCGACGGCGAGCGACGTGAAGAATTCGTGCTCGTGCTTGGGATCCTTCGCCCCAAACCAGGTCGCCCACGTGGCCGTCTTTATGTGAGGGGCCTGCCGAACGACGTCGATGTAATGTTTGGGGAGCCAGATGACGAACGTCACCTTGTGGCGCGTCACGATGCGGTCCTTCGCGGACCAGTCCGCGCCGCTCGCCCAGGCCCAGACCACCGTCCGCAGCAGGAGGAATGCGACGATGGACACCGCCACGGCCGTGATCGTCAAGACCGCCCGGAACCTGTTGCGTCCGACGTTGCGCAACGCCAGCGAGGCGAGGGTCACGACGCCATCCGACCCTTGTCGAGACGGCGGATGATCTTCGCTCGCTCTGCGGCGGCGGGATCGTGCGTCACCATCAAGACCGTCTTGCCGAGTTCCTTGTTCAGCGTCTCGAGCAGGCCGAGCACATCGTCTGCACTCTTGCGATCGAGGTCGCCAGTGGGCTCGTCGGCCACCAGGATCATCGGATCGTTGACGATCGCGCGCGCGATGGCGACTCGCTGCTCCTGACCGCCCGAAAGCTGGCGAGGGAAATGCTCGATACGGTCCTCGAGACCCACGACACGAAGGGCCGTGCGCGCCCGCGTCTTTCTTTCGCTGGATCCGAGGTGCGTCAGGAGCAGCGGCAGCTCCACGTTTTCGAGTGCCGTGAGCACCGGGAGCAAGTTGAACGACTGAAACACGAAGCCTATCGTGCTCGATCGCCACTTCGCGAGCGCACCTTCGCCGAGCCCGTCGAGTCGCTTGCCGGCGACCTCGATGCTTCCCGAATTGGGTCGATCGAGCCCTGCGATGAGATTGAGAAGCGTCGTCTTGCCGGATCCAGAGGGGCCCATCAGGGCCTCGAAGGACCCCGCCTGCACGTCGAAATCCAGGGCGTCTAGCACGTGCACGGCCTCCTCTCCGCGGGTGTATGTCTTGGACACTCCGCGCAGCCGCACGATCGGTGGCTCGCCCGGCGAGGGCGTTGGCTGCGCTTCTGCGCGATTCATCGCGTCGGTCATCCAGGGTTCCTCTCACGGATGGACTGTCCATCCTCTAGTGTCGCGGGCGGAGCGCTCACGACCTTCGTTCCCGGGGCGGGGCCGGCGATGAGCTCGAAACCGCCAGCGAATGACTTGCCAAGGCTGACCGGTACCGCTCGAGCTCGCCCCGCATCGACGACGAACACTACCTTCGTCCCGGCACGCTCGGCCAGCGCGGATTCCGGCACGATGGTCTTCGGCGGGTCCGCGAGCTTCGCGGGATCGAGCGGCGACTCGAGGAAGGATATTCGCGCGGCCATTTCGGGCAGCACCGTGTCATCGCGCTCCAGAAACCGCACCTTGACCGTTGCGGAAGCCTTGGCCCGGTTGAGCTTCGGACTGACTTCGGTGACCTCCCCGCGCCATCGCCGATCCGGATAGGCGTCGAGCACGATCTCGCACGGCCCACCGCGCCGAACAGCGTGCAGCCGCGCTTCGGCCACGTCCGCCTCGACGACGATCGAGGAGAAATCCGACAGCGTGAGAAGCGCCACGCCCGGCGTTACGACCTCGCCAGGCTGTCGCGGCTTGGTCACGACCGTACCGTCGATAGGGGCCCGAATCGTCATGCGCGCGAGGGTCGTTTGACGTTCGTTGAGCTCCGCTTCCGCGGTTTGCACGTCCGCGTCCCCGGACCGCACGTGCCTTTCGAGCGAAGCAGCCTTCGTGGCGAGATCGTCGGCGGTCGCCGACGCGCTGGCCCCAGTCTCCACGAGCCGACGCTCCCGGTCACGCTGCACGACAATCTCGGTCAGCTGCGCCCGCGCCTCGGCCGCTCGCGCGCGCGCCGCGGTCACCCGCGCCGCAGCGCTTGCCACTCCCACCCGCTCGTCTCGAGCGTCGAGTTCGAAGAGCACCTGGCCGACCCTCACTCGGTCCCCCTCGGTGACGTTCGTCCTTTCGATGCGGCCGACGACCTTGGACGACACGTCCGCTTCGACCTGCGGGACAACGTAGCCGGTCGACGTGAGCTGAATCTGCCCCTGCACGGGGGACACGACGAGGATCTCGGTCGTCGCCACTTCCGTCTTGAAGACGCGCGCCTCGATCCACGGGATTCCGACGCGCCAAGCCACCACCGAGCCCAGGGCAAGGGCACCGACGACCGCCAGCACGCGAAGCGTCCGCCCGACGGGCGGAGATGTGCGGCGAGTGGTCCCACGATCGATGCGCAGAGACTCCAGCTCGGCAGCGAGACGTTCGTTCATGACTGAATCTGGGGTGAGAGCATAGCCGACACCGTCGAGAGCATGCGAGTCGCGGGTGAGAGCCTCGGTCGCGTGGCGATCCTCGAATGACAGCAGGTCACTTGAAACGTCGTCGGTGGACCTCTGCGTGTTCCCATTCGATGGTCCGTCCGAGCCTGCCGTTGCGATTGGGTCACAACTCGGATTCGATTCCGCGGTCCTTTGGATACTTTTGTGTGTCGGGGCCTTCCTTCTCTTGACCACGAGTCCACGTTCCACAGAGCATGCTCGTCCATGAATGCACCCCGCATGTTGCTATTGGGCGTCTGCGCAGGAGCCTTCGTGGCTGGCTGCTCGGCAAGCCCGGAATCCGTCGACGCCACCCACCCGTCCGGCGCCACGGGCGAGACGACCGCTCAATCGGCAGCCGAACTCCAAGCCGCAGCCGCAAGCAAGATTCAGCACGTCGTGGTCATCGTCAAGGAAAACCACACGTTCGACAATTTCTTTGGCTCGTTCCCAGGGGCCAACGGCATCACGCAGTGCCCGACGCCGACCGGCGGCACGCGGCCGTGCCAGGAAGCGCCGGACCAGATTGGCCACGATCTGAACCACAACCATGTCTCTGCGCTCTTCGATTGGAACGGCGGCGCGATGAACGGATGGTCGAGCCCCGGCGGCAGCGACCAGACGGGCGGCGGGACCGGGGACGGCACCGTCTACAAGCAGTACTTCCAGCGAGACATCCCGAACTACTGGAAGCTCGCCCAGAACTTCGTCCTCGCGGACAACTTCTTCTCCAACGTGCTCGGTCCGAGCTTCCCCGGCCACCTCTTCACAGTTGCGGGGCAGGCCGGCTGGGCGACGGACAATCCGCCGACCGACCTCACCGGGGATCCGCTCAAGCTGCTCGCCGGCTTCAAGGAGTCCCCGTACTGGGGCTGCGACGAGTTCGCGGGAGGGTCGTTCTCCCTCTTCGGAATCACGATTGCCAGCTACCCGGGCGACACTGTCAACGTCCTCACGAACGGCACGGCGAGCCAAGGGACGTCCTTCCCGTGCTTCAACATCAAGTCGATTCCGGACATCCTGCCGTCTGGGGTGACCTGGGGCTTCTACGGCACCGACTGGTCGCAGCTCGGCAACGCGGACGTCTCGGACGCCAACGTCCCTCAAGTGTTCGGATGGCTGATCGACACGGTGCTCGACGACCTCATCCAGGACACGCTCAAGGACGTCGGACACGTGGACGAGCCGTGGTCGATGCTGGACGCCGTTCAGAGCATCCGCAACGGTCCGGCGTGGTCGAAGAACATGACGATCACCGGTGCGCCCTGGGACGCGAACAACCCCGTTCAAGCGGCCATCAACGCGGGCACGCTGCCGAACGTGACCTGGATTGTCGACCAGGACGAGTACAGCGAGCACCCGGACCTCAACATCAACCAGTACGCGAGCTGGATCAACTTCCCGCTGGGCGGCGTCTGCGACGGCGAGAACTGGACCGCCGGCTACGTCAACATGATTCAAAACAGCAGCTACTGGCAGAACACGGCCATCCTCGTCACGTGGGACGACTTCGGCGGTTGGTACGACCACGTTGCGCCTCCCCGTCAGTACGGCGGCAGCGCCCAGCAGCCGTACGGCCTAGGCTTCCGGTTGCCTCTCCTCATCCTCTCGCCCTACGCCCAGCCGGGCCTCGTGTTCCACGAGCAGAGCGAGCAGGCGTCGATCGCCCGCTTCATCGAAACCGTGTTCGGTGCGACGACCACGCTTTCCGCGTACAGCACCGCGGCGCAGGACGGACAGGCGAACAACCTGCTAGGTGCCTTCAATTTCTCACAAGCTCCGCTCGCGCCGCAACCGCTGACCTTGCGCAACTGCTCGAGCGTGCCCAACCCCTGAGACCGCAGCCGCGGGCCCAGGCCGTCCACGAATGGTGGTTTCGCCCAGGCCTCCTCCTGATGTAGAGCGGGAGGGCCCTCGGCGGACCCTATCCATGAACGCGCCGTTTTGCCTGATAGCCGTAGTGTGCGCCCTTGGTCTCGCGGCCGCGTGTTCCCATCCCAAGACGCGCCCCTACGAACGTGGGGACGCGCTTCGCTATATGCCCACGGCCTGCTCGGTCGCACGCGTCTACGCGGACGTCGCGGGGTGGTCGCTCTCGTTCCCCTCGGGGAGTCTGACTTCCTCGACGTCGCACTCGGGTCGTCTCAAGCACGTGCTCGAGGCCTTCGAGTCGTCCGGCATCCACGTCGGACAGGACCTCTGGGAGCTCGCAATCTGCATCGACGCCCTGCCGCAGGACGCCGATGACCTGAGCTCCGCGGTCGCTGTCATCGGCGGACGCCTCGGCGGCGCGAGCGCGCTCAAGAAATACGAAGCCGTCATTCGGGCGCTCACGAACGCCAAACCCGGAGAGATCGTCGAGAGTCGGCGGAGTGGCTACCCGTATTTGGTTGGGATTCACCAGAAAGACCGAGTGTGGATCGCCATGCCAGCGCCGGATGTTCTTCTCTTTTCGACCGGCCCCGTCACTCAGCTCGACACCCTGAAGCGAGCCGACGATCCGGACCTCGGCGCGTGGAGAGCGAAGCTCGGCACGTTGGCCGGATTCGAGTACGTCTCGCCCGAGAGGGCCACCGGAGGCCTCGTAGCTCACGGCACGGTATCGACCCGAGGATCCGACCTCGAAATGGACGTGGACGCGCGCTTCGGTTCACTCGTCGGGTTGGATGCCACAAAGCTCGGCGTCATTCGAAGCGGGTTGTCCTCGCTGCTCCAAGCCTCGGCCCTTTCCCCCCTCGCCGGCCCGGTGCAGCGCACGGACCTCGAGGTCAGCGATGGAACGCTCCGCGTCGCCTTCAGGGTCAGCCCGGCCGAGCTTGAAGACACCGTGACCCGAGTGCGCGCCGAGCCTCACGCCCTGGCAGACCTGATCGCGAGAGCCACCTCCGCCGCGTCGACACGCTGACATCGGCCAGCCCGCGCGGCTACGAGGTGGTAGCGTTAACGCCGTCATGAATGTCCGCTCTGTCGAATCTCGTTCAGCTTCGGCGGCAAGCTCCTTGGCGGCCTTGGTCTGTACGACCGTCGTCGGTTGCGGAGGATCCACCAACTCCAGCGGGACCGACTCGCTGCTCCACTCGGCCACGCCCTCGGGGGACGCGGCTGCGGAGGCCGAGGCGCACGCGCCGGCCCCCGACGGTTCGGTGGATGGGACGGTCGTCGACGGGATGGAATATGCTGGCGATTCCGCGGACGCGCTCGAGGAATCGGCCACCGACGCGATCGCGCTTTCTCCCTCGGACGGTGCTGCAGAGACCCTCGGCGATTCGTCTCAGCCCCCTGACGCATCGCTCGATGCATCGCCAGCCGTCGACGCGTCCGCTTGCGCGTTGCGGACCGCAACGGTGCGGGCCACCGCCGCTCGCAGCACGGGTTATGGCGGAACGTGGGAGGCGTACGGCAATCTCTACTACGTGCCCTGCGCCGTCGCGTCCGACTGCGTCTCGTCGTGTGTCGAGGCGGGCGGAACGCAAACTTCGTGTTCGCTGGGCTCGCAGTGCACGTGGGACGGGTGTGCCGACGGCGGGATTTCGCAATGCCTGATGTGCTTGCCCCCCACGTATTGGCTCGACGTGACAGGCGCGCTGGGCCTTCCAGACTCGGGCGCCAATCCGCTCAGCGTTCCGGCGACAGACAATCAAGCCTTCGACAATGGCTATAACGATACACTCGAGATCACAGGGTTCGGCCTTGCCGTTCCTTCCGGTTCCGTCATCCGCGGTCTCTCGTTCCAGGTGGACCGGAGCGCCGACGATGACCAGGCGAGCGACGAGTCCGTCCGAATTCTCAAGAGCGGCGTGCCCGTTGGAGTCGACCACGCGCTGAACCAAACGTGGCCGCAAGGCGTGTATGCGACGGTCACCTACGGAGGGGCGGGCGACACGTGGGGCGTCTCGTGGACGGCGGCCGACGTGAATGGCAGCGCTTTTGGCGTCGCGATCACACCCCAGTACTTGAGCTCGGCGGGCAACGACCACGTGGATATCGACTCGGTCGTGGCGTCGGTGGTGTACTCGGGCTCCGGATGCCCGTAGAACGGCGCGAGACGAGCCGAAAAAAGCCGAGCCCGCGGGCAAGACGCGCGGACGCCGAGGACGCCACGGCGCACCGAACTGGCGCCTTGTCCCTACTCGGAGCACGATCCCCCTAGCGTGAGCTTCGAGCCGTCCGACCTGCTCCTCTTGGGGGCTGCCGCCGCCTACCTTGCGGCGAGCGTCCTATTTACCGTGTTCCTCCTGGGCGGGGCGAACAAAGCTGGGCGGTGGGCTCCCGCGCTGGTCACCCTTGCCGTGCCGCTGCATGGGGCCCAGCTTGTCTGGTCATCCTTGGCTTCGCACGCCTGTCCCGTGCAGGGAGTCCACGACACGCTAAGCCTCGCGGCCATGCTTGCGGCACTGACGTATGCGCTGGTGCGCTGGCGGTGGCGCATCGACGTCGTCGGTGCGTTCGTGGCCCCGACCGCGCTGACGTTTCTGCTCGCTTCTCGCTGGGCCTCGGGCGACCCTCGCGAGATCCACCCCCTGAGGAGCGTTCTCTTGCCATGGCATGTGGCCGCGAATCTCGGGGGTGTCGCCCTCTTTACCCTGGCCTCGGCGACGGCTATCGCATACGTCATCGAAGAGCGCCTCCTCAAGGAGAAAAAGCTCGAGGGAGCTCTCCGGCGATTCCCCCCGCTCGAGGCTCTCGACCGAGCCGGGCACCGCTTCCTCGCGATCGGATTTCCGCTGCTGACACTCGGAGTCTTGACGGGCTCGCTCTGGGCTCATGAAGTGGAGGCGGGGGGGGTCTCGGCGATCGCGCGCGCCGTTCTGGGATACGTGGCGTGGGGTCTCTTTGGGTCGGTCCTGCTCCTGCGCGCGGCCGCCGGCTGGCGGGGCAGGCGCGCCGCCTACGGGACACTGCTGGGCTTTGCGTTCACGGTGCTGGTCCTGCTGCTCTATGTCCTTCACGGGACGCACGCCGCGCCCGTCGCGGTCGAGCCGTGATCTTCGTCGTAGGCGTGTCACACAAGACGGCACCGATCGAGGTGCGCGAGCGCCTCGGAGCTGCGACCGAGGGCACGCCTCAAGTTCTCGCGCGCCTTGCGTCACTTCCGGAGCTCGGCGAGGTCCTGTGGCTGTCGACTTGCAACCGAGTGGAGGTCGTCGCATCCAGTTCCGACGAGGTTGTCGACCCATCCATATTCGCCGTGCGCCAGGAGCTCGCGCGCCAGGCGGGCTGCTCGGACAGCTCCGAGCTCTCGCCGTATCTCTACGAGAAGCGCGGCAAGGATGCGGTAATCCATGTGTTTCGCGTGGCGTCGAGCTTGGACTCGATGGTCCTCGGCGAGCCCCAGATCCTCGGGCAGCTCAAGGCGGCATCCGACGCAGCGGCCCGGGCGAGGACACTGCGCGGCAAACTTGGCGGCTTGCTCCAACGGGCCTTCGCGGTGGCCAAGCGCGTGCGCACCGAGACCGCCATCGGGGCAGGGTCCGTGAGCGTCTCGAGCGTCGGGGTCGACCTCGCCCGGCGGATCTTCGAAGACCTCGGCACGTGCGTGGTCTTGCTCCTCGGCGCCGGCGAGATGGCGGAAGCTGCAGCCCGAAGCCTCGGGCGTAGCGCGCGCGCCTTGAGAATTTGCAATCGAAACTTCGACCGGGCCGCGAGCCTGGCTCGCGAGATGCGCGCGGCCGCCGTCCCTTGGGAGCGACTCGAGGCGGAGATCGTCGAAGCGGATATCGTCGTGGCGAGCACCGCGAGTCCGATCCCGATCGTCACGCGCGACATGGTCAAGCGCGCTTGCCGTGCGCGCAGGGGCCGAACGCTCTTTTTCGTCGACCTCGCCGTGCCACGCAACGTGGAGCCTGAAGTCCACGAACTCGAGAACGTGTACGTCTACAACGTCGACGATCTGGAGCACGAAGTCGCCCGCGGCCTGAGCGCCAGGCGCGGCGAGGTCGATGCGGCCGAACGAATCGTGCGCGACGAGTTCGAGGCGTACCTGGCGTGGTCGCGCGGTCTCGACGTGGCCCCGACGATCGTCGCCCTTCGAACCAAGGTCCGGGCCATCCTCGGCGCGGAGCTCGAGCGCTCCTTGGGCGGGCGCCTCAAACACTTCGGACCGGCCGAGCGCGATGCGCTGGCCCTCATGATGGACAGCGCAACGAACAAGCTTCTGCACGAGCCGTCCACTCGACTCAAGACCCACGCCGCGGAGCAAGAGGACGCCGAGGCGCTGGCTGCGGCGCTGCGGCTGCTCTTCGACCTCCCGGTCGACACACACGAAGACCCCACGGGAAAGCCTGTGGACGGCACCGCGCCCTCGGTGGTGGCGGGCGAGCCGCGATTGAACTAATCGAGGCGCGGTCAATACGCTGCGCGCAACGCGACCACCCAAGTCGAGTCTAACATCGCACTCAGGTTTGGCTTGCGAGCGTGCTTGGGCCGCGAGTGCGATAGGCTGCCGCGCCAGATGTCGCTTCGCCTTCGCTCCACATCGACCCTCGTCGCTCTCGTGCTCCTCGTCTCGGCGGTCGCCGGGTGGACTGCGAGTCACCTCGCCGAACGACACCGGGGGCTCCTCGAGAGCGCACGCACGCTGGCCCGCACCGGCCGTCTGGTGGAAGCCGAGCACGCGTACCTCGAACTCGCGCGCCAACGTCCCGTCTCGGTGCCGCTGCTCGTAGAGCTTCTCGACAACCATAAGCGCCTGGTGAGCCTGACCATGCTTCCCATGGTTTCGTCGGGCTCCAATGCGGCCGTGCCGACTCGCGAGCCCATGCTCTTCGAGGAAGCGACGATCGACGCCCTGCTGTCAGCCCCCGACTTGACTCCCGACCAGGCGCGTCTCGGTCGTTATTGGCGGGCAGTCACTCGCTCCGAGGTGTCTCAGAGCGACCGCGAGGCCGTCACTCGCCGTGCGGACGCCGATCCTCCGGAGCCTTGGTACAATCACATCCTCGGACTCGAAGCGCAGGAGCTCGACGATGACGCAGGCGCGGGAGAGCGATTTGCGCGCGAGGCCTCCTCCTTCGACGACCGGAACGAGGACGCGGCCGCTGCGTGCCACATCTGGCTCGACGACGGGAATTGGGCTCGCCTGTCCGACGCTCTGGGTCGGCCGCGCTTCGCGAAGCAAGTGCCGATGGCCGTTCGCCTCCGCGACGCGCTGCGCCGCCACGACTGGTTCGCGGTAGCCCGCTGGTTCGTTCCCGCGCAGTGGGAAGGGGCGAGCCCTGGCGTCGTCTGGCTGGTCGCGGTGTCCGGACTCGTGTGGTTTGCCATGTGCGCCGGCATCGGACGCATCATGCAGCGCTGGCGCGTGCGCATTCCCCTTTATGCTCTGGCGATCGGATTGGGTGTCGCCAGCACGTTCGTGGCACTCGCCGTCGATCTCATTGAGGAGGGAACGCTCGGCCTGACGGAGAAAGGGATGCCCGTCGCCGACGCCATCTACTTCGTCGTAGGGGTCGCCCTGCGCGAAGAGCTCGCGAAGGCCTTGTTCCTGCTCCCTCTCGCGCTGCTCGTCGTGCGCATCGGCAAGCGGCGCGAGGCGTTCGCGTGCGGGGCTCTCGTCGGGCTCGGCTTCGCCGCGGAAGAGAATCTCGACTACTTTCACATGGGCCTGTCGACGGCGCTTGCGAGGTTTCTCACGGCGAACGTCCTGCACGTCAGCACGACCGCGCTAGTCGCACTGGCCCTCGACGACCACCTGCGCGGCCGCGAAAGTCGCCCCGGAGAGCTTTCGCGCATCTTGATGCTGGTCATCCTAATCCACGGCCTGTACGATTTCTTTCTGTCGAGCGCGTCCGTCGATCGCGGTTCGTTCCTGTCCATGTTCACGTTCGTTCTGCTCACACGACGATTTGTCGACGGCATTCGAAGCCTTGGGGGTAGCGAAGGTCCTCTCGTGCAGCGGTTCTGCGTGGGCTTGGCCATCGTAGCCGGCGCCAGCTTCATCTATGCCGCCGTTCGCGTCGGTCCAGAGCAGGCAGCCATGGCGATCCTGCAGGGCGCGCTCGGTCTCGCGATCGTGATCTACGTACTGATTCAACAACTTCGCACGGCGTGATCGCGCAGGCGCGCGGCATCGGAGACGACACCGCGCTTTTATCCGAGAGGCAATGTCCGATGAATTCGAACAAGGGCTGGCACGCCCAACGCTGTTTCGTCGCCACGCTGTTCGGTCTGTGCGTAGGCGCATCCGCGGGTTGCGGGAGACAGGCCATCGCGACGACAGACGCGCTGCCGGTTCGCCGCGTCGTCATCTATCGAAACGGCATCGCCTACTTCGAGCGCTCGGGCCACGTCAATCGCGAGGAAGTGAGGTTCAAGATGAAGGGCGGCGAGGTCGGGGACTTCCTGGCGACGCTCGCGGTCATGGAGCACGGGGGAAGCTCGGTGCGGGCCGTGGCGTTTCCCCTCAGAACCGACCCGAGCGGCGCGGACAACGAGTCCGACTCGGGGACCAAGCCGCGCGAACCAAGGGCGGCCATGGAGACCGTCGTCCTTTCGCTCGACGGCAAAGAGCATGATCTCGACGTGGGCTACGTTGCGGAGTCGCCCGTGTGGCGTCCGTCCTATCGACTCGTCGTCCGGCCGCACGGGGAAGCCGAACTGCAAGCGTGGGGGATTGTCCATAACCTGTCGGGTGAGGACTGGAAGAGCGTGCACCTGTCGCTGGTCGCGGGGGCACCCCTCGCCTTCCAGGCCGACCTCGGAACCCCGGTGATTCCGCCCCGTCCTTTTGTCGGCGACCAGGGTGAAGTCATTGCAGCCGTCCCCCACGGCGAGACCTCGCTCGCGCAGGAGCCCGAGCCTCCGCCACCCCCCGCCACGCCACCTGAAGCGGCGCCATCGGACTCGGAGGATGCTTCGTCGGGACGAGCGGACGCGTCCCGCGATCTCAGGGCCTCCGGGACGGTCCGCGCGCAGACCGCTCCACGCGCGATCCTTCTCAGGGGTGCCGCCAAGAAAGCAGCCGCGAACGGAGCTGAAGGGTTGGCTACGGCATCTTCCCGCCCGATGACCCCGCACGCGACGGCGGCCTCTGCCCCGGCATCCCCGGCAGCACTCATCTCCGCTCCACGCAATCTGAGCTCTCTGGCGGCGCTCGCTC
The DNA here is from genome assembly GCA_049512415.1 of Polyangiaceae bacterium. Taxonomy (GTDB): domain Bacteria; phylum Myxococcota_A; class Polyangia; order Polyangiales; family Polyangiaceae; genus Palsa-1150. Next base: position 58,148 of record JBEKXD010000029.1, read on the forward strand.
AACAGGGGGGATCGACGCGCTACGATCTCCCTCTGCCCGTCACGATTCCGGACCGTAGCGCTACGATGGTCATGCTCTTGTCCAAACGATTGCCAGGCGAGTCCCTTTTCCTGTTCGCGCCGGACGGGGACGTGACCGACTCGACGAGCCACCCGTTTCGAGTCGCTCGCTTTACGAATACGGCGGGCGGGGTCCTGGAACACGGTCCGATCGCCGTATTCGAGGAGGGAGCTTTCCTGGGACAGGGGATGCTCGACCCACTGCCCTTGGGGGCGACGGCCACGGTCCCATTCGCTCTCGAACGCAGCATCGCGGTCGACCGCGACGACAAGCACGATGAGCTCGGTGCTCGAGTGGCCAAGATCGAAAATAGCGAACTATGGGTCGAGCGCGACAGCGTGACGCAGACCAAGTATCGGATCGTCAACGGCGGCGATGAAGGCGCCAAGCTGCTCGTCAAACATCCGCGCATTCATGGATCCAAACTGTTCTCCCCGCCGAATGGAACGGAAGACAATGTCGGAACGTCGACAGCGCTCATTCCGACATCGGTGGCGTCGCACGCCAAGTCCGAGCTCGTCGTCGACGAACGCACGACGGTGCGGAGGTCCGCAGACTGGTTTACGCCTTTGGCCGACAACGCGGTCGCCGCTTTCCTCGCAGATCCCCATTCCGACCCCGCCGTCGTCCGAGCGCTCAAAGCCGCGTGGCTCGTGCGAAGTGAAGTCGTCAGGCACAACGACGCGGTCACGAGCCTTCGCGCCCAGGCGGCCGACCTGTCGCGCGCAGTCGATGAAGTCCGCCGAGATCTCCGCGCCATAGAGAAGAGCAAGAGCGCGGACGCGTTGCGCCAGACGCTGACCGTGAAGCTGGCGAAGTCATCGAACAAGCTCGACGAGCTCAATCGCCAAATCGTGGAGATCGACGCGAAACTGGCCGAACTGGGCGTCGCGTTCAGAGAGGCGATTCACGGCATCCGCGTCGCGGGGTCGTGAGGGCCCCCGCGGGCGCCGAGGGTGCGGCGACCTTTCGCGGCGGTCGCGGGCGATGACGACTCACCCGGCGGACAGGTGCCCCCCAGCGAATCACTTCTTCGCTGTAACGTTCTCGACGACGCCCAGCGCATCCGGCGGCGGAGGCGGCAGGGACACGATCGGCGGACGACGCACCGGTTTGCCCTGGAATTCCGGGGGGATTACGCACTTTCGTGCGACGTGAGCGCGCGATATCGACACGGTCTTGGTCTCGACCAGGCTGGCTTCGCGTACGGCGTGGATCACGTCGGCCTCGGCGATGGCCTTCGGGCCCTTCGGGAGCACGAGCCACAACACACCGGTTTCAGTCATCCGCGCTCGCAATAGCAGGAGTTTGCGCAGGGCATCGCGCGTGTCTGCCTGGAAGAAGATGACCGGCGTCCCCGGGGCCACTCGACCTTCCGAAACGCTCGCTGTGCGCTCGCGCAGCCCCGTGACCAGCAGCGGATCGGAGATATCCACAACGGCCACATTGGAACTCGGCAATACTTCTAGCTTCTCGAAAAGCTCCTTCGGCAGTTTGATGAGCTTGGTCCAGCGCTCGGCCACCGTTTTTCCAAGCTCGAAGCGAGTCTCCTGTTCCGCAGACGAGGCGACGAGTTCATCGCCCTCGACGTGCACGGAGCGAATGGACTCGAACGCGAGTTTGAGTTCGATGTCCCCTCGGAACATCAGGGATTCGGCGTCCAGCACGGCGGTGCCGGTGTGCTTCTTCCTGCCGAGACGTAACGTGCATTCGGCTTCCAGTCCCATCGTGCCCTTAGGGTAATCCGCAGCCGCCCAAGATGCCTCATTTCTGGCAAGTCTCAGTCCGAACACTCTCTCTCCTACATGGCCACCGCACCCACCACGCATCGGCCTCGTAGAGGCCTACACCGGCTCCAACAGTCGTCTTCCCACGTCCTCGCCCACCGCCCGGGCCTCCTCGGGAGTGGCCGGCCAGTTCGTTGCGACTTCGCGTTTCCGAAGAGTACCTCCGAGATGGACCCATGCTCGCAACCGAAGCGCGCCGTCCAGTCTATCGGCGTAGGCCGCCAATGGCGTATGGCAGTCTCCACCGACCGCGCTCAGCACTCCGCGCTCGGCAAATACTCGTGTGGCCGTCTCGCAATCGTGGAGACGCCCGAGCAGAGACATCACAGAATCGTCCCCGGCGCGGCACTCGATCCCCAGCGCTCCCTGGCCCACCGCCGGCAGGAGCACCTCAGGCTCGAATAACTCCGTCGCGCGATGTTCGAGACCGAGCCGCACGAGCCCCGCTCGAGCGAGAACTATGGCGTCCCAGTGGCCGCGGTCGACCTTGGAGAGCCGAGTGTCGACATTTCCTCGCAAAGGCACGATTTCGAGGTCCGCCCGCGCTGCGAGCAGGGCGATGGCGCGACGCGGACTCGAGGTCCCGACGCGCGCACGCACGGGCAATGCCTCCAGCGTGAGGTACCGAGGAGCGACGAGCACGTCCCTCGGATCTTCTCTCTGCGGAATGCTTGCCAGCACGAGACCCGGGGCGAGCGCTGCCGGGACGTCCTTCACCGAATGGACGGCGAAGTCCGCACGACCGTCGAGCAGCGCATCCTCAATCTCCTTGACGAAAAGGCCCTTTCCTCCGACTTCTGCGAGCGGCCGGTCCACGACGCGATCCCCGCTCGTTACCACCCGAAGCTCCCGCACATCGACCAGGGCATCTGCCCGAAGCCTCGCCAAGAGAGACCGACATTGGGCGAGAGCCAGAGTGGATCGTCTCGTGGCGCAGGTGAGCGGACCCATGAAAAGACGGTACCGAGCCGAAGCTAGCCCCTTCCGCCGTGGCCTGCCAGACCACTGCCTCGGCGCAGGTTCGCTGCGCCTGCACCGTCGGTGCGTACGGGCCCGTGGAGGCTATTCGACACGGCCCAGGGAACCGTACCCAGGGGTATGCGTTGCGTCGCGGCGACCTCCGCCCTCGGGTCGCACGCGCCCGACTCGACCAAACTCGACGCCGTACGATATTTGGGACAACGCTTCGCATCGGCGCGTTTGCGAGACGTAGCCATCGTTCGATCCCGCGAGCTCGACGCGACCGCAGATCCCACGGGCAATACGCGAGTCTGGCTCGCTCTGGAGACGCTTCAGGTCACGGGCAGTTTCAAGGTTCGGGGAGCCCTCGTAGCCCTGGACGCCCATCGCTCCGCCCGGCGAGTGGTCACCGCGAGCGGAGGAAACCACGGAGTCGGGGTCGCCTACGCTGCGAGCGTCCTCGGCATGTACGCCGTCGTGTGCGTTCCTCGATCGGTGTCGCCTACCAAGCGCGCTAAGATCGACCGGTATGGGGCGAGCATGGTCGTCGTGGGCAGCGACAGGCCCGAGGACGTAGAAGCGCAAGCGCTTCGGATCGCGGCGGAGCAGGACGCTGTCTACATCTCGTCATACGATGACATCGACGTGGTGATCGGGAATGGGTCGTCGCTCGGATTCGAGATTGTCCGAGCGCTCGGGGGCCTCCCCGACAGGATTCTGGCGCCCGTGGGCAGCGGAGGCCTCGCGACAGGACTATCCTGGGCGTTCAATGCGGAGGGACGGAGCCCCGTCGAGCGCATGGTGTGGGGCGCTCAGAGCGAGCGTTCGTGCGCCGTAGCGCGTTGGCTGGAGCGGCCCCTCGAGCCGGCACGGCCGCCCATCCACGGGTCTCTCGCCAAAGCGCTCGCCGGCGGTCGCATGGCAGCGGCGCTGGCCCGGGCAGAGAGCACACTGGCAGGCATCGTCGTATTGTCGGAAGACGACGTGCGCGGGGCGGTCGTCGGCGCCTACCGCGATCTGGGTCTCGTGCTCGAAGCCAGCGCAGCCGTAGCGCTGGCTCCCACACGGTCGGGCCTCCCCGCAGCCTTGTGCGGGGGGGATCTCGTCGTCGTGCTGAGCGGGCGCAACGTCGACCCAGGCGATTTTGAGTCCACGCTCGAAAGCAAGGACAACTAAGGATACGATCGGTGGAGCGTGGCGACAGTACGTCCGTCTGACTTGACCCCGGCAGCCACCCAGAGGGTGTGCGACTGTCTCGTTCGTGCCGGGCATCTCAAGCAGGAGCAGGTCGAGGCCGTCTACACCCACGTGCAGCGTAGCGGGGAAAGGGCCGAGGAAGCGGTGCTGCAACTCGGACTCCTCGCCGAAGCGGACATGCTCAAGAGCCTGGCCACGGCATACAAGGTTCGGTTCATCTCGTCGGAGCGGCTCGCCAAGGCCGATCTGACGCCGGCGGTGCGTGACATGATCCCGCAGCGTTTCGCGGAGAAGACGGGCGTCTGCCCCGTCTTCTTCGACCCGCAAACGCACGCGTTGTCCGTGGTGACCGCAAGCCCGGATGATGTCGAGGCGCTGCGGGAAGTGCAGCTGGCCTCCGGAGCCCGCGAAGTCAAAGCCGTGCTCGCTCGCCCCGCGGCCGTCAAGGCGTTCCTCGCGAAGTCCTACGGAGGAGATATCCACGCGTTCGCGTTGCTCGATCGGCAGGCGCAGGCCCAATTCCAGGCGATGCTGAACGTGTACGAGCGGAACCTCGTCAGCGACGACTCGCTCAACGAATCGGTGGTGCGCGCGGAGGCCAAGGCTCGTCGGAGAGACCGCGTCCTTAGTGAACGGGATCTCGTCCACGCGGGGTCGTCCGCCCATGCGTCGACCAGGGGCGGGTCGGCGGCGTCGGTGCTCGAGCTGCTGAACGTTCTCGTGAGCCTCCTCGAGACCGCACGCACCGACCTTCGCGGGCATTCCTCCCAGGTGGCTCGGCTCGCGACGAGACTCGCCGAAAAAATGGGCCTCGACGAGGCGACGGCGGCAGCGCTTGGGTCGGCCGCGTACGTCCACGATCTCGGCAAGATGGGTCAGTACCATCTGACGACGCTCAATTGCAGCAAGTACGATGGCCATCGCGTCGCCGGCCAGAAGGCGGTCGGCATTCCGCGAAGGCTTCTCGAACCTGCTCGCCTGCCCGCCGAGACCGTCGAGGCCGTCGACGCGATGTACGAGCGATTCGACGGAATGGGATTCCCTCACGGAACCGCCGGCAAGGAGATCCCGCTCGAAGCGCGCGTGCTCGCGATCGCGGATACCTATGCCGATCTGACGCAGAATCCGCGCAATCCGTTTCGCAAAGTGCTCTCTCCCCCCGAAGCCTGCGCGGCCATCGCCCAGCACAAGGGGACGATTTTCGATCCCAATCTCGTCGACTTGTTCCGTCACATGGTCTTGGGGGAGGACCTCAAGGCCAGGCTTCTCGCGGACAGTCTTCTGGCGGTGCTGATCGACCCCGACCCGGAGGAGACCACGGTGCTCGAGCTGCGGCTCATCGAGCAAGGGTTCGTCGTGCGCACGGCGCGAACGGCCGAGCAGGCGCTCGATCTGCTCCCGAAAGTGGAGGTCGATCTCGTCGTGAGCGAGGTGGAACTCGGTCAGAACGACGGACTCACGCTCCTCGCGGAGGCTCGAAAGACAGCCTGGGGAAAGGACCTTCCCTGGGTCCTCTATACAAGGCGGCAGGACCGCGAGACGACGCAACGAGCCTTCGAGCTTGGGGCGATTGACTTCGTGAGCAAGCCCGCCAGTGCGGAGATGCTCGTCGCAAAATTGCGGGCGCTGCTCGATCAAAGAGCGACCAGGCGTCAGTCGCGGGGCGTCAGCGGAAGCCTGCAGGAGATGAACCTGTCAGACATCGTCCAAGTCCTCTTTCAGGGTCGAAAGAGCGGCAGTTTGAAGATTAGGGCTCGGGAGGGGAGCGGAGAAATCCATTTCGTCGATGGCAACGTCGTCAACGCTCTATGGGGCGAGGCGCGCGGGGAAGCCGCCTTCTTTGTCATGCTCAAGCTCACGGACGGCGAGTTCGTGCTCGACCCCGCGTACGTGGCCCCGGCGCGCGTGATTCAGATGTCGTGCGAAGCCCTCCTTCTCGAGGGAATGCGCAGGATCGACGAGGGCACAGCCTAGTGTCCCGTCTCTGAAGTGGAGTGAATTCGTGGCGGGCTGGCTCGTCCAACGGTCATGAGAAGCGCAAGGCCCCTCGTCGTGACGTCGGAGGAGCGTGAGGAGCTCCTGGGACTGGTAC
>JBEKXD010000030.1:0-61850 GCA_049512415.1 Polyangiaceae bacterium
CGCTGCGGCAACCGTGTCTGGTCGAAGAGTACGTCGACGGTCGGGAATTCAATGTCGCGCTCTTGGGCCATCCCACGCCCCGTGTGCTTCCGCTGAGCGAAATCGACTTCGCCGGCTTGCCGACCGACGCCCCGAAGATTGTCTCGTACGAAGCCAAGTGGATGGTTGGGTCCGTCGACGATGTGGGCACAGTCCCGGTCATGAATCCGCCGCTTGCGTCCACGATTGGCGCGCGGGTCAGGCGCGCAGCAGCGGACGCATTCCGCGCAGTCGGTGTCCGAGACTATGGGCGAGTCGACGTCCGGCTATCGAGTGCCGGCATTCCGTACGTCCTCGACGTCAACCCGAACTGCGACCTGTCGGCGAATGCGGGCATGTCCAGGGCCGCGGCAGCCGTCGGCATCGACTACGGGTCCCTCGTGAAGCTCCTCGTCAGGTACGCCCTGCGGCGTGGCCGAATCGGCGAGGAGACACTCACGTACAGGAAGTCGGGCACGTCCGAAGGCCGAGACGCACATCCGTCGTGAAACCGGTCTCGTCCCTCCGCCCGCCCCCCGCGGGGAGAGCCCCGCTTTAGAACACAAAGACGCCTACAGCGATCACGGTCGACCACAGGCCCTTCGGGTGCCCTTCCGCACTCTGGACGATGTTACGCGTCTTCAGGATCGTCTTCTCGAGGCGGAACACCTGCTCGCGTTCGCTCCATGCCTTCTCCGCGTCGAAGTCGATACCCAAGGTCGTGGCCAACATCGTGGCCGCCAGGTCCTCGGCATAGTCGCCCGCCTTCTTGGCTGTCTCGCCGTAGCTGTGGTGCTCGGAGAGATAGCCATAACGATCATAATCGGCCGGACGTGCCAGCCCTATGGCTGCCGCTATGAGCCGATTGGGCTCGTTGGTGTCCTGGCGCGCCATCACGCAGTGGACGATCTGGCCTGGAATGATCAACTTTTCGCCTTCCCGGCGGCTGAGCTCCTTGCAGTGCGGCGGAAAAATGGAGCTGACCGTTACGAGGTTGGCCTTCTCGATACCGGCGTCCCTCAGCGCGAGTTCGAAGGACGACAACCGATCTTTGTGCACCCCGGCGCCATTCGTGAAAAATATGGCCTTTGGCACGAACATCTCGTGCGTCGCGGGATACCCAGTGCCCCCGAGAACTATCTCGTGCTTTTGACTTTGCTTCCTGGCTGCCATTGCCCGCGATTCCTCCGCATAACCTTGTCCGAAACGACGCTCGCGTGAGCCTACATGCAACGAGTGCCTCTCGTCACAAAATCAGAAGGCCGGTGTATTTCGGCCGAAATACTCCGGCCTTTTAGCGAGTCGCAGCGGTCTTCTTCTTAATCGATTTCTTCTTCTCGCCCTTTTCGTGCGAGGCGGAAGCTGTCTTGAGCGCAGCAGCACCCTTCGCTTTTTCGTCACGCAGTCGTTTCGATGCAGAGCGATACGTGTCGTAGAGGCGCGGCACGGGCCAGAGCTCGAGCTTGGATCGGAGTCCTGCGTCCTTGACGCGCGACTGCTGCTCGAGGACCGCCTCGATGAGCTTGTCGCGCGTGCCAAACCGCTCTTTGACCTCGGAGAACGTCGCGTGAAGGCGCAGAAGCTTCGCGTTCGACACGTGTTCGAGTCCCTTGGACTCGTTGACTCGGGCGATCCATAGGCCTTCTGCGAGGCTTCGTATCGCCTCTACGAGCTTCGACTTGTCTCCGAATTTCTCTTTGACCAGGGCCAGAGGACTCTTGGCGCTCATGCTGTCATCTCCATGATCGGGGGGTGCGCGAGATCACTCGCGCGGCGAAAGGAAGGGCGCAAAGTAGCAAGCGAAGTCGCTCCGAGCAACCGCGACCCAGCGAGACAGTCCGACCGAGTCAGCGTCTCGCAAGCCGCGCACTCCAAGGTCGGCGTATTTCGGCCGAGCCCGAGCGAGGCCGAAGGTCGGCATATTTCGGCCGAGCCCGAGCGAGGCCGGCGCTTCGTTCCGCCGAGAAGGTCGGCGTATTTCGGCCGAGCCCGAGCGAGGCCGGCGGCGAGTCGCGCGGAGCGTACTTCCCGTACGCGAGCACGCTCGCCACCGGGATCGCGAAGGGATCGGCCGAAAGACGCCGACCTTCTAAGGGGCGAGGCTGGCCTCGACGACGTCCGGCGTCGAGCGATAGCGCCGATAGTACTTCGTCACGCTGGCGACATAGTCGCGCGTCTGGGGAAACGGCGGAATGCCGCCGAACCGGATGACCGCGCCGTCTCCCGCGTTGTAGGCGGCAATCGTGAGCTCGAGATCGCCGTTGAACTCGTTCGCGAGAACGCGCAGGAGGCGCACACCGCCGTAGATGTTGTCCAGCGGATCGTCGATGTCGCGGACCTGCATGAGGGCGGCCGTATCGGGCATGAGCTGCATGAGTCCACGGGCGCCGGCAGGGCTCACCGCTCGCGGGTCGTAGTCACTCTCGCACCGGATGACGGCTCGAACCAACTCCTCCGGAATCTGGTAGAGCGTCGCCGCCTCGCGGATCGATTCGCCGTAGCGAGAGTAGCGGAGCACGTCGCGATCGCTCGGAGCGATGGGAACGACTCCCGGCGCGGGAGCGGCTTGACGCCACCCGTTTCCACGGATGTAGAGGCGGTAGCGCTTGTCGCCGCGCGGCGTATTCGTGAAATGCACCGTCCCGTCAGCGTCCGTGTACGTATAGATATCCCCCTGCGCTTGCCGGACGGCGAGCAAGGCGCTCGTCAAGACGAGAAGAGGAAGGACGTACCGGACGCGAAAATTCACAGCGATACTCTATCGTGCCAAGAGCGGGGGCTTAGCGCAAGGTCGCGGCCGGTTGTGCGAGTGCCGAAAAGCTGGCCACGGCTGACGTCCGGCTGAATCGCGAGCCGACTCTCTCACCGGCTGCACACCGCCAGGACCTGTTTCAGATCGGTCGCGCCGGTAAGGCATTTCTCGACGCCGTCTTGCAGGAGCGTACGCATGCCCCTGTCGATTGCGTAGGCGCGGATGCGCTGCACTGGAGCCTTGTCCGCAATCATCTTGCGCATCGAATCGTCGTTTTCCAGGATCTCGTGAAGCGGAACCCGCCCCTTGTACCCCGTGTGGTCGCACCCATCGCAGCCAGGCGCGCTCCACACGTTGAACGCAGGACCGAGCTCCAAGCCAAGTTCGCTCGCCAATCGCCCCTCTCCGTACGCATGGTCGAACTCTGTGTACTGCTCTGGAGTTCCCGGGGACACCGTGCGGCATCGAGTGCAGAGAGAGCGAGCCAGCCGCTGGGCGATGATGCCGAGCAGCGCGTCGCCGAAGGTGAACGGATCGAGGCCCATGTCGAGCAGGCGCGTGATGGTCTCCGGTGCGCTGTTGGTGTGCAGCGTCGACATCACGAGGTGCCCGGTGAGAGAAGCCTCCACGGCGATCTCCGCGGTCTCCTGGTCGCGCATCTCGCCCACCATGATGACGTCCGGATCGGCGCGCAAGAATGCTCGCATGGCGTTGGCGAACGTGAAGCCAATCTTGGGCATGACCTGGACCTGACGAAGACCATCCTGTGTGATCTCGACGGGGTCCTCGGCCGTCCATATTTTCATGTCCGGCGTGTTGATTGCACCCAGAGCAGAGTGAAGCGTCGTCGTCTTGCCCGAACCGGTCGGTCCTACGCAGAGGACGAGACCATAGGGTTGATGAATGAGTCGGTTGAGAACCTCGTAGTTTCGGAGGCTCAGGCCCATCTTGTTGAGCGGTCGCGGCTTGGACGCCGCGAGGATTCGGAGCACGACGTCTTCGTTGCCGTTGACGGTGGGGATTGTGGCGACGCGCAGTTCGATGTGCGAGTCGCCGAGCTTGAAGCGAATCTTTCCGTCCTGAGGCTTGCGGCGCTCCGAGATGTCCAGGTTCGCCATGATCTTGATGCGAGCCACGATGGAATGGCGGTGCGCCGCGGGAACCTGCTCGTACGGGATGCACTCGCCGTCCACCCGGAATCGCATCCGCAGCGCGCCCTCTTTGCCGTTCGGCTCGACGTGAATGTCGGAAGCTCCGCGCCGGTAGGCGTCGAAGATCATCTTGTTGACGAGACTGATGATTCCGCGATCCGCTTGTGCGGCCTCGGGGCGGTCGTCCGCCTCGGTGTCGACCAGCGCTCCGTCGGTCTCGGCGAGTTCCCTGAGGATGGATCCGAATTCCGAAGGTGCCTCGCGGTCGTGCTTGAGGCGCTCGACATGCTCGGCGACATGGCGTTTGAGCTGACTGGGCGTCACCAGCACGTCTTCGACGACGCGCTTGCTCTGAAAACGAACGACGTCCAGCGCGTCGAGGGCCAAGGGATCGGAGATCGCGACCGTCAGCAGCTTGCTATCTACCTCGATCGGAAGCACGCAGTACTTCTCAATCAGCTCGAGAGGCAGCTCCTGGAGTGCCGCCGGGTTGATCGCGACCGCGTCCAAATCGACGAACGGGAGTTGAAACTTGACGGCCAGCGTGCGCGCCAGGGTCTTCTCGTCGAGCAGGCCCAGCTCGACCAGCGTCTCGCCGAGACGCTTGCCCTTGCGGCGCTTCTGCTCCAAGAGGGCGGCCTCGACGTCGGCGGGTTTGATGAGGCCTGCCTCGACAAGGACCTCTCCAATGCGAAGCTGTCGTCTCTTCTGCTCCTTGGCGGCACGGGTGACGTCATCCGGAGCGATCTTGCGCTGCTGAACGAGGATCTGCCCTATCGGAACGGCACGCTCGGCGTTTTGCGCGCCGACGCCGCGTGCCACGTCTTCCTTGGCGACGGCCCCCTGCTTGACGAGCAGTTCGCCGATCGGCTCGTCTTTCTCCTTGGCCAGTACCCCGTGGTGGTAGAAGAATACCTCGTGGAAGGGCGAGTCGTCGTCCACCGTAACGGCCTTGAAGCCCAGCCCCTCTGCTTGCGCCGAGAGGGCTGCCAGCACCACCATCTGCGAGTTGCCTACGAGGTGGATCTTGTGGCGCTCCGCCCCGGCAGGCGGCGCCGTTCTAGGCCCCGGTCCTTTGTGGTAGGCGACAAATGCGACGCGCTCTGCGGCGACCAGCTGCCGCGCGCCTTGCTGCGAGGTGATCGTCAGATCGGCGCGCGCGGGCGAGAAGCGACCCATGGTGCCGACGACGGTGCTTCCGTCGATCAGACCGATGGTGACAGTGCGGGTCTCACTGGTGGTGAGTGAGGAACCCGCGCTTACTGCCGTTCCCTCCTGCACCAAAACGCGCCGACCTTCCGTGAGAGGGTAACCAACAGAGTCTCGCCCATCGAGAGGAGGTCACTGGAAGCGCGGAGGCATGGACCAGGAGAGCGTCGACGGATCGGGTATTGCTTGCACGCCGACCTTGCCGTGGTTGGCCCCTCGTTGCCGAGCGAATCCCTCTCAGGGGTAGAACGGCCGCCCATCGCGGAACTATTAGGGGCACCTTCCCCTCCAGCGCCGGACGAGCCGCCAACGCGCCTACAGACTGGGGTTGCGGACTGCTGTTTGCCTCTGCTTAGCAGGCTGACCGTGTGCTGGCTTCCGTGAACTGCCGGAGGACATCTTCGGCTCGCTCTAGCGCCCGCGCGCGGGCAGAACGCCGTATCGGACCTTCGTACAGCGTTCGAAGTGCCTTCAGAGAAGCCCGGACCGCATCCGGCGCCTCGGTCCACGGGGCGAGTGCCAGGTGTCGCCACAAAAGGGATTCCAGCTCGCGGGGTCGGTGGGCCAGACCCGCAATGCTCCTCGTCACCACAACCAACGACCGCGGATCGGACCGCACTGCCCGCCCGAAGAGGGCGGCGACCCTAGCCCACCCACCGAGGATGGCCGCGCGCCGAGCTACGAGGTCGGCAGCGTCGCACAAGGCCTGGGCGCGCTTGGGTCCGTCCGGTGCGGCCGCAATGCGCATCCGCGCTTCATGAAGAGCCCGGGCGAGCTCCCGATGTTGGGGGCGCCACGGCCATAGCGGGCGAACCTGCCATACGAGTAAGGCAAAGAATGCTATTGCCGCAAAAACGAGGGGCGCAGCGGCTTCGGAGGTCACGGGGCGAAGAACACAGTGGGCAGGGCGTGCCGATGGGACAGGGCGAGCCAATCCATCAGGCCGGCGACCGTGATGTGAACGAGGAAGCCCTGATAGATGCTTTTCGTCTTCATGGAGACTGAGCCCAGAAAAATACCAGCGATGATCGCTCCATTCGCTTCCAAGAACGGCTTGCCGAAGTGGATCATACAGTAGGGGACCGCCATCGCAAAGATCGCTCCCGAGCCGAAGCTTCTTCGGAGCGCGCCCAGCCAGAAGCCTCGAAAGAACATCTCGAGAGCGAAGAACTGCGCGAAGTACATCGCCTCCCAGGCGAGAAAGTCGAACCAAGATCGCGAGGACCCACGGTAGAACGGATAGTACGTGCCGAAGTCCGGCTGCCGCGACACGAGCAGCAAGAGCGGTAGGACGATCGACAGGGACAAGCCGTAAATCCACGCGTGTTTGAAGAAGCCACGAGCGCGAAGCCCCATGTCGAGCAAGGAGTCGTTCGGAAATACGGCTTTCCAAACGGCGAACGGCACGACGGAATATCCCAGCACGCGCGTGAACGCCCACCAGCCGTAGCCATAGAGCTCTTCGTATTTTGCGAACCGCAGGGTCTTCGGATAGTGAGCGGCCAGCTTGACGAGGAGCGGGCGGACCGCTTCGCCGTAGTACGACGATCCGCCATAGTACTCCTGCATCGTCAGGATCGCGGCGCACAGGACGAGGGCAACGAGCGGCCGCCGGTCTACACGCCCTGCGTCGGCGAGCTCGGCACGAAATCGCGTGGCATCGGCGTCGAGCTCGTACCAAGTGCCGCGAAAGAAGAACCAGAGGGCCGGCACCAAAAGCAGCAGCGCCGGAATCGGAATGAGGGGCTTGACGGTGGTCAGAAAGGAGTCGAACCCGCCTCCTTGCGGCGGCAGGGGCAGCGGATGCATCGGCAAGTGGGCCGCAGACTAGGATGGCGCGCCGCAGATTGCTACACCGGTAGAGGTCCCATGAGCCAAGAGAAGCCAAGCCACGCATCCACGCCACACCCTTCCGAGAAGCTTCCCAATTTCGTTCTGGAGATGGTCGAGGCGGACGTGCGCGCCGGAAAGAATGGCGGCAAGGTCATGACCCGCTTTCCCCCGGAGCCGAACGGCTACCTCCACATCGGACACGCCAAGAGCATCTGCCTGAACTTCGGGCTCGCACAGGCGGTGCCAGGAGCGGTGTGCAATCTGAGGTTTGACGACACCAATCCGAGCACCGAGGAGGACGAGTTCGTCCGGTCCATTCAAGAGGACGTGCGGTGGCTAGGCTTCGACTGGGGAGACCGCAAGTACTTCGCGTCGGACTACTTCGAGAGGCTGTACGAATTCGCGATCAAGCTCATTGAAGACGACAAGGCCTACGTCGACAGCCAGTCGCTCGAAGAGATGCGCGAGGGCCGTGGGAGCTTCTACAAGCCCGGGGGCACCAGTCCGTATCGCGACCGATCGGTCGCCGAGAACCTCGACATGTTCAGGCGCATGCGCGCCGGCGAGTTTCCGGACGGTGCCCACGTCCTGCGCGCGAAGATCGACATGCAGTCACCCAACCAGAACCTCCGTGATCCAGTCATGTATCGGATCAAACGCGAGCACCACCACCGGACGGGCGACGCGTGGTGCATCTACCCCATGTATGATTTTGCGCACGGGTACTGCGACGCGATCGAGGGCATCACGCACTCCATATGCACGCTCGAATTCGAGAATCATCGACCTCTTTACGATTGGTTTCTCGACCAGATCCCGTTCGATCCGCGGCCGCGGCAGTCCGAGTTCGCGAGGCTCAATATCACGTACACGACGCTGTCGAAGCGCAAGCTCAAGCAGCTCGTCGACGGAGGCGTCGTCGATGGGTGGGACGATCCGCGGATGCCGACCCTGGCCGGTCTGCGCCGAAGGGGCTACACGCCCGAGGCCGTGTGCGCGTTTTGCGAGCGCATCGGTGTCTCCAAGCGCAATAGCTTCGTCGACGTCACTCTCCTCGAGCACGCCGTGCGCGAAGACCTGAATGCGCGCTGCAATCGGACGATGGGAGTCGTGCACCCGCTCCGAGTCGTGCTCGACAACTTCCCGGAAGATGCCGAGGAGGCGTTCGACGCTCCGTGGTACCCCGAAGATCCAAGCCGCGGCTCTCGACCGCTCACCTTGTCGCGTGTGCTCTACATCGAACGGGAGGACTTCGCCCAGGTCCCGCCCAAAGGATGGTTTCGCCTTTCACCGGGCGGTGAGGTCCGTCTGCGATACGCGTGCATCATCAAGTGCGTGAGCGTGTCGGTCGACGTCCACGGGGAAGTGACCGAGCTTCACTGTACGTGGGACCCATCGTCGCGCGGCGGCAATCCCGCCGACGGGCGCAAAGTGAGGGGCACGCTCCACTGGGTGAGCGAGAAGCATTGCGTGCCAGCCCGAGTACGACTCTACGACAGACTGTTCAAGGAGGAGCACCCCGGCGAGGACGGTCGCGACCTCACCTCTGACCTCAACCCGGCGTCGTGCGAAATCGTGGACGGCTCCAGGGTCGAGGAGGCCCTCGCGGGCATGGGCCCCGGCGAGCGCGTCCAATTCGAACGGGTGGGGTACTTCTGCGCGGACAAGGACAGTCAGCCCGGGGCGCTCGTATTCAATCGCACGATTGGGCTTCGGGATTCGTGGACGGCCAAGAAGACGAAGGCGTGAATCCGTCGCTCGCGGCTCGCCCGTCCTTCCTCACGGTCCTTCGCACGTACGCGCTGCCGCCAGGAGTCGTCCGAGCGTCCTTTCCCGCCCGAGAGTCGCCATCACTTCGTGGAGCCCCGGGCTGGCCGATCGCCCGGTGAGCGCGACTCGGGCCGGCTGCGCGACCTCCTTGATGGTCAGCCCCGAGCGCACGAACCATGCTCCGAACGCCGCGTCGATCGCGGCAATCGTCCATGGCTCGACCGGCCTAAGCACCTCCGCCATCTCGCGCAGGCGGGGAGCGCTGGACGCCACGAGGAACTTCTTCACGGCCGCGTCGTCGAACGCTGGCGGATCTCGGAATACGAAGTCGAGGCGGTCGGCCGCGTCGGCGAAGGTCGTTGCGCGCTCGCGAATGAGTGAGATCGTCCTCTCGACATCCGACGGCGCGAGTTCCGGCAGTCCGCGGCGAGCCAAGAACGGCGAAACCTGGTTCACGTATTCGGGTGTCGGCGTCAGGCGTTCCGACTTCAGGTGTTCATGATTGATGGCGAGGAACTTCTTGGCATCGAATTTCCCGTCTCCCCGATTGCAGTGTTCCCAATCGAAGGCGTGGGTGAGCTCTTCGAGGGAAAACACCTCTTGGTCGCCGTGGGACCAGCCGAATCGGGCCAGGTAGTTGAGGACGGCCGCGGGGGCGAAGCCCTGGTCGCGGTACTCGGTGACGCTGACCGCGCCGTGGCGCTTGGAGAGCTTCTCGCCGCTGGGGGCCAGCATCATCGGCAGGTGCGCGAAGGCGGGGGGCGCATGCCCGAGCGCCTCGTAGAGCAGGATCTGCGGCGGCGTATTGACCATGTGGTCGCGCCCCCGGGCCACCAGGGTGATGCCCATCGTGAGATCGTCGATCACGGCGCCGAAGTTGTAGAGGGGGACGCCGTCGCTACGAATGAGAACGAAGTCCTGCTGGGCCGCGTTCGGAGTCGTCACCTCGCCGAACACGCGATCGACGTAGCGGACCACGCCTTGCTCCGGCACGCGAAGTCTGACGACGAACGGTCTGTCGGGCTCGTCTTTGCGGTCGCGGCACGTGCCCGGATAGTGAAATGTCGCCTTCGGGTCGCGCGCCTTGAGCGCGGCGCGAGCGGCCTCGAGTTCCTCGCGCGTGCAGTAGCAGCGATAGGCCTTGCCGGCTGCGACGAGCCGTCGTGCGTGCTCGTCGTAGAGCGCTAGGCGCTCCATTTGCGTGTACGGACCGAACGCGCCCCCGACATCGGGCCCTTCGTCCCACGCGAGGCCGAGCCAACGGAGCGAGTCGACGATGATGCGCACGCTTTCGCCCGTGCTGCGCTCCTGGTCGGTGTCCTCGATCCGGAGCACGAACGCCCCGCCGGTCTTCCTCGCCCAGAGCCAGTTGAAGAGAGCCGTGCGTACGCCGCCGATGTGGAGGTACCCCGTCGGCGACGGGGCAAAGCGAACCCGTGATGGCATGGGTTTTGACGAATACCAGACGCGGTGGCAAGCATCCACGCGCGGACCTCTCCTGCTGGGACTATGCTTCCGGATTCTCGTGAACGCCTGCAATCACCCGCTGGCCGGCAAGACGACGCGAACGCTTCTCGTCATGCTCGCGGCGCTGGCTGTCCCCTATTCGAGTCCGAGACTCGCGGCTCTGCGAGTCGTGCGCGCTCCGTGGAGCCCGCCCGATCCCCCGGAGTCCCGCGACGCCGTCGAGGACGTCGCACCGGCGCCGTCGACGACCGTCGGCGAGCAGTCGCTTCCTTCGTCCGAAAACACGCCCACCATAAACAACGCGCTGTCCAATAGCTCCCGTTCGCCGCTGCCCGACATCGACCCGCGCGTCCGGGAGACCCTCCGCGAAGTCCCGATCGAGGACGGGACGGGGCACGCTCTCGATGCGTTCTTCGAACACCTGGCCCGTACGGATCGCAAGCAAGCGGGCGCGATCACGCGCATCCTTCACTATGGCGACTCGACGATCGCGAGCGACTACGTTTCAGGCACCGTGCGGCGACGCATGCAGGCGCGATTCGGCGACGCAGGCCACGGGTTCATTTTGATGGCAAATCCGTGGGAGTGGTACTTCCACAACGACGTATTTCACGCCTCCAGCGGCGAGTGGAGTGCGAGCCGACTGGCGGGTCCTTGGGCCTCAGACGGGATGTATGGGCTGGGCGGGGTCTCATTCTCGAGCTATGGCGGCGGCGTCGCGAAGTTTGGCACCGCGACGCGCGGAGACTTCGGGCGACGCGTCTCGCGGTTCGATGTCTATTATCTCGAGCAACCAGGCGGTGGCGAGATCGAGGTGGGCGCGCGTGGGGGGACCCCCCTTCGCATTTCGACGCGCGGCGACGAGAAGGTCTCGCGAGTCTATCGCGTGCATACGGCTGACGGAGAAGCCCAGGTCACTGTTCGCGCTGCGGGCGGGGGCCCCGTGCGTCTTTTCGGAGTGGCGCTCGAGCGCGATCAGCCCGGCGTTGTCTACGACGCGCTCGGGTCCCACGCGGCGATGGCCGTATTTTGGCAGCATCAGAATAGAGCGCACTGGAAGGACCAGTTTGCGCTGCGAGACGCGAGTCTCGTCATACTCCAATACGGGACGAACGAGAGCGAGGGGACTCTCGACGGACCCGAGTACGAAGAAGCGCTGGGGGCATTGGTCGAGGAGCTCAAGGAAGTCGCCGGCGGCGCTTCCGTGCTGATCGCGGCTCCACTCGACCGAGCCGTCAATCGGGGAGGTCGCATCGTGACGCGTTCAATCATCGTCGACCTCGTGGCGTACCAGAAACGCGTGGCCTCGGCTCACCGGGTCGCATTTTGGAACACGTTCGAGGCGATGGGAGGCGAGGGCTCGATGGCGGCCTGGGTCCGCGCACGGCCGGAGCTCGGGGGCCCAGATCTCACCCATCCGACACCCATGGGAGCGGAGGTTCTCGGCGACATGATGTCGGATGCGTTGACCCGCGCGTATGACGCCTGGCGAGCGCGCTGAGCGTCGCGTATCGACGCCTAGCTCAGCGAAGTCATCGTCAGGTACGATCTCGCCATGGCCCATCACGTCTGCCCCTTCTGGATCGGATACCTCCTCGCGTCGCCAGTCCGCCGCCTCTGGCATGACCCGAAATCGATTGTTCGCCCATACGTTCACCCCGGATCCGTCGTTCTCGAGCCCGGGCCTGCGATGGGTTTTTTCACACTGGAGCTCGCGCGGGCTGTCGGCGATCGCGGGCGCGTCGTCGCGGTCGACGTGCAACCGAAGATGCTTGCGGCGCTCCGTCGACGCGCGGACCGCAGGGGCCTCTTGTCGCGCATCGATGCCCGCCAAGTCACCGGGGAGCACCTGCCGGTCGAGGACCTGCGCGGAAGCGTCGACTTCGTGCTCCTCTTCGCGATGGTTCACGAGGTGCCGGACCAAGCGATCTTCTGGGGAGACGTCGTCGGCACGATGAAGGCGGGGGCAAAGCTCCTCGTGGCCGAGCCTAAGGGGCACGTAACGAAGGAGGCGTTCGCTGCGACGCTGGAGCAGGCGGGCCGCGCCGGCCTCTTCGTCGAGTCCGAGCCTCGAATTGCAAGCTCCCACGCGGTACTCCTTAGGAAGTCGTCGTAGAACCTTTGGCTCCCCGGGGGGGCGCCTGCCGGAGCCCGCCCTATACTACGCGCGCCATGGATTTCGTCGCGCAGGACCTCGTCTACGACTGGAACATACCGCAGCCGGTCCGGCCCGGTCTGTCACTGCTCGACGAGACACTGCGCGACGGCCTCCAGAGCGCCAGCGTCTCGGATCCGCCTATCGCCGAGAAGATTCGGCTGCTGCATCTGATGGAAGACCTCGGCATCGAAGCGTTCGCCGCGGGCATGCCCGCGAGCGGCGCGCGTGCGTTCGCGGACGTTTTGCGCCTCTGTCAGGAGGTTGCCCGATGCGGAATGCGCATCCGGGTTGTCGCTGCGGGCCGGACACTGCCCGCCGACGTCGCGCCAATCCTCGAGATCAGTCAGCGCGCCGGTCATCCCGTCGACGCCTATCTATTTGTTGGCTCGAGTCCCATCCGCCAGGCTGTCGAGAGCTGGGATGCGCGGCGCATCGCCCTGCAAAGCGTGCAGTCCGTGCACATGGCAGCGCGCGCTGGACTCTCCGTGGCGTACGTCACCGAGGACACGACACGCTCTCGGCCCGAGGTCCTGCGCACGCTGTTCCGCGCCGCGATCGACCATGGTGCGACCCGTCTATGCCTGTCGGACACGGCGGGGCACGCGCTGCCGAGCGGCGTGCGAGCCTTGGCGGAATTCGCCCGCGGGGTCATTGACGAAGCAGGTGCGGCCGTGGGACTGGACTGGCACGGACACAACGATCGAGGCCTGGCGCTCTCGAACGCCCTGTGTGCCGTCGAATGCGGAGTCGACCGCATTCATGGCACGGCACTAGGCATCGGGGAGCGAGCCGGCAATCCGCCGATCGAACTGTTGCTATTGAACCTGCGCATGCTGGACGGAGTCGACCGGTCGAGTGCGCCAAGTCGTCTCGTAGAGTATTGCGAGGCCGTCGCCCGGGCGCTCCAATGGGAACTATCTCCGAACTGGCCACTTGTCGGGCGTGATGCCTTTCGCACCGCAGCCGGCGTGCACGCGGCGGCCGTGTCGAAGGCCCTGGAGCGCGGGGACGTGGCGCTGGCCGACCACGTCTACAGCAGCGTACCGGCGGCGAAATTCGGGCGCCGCCAGGAGATCGCCGTCGGGTTCATGAGCGGATCGTCGAACGTGGCCTACTGGTTGCGGGAGCGCGGCATCGAGCCGACCGAGGGCCTGGTCGGCGCAGTTCTGCGGGCTGCCAAGGCGGGGACTCGCGTCTTGAGCGACGACGAACTCATGACCATCGTGCGTGAGGTTTCGAGCGAATGTGCAGCGGAGAGGAGTCTTGGTCATGAGTGATACGCGGATCGAATCGGACAGCATGGGAGAGGTTCGCGTACCCGCGGATCGGTACTGGGGGGCGCAGACGCAGCGAAGCTACGAGAACTTCAAGATTGGCGACCAGCGCTTCGGCCGTCCGGTCATCCGCGCCTTCGGAATCGTCAAGAAGGCAGCATCGCTCACCAACAAGGACTTGGGAAAGCTCGACGCGATGAAGTGCGACTTGATCGTGCGCGCTTCCGACGCCGTCATAGCCGGCGATCTCGATGACCATTTCCCGCTGGCCGTCTGGCAGACCGGAAGCGGCACGCAATCGAACATGAACGCCAACGAGGTCATCTCCAATCGGGCCATCGAACTCGCTGGCGGGACGTTGGGATCGAAAAAGCCCATTCACCCGAATGACGACGTGAACCGTTCTCAATCGTCGAACGATGTGTTCCCCACCGTGATGCACGTCGCGGTCGCGCTGGAGGTTCGCGAGCGCGTCCTTCCATCCGTCGCGGAGCTTCGCGCCAGTATCGAAGCGAAGTCCTCGGACTTCAGGGACATCGTCAAGGTCGGGCGGACGCACCTCATGGACGCGACCCCGCTGACGCTGGGCCAGGAATTCAGCGGCTGGGCGGCGCAGCTCGTGTCGTGCGAGCGCCGCCTCACCGAGGCCCTCGACGGCGTGTACGAACTGGCGCTCGGCGGCACGGCCGTCGGCACCGGGCTCAACACGCATCCGGAGTGGGCAGAGCGCGTCGCCGCCAAGATCGCGGAGCTCACGGGCGTCCCCTTTCGCAGTGCTCCGAACAAGTTTGCTGCCCTCGCGGGGCACGAAGCTCTGGTTTCTTTGAGCGGAGCGCTCCGAGTCCTCGCGGTGGCGTGCTTCAAGATCGCGAGCGACGTGCGCCTCCTTGGAAGCGGCCCGCGGTGCGGCATCGGGGAACTTCAGCTGCCGGCGAACGAGCCGGGTAGCAGCATCATGCCCGGCAAGGTCAACCCAACGCAGTGCGAAGCCATGACGATGGTGTGCGTGCAGGTGATGGGCAATGATGCGGCGGTGGGATTCGCTGGAGCGAGCGGTCAGCTGCAGCTCAATGTCTTCAAGCCGGTCATCGTCCACAACGTGCTCGAGAGTTGTGCGCTGCTCGCCGACGCTTGCCGCAGCTTCGACGTTCACTGCATGGCGGGGATTCTGCCCAATCGCGACGTGATCGCGCGTCATCTGCAAGACACGTTGATGCTCGTGACTGCGCTAAATGAGGTGATCGGTTACGACAACGCCGCGAAGGTGGCCAAGCTCGCGCATGCGAAGAGCATCACGCTCAAGCAATCCGCGGTGGAACTCGGATTCGTGAGGGCGGAGGACTTCGATCGCATCGTGCGACCCGAGGAGATGGTTGGGCCCCGGGCGGGATCCGCAAGCGGGGGCGGCGGAGGCTGACGGCTCGGGGAGTCAGCCAAGCCTCATGGCATCCCGAAGCCACTCTCCGGCGAGCATCCATTCGAGAATCGCAAGGCAGAGGAAGGGTCCGAAGGGCAAGCGAGCGCCCATGAGTCCTGTGGTCGGCTCGGTTGCAAGCGGGTCGTCGCGCAGTGCGCGCTCGGCCTCGGCGTCGCCCGCCCTCGCGGCTCGGAGAATTTCCTGGCGCTCGAGACGCACGGCTTCCGGCTCCTCAATCTTTCCCCGAACAAGGAACACGACGAGGGCTAGGGCGGTAGCCTGCAGCGCTCCGGCGAAGAGTGCGAACGCCGCGCCGCGCCAACCGTACAGGGCGCCCGCCATCATGAGAAGCTTGGCATCTCCGAGTCCCATTCCGTCACGACCTCGGAGACGCCGGTAACCGACCACGAACGGCAGCCACACGCCGAGAAACCCCGCGGCGGCCCCGAGCACCACGTCGGACCAGCCGAGGCCACGCAGCGCCGGGGTAGCGAGCCCGAAAACCGTTCCTCCGAGCGTGATGGCGTCGGGCAAAATCATGTGCTCTGCATCGATGAACGCGGCGGCCAAGAGGCCCATCGCCACCGCGAAGTCCCCTAGGAATATGGCCCCGGCCCGCGCGAGCGGCGTTGCGTCCGGAAGCGTCAGAACCGCGGTGTCTACGAGGGCGACCGCGATGAGGCCACCGAGGGCCTCCACCACGACAACCCGCGGTGAGATGCGCGCGCCGCAGCAGCGACCGTGGCCGCGAAGAGCCAGAAACGCGAGGATCGGAACGTTGTCCCACGGGCGGATGGGCGCACCGCACGCCGGGCAATGGGAGCCCGGGGACACGACGCTGATGCCCCTGGGGACGCGGTAGATGACCACGTTGATAAAGCTTCCCCAGATCGAGCCGAAGACGAACGCGAGCGCTCGCACGACCCAGGGCGCAACGTCAAGCTCGGCGAGTGTCACGGCCGTCCGCCGCCGCGAACGGCTAGGCTCTCCGATTCGCGGTTGAGGAGATCCTCTCGATTGTGTACCGACACGGTGCGCGTGTGCCGTAGCACTCGCAGCACGCCGTGCCGCAACCGTCCCATGCTTGTCTCCATCGACCCAGGCCATCCCGACCCGCGCAAGGTCCGTCGCGTCATTGATGCTCTGGAGGAGGGGGGCGTCATCGCCTATCCGACGGACACGGTATACGGTCTCGGCTGCGACCTCCTCAACAAGCACGCCATCGAGCGCTTGTACATGATCAAGGGGATGCCTCGCTCTCAGCCGCTCGCGTTCGTGTGCCCCGACTTGTCCGACATCGCCCGCTACGCGATGGTGGACAATCAAGTGTATAGGGTGCTGCGCCGCTTTCTTCCGGGTCCCTACACATTCGTCCTGTGGGCGACGCGGGAGGTTCCCAAGCTTGTTCAGATGAAGCGCAAGAGCGTCGGAATTCGCGTTCCCGCCTGCGCGCTCACGTGTGCGCTCGCGCGCCAGCTGGGACGCCCCATCATCTCGACGACCGCAGCACGGCACGGACTGGAACCGATGGTCGACCCCGACGAGATCGATGAGGAGTTCAGCGGACTTGCTCTGGTCGTGGACGGCGGAGGCGGGGGCACGGTGCCGACGACCGTCATTGACCTGACAACGTCGCCGCCGACCGTCGTTCGGGAGGGTGCCGGCTCCGCCGACGAGTTTCGTTGAGCCTCCTTCCGGGCACTTTACCTAAGGCCTTAGTGATCGCTTCGACCGAGCCGTTCGTGGGGAGGTGGAGGTCCCCTTCGGCTCGGGCGCGGATGCGACGCCGTGCGTGCGAGCTCGCGTATTGATCGTGGACGATGACGATACGTTGGTGCGCTCGTACGCGCGGACGCTCGCGGCCGAAGGCTACGACGTCGACACGCGGTATGACGGCGAGGCCGCAGTGGAGGCAATCCGCCGCTGCGCCTACGACGTTGTGCTCAGCGACATCGACATGCCGCGCCTCGGAGGTCTCGATCTGCTCGAGCGCATTCGCGCGCACGACATGGACGTTCCAGTCGTGCTGATCACCGGCAGTCCGACGCTGGAGACCGCGATCGCCGCCATCGAATACGGTGCGCTGCGCTACCTACCGAAACCGGTCGATCCGGAGCGGCTGCGTTCCATCACCGCCGACGCCGTGTGCCTGCACCGCATTGCCCGAGCAAAGCGGCAGGCCCTCGACTTGGTCGGCGGCGAAGCGCGCCTTGCCGGCGACCGGGCCGGGCTCGTCGCGTCCTTCGGGCGCGCCGTGGGATCGCTCTGGATCGCCTATCAGCCCATCATCTCGTGGTCGCGCCGCGACATCTTCGGTTATGAGGCGCTCCTGCGGTCCCGCGAGCCCTCGCTTCCGCACCCCGGCGCAATCCTGGAAGCGGCGGAGCGGCTCGAGCGTCTTCACGAACTCGGCCGGGTGATTCGCGCGCGCGCAGCCGAACCGGCCGTCCAGCTGCCCGAGAGTGCCATGCTCTTCGTCAACCTGCACACCCAGGACTTGCTCGACGATGACCTCTACGACGCGTCGCGACCGCTCGCGCGGATCGCGCACCGGGTCGTACTCGAGATCACCGAGCGCGCGAGCTTGCACTCCGTCCACGACGTCCAGGGTCGGATCGGTCGCTTGCGCAGTATGGGATTCCGCATTGCCATCGACGATCTCGGCGCGGGATACGCGGGCCTGACAAGTTTCGCCCAACTCGAGCCCGAGGTCGTGAAACTGGACATGTCGCTGGTGCGCGACGTCCACGAACAGCCGACCAAACAGACTCTCGTTCGCACCATGATCGCAATGTGCAGCGAGCTCGGCATGAAGGTGGT
The DNA here is from genome assembly GCA_049512415.1 of Polyangiaceae bacterium. Lineage (GTDB taxonomy): Bacteria > Myxococcota_A > Polyangia > Polyangiales > Polyangiaceae > Palsa-1150. The sequence continues at coordinate 17,870 of JBEKXD010000030.1, forward strand.
GGCGGAGGGAATCGAGACCCCCGCGGAGCGCGCCACGATCGTCGAATTGGGATGCGATCTCTTGCAGGGGTTCCTCTTCGCCAGGCCCGAGGTGGCTTTCCCTCCCATCGTGTTCTGACGTCGACCACACCGCTGCGAGCCACGCCGACGCCACGAGGTGGAGAACGCAGCGCCGAATCCCCCAAGAGTCTCGCCGTGGATTATCGGGCGCAGCGAAAGCCGATCGTATACATGCGGATTGAAGGGTCGACCGTGATGCGGCTCGTTGCGCGCAGGCTGCTCAAGCTGCTGTTGGTCCAGCTGCCGCCACGCGCGACGCGCTCCTTGCTGGGCGGGTTCTTGCCACTGTAATCCTGCGAATACTCGCTGGACGTCCATTCCCAGACGTTTCCGATCAGGTCCTGAACCCCATCGATGGATGCGCCCGCAGGAAACGAGCCGACGGGGGCAGTCTCAGGCCATCCGTCGTTCCCCCATGGGATCGTGGACCACCCGCCAAACCCCTTCGCGATTCCATTGGCCGCACAGTCAGGGCCGCACGCGTTGATGAGGTTGGCGCCGGGTCCGGCTTCGCCCCAGGGAAACAGGTGACCGCCACGTCGAGCGGCGTACTCCCATTCTTCCTCGGTCGGCAGACGTTTGCCGATCCGCTTGCAGAAGGCCGTGGCTTGGTTCCAGTCCACGCAATTGATCGGGTGCGTGGCGCGTCCCTCGGGGTGGTGCCAATTGCAGAGTATGGGCTTTTTGGACAGGACGTGTTCATAGGGCTCCGGCTCGCTGCACACGCCCGCGGTCACGCACTCGGCGTAGGCCTGCACCGTGACCTCGGTCCGATCGATGTCGAACGACGCCACGCTCGTGGTGTGGGCCGGTCGCTCGTTGGGGGGGCCATCGTTGCTGCCCATTTGGAACGTCCCGCCGGGGACTCGCACCAGGCCGTCGTCGCGAGCGCATGAGGACTTGCACGCGGCGAGGGCCAGAGCGCAAAGCCAAGCAATCCGGGAGAGATTCATGAGCCATCCGACAGTAGACGGAATCCCCGTCGATTCGCCATAAGGATCCTATCGGTCCACGTGAAGGCGAGCCGCGTAGATGGGTACGGGCCCACGGTCGGCATTGTATGCTGGGTTGGCAATGAGTTGGAAATCGAACGTCAGCGCCGCCCCGGAGGCGACGCGGAGCGAATAGTAGGCCTCGAGAGCCTGCTCCGGCCGGTAATGGAGCCGCCCGTCGCCTATCAAGATCCCCAGCCCGCCGGCCGCGAAGTACGCCCGAGCCTCCGCCGACAGGCCCTCGATCACTGCCGCCAATCCGAGTCGGTCGTCGGTCCGACGCCAAGCAGACCCTGCGAACGACGCGCCCAGGGACAGGCTCTCGTCGCAATCCGTCCACCCCATGACTTCCACGAGACCCGGAGTCCAGCTTGCGCGCGAGAACAGGCCTGCATCCCGGGACAGCGCCTGCTCGACGTTCGCCACGAGTCCGTAGGTCGCGCGCACGCGGCGCGTCTCAGTGATGTCAGGGTACTCGGGCGTGGTGACGGGCATCGCGAGCGCATCGGCGTAGCTGCCCATGTTCGCCTGCGTCGCCCACGCCAAGAGGCGCAGCGCGCCGGGCTGGGCGAAGAGCGAATACCGCCATTCAGGCTCGACAAGATATTGGCCATGGGTCGGGACATGGGTGTCAAACGTGTTGCCGTCCGATTCCGTGGGCTCGAGGAAGTAGCCGAAGCGGACTGCCCACGCCCTCTGATTGAACTCCGTAACCACGCCCCACGTGAATCCCGGCTTGTCCATGGTCCAGTCGTACGACCCGCTGCCGTAGATATTCCAGTTGAGAAACTGAGTTCGTGGGTCGAACGCGTACGAGTTCACGCCGAAGGCGTCGCCCACGGTAAGGCGACCTGCCGTGACGGTGACGCGCGCAATGTCGCGCCTCTCGGGAAGCTGGTTGGGCTCGTCCCAGACCGCTTCCTGCTCGCCTCCAAGCCCGAAGGTTTGCCGGACCAGGACTCGGTCCACGTTCAGGCGTGGAACGGCGTATGCCGCCTTCTGGGCTTCTCCGTTCGGAAAGGCAGCGACGCCGAGCGTCTGGCTCAGACCGAAGCCTTGGTCAATCTCCGGGTCGAAGGTGAACTGCGCCCCATCCCACAGGCGCAAGCCGAGGAACGCCGTGACGCTCACCGTGTTGGCAAACTGGGTGTCGCCCGACAGACTGTTTTCTCCCTCGTACGGAGAATGAAAACGGAAATACCCTTGCTCGACGAGTGTCGCTTGCCAATGGACGCTCCAATCCTCCCGCCTCGGCAGCCAGTCTTCGCGCGCCGCGGCCAGGTTCGCGCTCGGTTCGCCCAACCCGCCGAAGTGCCAGTTGAGTCCCAGGTGAAGGCTGTGAACGTCGGCGGCCAGCGACGGCCTCCCGGCCCCCGCGGCGAAGAGTCCGGTCGCGTCGCTCATTCGCTCGAATAGGTACTCGCCCCTGAGGGTCCAGGCCGGGGCGATGGCGAGTTCCGCTCCTGCCCCGGCGGTCCATCCCGTGGGCCAGTTCAGTGCGGTGTTCGACGCTCCAGAGGCTTCGGTCGCCATGAGCGACCGCGCCTGAGCCCACGCGAGCCCGCCGGTCCCGTAGAACAGCCAGCGGTCTAGCGCATAGCCAATGCGACCGCGAGCGGTGGAGATGAAATCGAGCTTTTGCGTGAAGGAGTGAGAAGAAGAAGAGCCCGACAGGACCACTCCATCGTTGGTGAAATAAGGGAAGGAGATGTCGGCTTCGACGCCGACGACAACCCGCGCGGCCAGCTCGAGGTCGTAGCCGACCTGCACGCCTCCGAAGAGGCTCCACAGCGGCTCGGTCGACACGGTTTGTGAAGGCAGAAGGAACGCGCTCCGCGTCGAGCCGAGGCCCGCAGCGACGTGTCCGCCGACATGCAGGCCGGTCCAATGGAATATCGGCGAAGCGGTGCCCGGTCGCGCGGGAGGCAAAGGCATCCTAAATGCGTACCGCGTCCAAGGCGGCCGCGCATCGTCCGCACGGCTCAGCCTCGGCACACTCGTCAGGAGCGCCGCGACGACCAGAACGGACCGGACCGGGCGGCCATGGAACGCAGCAGGGGACGCGACGCCCACCGGGTCTTGCCGGGGATCTCGGGCCATGGTGGTCGCCCAACTGCTGCTCGAAGCCATGGTCGGCGCACCCATATCACGGCTCTCCGCCGACGCGAGCCGGTGCCGTCGAACTTGCCCTGCGGCGCCTCCTGGACCTGACCGTGTTCCGTCTCATCGATTGACAATGACTTTCAACAATGAGACTCGTCGGACGCCATGAAGGGTGAGCAGGAAGCGGAGTCAGGCCAGTTCTCGTGCTCGCTCGACCGCCGGTCGCGGGTGCGCGTGAAGCTGGCGCGCGGGTGCCGAATCCCCCAGGCGCGGACAATTGGGCGGTACACGAGTGCCGTGTCCGTCGGGGCTTTCGTCGGGCTATTGCTGTACCGGCCCGCCTTCGGCGACGGTCCTTCCACCGCCGCGCCAGGGGCCTCGACTCCGGGCTCGACAAGCGACGTGGAGGTACACGGGGATCGCGCTTCCGCACCGGGGCAAACAGGAAGCAGTGTCGCCGTCCTTTCGTTGAGGGACATACAGGCCTTGCCTGGCGGCGAAGCCCAGACCCTGACCGATGTCGTCCTCACGCAGCCCGGTTTTGCCCCGGACTCGTTCGGATCCGACGGCGTTCTGCACATCCGAGGTGCAGAGGCTGGAGTTCTGTATGTCGTGGACGGCGTGCAGATCCCCGGAGGTCTCGCGGGACAGTTTGCCGACGTTCTTCCAACGCAGATCGTTCAGAGCCTGCGTATGCGAACCGGTGGCCTGCCGGTCGAGTACGGGCCCAACGCCGGTGGCGTGATCGACGTGGCGACCCGCCGAGGGCGGGGCGCGCCTGAGGGTGAGTTTCAGATGGCGTACGGAACCTACCAGCGGATTCAGCCTTCCGTGTGGTACTCGCAAGCGCTCGGCAAGGCCGACGTCTTCGTCGAGGGCGCTTTGCTGAGCACTCATCGAGGACTCGACTCCCCGGCGGCGAACCCCGTCCTGCACGATGACCTCCTCGCCGGTCACACGTTCGCGAAGCTCGACTACCGGCTCGACGCAGCCCAACGGATCGAGGTCATGGCCAGATATTCCCAATACGCATTCCAGATTCCTATCGATCCGACGCTCTTGCCTCTGTCGGATGGGCCTCCCGGCGCTACGCGCGGTCCCGACCGGTACGGGAACGCGCCCCCCGTCTTCGTCCCGTACGACGCGAACCCCACGGAGACGGAACGCGATCTGTTCGCAGCGGTGTCGTACCAGCGCGCCCTCGCGGAGGGTAGCCTGCAGCTTTCGCCGTACGTTCGTCTTTCTTACGGCGACTTGAACTGCGATGCAGCGGGCTCTCTTGGCGCTACCGCGGACCGGAGTTCGGCCTGCTCCAACGTAACCCGCAGGCTGCTTCACGCCGGCCAGAACGCAACCTTCGCCTGGGCCGTGGGCGAAGAGCAGAAATGGAAGGCAGGAGTCGTGCTCGACGACGCCCAATCGCTCGTAGACTACACGCAGTTCACACGGGACGACAGTTCGCCCAACGGAGGACCGAACCCAGGGCTTACGTTGTCGGGACACGACCGCACGGAGTTCCTGAGCGGCGGTGCCTTCATCGAGGATGAAATCACGCTCGGGCGCACGAAGTGGCTCCCCGGACTGCGCGCCGACGTTCAGAATGTGGCATTCGAGGGGACGTCGCAGCCGAACCTGCTCATGGCGGGTCCGAGCCTGCGGCTTGGCATGTCCTACGCTCTCTCCAACGAGCTTCTGCTGCACGCCTTCGTGGGAGCCCTGTGGCAGCCCCCCAGCGCTGTCGATGCCGCGGTGGCCGCCCGGGTGCTCGCTCCGAGTCTTGCGGGCCAAGCGGTACCGGACGTCAAGGCGGAGAAGGACGAGTACGCCGAAGTCGGCCTCTCCTACCGAGCCCACCGTCGCATCGCGGCAAGTCTCACGGCCTACGGGCGGTTTTCGCAGGACCAGCTCGACGTCCTCACCGTGGGCTCGACCAACCTCGTTGAGGACTACAACTACGCGAGAGGCCGAGCCGCGGGCGCAGAGATGGCGATCCAGGGGCCGGTGACGGGCGTTCTCCAGGGGTTCGGCAACGTGAGCTGGAATCTCGCGCAGGGTCAGGGAGTCGATTCGGTCCGGTTCCTCTTCACGCCGTCCGTTCTGACGTACAGCGGCTGGCAGATTCTAGACCACGTGCAGTCGTGGTCCGCGAACGCCGGGTTGGACCTGCGCGACGAGGCGGAAGAAAGTCACCTCTCGGTCCTCTTCCAGTACGGAAGCGGTCTGCGAACCGGCGCCGACAACACTCAAACCGTTCCCCCCCATGGCACGTGGAATCTGACCGTGCGCCGCCGCTTGGATATCGTCCTGCATCCGGAGGTCGCCGTGGATGTGCTCAATCTGTTCGACACGGCCTACGCCATACGCATTGCGAACGGGTTCGTCGGCAGTGCATACGGTCCACTTCGCCAGGTCGACGTGCGCATAACGATACCCTTTGGTGGTCTTGGGCGTCCCGGAGGCCCATGAGATCTCTGCGCGTCGCCGCGTGGGGTGCTCTGCTCGTCGTCCTCGGGTGCAATGCGCTCTACGACGATAGCGGGTCGGCCGAGCCCGCGTCGTGGTGGTCCTGGGTATGCCCCGACGGTGCGGCGGCGCCCGAATCGGGATGCCCTGCGATTCCAGCCTGTCCGGACTCGGGTGCCGGAGAGGACGGCGACGATGGCGGTTGTTGATTCGATCGACTGCGACTTCGCGGCGGCGCGAGCGACCGCGGAATGGTCTATGGTACCGTCCTACCTGACGGTGCTGCGCCAAAAAGAGCAGCGTTCAGGGGTCGTCGTGGGAAGAGGGTGCGCAAGCGATCGTCGCGCACAGTGTCCATGAGCGCGTACGCGTAGTCGATAGCCCGCTGCGCGGCGCTCGGCGCCTGGGGTGATCCGGCCCGTGTGAGTGCGTCGGCACAGAGCACCCTCACTTCGAGTCCGTATTCGCACCCCTGGAGGTTCTCGACGGCGCCGAGGGCCGTCGTCGCGAGAAACATCGCAGTATGCATCTCACCGAGGTCCACTCGCGCGGCGGCTTCAGTGGCCATCGCGTAGAAATGAATCGCGACCAACGCCATGCTCTCGGCATCACGACGGGCCGTGATGGCATACTCGACGGCTTCGCCGGGGCGCCTTTCTGCCCGCGCGAGCGTCGCACGCGCTACATGCGCATAGGCCTGATCGTAGGCGTTCCCCGTCGCCCGAACGATGGCGGCTGCGTCGCGCAAGTGGGCTTCAGCCTCGCCCAGATGACCCAACTCGGTGGCCATGAGGGAGCTCACCAGCAGGGTCTCCGCCCACCCGTCCTGGTCCCCGTATCGATCGTGGGCCTCGCGCGCTCGCTTCACGTAGGCAAGGGCCCGCCGCACGTCGCCGAGTCTGAAGTACGTGTGTCCAATCGTCGTGAGAGTCTTGGCGACTTGAAAGCGACCGCCGATGGATAGGTCGATCCGAATTGATTCGAGAGCGAGCGCTATCGCATCTTCGTAGCGACCCTGGACGAACATGGAGTAGGCAAGCGAATTCTTCACTCGGGCTTCGGCGCGCCGAGCGGCGCACGCGCGGAAAATGGCGATGGCGTCGACGTGCGCGTCGACCGCTTCGCGCACCCTGCCCACGCGTCGGAGCAGAATCCCGCGAGACCTGAGGATCTCCCCTCGTAGAGCAGATGCGACGATGGGAGGGGTCGCGGCATCGAGCGCGATGAGCGCTCGGTCGCACGCGGCGAGCGCTCCCTGCACATCCCCCAGCTCTCTAAGAAAGTCACTCACGAGACCTTCGGCCTCGACCTCGAACGGACTGACATTCGCCATGTGAGCGATCTCGGCCGCACGCTTGGCCAGCAGGACCCCCTTGGCGAGGCGGCCGTCGTCGAAATCGTACCGGGCGCTGCGCAGAAGGCCGAGGCACACGGCGCGAGGAGTGCCCATCTGGCGCACAATTCGGCGAAGTGCCTGAAGATTGGCTCGGCGCTCGCGCCGGCGACCGAGCGTGCGATAGGCGCTCTCGAGGGCCTCGTGGCCGTGGACGCGCCTCTCGTCGTCCGATCTCATGTAAGAAAGGGCCTTCTGATAATACCGAATCGCAAGGGTCGTCTGATGGGTCTTGCGCGCCCCGTCCGCGGCCTCGATGTAGAAGTCGGCGGCGCGGGCGTAGCTTTCACCGCGGACGAAATGGCGTGCCACGATCGCCGCCGACAGACCGCGCCCCAGCGAACTTCCCGCCAAGTGTTCGCCTAGGGTCCGGTGCATCGTCGCCCGCAGACGTGGCAGCAGCTCGCGGTAGGCCGCATCGCGGGCGAGGGGATGGCGAACGTCAACCATGTCACCTTTGCGATCGCACAGGCCCTGGGCGCAGAGGCGCACGATGGGCTCATCGTCCAGCTCACCCGTGAGTTCGCGTAGGTCGGCAGCGGCGAGCGGTCCGCCCGCGATGGCCAGCCAGTTGACCACGGCGTGTTCGCTCGGTGGGAGGTCGCGAAGACGATCGCCGAGAAGCTGTTCGAGCGTGGAAGGAAGCGCACGAAATCCCGCGTCGGCTCGGTCCGTCCGGACGAGGGTCGAAATGCGGTCGCCTGGTCCCGCGCCCCCGACGTCCCTGATCTCGAGCGCACCGCGTTCGAGCAGGGCATCGACCAGCTCGAGCAAGAAGAATGGGTTCCCGCCCACCTTCGGGAGCAGGGCCTGGCACACTTCGCTGGCCCCGTCGTGAACGCCGAGCCGCACCTCTACGAGCCGCACCTGCTCGTCCGGCGCGAGTCCGTGAAGCTCGACGCGAGGGAGCCCCGCGATGGTGTGCCGAACACGTTCTTCGGGGCGAGTCACCAGAACGACGAAGACGGGCAGCGGAGCCCCTGCAGTGACGATGTCGCTTAGCGCATCCAGGCTGGGCTTGTCGCCCCAGTGAAGACCTTCGACCAGCACGAGCAGGGGTCTCGCAAGGGCTAGGGCACCGAGTAAGTTGCGCAGTCCTGCGACGATCGTCTTTTTTCGACTATGGGCGTCCGCGTCTTCGTCCCGAATCTGGCGATTGGTCGCGAGCTCCGCCAGTCGCATGACCATTGGGCTGGAGAGGTCCCGACTCGCTGTGCCGCCTCCGGCCCTCGAAATCAGCGAGGCGACCTGCTCGAACGGCTCGTCACCCGAGGTGCCGATGGCCGCGCGAATGAGCTCTGCGATGCCTGCATACGGAACTTCCATCGTCACCGGCGTGCACTCGACGTGGAGCAGTTGAATGTCGGTCGGGAGATCGTTCAGGAATGCGGCCACGAGCGCAGTCTTGCCTATTCCCATCTCGCCCACGACCACACGGCAGACCAATCGTCCAATCCCGCCGCCGCCGCTTATCGCCTCGTCGAACGCGGCTCGAAGCTCAGCGCGCGGAACGTCGCGTCCGACTAGGTCGCTCGACCGGGCCTGCACCTCGGCAAGGCGCTCCTCGCGCGAAAGGCTTCGCTCGAGAGCATGCACCCGCAGGGTCGATGGCACATCCGGGCGCTCCGACGGGTCGAGGGAAACGATGGGGGCATCGCTCCACCGAAACTCACGTCGCAAGAGCCGGTAGAACCCACCGGCCGCCCACGTTCGGCCGGCCGGAGTGGCCTGGGCCAGCGCATTGGCAAGGTAGGCTGCGGGGTCCGCGAGCTTGTAGCGGACCAGGTGTCCGCGCGCATCGCGCGTACCGGTCGCGATGCCCCGAACGATGGCGATGGCCGCGGTGACCGCGGTCGAAAGGTCCTCTTTGAAGCCGAGTACTGCTTCGTGAACGTCGAGCGCAAGTTGGGCCGCGTCCCCGGCGCATCGCGAGGGATTGGCCGTGAGCCCGGCGACGGCGCGCGCCGAGGTGTCGTCAAGCCACATCCAGCGCATGCCACGTTTGAAGGCGAGATCGTCGAGCATGCTTCGGAGCTGATCGAGCGTGCGTCGAGCAAGTCCGGGGACTTCGAGGCCGCGCAGCGTAAGCGTCACGATTGCGACGTGGCGTACCTCCCTCGGCCCCTCGTTCGCCGGCGTTCCCGACGACCAAACCTTGCGCCTCGACTGGCTCTCCAATTCCGGTCGGGCCGCGTCCGGGCGGGAAGCCGATCTCGAGTCGCCAGCGCTCTTGGCGTGGGGAGCGGCTGCGAGCGTGAGGGCGTCATCGGCGCGCACCGCGGACGGCGCGGGTTCAGAGGCGCGCGCCCCAGGGACCGACGGATCGCGATGGGGCTGAGGAACGAACTGGGCGATCGTCCCCTCCAACGTCGTCGCATCAATGAGCTCCCCGTGCTTGACGATCGCCCGACCCAAAGTCGCCGACATCTCACGCGCCGTGGGGAATCGATCCGTTCGTTCCGGGGCGAGGGCCTGCATCGTGGCTTCCTCGAGCTGGCGGGGCACGTCGGACACGTAGGTGCTCGGCGGCTCCACGATGCCGGAGCGCACGATGTCGAGCAGGGCCTCGCCCCCAAGGCCGCCGTGCAGCGGCATCCCGGTCAGAATCTCCCAAAGAACGACGCCGAGTCCATAGACGTCCGTGCGTCGGTCGATGGCTTCGCCGCGCGCCTGCTCGGGAGACATGTATCCAAACTTGCCCTTCAGCACGCCCGCTTCGTCGACAAAGAGTCGGGCGCTGGCAATTCCGAAGTCGGCTATCTTGACCGCGCCGTCGAAGGACAGGAGCACATTGTGAGGACTCACGTCACGGTGCACAATCTCGAGCGGCTGTCCTATCTCGTCCCTCTTTTCGTGTGCGTAGTGAAGCCCCTTTGCAGTCTCCGCAATGATCCACGCCCCCACCCAGGGAGGGAGCCGGGCTCCTCGTTCCCTCGCGGCTGCCATGAGGCGCCCGAGGTCGCATCCGTCCACATGCTCCATGGCGAGGAGAAGTCCCTCATCCCCGCAATCCTCTAGCTCGTAGACCTGAACTACGTTGGGATGGTTCAAGCGGGTGGCGAGGTGCGCTTCCTCGACGAACATCGAACGCAGCCGCGGCGAGCTCTCGTGGGTAGGAAGGATTCGCTTGAGAACGAGGACCTTGAAGGTGCCTTCGGCGCCCCCTCGTTTCGCAAGAAATACCTCGGCCATACCGCCCACGCCGAGACGAGCGAGAATCTCGAAGTCAGCGATTTGTTTCGGCGGAAAAGAGGAGGCGTTCATGGGCGGAGAAAGGCGCTACGTCACTGAAACACTGCAGCGCCGAGAAAAGAAGGGGCGAAGGCAACGACTTTGCACCCAAGATCCCCGAAGGCCCCCCAAAATCTATCAGCAACCTATCGAGACACCACTCGGACCGCAGCTCTTGTCGCCCGAGAGCTGGGCGTTGCGCTACCCTCCGTCGTTCGCCGCGTCCCATGGCTGACTCTCTCGTTCCCCGCCCCGAACCAGTTGCGAGCGGCAATCTCGCAAGAACGCCCTTTGTCCACCTCCTCCTCTATGCGCTTGACAAGAAGCTTTCCGGAACACTCGAGTTTGTAGCGGCCGACAAGCGGGAGGTGTCGATCTTCTGCGCCGACGGGCGTCCAGCGAAGGTCCGTACGAGCGAACCAGTGGCCTACTTAGGTCGCGTCCTGCTCGAGCAAGGGTTTCTGACGGAAGCGGTGCTTCAGAAGTCTCTCGTAGAGCTCGCTGAGCAGAAGGACACCGAGCGCAAGCTGCACGGCGAACTCCTCGTGTCGGCGGGTCTGCTGCGGCAGGACCAGGTCGGGGCAGGCCTCGTGGAGCAGCTTCGGCGCAAGCTCATCTACGCGTCCAGTCTACCTGCCGAAACAACGTATTCGTACTACGGGGCCTTCGACTGTCTTTCGGGTTGGGGAAAGCCGGTGCCGCAGGGAGTCGACCCGTTCCCGTTGATCTGGAGAATGCTGCACACAGCAGCCCCGCAAGAGCACATTGCGGCGGCCTTGGCGCGTGTCGGTACGGCGCGCCTGCGTGGCGCGCATGGCGCGAATTTCGCCCGTCTGGGCCTTGGCAAGGACGAAGCCATTGTCGTCGACCTGCTGAGCGTTCAGCCCCTGACGGTGGCTGATCTGGTGAAGGCCTCGGGGCTCGATCCAAGCGAGGCGCGCCTTCTCGTCTACTTGCTTCTGATCACGCGCCAGGTCGAGATGGTGTCTACGTCGGATCGCGCATTGTCCATTCGTCCTCTCATGGGAGGCCCCGCAACGTCCGTCCAGGCTGGCGCCGGAGTGAGCGCTTCGCCACCGTCTCACGTGAGCTCGGCCCCACCCCCCAAGCCGTCGTCGAACGCGATGTCGGGGCCTCCGAGGTCTCTCGCCACGCCTACGCCCGTTCCGCCTCCAGTCACGATGTCAGACGAACTCGCCGCCCGCTGGCGTGAGATCGTCGAGCGAGCGTCGAGTATCGATCGCGCGGACTATTTCGATATGCTGGGAGTGCCGCGCGAGGCTTCTCGCAAGGACATCGAGTCGGCCTTTTATGCGCTAGCACGGCGGTGGCATCCCGATCGACTGCCGCCGGAACTCGAGCCCGTCCGCGACGCGTGTTCGCGCGTGTTTTCGCGAATGAGCGAGGCACTTGCGACTCTCACCGACGACGAACAGCGAAGTCATTACATGCATCTGCTCGCCGACGGCAGTGGCACGCCAGCGATGCAGGAGACTGTCGCGCGCGTGCTCGAGGCCGCGTCGAACTTCCAGAAGGCGGAGGTCTGCTTCAAGCGCAACGATTGGGTGCAGGCGGAGTCCTTGTGCAGACGAGCTCTCGCATCCGACGCAACCCAGGCCGATTACCATGCGCTGCTCGCTTGGATCGTATCGCTCAAACCCGAGAACCAATCGCCAGAGAAGACGCTCGAGTGCATTCGAATGCTCGACGAGGCCGTTTTCATCAGTGAGCGCTGCGAGAAGGCGTTCTACTGGCGAGGGCTGCTCTACAAGCGCATGGGCAAGAATGACGCAGCCATTCGAGACTTCAAGCGAGCGACCGATCTCAATCCTCACAACATCGATGCGGCGCGCGAGGTTCGACTGTACCAGATGCGAAGTGGACGGGGCGGGACCGGATCTGCGCCGCCCGCGCAGCGGAGCTCGATGCCGCACAAGGCGGACCCGCCGCCGAAGCCCGGGCTGTTCCAACGACTCTTCAGAAAGCCAAAGTGACCCGCGAGGCCGCGTGTGCGCTCGCCATTGGGGGTCTCGACCCCGGGGGTGGAGCCGGGCTCGCGGCGGACTTGCGCGGCTTCGCGGCCGCGGGGGCTTTTGGGTGCATGGCCGTCGCGCTCAGCACGATTCAATCGACGAGCGGTCTGCGTGCTGTGAATATCGTCCCCGCGTCCCGGCTCGAAGAACAAGCCGCCGAGGTCCTCTTGCATCAACGCGTTCGCGCCATCAAGCTCGGCGCCCTCGGCAGTGCGTCCAGCGTGCGCGCCGTCGGCCGGATCCTTGCGGGCGCCCCCGGGGTCCCCGCGGTGGTCGATACGCCCATGCTCCCGACGCGAGGCGCCGCGCGCCTGCTCACGACTCGAGCGATCGACGTCCTTCGGAGGGAGATTCTGCCGAGGACTACGCTCCTCACCGTGAACGCGAACGAAGCGCAGACATTGGTGTGCCACCGCGTGCAATCGCAGGCCGATGCGCGCGCTGCGGCTCTCGAGCTGATCGAGTCCGGACCGAGAGCGGTGCTCGTGAAAGGCGGGCATCTGAACGATGTCGATGCCGTCGACACGCTCGTCACCGGCGGGCGGACGTTCGAGCTGCGGGCTCGGAGATTGCGCGTACGTCCCGTGCACGGCGCAGGCTGTGTGCTAGCTTCGCTCATCGCGGGGCGGCTCGCCGTCCGCCCGCAAGAACGCGTGGACGCGAACACACTTGTCGCCGCGGTTCGCTGGGCGAAACGCGTTCACCACGCCGCCCTGTCCCACCCATGGGACGTCGGCGGAGCGCTGGTCGTTCTCGTCCCCACGGGCGCTCCCCGTAGAGGACTCACCCCTCGGAGCCGAACGCCTGAGCGTATGCGCGATGGGAGCCGCCCCGCTGCACGGCCTCGATGACCGCAGCGCCCTCGCGCTCGCCGCCGAGGGCGAGCACATGTTCCACCCACGCCCAGCGTGCGCTCGTGGCTCGCACGTCGGCTCGGCCCTTCAACCCGCGCCGCAGCCTATCGAGTCTGTCGTCGATAACGCGCACTCCGGCGAAGGGAGCGGCGGAAAGTGGAGTGTTGCGCTTGGGGCAAAACGGCGCCACTCCGACTACGATGGGTACGATTCGCGAAAGGCCCGCCACCAGCTCCACACACTCGTCGACGTCGGCATTCTCCTCGCCGGGGGTGCCGACCATCAAGTAGAGCTTCAACCGGTCCATCGAATTCTCCCTCGCGAGCTCGGCGCAGCGTTGCAAGTGTCTGGGGTGGGCCTTTCGCTCCAGGGTCGCGCGCACGCGCTCGCTCGTTCCGTCCATCGCCGTCGTGAGCGTCCGTGTCCCGGCGCGCGCCAGAGCCGCGACGAAGTTCTCCTGTGTCGCGAGCCGGTCCGGACGCAGCGACGAGAGCCCCACCTCGCAGCCACGGTCGGCGAGGGCCGAGACAATGGACACGATGTGCGGGTGGTCGCTGACTCCGGCGCCGACCAGACCCACTCGGCGCGCGTCCTCGGGGATGGCACGGAGAACGACATCGGCCGGCACGACACGCATGCCGCCGTTGGTGCTCCGCCGCATCACGCAGTACCGGCACCCGCGCGAGCAACCCCTCTCCGCCTCAATCAGGAACATGTTGGCGAGCTCCGCGTGCGGTGTTCGAATAGTCGACACGGCCGGCAGCAAAGCGTCGTCCTCTGCGCCGACAGCGGGCAGAACGAGGTGGTGAGTTGGCACGAACACGTGGTCGAGACGCGCGAGTGCGTCGAGGGCGGCAGCGCGGCTGGACGCTTCGCTGGCCGTACGCACGACGGTCACGACCCGCGAATCCGCTTCGCCAACGACAATGGCGTCGACGATGGCCGCGAGGGGCAGCGGATTGGAGAACGTCAGGGGACCTCCTCCGATCACCAACGGATGGCGTCCGTCGCGTCGATGGCGATCGGGAGGTATCCCCGCGGCAGTGAGCATGCGGACCACTCCCGCGATCTCGAGCTCGTAGGCGACGCTGAAGGCGAGTACGGGCAGATCGTCGATGGGGCGGCCGGACTCGTACGTCACCGGGCGCTCGGGCTTGCGGGCCAGGTCGTCTTCGCACTCGTCGTCCAGAAACGCGCGCTCACACGCGAGACCGTCGGCATCCATCAGAGCGCGGTAGACCCGCTGAAACCCGAGGGAACTCATCCCTACTCGATACGGCGACGGATAGCAGAGCGCGACGGTGAAGGGCGCCTCCTTAGACAGTCGGCCGTGCTCGTCCGCTAGGCGACGGCGGATGCGCTCATGGAGGCCGGCGGAGTGCACCGGGACCTCATGACTGCTTTGTGGTGACCGCGCAATGCCAGTCCATCTCAACCGCGACCCTAAGGAGAACGCTCACGACCGAGCGAGCCACCATAAGTTCGCCGAATGAGTCCGAGTTCGGACGCAGCCCGCAGGAAGTCGACCGTCTTGAGTTTGCTGCCGCGCACATCCATCCAGCGATCGAGAGGATACTCCACGATCGCTTCGGAGACGCCGGACGCTCCTCTCGGGTCGAGCGCAATGAACCGAGCCAGGATCTCGACGTCGAAAATCCAGCGGGACACGAAGGGGCGTTCGAACACCTTCGAAAGCCGCTCGGTCACCCGAAATAACTTGGCACCGCACTGGGTGTCGTAGACGGGCAAGCCGATGGTGACGGATGCCGCCGTGGCGAAGACCCGCCCAGCATAATGTCGCCACGCTCGGCGACGGATGTCGCGCCCCATGAGTTGAACGCGGGAGCCCATGACCACGTCGACGCCTGGTTTGGTCTCGAGAATCTGTGCGAAGCCCTCGAGTTCAGAGAGCGGCGTGGCGAGATCGGCGTCCCAATACCCGACCGCGTCGGGACCCGTCTTCAGCGCCTCCAGGGTGCCCAGTCGGACCGCCTCGGCCTTACCCTGATTGTTTCCGTACGCGACGACGCGCACGTCGCTCGGACGCCCTTCCCGTATTCGTTCGATGACCTCGCGCGTCGCATCGCGACTGCCGTCGTCCACGAAGACGAACTCAATCCGCGCGTGGCGCAGCTGCGCAGTCTGAAACTCGCGTACGTCCAGGCGATCTTGCTCGTTATAGCAGGGGACGACGAGTACGAAACGGTCCATTGGGCACCAATCATTGGGGAGGACGCGGCCTCACCGAAGGCATCGCGTCCCTTCTGTATCACGCTCGCGCGACGCATTTTGGCAGATGCTACGGCGGGCGAGCGTCCAGAGGCACGGACGCGCCGCCGCGGAAGACGGCCACGACGTGTTCGACGGCCTCCATATCCAACCGAGGATCGTCTCGAAGCACGAGAAGGTCGGCGTGCGCTCCAGGGCGCAGAGTTCCGACACTTCCTTGCCAGTTTAGCAGCGCAGCGGACGTCGCCGTCGCAGCGCGCAACACGTCGTCCGCGGTCATCCCAGCTCGCGCCATGAAGACGAGCTCGCGCGCGTTTCGCCCGTGCAATCCCATGAAGGCGTCCGACCCCATGGCGACTTTCACACCTGTCGCCACGATGGCTGGAAGGCGATGTTCGAACGGAACGATGAGCGTACGCACGGTGCGCCTCAGGTCCGCGATCTCGCCCTCGGATAGCGACAGGTGCGGGCCCTCGTCTATGTAGTAGCGAAGTATGTAGAGCGTCGGGACGAGGACGATGCCGAGCCTCGCCATCGACCGCGCCTCTTCGACTGTAAGCTCGCCCGCATGCTCGATCGAGTCGACCTTCGCCGAGAGGGCGCCGTCGATCCCTGCGGTGGAGATCGCGTGCGCGGCCACCCGCAGTCCGTCTGCGTGTGCTTCGGATGTCGCCGCTTCCATTTCGCTCGCAGGCATCAGCGGCACCGGATCGTTGGCTCCGCCAGTCGCGAAGAGTTTGATGACGTCGGACCCCGCTTGCACGTGCCGCAACACGGACTTCCGTGCAGCGTCCGGTCCTCCGAGAGATCCCCCGACACCGATCTGGGTCCCCGCAGCCTGCATGCGTGGACCGAGGACATCGCCCCGTGCGATTTCGTCCCTCAGCCAGACATCCACACCCTCGCTGCCTCCAAGATCGCGAACTGACGTGACCCCGGCGCGCAGGGTGGCAAGGGCGGCGCGAACGGCCTCCGCCCGGCGCTTCTCGAGGGAATCGTTCGGGCGCTCGCCGGCGTACGATGTCAGATGCGTGTGAGCATCCACCAACCCGGGCATGCAGAAGTAGGGCCGATAGTCGATCTCGCGCGCAGGGGGCGCCATCTCCGACGCATTGCCCACGGCGACGATGCGATCGCCATCGATTTCAATGCGGGCATCCGACAGGGCTAGGGAATCAGGATCCCAGGCGACGCCGCAGCGGACTCCCCACAGAGCGTCCGGCGCCTTCCCCGACGGCTGTGAACTCGGCGCCGGGGACTCCCTCGCCCTACTCGGTGCTCGGCATGACGAAAACGCGAGCCACGCCGCGAAGCAGAGTCTGACGCCTCGCCGACAAAGGAGGCCCACCCCCTCGCGCCTAGAAGCTGGCGTTCAGCGGGTCAAACTTGTTTCCGCCGGTAGTGAACCCGGTGGACTTCGATCGCGTCGCAGGGCGTGGCGCCGAAGTCGCCTTCTGGACCTTCGACTTCTCACGCGCCTTGTCCGCCGTCTGGAGCTGCTGCTTTTGCAGCTCGCTGAGCCGTGGCGGCGCGGAATCCTGCGGCGCGGCAGTCACCTCCTGAGTCGCCACTGGCGGCGGAGGGACCGGCTCGGGTGGCGGAGCGACATAGACTGGGACAGCCGCGACCGTCGGCGTCGACGGGGCTTCAAAGTGGAGCCGTCCCGATCGAACCGCCACAAATCCCGCGGCCCCAAAGGCGGCAGCGATGACGACGCCGAAGCCGACCACCCGCTTGGCCCTCGAACCAGACCGGAACTCGACCGGAATGCCGTCGTCCACGGCCGTCGTCATCGGGCTCAAGCTACCGGTAGTCTGAGGCGCAGCGGACACCGACGCCCGAGCAAAGGGTTGCGGCACGATGCGCGCGGGGAGAGGTGGTGCCGGGATGGACGCTGGGGCGAGCTCCCCCGGTTGCGCAGGCGGCACGGCGCGCTGGGGACACGGCGGCTGGGCCGATTGAGTGGGCACCGGCACAGGCTGGATGGGCGGTGCGGAGGCGGCGGGAGGAGGGTCCTCCAGCCCTAGAAGCTCTCCTAGCCGCACCCAGTCCGGCGACCCCTCCCCCAATACGAGGGTGTTTTCATCAATGTGCCCAGCCTGAAAGGCTTCGTCGAGCTGCTCCAGCGTTCCAGACCGCACGTCCCCGTTCGGCAGCTTGATGCACCAGAGATTGTCGTCGGTGTCCATGCGACCTGGCCTCCTCTTTGCGAATCTAAGGATGACAAAGGCCCCCGAGCGTTGCACGCAAAATACTGCACGGCCCCAGCGAAATAGTAATTATAGTGAATTATTTCATCTCTGTCGTAACCGGAGCAGACTCTTGTTCCAGCGCCCGGTGGCGACGAGGAACGCGGGGAGAGCCACGACGGCAGCCGTCAAGCACGCCACCTCACCGAGTACGGCCGTGAGCCCGAATAAGTACAGGGCTCGGTTCTTGGCGAGGAGCAGCGAAGAGTACCCGATGATGGTCGTGACCGAACAAAGTCCGACCGCAGCCCCGGTGGATCGAACCGCTCCCCCCACGTCGCTCGACCCGTCTTGGGCGTAGCGGGCAATCACGTTGACCGCATAGTCGACCCCGATGCCGAACGTGATGGGAAAGGCCACAAAATTGCAGAAGTTGATCTTGACGTGGAGCAGCATCGTGGCGCCTGCCAGCCACACGACGCCGACCGCGAGCGATCCGATAACGTAGAGCGCCGGGATTCCGGCGCGAAGGACGATCAGAACCACCGCAATGACCCCGACGAAGGAAACCAGACTCGCGAGCGGTGCGTCCCGACCGATGGAAGCGAGGATGTCGTCGGAGAGGGGAATGGACCCCGCGATTCGACCGGGGCGGTCATTCGGTGCGACATCGAGCGTCGCGTCCTTGCGTAGCTCGGTGACGAACGAGTGAATCTCCTTCGCCCGCCATAGCATTTCCGATGGCCGAGGATAGACGAGTAGCGTCCGCCCCATCGTTCCGTCGCGCTCGCGGAGGCCGGAGACCAGGCCCGGCGGGAGTTCGCCCGGATCGATGGGTCGGAGGTCCTCTGGGCCGAGGAGCGAATCGATCCTGGAGCTCTTCTCCTCGGGGATCAGCGACCGGATCTTCGGAGTGAGCGCTTCGCGGATCTTGGCAACTTCGGCGATCTTTTCCTTCTGGGAATCCGGCAGCACGTCTTCGATCCCCCGAACGGAGGCCACCATGGGCCCCAGCGTGCCGCCGCCCAGCGACGCGCGCACGGCCCGTTCGGTGGCCGCGGACGCACCGGTGGAATCCGCCATGACGAGAGTTGGCGTCACGTAGCGCCCGAGCAGGGCATTGACCTTGCGGCCCCAATACCCGTCGCCATGGCTCCACGTGTCGACCCGCCGCAGCTTCGAGAAGTCGTACTCGAGCTCGGAGGACGGATCGAACCGCGAGATCACGCCGACCGACACCATCAGCAAGCCGGATGCAATACACACGAGCGCGACCGGCCAACGCTCCACGGCCGTGACGAGGCGGTCCATGATGCCCCGGCGCTGGCTGACCACCCGCCCGCCCACGTCCTGCCAATCCACCCACCTTAGCAGGGGCGGCACCAGAACGAACGCGGTGACCCACGACGCCACCATGCCTGCGCCGCCGATGAATCCAAATTGTCGGAACCCTCGAAATTCGGTGAGGATGAGCGAAGCGTACGAGCAACCCGCGGCGAGCGATGCGGCGAGCGTGCCCAGGCGCGCTCCCCAGACGCCGACGACAAGCGCTTCCTCGACCGACGCCCCGTTCTGGCGCGCCTCGCGATATCGCGCGAGGAGAACGATGCCGACATTGACTCCATTGCCAATGATGATCGATCCGAGAAATGCTGTATTGGAATTGAGGTCCGTCACATTCGCGGGCGGCAAGGACGCGAGGCCGAACGCGTACACGGTCGCGAGCAAGAGCGGAGGGAGCAGTACGATCACACTGCGCCACCACCGATAGTAAAGAACGATGACAGCCACTTCCGCGAAGGCCACGAGCACACTCGACAGAGAAAGGTCGGCTTCGAGCGCGTCCAGTTCCTCGACGGAGATGGCAACATCGGACGCATAGCCGATGCGCATCCCGGGCGCGTAGGCTTGACTGCCCCCGAGTGCCCTCACGTCGGACTGGACTCGCTCGAGCAGAGCTCGAGCCTTCGCAGCCCCGGTCGTGAACTCTCCCGCCTCCAGGATGAGCAGCGAGACGTGCTCCGCGGGATCGGAGAACCGCGCGCTACTGCGCTCTTTGGCAGGCAGCCTCACGTCGTATTTTCGTTCGATATCGGACAAATCCAAGGATGGCGGGGGCTCACTGTCGTCGAGCAGAGCCCCGGATTCACGCTCGACTTCGTAGTCCCGACGCGCACAGATTCGCTGCAATATCTCCTTTAGATCAGGAAGATCGACGTAGAGCGGCGCGTGACGCTCCACGAACGCGCGCTCCGCTTGGACACCGGTGCGCACGTCTCGAACCATCTCGCTCGGATAGGCTCGAATGCGGGAGGCGAGGTCATCGAGGAGCCTCTCGCCTGCGGCGAGATGGTCGGCTGTCCCGGTATCGACGACGACGGCTAGGTACTGCAGACCCGCGAGGCGCAGCCGCATCTCGTCGAGAGCGCGCACGGAGAGCGAGTCGCGCGGCAAGAGCTCCTCAATGTCGCTCTTGAGGTGCCGGTACATCGACACCGTCCGAAAGGTCGCTGGCACTGCCAGCGCGATCGCCAGGGCCCAGAGGAACGGTCCATAGCGTAGCGTCCAGGAGACGTAGGCGCGCGTTCCCGGGCCCGGTGCAGCCTTCCGTCGCATTGGCGGGCGGAGAGTAAGCAAAACTGACGTCCCGTCAACGCGTCTGAGCTATACCGCGTCTCGATGGAGCAACGCTCGCGCGAGATGGAAGTCATGATGGACTCGACGCGGGAGGCGGGAGCGAGGCTGCTCGCGCGATTGAGGGATCGCGACTCGCTGACCGTTCGCGAGAAAGGACCCGCCAACTTCGTCTCGGCGGCCGACATCGAGTCCGACCACACGCTGCGGGAGCGCTTGCTCGGTTACTTTCCGACCTTCGGGTACGTCAGCGAAGAAAGCGCTCCGGTCGCGGGCTCCGAGTCGTCGAGCTTCGTTGTGGACCCGCTCGACGGAACGACCAACTTCCTATGGGGCATCCCGCACTTTGCCGTCTCGGTGGCTCTCGTAAGAGAGCGCCGCCCTATCGCCGGAGTCGTGTTCGACCCGGCCAAGGACGAGATGTTCACGGCGCAAGTCGGCCGCGGCGCATGGCTCGGCTCCAAGCAAATGGCTGTCTCCGCCGACGGAGACCTCGCGCACGCGGTCCTCGCGACGGGAATCCCTCACGCCCATAGTCGCCAACCTCACGAGCCGTACCTGAGGATGTTGCGCCCGGCGATGCGCAGAGCGGCTGGGATCCGGCGGCTCGGCGCAGCGGCGCTCGACTTGGCCTACGTGGCCGCCGGCCGTTTCTCCGCATTCTTCGAACAGGGGCTCTTCGCCTGGGATACCGCCGCGGGCGTGCTTCTCGTCACCGAGGCGGGGGGAATCGTCAGCGACTTGTGCGGCGGAACGACCTTTCTGCAATCCGGCCGCGTACTGGCCACGAACGGTCGTCTCCACGAGCCAATGCTCTCGATGTTCGCGCGCGCCCGACAAGGGCGCGTCCGCCCTCGGCACGCGGTTGCAACGCCGCGGCCACGATGACGCATACGAGCGCCAGCGTGAGCTGCGCGATGCGCTCGACGAACGCAATCGACAGAGCTCGCGCTGGAGCTCCGGCGAAGCCAATGACGCCAGCGAAGGCTCGATAGGCGCCGTCCACGACGCCCAGCTGATTGGGCACGACGTCGCCCACGGTCGCCGCGACGAGATGAATGCCGTGAGCGACGAACGCCGGACGAAGGCTGGCCACCCCACCGACCGCACAGACGATCACCCCGTACTGGATGACCTGTACGAATCGAACCGTGGAACAGATCGCCACGCCTCGCCAAGGTAGCGCACGGTTCGACTCGTGCTCTTCGAGGCCTTCGCCGCCACCGCCTTGGAACCGACGGCGCAGTCCGTCGAGCCAGCGGCCGACCCGCCCATCCCATAGAATGGCCCACAACGTCCCCGCCACCGCGAGCATGAGGACGGTGTTGGCGGCGAGCAGCAGAGTCAGCGGGGCTCCCCAGCCCAACGTAAGGCCGACCACCACGAAGTCGGCCGCGGAGATGACGCCGTTGCCAAGAATGTAGACCGCCTGGAGCCGTGCGCTGGCCGCAGCCGATCGACGCGCGCCGATGTACTTTGCAAAGAGCGCCCCGCGCGCAACCTCCCCCGCCGCGCGCCCCGCCGGAAGTAGGATCATCATCGCATAGGCGACGGTGCACGCTCGCACCCGCGTCCGCAGCGGGATGGTCCGCCACGAAGGTCCGAGGATGGATCGCAGCGTGGTGAAGTCCGCAACGATCTGAGCCGTCTCAAGAACGAAGATCAGCGGAACCCACGGTCCAGCTTCACGCAATACGCGGGTGACGTGCGATGGGCCCGCGTCGCGCACCAGCGCCACCACCAGGGCGACTCCAGCGAGGGGAATCAGGACACGCCCGATCGTGCGCGCCGCGCCAAGCAGGGAGCGTGCGCTCTCCTTCATGCGACCAGGGCTTCTCGGTGTCGCCACACGCGCTCGAACGCCTCCGCGTACCGCCCCACGGTCTCGTCCGTTTGGGCGATTAGTGGGCAGGATTGGGAGAAGAGAACGAGTGACCCTGCCAAAAGAGCAATCGTACGCGGATAGTGCGTCGGGTCGTAGTTCTTCGATAGATCGGTAGAGGCCGTCCGATGAGCGCTGGACTCGTCGGGAAACCCGTCCGCGCGCGCCCGCCGCTGAAAAATGGGCTGAGCCGGTAGCGGGGCCGACTGCCACTGGACCACCTCGAGGCCCTCCGCGACAAGAGCCCTCGCGACTACGTCCCTCAGTCGCCCGGCGGAGACCTTGAGTCCGGCGCGCATTGGGTCCAAGCGGACCCTAAACTTGTGGTGGACCGAGGTCCGACCGGGAGGGCAGAGCGGCGGCAGCACACCCGGAAGGTCGGCGAGCCGTCTCACGAGAAGCTGCGCGCTGCGCTGACAGGCCAACGTGCGCTCGGGGAGCCGCGAGAGCTGCGCCCGGGCAAATGCGGCCATCAGTTCGCCGCCTCGATACATCGAACCCATCCGGCGAGAATTCAGCGCTCGAGAGCCGTCGAGCGGGCGAGTCCCGTCGTATTCCTCCTTGTCCGACGACCGGAGCTCCTGCCCGAAATTGCGAACGCAGCCAGCTTCGACGGCGACTTCATCGTCATTTGTGACGAAGAGACCCCCCTCTCCAGCTGGCAAATTCTTGCTGGACTGGAGCGAGAACCCACCAGCCGCCCCGATCGCCCCGACCGGACGCCCGTCGAATTGTGCGCCATGGGCCTGGGCAGCGTCCTCGACCAAGGCCAGCCCGTGGCGTCTGGTGACCTCGGAAAGCTTGTCCATCGCTGCAGCACCGCCGTGCATGTGAACCGGCATGATGGCCCGCGTGCGCGATGTGATGGCTGCCTCGACGGCGGTCGGGTCGACACATCCTGTCTGCTCTTCGATGTCGGCGAAGACGGGTATTGCGCCCAGTTGAAGGACAGCGAGCGGCGTCGCGACGAAGCTATACGCCGGCACGATGACCTCATCGCCCGCGCCGACTCCGACGCCCGCCAAAGCAATGACGAGAGCGCTCGTGCCGCTATGGGTCACGAGACAGTGTTTGGCGCCCACGTAGCGGGCAAACTCCCGCTCTAGCTCCGTGACCTCGGGAGCGAACGGACCGGAGAGAATCCCTCGCTCGAGCACGCGCGCGATCGCCGCCTTCTCGCTCTCGCCGACGATGGGCCAGGTCCGATGCGAATCGCGCGAGAGGACAGGACTACCCCCGAAGAGGGCGAGTTCGCCCGCCGACGTCACGGAGTATGCCCCACGTGCGCGCCGACACCGTTGCCGTGAACCACGACTTTCGAGGAACTGTGCGCGCGAACCCAATCGAGGAGCAGGCGTTCCTGTTTGAACAAGTCGTGCACGGGTGTCTCGCCCGGCGCATGAAACGGCGACTTGAAGAACATGGAAAGTTGCCGCTGAATCCCTCGCTCGCCCTTGAGTTTGGCCACGTCCAGAAGTCGGACGAGGTCGATCACCAGAGGAGCCGCCAGCGCCGAGTCCTGGCAGAGGAAATTCACCTTGATCTGCATCGGAACTCCAGCAAATCCGATGATATCGATATTGTCCCAGGCCTCTTTCGCGTCCCCACGAGGCTTGTAGTAGTGGATATGAACCTGATGGTTTTCCACATGGTAGCCGACGATTGAATCGAGAACGGCCGCCTTGGACAGCACCTTGGTCTTGTTCGAACCCGGGGATTCGAGCACCAACCCGTCGCTATTGCCGAGTACGTTCGTCGAATACCAGCCGTCGATCATGAGGCGGCGCACACGGAACATGGGCGCCAACGCCGTCTTGAGCAAGGTTTGCCCGGTTTTGCCGTCCATTCCTGCGTAGGGATTGGCCATCTCGGTGGCGTGGGCAGCCAGCGCAGGAATGTTCGTCAGCGTCGGCGTGAAGTTGCAGTACGGAGCGTGAAGTCTGTTCGCGACGTAGAAATAACGCATTGCCGGCGTGATGACCGGATCGTTGGCGTCGAGCGCCGCCTCGAACTCCTTGAGGTCCCGGTGAGCGGGCTGAAGCTCCGTGTAGCTCTCCGTCGACGCCAGGTTGACTACCACGAGCCGGTCGACGCCACTGTCCTTCTTGAACGTCTCGAGATCCCGCTCGAGATCCGCAATTTGCTTTCGGTAGCTGGTGTCTCGGACGACATTGTCACCCGTGAGGTTCTGGACGTACGATTTGCCGAATACGGCAGACCACGGACGGATTCGCTCGAGCTCCGGCCGAATCGCTTCGAGAACGTGAGGCGGCAACACTTTGTGGTGGAGCGCACCTTCGTAGACATTGGCGAACTTCAAATCCCATCCGCCGAACACCAGTCCGTCGAGCGGAACCAGGTCCAGCTGATCCGTGATGGATTCCGCGATGTGGTTTTCGGTTCTCTCAGTGACCATTCCGAGGCGTGGAGCCAGTCCACGCTTCATCAGCTCGACTCCCGCAATGACGGTCGACGCAACAGCCCCGTTCACTCCTACGATGGCGACCCCGATCCGATCCATGGCGCAGCTTTCTCGGTGGCGATGCTCGGGAGGTTAACAGCCGGCCGCTGTGTGCTTCCAAAGCAGTGTTTTTCTTGTTTCATCGACAACGCGGGGGAACTTCCCCTGAACGTTGCCGTTCGTAATCTCTTCGAGGAATGCGCGAGCTCCACCGCGCGCGAGCAAGACCACCCGCGGCGGAAGCAGAGCCACATTCCCCTCGCGATGCTCTCGATAGACTCGATTCTCCTTGCACAGTCCCTCGTCAAAGCCTCGTGCGAATGCGCCAAGATTGGCGGGAGCTGCACCCTCTCGGAATTCGACAAACAACAGGTACCGCGACTTGGCCGTTCCTTCCACCCCCACGTCGGCCGCTGCGCCGAAATCCACAGGACGCGAAGGACAGACTGAGACGGCATGCGCAACCGCGTGCTCGATTTCGACGTGTGTCGTTAGCTCCTGCGTCAAAGACAGACATCCGGACAGCCTGCCCATGAACTCGATGCGCGGCGGCCGCACGGAGGGGAACCGTACGATGTCCCCGAGTTCGTAGGCGTAGAGCCCGGAAACGGTCGTAACTACGAGCGAATAGGGGCGGTGGGGCTCGACAGCCCACAGGGGAACGCGCGTCGGCGAGGGGTTCTCGCGCTCTTCCATGGGAACGAACTCGAAGAACGTCCCGCGGTGCGGCAGCATGAGAAGGCCGGGGCGGTCCGTGAAATCGGACATCGCATACACGCCGCCTTCGGTCGCGTTGTACGTATCCACGAGCGCGACGCGGTCGTGGCCGATCATGTCCCGCAGGATGGGCACGTATGGCGCCGCAGACACGCCTCCCCCGAACAAGACGCCGAGATTCGGCCAGACGTCCGACACCGTCCGCGCACGCCGTCCTCGCGACCGCGCGGCGGCCAACACCTTCTCGAACAGCAGCGAGAACCAGCAGGTCGTCCCCGCCACGGCACGCACGTCGTAGTCCAGGTAGCGAGCCGCGATGACAGCCAACTTTTCGTCGTAGTTCGAGAGGGTCTTCACGTCGTCTTCGGGCAGGTAGACCGGCCGCGTGATGAAGGGCATCTTGGTCATCATGAGCGCCGGGTTCGACGTAATGAGAGCGGGACCCTGCGGGCGCATCACCGTCGACGGAAACAGACCCAGCGTGAACCCGCAGAAGAAATCGGAGTCTGCGGACCAATGCAGGTATCGCATCACCGCGTCGGCTCCCGAAGCCTGCTGCAAGCGGATCTGGCGGTCGGTGATGGGCAGGAACTTGGCCCGTCCGTGGCTCGAACTCCCGGACGAATTGCCGAAGTAGCGTACCGATTCCGGCACGAGCACGTGGCTCTCGCCCGCAAGCATTCGCTGGATATATGGCGAGAAGCTGTCGTAGTCGCCGAGCGGCACGCGGCGAACGTAGTCCTCGTAGCTGCGAATGGACGAAAAACCCCAGGCGCGACCGACCTCGGTGTGCTTGGCGTGCTCGACTATCCGAAGCAGCGCTCGCTCCTGAACCCGGCGAACGAATCGCAGCGCCAAATCCCAGCGGGCCAAGCTGACGCTGGCAAAGTGTCGGGCGGCGGCTCCCACAACGCGCGGATACGTGGTCGGCATCAGCGCAGGTCGCACCGCGTTCGCGTTCGTCGGCGATCCCTCCGGCCTAGCGGGGATGTTGAGCTCGGCCCGAGCGCCGGCACCGTGGGTGACGTGGAGGTCCGCAGCCGCAATCCTAGCGGGTTCCACGTCGGATCTCGTTGTCGGCTCGCACGCGCCCGCCTCGCGAACCGTCGATTGAGGGGGTAGAGCCGCCGGCGTCGTCATGGTGCAACCGCCATGGCCTGGGCCGAAGTGGCTCGCGCAGATGCGCAGCGACAACTCTCGAACGAACCGTTCACGGACGACACTTCGACCTCAGACACGGTGAAAACACGCGGCGGCACCTAGGGAAGCCGAGCGCCTCGAAAAGCGCAAGCGGGACGGCGCCTAGCGTCGCTTTATCCGACACGACGGGTTCGCACCAGCGCTTCCGAACCATAGGGCCAAAACAGAGCTCGCAGAGCAAGATTTGCAGCAGACCGGGAAACCAGGACGCGTGCGTCACGGCGTACGCACCGGATCCTGAGTTCGCCCTTGCCACGGCAGTCCCCAGCACAATCCTATTGTTCAGCCACCGGTTCGCCCGCGTTGGCCGGAACGCGTTCGGGACGGCGAAACAGTCGGCCGAGGACGCGCGACGCGTCATCGAAGAGGGAATAGGCCACGGGTGTCGCGAGCAGAGTCAAGAAGAGGGACAGGACTTGGCCGCCCACCACCACGCCGGCAGTCGCTCGGTTGAAGCCTGCGCCGACGCCCCGCGAGACCATCAGAGGAATCATCCCGGCCACGAAAGCGCATGTCGTCATCAGGATGGGACGCAATCGATCCCGGTTGGCCAATAAGATGGCTTCGAGTCGCGGCATGCCCTCGGCGCGCAGCTGATTGGTGTGGTCGATCTGCAAGATGGCATTCTTCTTTACGACCCCGAAGAGGACTAGGATGCCGAGGATTGAATAGAGATCGATCGCTTGCCGAAATAGAATGACACTGAGGAAGGCAAACGGAAGGGTGAGCGGAAGGGACACGAGAATGGTGATGGGGTGTAGCCAGGATTCGAACTGGGCTGCCAGCACGAGGTACATGAAGATGAACGACAGAACGATCGCCAGCACGAAAGCCTGCATCATCCGCCCCATCTCGCGGGTCTGGCCGTAGGGCGCCGCCGTGTAGGCGACGGGCAGGTGCTCGCCGCCGATCGCGTTTCGGATGGCGTCGGCGACCGCGCTGTCTCCGACTCCCGGCGCGGCGTTCGCCATGATCGTGACCTGGCGCTCTCGGTTCAAGCGATCGATGCGAGACGGTCCGGTGCCGGGTCGGAGCTGTACGACGTCCGAGAGGGGCACGAGGCCGAGCCTTGTCGACGGCACGGTCAGCAAGCCCAATCCCTGTTCGTCCGCCCGGTAGCGCCGGTCGGCTCGAACACGTATCTCGTATTCCTCGCCTCGCTCCTCGTAGGTCGAGACTTGGTCACCCTCGACGAGGAGGCGAAGCGATGTCGCGATGTCGCTCGGTTGAACCCCAAGCTCGGCGGCCCGGGCCCGGTCGACGTACACGCCGATCTCGGGCTTGCCCACGATGAGGGACGAGTCGACATCCACGACCCCCTCCGTCTTCTTCAGCTTGTCCGTCACGTTCTTGGCCACCCGCTCGAGAGTCGCGAGGTCCGGGCCGCGCACCGTGTATTGATTTCGCTGCGTCGAAAAGCCTCCGCCGCCGAACATGGACACCTCGCTGACGGTCGTTCGCAGATCGCTCGGCAGCTTGGGAAGGATGTCGTGGCGCACCCAGTCCATCATCTGATTCTGAGTCGTCGCGCGCACCTTCGGGTCGCTCAAGGCCACGTAGACGGTCGCGAGATTGTGCGTGCGAGCATTGTCATCGCTGACCGTCGTCACCGTGAGTGCGACGTTCGGATTCGCTCGGATGGCGCGCGCCATGCGCTCTCCGACGATCCGCATTTCCGCCAGACTCGTACCCTCGGGCGCGCGCGCTTGCACCTGAAATCGCGCCTCGTCATTCACGGGCAAGAATCCCTTGTTCGCAGCCTTCGCGGCGAAATACCCCAACGCGAGGGTGGCGACGCACGCGATGAGCACGACCCAGCGGCGGCGCATCACGAAAGCCAGCGACGCCATGTACGCTCGCTCGATCGGCCTGTAAAACCAGTCGACGACGCGCTCGCCGAACGGCTTAGTGGTCCCGACGCGCAGCTCGAGGAAGCGCGACGAGAGCATGGGCGTCAGCGTGAAGCTGACGAGCATCGACACCGCGATCGCAAAGGACATCGTCAGGCCGAAGCTCCGAAGGAAGCGCCCGACGATCCCGGACATGAATGCGACCGGAAGAAATACGGCGATGAGCGATAGTGTCGTCGCCAGAACGGCGAGGCCGATCTCGTTCGTCGCCACGACCGCAGCCACGCGCGGCGCCTGCTTCTTTTCTTCGATATGCCGGAAGATGTTCTCGAGCACGACGATGGCGTCGTCAATCACGATTCCGACCGCCAGCGCCAAGGCGAGGAGCGTAATCGTATTGAGCGTGAAATTGGCCGCCCACATCGCGGCGAACGTTCCGATGATGCTGGTCGGGATCGCAACCGCCGCGATGAGGGTGCTCCGGAGGTTTCCGAGAAACACGAACACCACGACCGCCGCGAAGATGGCTCCTAGAACGAGGTGTTCCTTGACCGCGTCGACGCTCGTTCGGATGATGTTCGACTCGTCGCGCACGAGGCGAATGCCGTAACCCGACGGCAGGGACTGTCGGAGCTGGTCGACGCGCTGCTTGACCGCGTCCGCGACTTGAACCGTATTGGCTCCCGATTGTTTTCGCAGCGTCAGAAGAACGACGGGGGCTCCGTCGAGCAGCGCTGCGGAATCGGCCTCCGCCTCGGCGTCGGCGACGTTGCCGACGTCCCGGACCCGAATGGAGTGACCGCCTTGCTGACGAACGACGAGGTCGCCCACGTGCTCGGGATCCGTCACGCGTCCGTGGAGCCGGACCGTGAGCTCGGCGGGACCCGTGTCGACGCGCCCTCCGGGCATCGTGAGGTTCTGTGACGCGATGGCGCGCTGAACGTCGAGCACGCTCACGCCCGCGCCGCGCATGCGGACGGGGTCGAGGACCACGTCGACCTCCCGCTTTCGATCTCCGACGAGTTGAACCTGGCCGACGCCGTCGATCGACTCGAGCGCACGGCGCACGCGCTTGTCCGCGAGCTCGGATGTTTCCCGCAGCGAGTGGCCGTGCGATTCCATCGCAAAGTAGAGAACGGGCTGCGAGTCCGGGTCGAACTTCTGGACGACGGGTTGGTCGATGTCCTTGGGCAGGTCCTTGAGCACGGTATTGAGGCGGTCGCGCACCTCCTGAGCCCCCACGTCGACGTTCTTTTCGAGGACGAACGTGACGACCACCTGCGAGACTCCCTCCGTCGTCACCGACCGCAGCTCATCGATTCCGCTGATGGTGTTGATCGCCTCCTCGATCTTGTCCGTCACCTCGGTCTCGATGTCTTCGGGTGCGGCGCCCGGCTGCGTCGTGAGCACGATGATGACGGGCAAGTCGATGTTCGGGAAGCGATCGACGCCCAGCTGCCGATATCCCGCGAAGCCCACGACCACAATGACCAGGATGAGCACCGACGCAAAGACAGGGCGCCGTACGCACAGGGCGGCTAACCACTGCATGAGCGACTACTCCACCACGAGCGCGCCGTCGCGCACGTCCGGTCCGGGCTGATCGACGATGCGGTCGCCGGCCGAGACTCCGTGCAAGACCGCGACGACGTCGCCCTTGGCTTCGCCGAGCTGCACCGTCCGCTCTTCTACCTGCGAACCGACCACCGCGAACAGCCGGGCGCCGCTGTCGTCGCGCACCAGCACGGACGCCGGAACGACCGCGGTCCGCGGCGAAGCCAGGAGCAGCCTCGCGGTGCCGAACATGCCCGGCTTGAGCCGCAGGTCCCGATTGGGAAGAACCGCTTCGATGACGAGGTCCCGCGTGGCCTCGCGAACGTTCGGGCTGACGTACCGAACGTTGCCGACGAACGACTCCTCGCCGTACGCCGTTACGGTGAAAGAGACCGGCATGTCCATCGCGATCGACGCTACGTTGGCCTCGGGCACCGTGAGCTGGATGCGGATCGGGTCCGGCTCATAGACCGAAGCGACCGCCGTCCGAGGCTCGACGTACTGGCCGACGTTGACGTACCGCTCGCCCACGATGCCGTCGAACGGCGCCCGGATCAGCGAATCCCCGAGCACCTTGGCGGCTTGCCCGTGCTGCGCCTCCGCCGCGGCGGCGGACCACTGCTGCGTCGTACAGGCAGCCGTCTGCCGGTCGAATTCAGCCTGCGAAATCGCCCCTGCTTCGAGCAGGTGCCGCACACGCTCACAGTCGCGCCGCGCCTCCTCGAGCTGGGTTTCTGCGGCACGCACCTGCGCCGCCGCAGCCGTCGCCACGAAGTTGGAGACTCGCGAGTCGATGGTGGCAACGATCTGCCCGCGCTTGACCGGCTGTCCGCGCTCGACGAACGTCTGAAGGACCTTGCCGTTGACGTCCGCGGCCAGATCCGTCTGCTCGTTGGCCCGCAGGGTTCCGGTCAGCGTCAGGAACTCGGGCATCGGACGTTCCGTGACGGTCACCAGCTTGACGTGGATCGGGGCCGCTGCTTCGCGTGTGGATGGAGCGGCCGCCGCGTCCGCGGAGCGGTTGCAGGCGCACAACAAGTACAGCAGTATTGGAATGAGGAGACGGCGCATGGGGCGTGGACGTGGGCTACGCATAGGGCGAGGCTGCGTCAAGTGTCGTGTCCGGTTTGATGCGGCCGCCGGCGGGGCGTTCCGCAAGTACGAACGCTTCTCGGCACGGCCCCGGGAGCCCCCTTAGCGACTCTCGGGCTCGAAACCGCGCCGCCGCATCGTCGTAGATCCTGGTGCTTGCCGACAGAAGAGCCAGGGCGCGCGCAACGCGAAGCCCCAGACGGGAGACCTACCGATGAAGCTCCGAGGAAAAGTCGCGATCGTCACGGGCAGTAGCCAGGGCATCGGACGCGCGGTCGCAAAGCGCCTTGCTCAAGAGGGGGCGAGCGTCGTGATCAACTACAGCAAGAACCCTGATCCGGCGCGAGAAGCCGTAGCTGAGGTGGAAGCCGCGGGCGCCTCGGCGCTCATGCTCAAGGCCAACCTCGGCAGCGTGGCCGAGGTCCGCAAGCTGGTCGCAGACACGGTGGCGCACTTCGGCAGCGTAGACATCCTCGTCAACAACGCGGGCGTCGAGAAGCACGCGGCGTTCTGGGACGTCACCGAGGAGGATGCGGATGCCAGCTACGTGACCGGGAGCACCTACTTCGTCGATGGCGGATTGACCTGGAACTACCAGGAGCAATGACGGGCGACCGGGGGTGGGGGGCGGACGACTCTCAGACGGCAAACGCGCAAAGCTGGAGCAAGGACGATGGCCTCTTCTAGGCAGGTCGACCTCATCATCGTGGCAACCGGGCCGGCGGCGGGGTGCTCTGCCCCCTCGCCCCACATCGTTACGGCGTAGAGCACTGGGGCGAAACCGCGACAATCTCGGATCCCGACGCGACCACCAGAGCGTTGGGCTCCTCGGCCAAGGCGACGGGAGGACTGGAGAAGGTGATGCCGGAGACGCCGCTCAGGCCGGCATCGGAGTCCCCGAATGCGACGACCTCCAGTGCGGTGTCCTCGGAGAGATACGCGCGGCTGCCATCGAAGGCGAGCAGCCCAAGCGAGTCCGACGTGTCGCCCGAGAGGGTCACGATCTGCACCGTCGGACTCGGGCCACGCTGAACGAACACGAGCTCGTCGAAACTGTCCACGCAAACGGCGCGGTCGCCCGCCAGTCGACAGTCCACGATAGGACTCGTAGTCCCGGTGACCGTGACCTCCTGTTGGATGGCGAGCGGGGACGCCGTTCGGTCGATCCAGAGCAGTTCGGCCCCGATCACGTACGCGCCTCCGTCCGTCGTCAAGGTGTACGTCGTGGCGACCAGGCCGACGCTGCCATAATTCGGAAAATCGAGTATTCGCGTACCCACTGCCGCCCCCGTGGGGACGCCGGTGACCGCGAGGGTGACATCCGCGCTCGGCGGGACGGGGAAACCGGAAGACGCCACGAGCAGGGCGCTGTCCCATCGGCGAATCCTCGCCTGCGCCGTATTCGACGTATCCAATCGATAGAGGGAATCCGCAGCCCACTGGACGGTTCCGGTCTCCGCTCCGGTGAGTGAGACCAGCGCCGTATCCGTCGTTTGGTTCCACGCGTGATTGCGAAGCGTGATCTCCACGGAGCCGGCCGCCGCCAGCGCCGTCGCGCTCACCGGGAAGCGCTCAGGGGCAGCGTTGGTCTCGTCCGGATCGCCGATGAGCCGGGGCGGGGCCGCCGTCAGGTCGACTCCAAGCGAGTGAGTGTGCCCGACCATCGGACCGCCCGGGCCGACCAAGGCGGGGGCTGCCGCGTCAGATAGATTCACGCCGCGCCACGACGTAGCACTGAACGCCGAGAGCCCGTCCGCGGCGACCGACAGCGGACCCGCGCCGCCTAGCATTGGCGTGGACAGTCTGATGAGCTTCCCGCCGGCGACCTGAAACGCCGCCTTGGTCACCGGGTCGAGCACGACGTCGCCGCTCGTCGGCAACTTGGCATTTTCCCCCGATTGATTGCGGTCGAGCAGGACCTGGTCGAGGACGGCACCGGCGTCCGCCGCCGAAGTGTCGCGCAGCTCGAACCATCGCTCGTAGACGCCACTGTTCACGTCCGAAACCATGACGACGACGGCGTTCTGGTCGGGGAGATACGCCGCCCCGTTCAGCCCGGCTTGCGACAATTGCAGTATCTGCGCCGCCCCCGGGTCGGAGTACAGAGCGAGCGCTGACGCTCCCCTCGACACGAGGGTAGATCCCACCATGGTCAAGCCGGAGTTGGTCCCAAAGGGGCCGTTGATGATCGGACCGGCGTCGCCCACCACCGCCGGCGCGATCCAGTAGATCCCGCTCGCGCTGTTGAAGTACACGCGGGCCCCGTCCGCGCTTGTTGCGAGGCTCCCGCACGGCTCGGGCAGACCCACCTGGGCAGCCAACGTCGGGGCGCTTGGCGTCGACAGATCGTATTCGTAGAGAAAACTCGCCGATCCGAAGAAGGTCCCGTAGTTGACACACGCCCAGAGCACGGTCTCACTGCCGGCGAGTCCGTTGATCTCGCCTCCGAACATGCCCCCATAGAGGGGCACTTGGAACGTCGGAACGACCGTGATGGCTCCGCTCGGATCCACGGTCACGGGCTGCACCCAATCGCCATAAGAACTCGCAAACGCCACGAACCCCGGCCACCCTGCGTAGATCGCGGTGTCGGCCGTTGGCGCCAAGAGCGCCGGTTGTCCCGAGCCCGGATAGACAGCACCTTCGACCGCGACGGCTCCGGCATCGACGCTCGCAACGTGGAGCACCGCGTCTGAAGCGGTCGGATCGACGAACAGCAGCCGACCGTCGCCCATCGGCACGGCGTATCCGCTCTCCCTTCCCATCGCATCGACACGGCCGATCTCCGAGAGCGATCCATGGCTCACAGCTCCTGAGACGCACACCCCTTGCTGGCATTGGTCGCCGAGCGTGCAGCGGTTTCCATCGTCGCAGGGAGTTCCGTCTGGGACTGGAGCGTGAAGGCACGACGTCCCGTTCCAGGTGTCGACCGTGCACCCGTTGTTGTCCGAACACTCGGGCGACAGGACGACCACGACCCCGGATTCCACGACGTCCGCCGCGACGTCCGCTGCCCCGTCCGCGGCGGTCACTTGTCCCGAGTCCATTGAGCTTCCGCTCCACGCGTCGGCTTGCCCTGCGTCTGCGCTGCCGTCGGTGCCAGCCTCGGTCTGTCCTCCCTCGACCGAGCCCTCACTCCCGGCGTCGCCCTGGCCCGCGTCCGCGGACTCTTCGTTCTCCGCATCGGGCTGGGGTGTTTGCTGGTCGGGAGCCACGGAGTCCATGGTGTCGTCTCCGGCGGCCACGTCAGCCTGAGCACCATCCCCACCCTCGGCGCCCCCCGAAGTTGGGCTCGACGCTTGATCCGCACGGCCCGTGTCACCGACCCAAGAGTCGCCGGCCATTTCGGAATCCTGGCTCGCATCGTTCCCCGACGTCGGCGAAGCTCCGTTGTCGTCGCCACACCCCGTCGCTGCCACGGCGCACAGCAGAAGCGCTCCAACGGAATTCTTGAACATGGGCAAATAATGTCAGGGTTGACTTCGCTTCTGTCAATCGAATGATGGAGACGCACGCACCGCCGGGATCACGTGGGCTCTGGTCCGAAGTGATGGACACGGATCGAGCCTCGATGTGGACAGCGGACTTGACCGACCCGCGCACGTCGCCGCAGTTCCGAAGAAAGCTACTTCGAGGCTTCCGGCGCGGGCGTCTGGGCAGCGCAGGGCCCCCTCCTAGGCTATAACGCTCGCGTCCATGCCCGAAAGGAACCTGCCTCGCGAAATTCTCGCCGCCGCCGGGAAGCTCGACGCCGATATCGTGGCCGTCCGCCTTGGCGGGCACACCGTCGATTTGCACACGCCGGTTGCGGCCACGGTCGACGAGCTCGTAGCGGTTCGGGCGAGCGAACCCGCGGGCCTCGAGGTCGTCCGCCACTCGACCGCTCACGTGATGGCCGACGCCGTCCAGCGCCTCTTCCCGGGCACCAAGGTGACCATCGGCCCGGCGATCGACGACGGATTTTACTACGACTTCGACAAGCCGGGAGACGGGTTCACCGACGACGATCTGCGGCGCATCGAGGCGACCATGGCGGAGATCGTCGCGGGCGAGTCCGCGTTTCGACGCGTCGTCGTGACGCGCGACGAAGCCAAGAAGCTCTTTGCGTCGATGGGAGAAACGTACAAGCTCGAGATTATCGACGCGATCCCCGAGGGCGAGGAAGTGACCCTCTACAAGCACGGAACGGCGCCGAGCGAGTGGGTCGACGTCTGCCGGGGACCGCACGTCCCGTCCACGCGCTTTCTGGCGGCGATCAAGCTGACGCAAGTGGCCGGGGCCTATTGGCGCGGCGACGAACGCAATCCGATGCTCCAGCGCATCTACGGCACGGCGTTCGCGAGCGTCGGCGCGCTCGACGAATACCTGAAGCAGCTCGAACTGGCGAAGGCCCGCGACCATCGCAAACTGGGCAAGGAACTCGATCTGTTCCTGTTCGACGAAGTCGCGCCGGCCATGCCGTTTTTCCTGCCGCGCGGAGCGTTCGTTTACAATCGCATGGTCGAGTATTTGCGAGCGCTCTACATGCGATACGGCTACGAAGAGGTCATCACGCCGCTCGCGTATGACCCGAGGCTCTTTCGGCGGAGCGGCCATCTCGGTCATTACAATGAGAACATGTATCGGCTCTGGACCGAGGACCTCGTCGAGGCCGAGGCGGCCTCTCTCAAGGACGGCCTTCAGACTCACTCGTTCGCCCTCAAGCCGATGAACTGTCCGAGCCACTGCGTGATGTTCGGCAGCCGGCGGCGCAGTTATCGCGAGCTACCGTGGCGGGTCGCGGACTTTGCGCGCCTGCACCGCTACGAACGCGGGGGCGTCGTCCACGGCCTCGCGCGAGTCCGGAGCTTCTCGCAGGACGATGCCCACATTTTCTGCGGCATGGAGCAGGTGTCCGACGAGATCGAGCGCTTCCTCGGCCTGCTTCGGCAGGTCTACACGGCATTCGGATTCGACAAGATCGACATCAAGCTCGCGACGAGACCGCCGGCCGAAAAGCGCCTCGGCACGGACGCGGACTGGGACGTCTCCGAGGCGGCACTCGCGCGAAGCCTCGAGCGCGCGGATCTTCGCTACGAGGTCACCCCGGGCGAGGGGGCGTTCTACGGCCCCAAGATCGAGTTTCACGTGCACGACGCGCTCGGAAGGTCCTGGCAGCTTGGCACGATCCAGTACGACGCGAATCTCCCCGCTCGTTTCGATCTGTCGTACGTGGGCGAGGACAGCCACCCGCACAGACCGGTCATGCTCCACCGCGCCATCCTCGGTTCCCTAGAGCGATTCTTCGCCGTCTACCTGGAGCATTGCGGCGGAAACTTCCCAACATGGATCGCCCCGCAGCAGGCGATTCTTCTGACCGTGAGCGAGAAGACCGACGCATACGCACGTCAGGTCGCGTCGCGGCTGGGTAACCTCGGAATTCGCGTGGACACGGATTTGTCTAGCGACAAGCTCGGGGCAAAGGTGCGTAACGCGCGCTTGAAGCGCTATCCCTACCTGCTGGTCGTCGGCCCGAAAGAGGCCGAGGCCGACTCCGTGGGCGTGCGGTCCCGCGATGCCGGCGAGCTCGGCGCGATGAAGGTCGATGAGCTCGCAGCTAGGCTCGTTGCCGAAAGCAAGCCCGAAGCGGTCGCGCATTGACGCGGACCCATGTTCGCCACGAAACTTATGCGCACGTGAGGTACGCGGGCGGAGCGTGCACGGTGCACGAGACTGCTCGGCTCACGGTCGAGACACGGAGGTTCTAAGAGTACACAATGGCATTGGGGCATCCTCGATTCGACCCACGACAGCAGCAGCGCGGGTATACGATCCGAGTCAATCATCGCATCCGCGTCCCCGAGGTCCTCGTCATCGGACCCGACGGCGGCAAGCTGGGTGTGCTGCAAACCCACGAGGCTCTCCGGATGGCGCT
The DNA here is from genome assembly GCA_049512415.1 of Polyangiaceae bacterium. Classification (GTDB taxonomy): domain Bacteria; phylum Myxococcota_A; class Polyangia; order Polyangiales; family Polyangiaceae; genus Palsa-1150. The sequence continues at coordinate 54,721 of JBEKXD010000030.1, forward strand.
CGAACAAGGCCTCGACCTTGTCGAGATCAACCCGAAGGCCGACCCGCCGGTCTGCAAGATTCTCGACTTCGGCAAATACAAATACGAAGAAAAGAAGAGGCAAGCGCAAGCACGGCGCAATCAGGCGGTCGTCGAGGTCAAGGAAGTCAAGCTCCGTCCGAAGACGGACGACCACGACATCGACTTCAAGACACGCGCGGCACGACGTTTTCTGGAATCGGGGCATAAGGTCAAGTTCACCGTGCGATTCCGCGGGCGCGAGATCACGCATCCCGAGAAGGCGCACGAACAGCTCGACATCATCTTGAAGGCGCTCGACGACGTCGCGAACGTGGAAACGCGCCCAATGATGGAAGCGAGGGCGATGTCGATCATCGTCGCACCCAAGCCTGCCGTGTTGCAGCGGGCGGCTCAGCTCCGGGCGGCGCAAGAAAAGGCCCGTCTGCAAGCTGAGAAGGAGGGCAAACCGCTTCCGCCGCCGCCACCCCCTTCGGAGACGGAGCTCCATGACGACGATGACGATGACGACGAAGAGGACGAGGGCGCGTCCGAGGAGAACGCGAGCTAGAAGGCCGGCGAGCTTTTCCCTCTGCAAAACGCCGTCCCGCCTCGTAGCCTGGGTGAGTGCGAATTCGTGTGGCGCGTCGACTAGGGTTTCGAGTCGGAGCCCTGATTGCGCCATTTGTGTTGGCTGGCCTTGGCGAGCGTGCGCTCGTGTCGACGCTGGCCGCGGGCATGGCTCGTTCGATGACCGACGTGGCTGCGGCGATCGATGGGTTCGTGGCGTCGGCTTCTCGCGATCGGCCCGCAGCGGCACCAGCTCCCGAAGACGCGGAGACCCCTGACGACGCGGCTCGCGGCGAACTGCGCCGCGCGCCTTCGGGCGCACCCGGTCGGGCGACGATCGTCGTGCCCGCCCGGCGGCTCCTGCGCCTGACCGCGCACGAGCTGGCGGGCATCGATGCGCGACCTGCCGTCGATGCGTCAGGTCGGACTGAGGGCCTGAGTCTCCGCGGTGTACAGCTTCTTGGCCTCGGCATTCACGAGGGGGATATCGTCACATCGATCGATGGACGACCCGTCGCCACCAAGGAGACCGCGATCGCCGCAGCCGTGTCCGCGTGGAAGTCGGGAGAGCGATTCGCCCACGCAGTGCTCCTGCGCCACGGGCTTCCCGTCGCAGTTTCAGTCGAGGTCCCTATCGTCAGGAAGTAGAGGCCGGGACAATCGCGCTTTTGGCCCCAGCGTACGCAACCACCACTTGGTACCGCGCTCGCGTGATGGCGACGTAGAGTGCGCGCCGCGCGGCCGGACTGTCCGGATAGTCGACGTCGGTCGCATCCGGGATGACGACGTAGTCGAACTCCAGTCCCCTGACCTCGTCCACGGTCGTGACCTCCACCGCGCCCCGGGGAAGGAAACGCCCGCCCAAGACCAAGCGAAGCGGCACGTAGGCCATGAGTGCCCGCGCGATGCGCCCGGCATTCTGGGGCGATCGACAGACCACGGCCACCGAGCCACGGCGGTCTTGGCCCCGGAGCGAGCGCAGCTCCGTTCCCAGGCGCTGCGCGAGTTCGCGCTCGCTGACGAAGCCCACGACGTCGGCATGTCCGCGAGTTCGAAGTGCCGTCCGGCGCGACAGCGCCCACGGTGCGAGTACCGCCTTGGCCAGGTCGGCGACAGGCGGAGGGCAGCGATAGCCCACATCGAGTTGCACGGAAATCCAGCGGCGGGCTCCGAGCTCGTGCATGGCGCCATCCCACCCCAAGAAGGTCGAACTCGGGTCGAGATGTTGGTCTCCGTCGCCGGCCACGATGAGCGTCCCTTCCGGCGCGAGACTTCGCCCGATCAAGGCCAGTTCGAGCGGTGCGAACTCCTGGGCCTCATCGACGAGCAGGACGCTATATCGCCTCGGGAGAGTCGCGGGCAGCCCGAGGTGGGACGCTCGCAACCGATCGAGTTCGAAAAGAACTGCGTAGTCTTCGACGTCCAAGCATCCCGCAGTCGCGCTCGACGTGCCTTCGTCGAGCGGCCGGCCGTCGACCGCCTTGAGTCGTTGCCGGTCGAACACGTGAGCGAACTCGTCCTCCGCCCTGAGTCCGAATGCTAGACGGGTGTGTTCGAGCACGTGGGCGACATCGATGGCGCGAACGGCGTTCGACGCGCGCATGACGGACTCGAGAAGGAGCCGATCGCCAAACAGGTGCTGGAGGTCTCCCCGACTTACCAGGCGCCGTGACGACAAGAGAGCCTCGTCTTCATCGTCGTCGATCCGTCCCGGCGGGCGCAACGCGAGCTCGGCGAGAGCCACACGCAGCGCCGGATCGCGTTTCAACCGCTGGACGCTCGGGGGTGACGAGTCAGTCTCACGGCGGGGTAGATGATCGAAGGCGCGGCGGACCTGACTGCGTGACCAAGCGTCGTACGTGCGAGCCTCGACGTCGACTCCAAGCCTGCGCAGCAGGGGTTGAAGGAGCCTCGCGAGGCCTTCAGTGGGCACCACCACGGCCGCTGACGGCCGCGCCCCCGGCGCTCTCGCCAGCGAATGCCACACGGCGGCCAGTCGGCGTAGGGCGACGGTCGTCTTGCCGTGCCCCGCCTCGCCGAGAACGAGAAGGGCCTGACCCACCGGAAGCGCGATGGCGTCACGCTGGTCGGCTCCCAGTCGCACGTCAACGAGCGAGTTTCTTTTTCTCTCTCGACGCGGTCGGGCCGCGAACAGAGGACCTCGAGCGACGCGTTCGGACTTCGTCATCATGCTCGCACGCGCGCCCATGCGACCACCGGAGGGGCAACGATGGAAGCTGTCTTTCCAGACGCCGCGGCGTGATAATTAATGGCGCGACTTCGAGAGCACTGCGTTGAGCTCGGCGCCGGCGATGAGGGACAGACTGGTCAAGTAGAGCCACACGAGGAGTACCGCCACAGCGGCCAAGCTGCCGTAGTAGAGGGCGTAGTTGCCGATGGAAGTCGCGTAGACACCGAAGGCCCAAGACACGACGAGCCACGACGCAACAGCGAACACCGCGCCGGGCCAGACCTGCGGAGGCCCCCGGGGATGGGCCACCGAGATGCGATAGAACCCCGCGAGCAACGCCGTGCCCACGGCGAGCAGCGTCGCAGCGACCAGCGCCTGCAAGCCCAGGGTCGGCACGCGGAGGACCGGGACCGGCGCCGGACCGGAAGGTGCGGAAGAACTCGGCACGTGGGAGCGAGAGAGGGCCGTGCCAGAGGGATGCGGTGCCGAAGCGACCGAAAGCGCTGCGCTGCTGACGGTTGGACGACGGACGGACGGCTGCGTCTCACGCGTCACTTCGCGAAAGGCCGAGTCGATGTTCACGAACGCCCAAGCGACCGCTGTTGTCGCCGCCACGCCGATCAACACCCCGACCAGGGCGACGAAGCGCTTGTGCCAATACGTTCTCCGCCGTGTCGAGGCGGCGACCTCGAAGACGTCCGCCAGCGTGTGAAGCCCGGCCGAGGCCGTCCACAAGAACGTCGCGGCCCCGACGGGCGCGAGGGATGTCGCGCGAGCTCCGGCGAGACGAGTGAGCTCCTCGCGCACGATGTCCTCCGCTGCCGAGGGAACGAGACCGAGCAGGGGCCCCACGAGTGCATCGACCCCGCGGCGCCGCGCGACTTGTCCCGCCGCGAACCCAACGAGCACGAGAAGTGGGATGAGGCTCAGGAAGAACCAGTAGGCGACCGCTGCGGCCGAGCGAAACGCCCCGTGAGCTGAGAGACCGCGGACGACCTGCCACCCGACGAACAGCCCGCGACCGAGGGATGGGCGCTTGGAACCTGGCATTTCTCGCGCCCGCATTTTCGGCACAACGTATCGCTAACCACGGCGCTCGTGGTCCGGTCAATGCGGTCGCGCGCGACGCGCAGCCCCCCCTCCTCGCTTACGGGAGTTCGTGGTTCGTCCCCGCCGCTTCATTCACGCTCGCCAACCGAATGGGCTAGAAGTGGGGTGATTTTCGTCGAGCCCGAGCGAGGCCGGAGGCGAGTCGCGCGGAGCGTACTTCCCGTACGCGAGCACGCTCGACTCCGGGATCGCGAAGGGATCGGCGAAAAGCACCCACTTCTAGACCGCCGTGCCGAGCCCTCCCGTCTACTTTACCGTCGCGTTCCGCCAGAAAATGGCCACGCTTCCACAGGCCGAGCGGTTGCTATGGCTGGCGTCGCTCGCGGTGCGCGTGCGGGAGCGTTCGCCTCCCGCCGGTGACATCCTCTGGCAGGAGCTTCGGGAGGTGGCGCGCGGATGCCGACTCGCTCTCGCTCCGGCCATTCGCGCGGAGCACGGTGACGTGGACCCTGCGTATGCGCTCGCGCTGCTCGAGGTTCCGCGCGAGCGCTTCGTCCGCCCGGAGGACATCGAGCGGAGCAGCGACGACACCCCACTGCCACTCGACGACGAAGGCAGCGCCACGATCAGCGCTCCGCATGCTTATGCGCTGATGTTCCGACTGCTGGGCCTCAAACAGGGCGATGACGTCGTGGAGCTCGGAACCGGGTCGGGCTACGGCGCGGCGCTCGCCGCGTTCGTCACGGGCCGCGAAGTCCGAACGTTCGAGATCGACCCGGCATTGTGCGCACTTGCGAGGAAAGCCCTGGTGGGGTCCGGCCCCGTGACCGTGATCCATGCGGACGCGGTCGAGAGCGCTCTCGATTGGGGTCAAGCTCTCAAGGTGTGCGTGACATTTGCCGTCACGAGGGTTCCACAGGCGTGGCTGAAGGCGCTGCCCGAGGGCGGGCGCCTCGTCGTACCTGTCGGCGACGACGCTCAGCACCAGCGGCTGATTCTCATCGAGAGAGAGCAGGGGCGCATCGTCCGCAGTGATCACGGCGCCGTTCGGTACGTGAGGAATCGATCGCAGCGCTGAACGAGAATCATGGCGCCCTGGGTCGGGCACCGGTATACCCGACCGAGCGATGAACCCTCGCGACGCCGGCTTCCGCATGCCCGCCGAATGGGACGCTCACTCGTGCACTTGGCTCGCCTGGCCGAGCGACGCGAATCTATGGCAGGAGGACCTCGCCAAAGCCCGGGAGTCGTTCCGAGCCCTCGTGTCGGCCATCGCCCAAGGTGAATCCGCCGAGATCCTCGTGCCGGACGCGAACCAGGAGGCTCTGGCGCGGGACGCTCTTCCCTCGGAGCGCGTGCATTTTCACCGCGTTGCCTTCGGCGACATCTGGCTTCGTGACATCGCTCCACTCTTTCTCATTGACGACCGCGGCGCGACGGCCACACTCGTTTGCCGATTCAACGGATGGGGGGGCAAGTTCAACCTCGAACACGACGACCGCGTCGCCGAGCGGGTTGCAGAGATCGTCGGCGGCAGGCGATTCGAGTGCCCGTTCGTGCTCGAGGGCGGCAGCGTGGAGGTCGATGGTGAGGGCACGGTGCTCGTCACGAGGCAGTGCTTGCTCAACGCCAACCGCAATAACCAAAGGACCGAGGCTCAAGTCGAGGATTGGCTGCTCGGCGCCCTCGGCGCGAGGACCGCCCTGTGGCTCGACCACGGCCTCGTGAACGACCACACCGACGGCCACGTGGATACGATCGCGCGATTCGCCAGCCCCGGCACGCTCGTCGTGATGGAACCACGCTCCGAGGACGACCCCAACCGCGACGCGCTGCGACAGATCGTTCGCGACGCCCAGCGCATGGTCAATGCGAGCGGCCGGAAGCTCGAGCTCGCGTGCATCCCCTCGCCCGGACGCGTGATGAGCGACGACGGGGGCGTAATGCCGGCCAGCTACGTCAACTACTACGTCTCGAACGCCGCCGTGATCGTTCCCACCTATGGCACCCGTTGGGATTCCGAAGCTGTCGAGAGCATCGGCGCTCTTTTCCCCGGTCGAAGGGCGATCGGCGTCGATGCGCGCCCGATCCTGACGGGCGGCGGGGCGTTTCATTGCATCACTCAGCAGCAGCCGCGAGGCACCCAGTGAGTGGCTTCCCGACCGGCACGTTCTCAGTGGGTGCTGTGCAGTGCGAACTCGCCGGCTCCCGCGAGGCCAACATCGAGCGCGTCGAGCGACACGTGAGAGCTGCCGCGGCCCGGGGTGCGCAAATCGTGGTCTTGCCTGAGCTATTTCAAGGACCGTATTTCTGCTGCGAGGAGAACCCTGACTGGTTCGCGGAAGCTCGCACCGTGGACAGCGACGAGGCGGTGAAGCGGATGCGCGCGGTGGCGCGCGAGCTCGGCGTCGTCGTGCCCGTGTCGTTCTTCGAACAGGCGGGCCAGGCCTACTACAACAGCGTGGCCGTGATCGATGCCTCGGGGGACGTGCTCGGCGTCTATCGCAAGAGCCACATCCCGGATGGGCCGGGATACGAGGAGAAGTTCTATTTTCGGCCCGGAGATACGGGATTTCGGGCGTGGAAGACGGCCTATGCAACCGTCGGCGTGGGCATTTGTTGGGACCAGTGGTTCCCTGAAGCGGCGCGCGTCATGGTGCTCCTCGGAGCGGAGGTACTGCTGTATCCGACCGCGATCGGGAGTGAACCGCACGAACCGTCGCTGGACACTCGGGATCCGTGGCAGCGCGCCATGGTCGGCCATGCGGTCTCGAACCTCGTACCGGTCGTCGCAGCCAACCGAACCGGAGTCGAAGGTAAGCAGTCGTTTTACGGCTCGTCGTTCATCGCCGACCCGCGCGGTGACAAGCTCGCCGAACTCGGACGTGGCGATTCGGGCAGCATCGTCGCGACATTCGATCGGACGGCTCTCGCTCGGGCACGAGCATCGTGGGGATTCTTCCGAGACCGCCGCCCGGAACTCTACCGCCTGCTAAGCGAGTAGAGCCCCCCTCGAGGAGGCCGGCGGCGAGAGCCGACTTCCTGGTCAAGCCGGTCGAAATGGAATTTCGGTCGAACCCGAGCGAGGCCGGGCGGCGAGAGCCGACTTCCTGGTCAAGCCGGTCGAAATGGAAGAAGGCCGGTGTATTTCGGTCGAACCCGAGCGAGGCCGGCGGCGAGTCGCCCGGAGCGTACTTCCTGTCTGAGCATCCTACACATCTCGCTTTCCATTTGTGGCCGGTTCGCGTAAGGCTGGTCGATGGTTGAAGCGGTCCGGTTGTCCGAGTTGTCCAAGGAGATGTCGGCTGCCCAGTTCGGCGAT
>JBEKXD010000031.1:0-61734 GCA_049512415.1 Polyangiaceae bacterium
AATCACCCCACTTCTAGCCCGCGCTGGAGATGGCTCGGGCTCGACGAAAATCACCCCACTTCTAGCCCGCGCTGGAGATGGCTCGGGCTCGACGAAAATCACCCCACTTCTAGCCCGCGCTGAAGATGGCTACGGCCTTCAGACTAGGACGGTGCTCCTCAGTAGCCCGTAGCCGCCTAGAAGGACTGCGAGGACGGCGACCGCTGGAACGGCGTAGCGCGCGACCGGGCGGTGCAGATTGAGTTGCCAAAGGGCGGGCAGAAGGATCACCAGCACCGCGAGCTGGCCGAGTTCAAGTCCTAGGTTATTGGCAAGGAGCGGTCCCAGCGCCGAGGTTCCCGTCAGCCCCAATCCCGCGGCGCGGAGCGCGTTGCCGAAGCCAAGTCCGTGGATCAAGCCACATCCGAGAGCCCATAGATAGCGAGCTTTCGGCTCTCCGCGGCTCAGGAGAGTCTCCAGGCCAATCGCGACAACCGTGGCCGCGATGAGCCGATCGATCCCTGGGCTCGGAATGCTGACGACGTTCAGCGCGGTCAGCGCGAGGGTGAGCGAATGGGCGAGCGTGAAGGCGACGAGGATCGCGAGGGTCGAAGAGGCGCGCCTGGAGACGACGAGAAGGGCGCAGAGCAGCGCAATGTGAGCGTAGCCGGCGACGAAGTGCTTGAAGCCGAGCGCCGCGAAGCCCAAGAGAGAGAGGCGGGATTGCGCCGGAGCGGAGATCCACGGAACGCCGGGCAGAGGCAATACGGCCGAAGGGCTCACGGCGTTGAGCGTGGACCAACCGAGGCGTGTGTTGTGTTCGTCCCAGAGGGCGACCGTGGCGCGATGGTAGGGCAGGAGCCGACTCAGATAGGGGGCGGAGATCGTCAGGGGTCCGATGCTGGGACGCAAAAAGACCAAGTGAAAGATGATGCCCCCTTCGCCCTCGCGCAGGTCCGCGAGCGACTCTGTCGGCGTCAAGACCTGGTTTCCGGCTGAGACCTCGCAGACATGGGCTGCGTATTTTCTCACCCGCGGCATGGAACCCGCGACATCGGGCGCGGAACTGGCCGGCTCGCCCATGGCCCGCCACGCCGACTCGAGGTCCATCCTCACCTGGAGTTCGATGTGATCCCCGTGCAATCGAGCCTCGATAGAGCTCTCCGCCGGACTGAAGGCCATGGCCCGTCCGGAGATAGCCGCAATGAATGACAGGCAGAGCAGGCACGCCGTCAGCGCACGAGGCGACATCATGGCGTCAACCTTACCAATGCCCCGCCTGCATACCAAGATATCTCGTTCGCTGACTCCAGGAGTCCAGCGGTTCGGCGCACTTCGATGAGCGAACCGATGACTGGCTCGGTCCCATCTCAAAACCTTCCGCCCTTCCGATGTTGCACATTCTCCTGTCGCTTCCATATAGTTGCGTGGCCGCTCATGAGCGGCTAGGTAAGCTGCACCCGCATGGCGCCGCCCCGTCGTCGTCCGGCTGACAGACCTGACGGTGGCGCGGACCTCCACGCTGCCGGCGCGCTGAGACGCTCCACCGGTCGACTGGTCGCGGGCCTCTTACAATGGGCGCCGAGTACGCCCGCTGGAAGATGGATATTGGCGCTGGGGCTGGTGCTGGGCACCTTCGTCGCATACCTCCCGGTTTGGCACGCCGGTCTGATCTGGGACGATCGCAGTTTCGTCGTCGACAATCCTCTGATCCGCCGGCCGGACGGCCTAATCCGATTCTGGTTTACGACGGAGCCCGAAGACTACTACCCAGTGACGTCCACCATGCTGTGGGCGGAGTGGCGTATTTGGGGCGCCCATCCCGCTGGCTATCATGTCGTCAATGTGGCATTGCACGCGGGCAGCGCGGTCGTCCTGTGGCGTCTCCTCGAACGGCTGAAGGTCCCCGGCGGCTGGTTGGCCGCAGCCTTGTTCGCGGTGCATCCGGTCAACGTGGAATCCGTAGCGTGGATTACGCAGCGCAAGAACACGCTGGCGATGCTGCTGTACCTGCTGAGCCTCTCGTCGTATTTGCGCTTTGAGCTGGGCGACGTTCGAGCCGGGGGCAACGCCGGGCCGGCCGACGAAAGGAGCGCGTCGCCCCCCATCGGTCTGCCGCGCGGGTACTGGCTGTCGCTGGCGGTCTTCCTGCTGGCGCTGCTCAGCAAGACCTCCGTGGCTCCGATGCCCATCGTGCTGCTCGGCCTGATCTGGTTTCTGCGCGGGACGGTGACACGCCGAGACGTGCGGCGCATATGGCCGTTTTTTGCGGCCGCAGTCGTCGTCGGGCTGGTCGCGGCATGGTTCCAATCGGTGCGGGCGATCGGCTCGGAAGCCGTGCGGACGGACGGGTTCGGGGCGCGGCTCGCAGGAGCGGGGTGGGCGATATGGTTCTACCTCTACAAGGCCGCGCTTCCGATCGGCTTGAGCTCGATCTATCCGCGTTGGAACATCGACGGGGGAGCCTGGTGGGCCTACGTTCCGGACCTCGGTGTCGTGGCGCTCGCATTCGCGTGCTGGCGCTCGCGGCGCGCGTGGGGGCGCGCTCCCCTCGCAGCCCTAGGTTACTTCGTCGTAATGCTTTTGCCGGTACTTGGATTTCTTGATATCGGCTTCATGTGGGTATCGCTCGTGGCGGATCACTGGCAGTACTTCGCGATGCTCGGTCCCATCGCCCTAGCGGCCTCCGCCTGGGAGAGAGCGAGCAGGCTGGGGGGCGGAAGCGGTGTTCTTCCAGCCGCCGTCGCGGCTGGAGCCGTATTGGTATCCTTCGGCGGATTGACATGGAATCGCTGCGGAATCTACAGGGATGAAGGCACCTTCTGGCAAGCCGCGCTCGCGTCGAATCCAGGCTCGTGGTCCGCTCACAACGGCCTGGGGAGCGTTCTCCACGAACGCGGCCAATCGAGTGAGGCCATCGCCCATTTCAGGAAGGCCGTCGAACTGAAACCAGATTTCTCGACGGCTTACTACAACCTCGGGGGAGTTCTCCGAGAGAGGGGTCAGCTCGACGAAGCGATGGCCGAATTCGCGAAAGCCGTCGAGATTCAGCCGGACTATTCGACGGCGCACTATTACCTCGGCGAGCTTCTTCGCGACAAGGGACGGGTGGACGAGGCGATCGCGCACCTCGAGAAGGCGGTCGCCCTCCACTCCGACTACGCGGCGGCGCACGAGAGCCTGGGCTTTCTCTATCTGCGAAAAGGCCAGACGGACAAGGCGCTGGCGCACTTCCGAAGCGTGCTCGTGGTCCGTCCGGGCGACGCCGAGGGCCACAACAACCTCGCCAGTTTACTCTGGCAAACCGGGCACGTCGCGGAGGCCATCGCCCATTACGAGAGAGCCCTGCAAATCCGTCCCGACTACGCGCTGGCCCACCACAGCCTGGGCGGACTCTTCGAACAGCAAGGCCGCACGCGGGAAGCGATGGCCCACTACGAGCGAGCGCTCGAGATCGACCCTACCTATGCCGCGGCGTCGAGCAGCCTCGCCTGGGTCTTGGCCACGAGCCCCGACGCGTCGGTGCGAGACGGGGCCCGTGCCGTCGCGCTGGCGCAAGAGGCGCAGCGCCTGTCCGGGGGCAAGAATCCGATCTACGGGGCGACCCTGGCGGCGTCGCTCGCCGAATCCGGCCGCTATCCGGAGGCGGCGGAGACAGCGACGGCAGCGCTACGCCTCGCCACGGACGCGCACAAGACCGCCTTGGCCACGCTCCTGCAGGCGCAGATCGAGCTCTATCGAGCGGGCTCCCCGTACCGGGACACGAGGCGACAGAGGTAGTCGCTTCTAGCGACCCCGAAGGTCCGCCATCGGCACGAGTCCGTTCGCTCCGACGACGTCCCGCTGGATGTCGGCGGAGAGCACGAAATCGAGGAACGCCTTGGCCGGACCTCGGGGCAAGCCCAGGGTGTACATGTGCTCGTACGACCAAATAGGGTATTTGCCTGACGCGATGTTGCTGGGAGACGGGGCGACACCGTCCACCGAAAAGCACTTGAGCGTATCGCGGCGGTACGTCAGCGCCAGGTACGAAATCGCCCCCGGAGTTTGCTCGAGCACGGACTGGACGAGCCCCGAGCTCTCTTCCTCGCGGCCGGCGATGAATTGGTCCCCGCCGAGGACGATGTCTCCGAAGGTGATCCGCGTGCCGGACTCCTTGCCGCGGTTGATGACCACGATCGGCTGATCGGTGCCTCCGACCTCGGACCAGTTGCGGATGGTGCCCGTGAAGATTCCCTTGAGCGCCGCCATGGACAAGGAGTCGATGGTCTCGTCGTACGGGCCGCGATGGGCCATTGCCGCAAATCCGGCGATGGCGACTCGATGGTCGACGAGGGCGGGCGCGCCGGTCGGATCGCTCGCGACATCGCTCGTGCCGATCGTCACCTCGCCGCGTGCCACGCGGTCCAGCCCGACGCGCGAGCCGCCAGCGGTGACCTCGACTGCGACGCCCGGGTGAGCCTTCATGAATCGGTTGGCCGCGTCGGTCACCACGGGGAGCAGAGCGCTCGACCCCGCGACGGTGACGCGCGACAGGCCGCCAGCGTCGTCGCCCGCGGCCGTGCCCGGGCCGCGCGTGCAGGCGACGGCTCCGAGCAGGGCGACGGCCAACGTGAGGAAGGCAAGGCTGCTCATGGGGCCCGGAGGATCCGATTGGTTTGTCGGCGTGGCGCCGGCCGCGGGAGATTGTGCGGTGACGGGAAGTATCACGGAAAAGCACGACCCAGATCCGAGAGTCGATCGAACCGAGACCGAGCCGCCGTGGAGCGAGACAATTCCCTTGACGATGGATAATCCGAGCCCCGTTCCTCCGAATCGACCCGTGATGGTGTCGTCGCCCTGCTTGAAGGGCTCCCATATGGTCTTGAAGGCGTCTTCCGGAATCCCGATTCCAGTGTCCTCCACTTCAATTCGGACGTGGTCCTGGTCGTGGCGAGCGACGCGCACGGTGACAGTTCCATGGTGCGTGAACTTGATCGCGTTGGCGACGAGGTTGGTCACGACCTGATGGAGCTTCACGACGTCGGCCACGATGGGCGCGAGCGATTCGATCTGAAGTTCGAGGCGAATCTCTTTCGTTCCGACGAGACCCTCGCAGCGACGCACCGATCGACGCACGATTTGACCCAGATCGGCCAACTCCCGCTTTAGCTTGGGAGCGCCCATTTCCAGCTTCGCGGCATCGAGGACGTTGTCGATATTGTGGAGCAGGTCATCGGTGGCTTGACGTAGACGGGCTGCCATGGGCGATCCCCCGGTCTCATCGAACTGCGCAATCAGATTCTTGATGGCCAGTATCGGCGTTCGAAGCTCGTGCGACAAGTGAGCGTAGAAGCGGGACCGAACGCGCTCCGCATGTTCCTGGTCACGCCTCGCAGCATTGGCGGCACGGAGACGCTCTTCGGCCTTCCGCTTTTGACGCTGCCACATCGTCGCGAACGCGAGCGCCGAAGCGCTGACGAGAGTGATTCCCGCAATGGTCAGCGCGCTCTCGCGGCGGAGCGTGGCGACGGTGGTGTCGGTCTGTTGTCCCACGGCCGAGGCACTCTCGAGGACCTGCTCGGACGACTCTGCGATGACGGCGCGAAAGTCTCCGATGTCCGCGATGGCCGCCGGGCCGTCGTCGTTGATGACCGCGCGCAGTACGCGATTCGAGAAGAGGGCGGCCGCCACGACGAGCTTTGCGCGGGCTTGAGACTCCATGGGGCTCACCGGCGCCGCGTCCGCGAGGCGGTCGGCCGCTGTATGAACATCCTTGAGGAGGCGCGAGACTTCGCGTGCCCTTTCGGTGCGCTCGTAGCCCGGACGGATCCAGCGCTCGAGAAGGGCCACGTACGTCTGGTCGGTGATGGCGCGGAGGGAACGGGCGCGGCCCACGTGGTCTCGCTCTGTCGCGAGCGCCGTGTCGATGCTGAACTGGAGCTGGCGCTCTACCAAGACCAGAGCCAGCGTGAGCCCGACGAGGGCCACGCTCACGGCAACCCCCATCAGCCTTCGGACGGCATCGCCTCGCGCTGGGTCGCGTACGGCCTCACGCTTCGGCACTGTCCAGGCCTCGAGCCCCCAGGCTCTGGACGATTTGCTCGGCTAGATAGGCGGGACCCTCGGACCGCAGGACGTACGACGAGTTACGCGTGGACGAGACGAGCTCGTGCAGCTCCTCCTCCGGCATCGCCGAGAAGTAAATGATGTGCACGCCCTGTTTCTCGCGGATGATCGCGCCGAGTGCCGCCCCGCTCAGGGCGGGCATCATGACGTCGAGGACGACGACGTCGGGCCGCTCGCGGGCGATGATGTTGGTCACTCCGAACGGGGAGTCGTGGCAGGTGACGCGAAACCCCTGGGCAATGAGGTGCATCGCCGTGGCATGAAGGGACTCGGCGTTGTCGTCGACTAGGAGAACCTTCGGCGCGTCCGCCATGGATTCGTTCACGGGGCCGTTTCCACCTCTCTCTGCGCACGCGGCCGGTGCCTGCCCGACGTCAACGTTCTCGTGACGCAGTCGATCCCACGGGGAGAACGGCCAGACGTTGGCGGGCGCTTAGGCCCTCTCTGTGACAATTGTGCAAACATCGCGGGCCTCGAGCGATTCCACCGCCGAGCGAGCCCCGGCGAGGGCGCGAGCAGGGCCGCACGCACAAGCCTATTCCTCAATGATTCCCACGCCTGACGCCTTTGGGCGGCTCGGCGCGCTCCGGGCAGGCGACGGCTCCCCACGAGCGGCCTAGCATACTGACCGTATCACACCTCCGCGGACCCGGTCGCCTCGAGCCTCCAGAAAAAAGCGAGCGCCCAGAGGGGGACGGTCCGCAAGGGGGGTGCGCCACCCCTCCCACTGAGCGCTCCGTCGGGACATACGGCGGTAGGATGGCGCGACTTAAGATAGATAGTGGGGGGCTTCAGGGTAACGCTCGACGTTTCGCAATCGGCAAGGAGTCTTGGCATGGCGCGCATTCTGGTCATCGAGGACGAGGCGGATCTGCGCGAGGTGCTCGAGTACAATCTGACCCGCGAGGGGCACCGAGTGACCGTGGCTGCCACGGGTGCGGACGGCCTCAGGGCCGCGCGCGAGCAGCGCCCCGAGCTCGTCCTGCTCGACCTGATGCTTCCCGACATGCCAGGCACGACCGTATGCAAGGCGCTGAAGAAGGAGGCTCAGACGCGGGACGTTCGCGTGATCATGGTCACCGCCAAAGGGGAGGAGATCGATCGCGTCGTCGGTTTCGAGCTCGGCGCGGACGACTATGTCGTCAAGCCCTTCAGCGTGCGCGAGCTGCTCTTGCGGATCTCCGCGGTATTGCGCCGCAGAGAAGCGGCGGAGGCCGATTTCGTCGAGTTTGGAAACCTGCGGATCGACCCGGCAGCCCACCGCGCGTGGGTCGATGGGCTCGAGGTCACGCTGACGACGCTCGAGTTCAAGCTTCTCGTGACCCTCTACGAGCGAAAGAACCGGGTTCAGACCCGCTCCGTGCTGCTAAACGACATCTGGGGCATCGAGGCCGACATCACTACCCGCACGGTGGACACCCACGTCAAGCGCCTGCGCGAGAAGCTGATGAGCGTGGGGCGGTACATCGAGACCGTGCGAGGCGTCGGGTATCGGTTTACGGAATCGCCTTCCGACGAAAACGCGTGACGAGAGGTGGCGCCAGTGGCCAGTCGGAATACGATGTCGCCGAAGAGGGGAGAGCGCCGATGAGAGCTTGCGTCCTGCTGACCGCGATCGTCGCGTGCTTCGTCGCGTGCGGCAGTCGGACCGACCCATACGCTCCTGGCGAGCCCGACTCCGAAGAGACCGTCGTAGAGACCGACTCGGACGCCAGCGATGCCGCAGCGATGCCCGTCGATGCTACGGGCATCCCCAATGAGTCTGACGGTCGCCCGAGCGAGCAGGCCGACGCCAGCGGACGGCCGACTGACGGGGCGGCCGTCGACGCGCAGCGCGATGGAACCGCGTTCGACGACGCGTTCGATGCGGTGACCGCGGAGGTTGCGCCGCCGGACGTGGCCGCCATGGACGTGGAGTCCGTGGACGCGGCGGACGGGGCGCCGGTCGACGCGACCGCAGACGCGATCGACGACGTGCTTCCGCCCATCGACGTCCAGGCCCCGGGTAACGACCCGTCGTGCAGGGGCGGAGTCGCGCGCATCTTCGTCGTCAGCGAGAGCGCGGACCTCCTCAGCTTCGACCCGGTGTCCTCTTCGTTCCAGCTCATCGGCGCGATCGCGTGCCCCAATACGGCGAGCTTCCCGAACTCCATGGCCGTGTCGCGCTCGGGCATCGCCTACATCGCGTTTTGGGATGGCTCGCTCTATCGGGTCCGTACGGCCACGGCTTCTTGTCAGTCCACGCCGTTTGTGGCCAATCAAAATGGCTTCTTGCAATTCGGCATGGGATTCGCGCGCGACGACTCGGGGAAGGGCGAAACGCTCTACGTTGGCTCGCAGGAGGATCCCGCCCGATTGGGCTGGATCGACACGACCACGTTCGCACTGAACGTCATCGGCACGCTCGCTCCCACCGTGTCGACCCCCGAGCTTACGGGAACCGGCGCGGGGCAGCTCTTCGGCTTCGAAACGATCGACGCGAATGACTCGGCGATCGTGCAGATCGACAAGGCGACGGCGACCGTCGTGGCGGAGTCCATGCTCACGGGTCTCGAGCGCGGTAACGCCTGGGCCTTCGCGTATTGGGGCGAGGACTTCTACACGTTCACGTGGCCGACTGGGAGCCCCGGCTCGGTCGCGACGCGGTTCCGTCCCGCGGACGGGTCTATCGTGCAGGTCGCGTCCACCTCGGAGGTTATCGTGGGGGCGGGCGTCTCGACCTGCGCTCCTTAGGAGGTCGGCGTATTTCGGCCGATCCCTTAGCAGAATCAGGGCTAGCTAGGTGGTGACAGTCTGGTCGAGACGAGCGCGCTCGGATTCGGGCGAAGTGAAGCGCGACCGAAGTCCCTCGAGCGCGAGGTAGACAACGGGGGTCGTGTACAGCGTGAGAAGCTGCGATGCGAGGAGCCCGCCGACGATCGTGATACCCAGCGGGCGCCGCAGTTCGGAGCCGAGGCCTGTTCCGAAGGCAAGGGGAAGCGCTCCGAAGAGGGCGGCGAACGTGGTCATCAGAATCGGGCGGAACCGCAGCGAGCAGGCACGCACGATGCCCTCTTCCGGGGACGCGCCTTCGTTTCTCTCAGCGTCGAGCGCGAAGTCAATCAGGAGGATGGCGTTCTTTTTCACGATTCCAATGAGAAGCAAGAGGCCGACGATGGCGATGACGCTCAGGTCGACCCCAAAGAGCATCAGGGCCAGGAGTGCGCCGATCCCTGCCGACGGGAGGGTCGAGAGGATCGTCACCGGGTGCACATAGCTCTCATAGAGCATCCCCAGAACGATGTAGACGGCGAACAGCGCCGCTACGACGAGCAGCGGTTCGTTCTTGAGCGACGAGGTGAAGGCCTGCGCGGTCCCCTGGAAGTCAGCGTGGATCCCCGGCGGCAGGTGGATCGCGAGCTCCGCCTTGTCGATGGCGTCGACGGCGGGACCGAGCGACGCCCCCGCCGCTAGGTTGAACGAGATGGTGATGGCCGGGAATTGTCCGTGGTGGTTTACCGCCAGCGCCGTCTGCGTCGGCGTCGCTTTCGCGATCGCCCGAAGCGGTACTTGCGCGCCGGTCACGCTCTTGACGTAGATCCCGTCGAGCGAGTCCGGCGTGGACCTATAGGGCGCCGCGGCTTCGAGAACGACGTGGTACTCGTTGAGCTGCGTGAACGTGGTCGCGACAAAGCGCTGGCCGTAGGCGTCGTAGAGCGCATCGTCGACCGCCTGCGCCGTCACTCCCAGGCGCGACGCGGTGTCGCGATCGATGTCGACGTTGATCTGAAGGCCGGAATTCTGCTGGTCGCTATTGAGGTCCTTGAGCAGCGGGATCTTACGGAGCGCCTCGAGCATGCGGGGCGCCCACTGGACGAGTTCGTCGAGATTCGCGTCCTGAACGGTGTACTGGTACTGAGTGCGCGCCATGCGCCCGCCCACGCTCACGTCTTGGCGCGCCTGCATGTATGTGTTGACCCCCTCCATCTTGGACAGTTTGCCCCGGAGCCGGCCTAGCACCTGGTCCGCTGACAGCCGCCTCGGAGGGAGCGGCTTGAGCGTGATGAACGCGCTGCCCATGTTGCTCGTCCCGAAGCCGCCGGAGCCCGTGAAGGACACGAAGTGGTCTACGTCCGGGTCCTCGCCGACGACCTTGTTGACCTGGAGCTGAAGGCGCCGCATCTCCGCGAAGGACACGTCTTGCGCCGCCTCGATGGAACCCATGATAAGGCCCGTGTCCTGCTGGGGAAAGAGGCCCTTGGGGACCGTGGCGAAGAGGACGACGGTCAGCGCCACGGTCGACAGCGTCACCGTGAGCATCACCGCCCGGTGGTGCAGCGCCCAGCGGAGTCCCCCTTCGTAGAAGGCGAGCATGGCGTCGAAAGTCCGCTCGAGCGCGCGGTAGAACCAGCCGTGCCGGACGCCGGCTTCCGAACGCAACAGGCGCGCGCACATCATCGGCGTGAGCGTGAGCGACACGAGGGCCGACATGGCCACCGCCACACTGAGGGTCACGGCGAACTCACGAAAGAGTCGTCCGACGATTCCGCCCATCAGCAGGATCGGGGCGAAAACCGCGATCAGCGAGACCGTGATGGTCACGATCGTGAAGCCGATCTGCTTGGCGCCGTCGAGGGACGCCTGGAATGGAGCCACCCCGCGTTCGATCGCCCGCGTGATGTTTTCGGTGACCACGATCGCGTCGTCGACGACGAATCCGGTGGAGATCGTGAGCGCCATCAAGGACAAATTGTCGATGCTGTAGCCGAGCAGCCACATCACTCCGAACGTCCCGACGAGAGACAGCGGCATCGCAACGGCGGGCACGAGGGTCGCGCGCCAGGAGCGCAGGAACGCGAACACCACCATCACGACGAGAACCATGCTGATGCCGAGCGTCTTCTCCACGTCGATCACCGAGGCTCGAATCGTCTGCGTGCGATCGCTGTTGATGGAGATATCGATGGCGGGGGAGATCGAGCTCGCGAGCTGCGGTAAGAGCGCGAGGATGCGGGCGTTGACCTCGAGGATGTTGGCGTCCGGCTGCTTGCGGATGAAGATGAGCACCGACCGTTTTCCGTCCGCCCATCCCGCAACGCGCTCGTTTTCGACGCTCTCGTAGACCGTGGCGACTTGCCCTAGTTTGGCCGTCGCGTCGCCTTGCTGGGCGACGACGAGCGGCTTGAATTCTTCGGCCTTGAACACCTGATCGTTCGCCCCGATTGCCGAGGACTGGTACTTGCCGACGAGCGTTCCCTTGGCTTCGTCGACGGTGGTCGCGGCGATCGCGCTCCGGAGGTCCGCCGAGCCCACTCTCATCCCGGCGAGGGCGAGCGGGTCGTACTGCACGCGGACGGCTGGCTGCTGGCCTCCTGCCACGAACGCTTGGCCCACGCCGTGGACCTGCGAGATCTTCTGCGCGAGGATGGTGTTGGCCGCATCGAAGACGCTCGACAGGGGCAGGGTGTCGCTGCGAAGAGCCAGAATGAGCGTGGGCGCGTCCGCGGGGTTGACCTTCCGGTACGTCGGTTTGAGCGGCAGATCGGGAGGAAGCTCCCCCCCGGCCGCGGCGATGGCCGCCTGGACGTCGCGCGCCGCGGCGTCGACGTTGCGATCGAGATCGAACTGGAGCGTGATCGATGTGGCGCCCAGCGTGCTGCTCGACGTCATCTCCGTCAGGCCGGCGATGCGCCCGAACCGTCGCTCGAGCGGCGTGGCGACCGACGAGGCCATCGTCTCGGGACTGGCGCCCGGGAGCGAGGCACTCACTTGAATCGTCGGAAAGTCGACGCGCGGCAGCGGGGCTACCGGCAGTCGCCAATAGGCAAGAATACCGGACAGCAGGATCGCCGCGGCCAGGAGCGAGGTCGCGACCGGCCTCCGGATGAACGGAGCGGATATGTTCAAGCGGTCTCCGCAACGGGTGTGCGCGTTCGGGCGCGCGCGACCCACCGGCCCAGGCGGTCCATATAGAGGTACACGATGGGCGTCGTGTAGAGCGTGAGCACCTGCGAAATGATGAGGCCTCCCACGATGGAGATGCCCAGCGGTCGCCTCAGCTCCGAGCCCATGCCCGTGCCCAGAGCGAGGGGCAGGCCGCCGAGGAGCGCCGCCATGGTCGTCATCATGATGGGACGGAAGCGCAGCAGGCACGCCTGGTGGATGGCCTTCTCCGGCGTCAGGCCGTGGTCGCGCTCCGCCTCCAGAGCAAAGTCGATCATCATGATCGCGTTCTTCTTCACGATGCCGATGAGCAGCACGACGCCTATCAGCGCGATGACGCTGAAGTCCGCTCTGCACAGCCAGAGCGCGAGCAGCGCGCCGACGCCTGCGGACGGGAGTGTCGAGATGATCGTCACCGGGTGGATGTAGCTCTCGTAGAGAACGCCGAGCACGATGTAGACGGTGACGATGGCGGCCAGGATGAGCAGCGGCTCGCTCGCCAGCGACTGCGTGAAGGCCTGAGCCGAGCCCACGAAGTCGGAATGGACACTCGGCGGCATGCCAATGCGGGTCATCGCCGCCTGGATGGCCGTTACCGCGTCGCCGAGCGACTCGCCGTCGTTGAGGTTGAACGACACGGTCACCGCCGGGAACTGCCCCTGGTGGTTGATGGCCAACGGGGCAGTCGTCGTCGCCTCGTGGACCATCGCGCTGAGCGGCACGGGCGCCCCGTTCAGTGCGCGCACGAAGATCTTGTCCAGGGCTCCGGCGGTCTTGGCCTGCCCTGGCTTGACCTCCAGAATCACCCGGTAGAGGTTGAGCTGCGTGAAGATGATGGACACCTGGCGCTGCCCGAACGCATCGTAGAGGGTGTCGTCCACTTGCTGCGGCGTGATCCCCAGGCGTGATGCGGTGTCCCGGTCGATGGTGAGCGAGACTTGGAGGCCCGCCGTCTCCTGGTCGCTCGCGACGTCCTTGAGCACGTGCTCGTGACGTAGCTCGGTCACGAGCTTGGGGGCCCACGCGGCCAGCTCTGCGGGGTCGGCGTCTTCGAGCGTGTACTGGTACTGAGTGCGGCTGACGCGGCTGTCAATCTGAAGGTCCTGGACGGATTGCAGATAGACCTCGATGCCGTCGACCTTGTCGAGTTGCGGCTTCAGGCGCGCGATGATCTCATCGGCGCTCGAGCGCCGGGCGTCGTGAGGCTTGAGGGTAATTGACAGACGTCCGCTGTTGGTCGTCGGATTGGTGCCGTCCGATCCGATGAACGACGCCACGCTCTGCACGTCGGGGTCCCGCAGGACCACGTCCGCGACCTCCCGCTGGAGATCCATCATCCGCGGGAACGACACGTCCGGCGCGGCCTCTGACACGCCCAGCAGAGCGCCCGTGTCCTGCTGAGGGAAGAAGCCCTTGGGGATGTAGATCGCCATCACCAGGGTGAGACCAAAGGTCGCGATCGTGACGAGGAGCGTCGTGAGCTTGTGACGGAGCACGACGCGAAGACCGCTGTCATACAGCGCAATGGCCCCCTCGAACGCCCGCTCCGAAAGACGAAAGATGGCGCTGCGCTCGCTCTCCTTGGGCTCGGGCCTGAGAAGGTGCGCGCACATCATCGGAGTGAGCGTGAGCGACAGCAAGGCCGACACGCCGATAGCCACGGCGAGCGTCACCGCGAACTCGCGGAAGAGCCTCCCGATCAGGCCCCCCATGAAGAGCAGCGGGATGAGAACGGCCACGAGCGAGACCGTGAGCGAGACGATCGTAAAGCCGATCTGGGCGGCCCCTTTGAGCGCAGCCTGGAACGGCCTGTCCCCCGCTTCGATGTAGCGGGCGATGTTCTCGATCATGACGATGGCGTCGTCGACGACGAACCCGGTGGCGATCGTCAGCGCCATGAGCGAGAGGTTGTTGAGGCTGTATCCGACGACGTACATCACGCCGAACGTGCCGATGAGCGAGAGCGGGACGGTGACGCTGGGGATGAGCGTGGCGCGGACATTGCGAAGAAACAGGAAGATGACCGCGACGACGAGGCCGACGGTGATGACCAGAGTCCGCTCGACGTCCTCGACCGAGGCGCGCACTGTCTCGGTGCGGTCGGCGAGGACTTTGACGTTGATCCCTTGGGGGAGCGATGACTGAAGGAGCGGCAGAAGGTCCTTTACCCGGTCCGCCACCTGGATGACGTTCGCCCCTGGTTGGCGCTGGACGTTGAGGATGATCGCTCGCTCGTTGTTCGCCCACCCGGCAAGCTGCGTGTTTTCGACGCTGTCGACCACGTTCGCCACGTCTCGGAGACGCACCGGAGAGCCGTTGGCATAGGCGATGACGAGCGGCTTGAATCCATCGGCCTTGTAGAGCTGATCGTTGGTCGCCAGCGCATAGTCTTGCCGCGTCCCGTCGATGTTGCCCTTCGGCTGGTTGATGTTCGCGCTCACGAGCGCTTGGCGCACGTCTTCCAGCGTGAGCCCGGTCCCCGCGAGCGCCAAAGCATCCACCTGCACGCGCACGGCCGGCTTCTGACCCCCGTTGATCGTCACCAGGCCCACGCCCGACACCTGGGAGATCTTCTGCGCCATGATCGAGTCGGCGAAGTCGTCGACCTGGTCGAGGGGAAGGACGTCCGAGCTGACGGAGATCGTCAGAATGGGCTGATCGGCGGGATTGCTCTTGGAGTAGGTAGGAGGCGTGGGGAGCTGGGACGGCAGGAGGCTGGAAGCGGCGTTGATCGCGGCTTGGACGTCCTGCTGGGCGGCGTCGATGCTGCGGTCCAGATCGAACTGCAGCGTGATCTGCGAATAGCCGAAGCTCGAGACGCTCGTCATCTGCGTGAGCGCCGGCATCTGCCCGAACTGCCTCTCGAGCGGTGTCGTGACCGCCGACGCCATCGTGTCCGCGCTTCCGCCGGGGAGATACGTCGAGACGACGATCGTCGGGTAGTCGACCTGTGGCAGCGCGGAGACCGGCAGCTGCGTGAAGGCCGCCAACCCGACCAGCAAGAGCCCTACCATCAGCAGCGTCGTAGCGACCGGCCGCCGGATGAACGGCTCGGAGACGCCCGCGCTGCTCATGGCTTGCTGCCGGCGGACGGGGACGCCGAGGGGGATGCCGAGGCGCTGCGGCTCGAGGGCACGGGCCTCGCGGCCACCTTGGCGCCAGGGCGGAGCTGGGCCTGCCCATCGACCACGACCTGCTCGCCGGCCTTTAGCTCGTTGCCGACGACGGCGAGGTCGCCCTGGACGGCGACCACCGTGACCGGGCGGTTGCTCACGGTGGTGTCCGCACCGACGACGTACGCGAAGGTGCCTTGAGGACCGTGTTGCACGACCGCCGCTGGGATCGTCAGTGCGTTCTTGCGCGTGGACAGGCGCAGGCGAGCCTTGACGAACTGATTCGGCCAGAGCCGGTGCTGCGGGTTGTCGAACACGGCTTTGAGCTTGAGCGTGGCCGTCTGCGCGTTGATCTCGTTGTCGATGACCTTGAGCTTTCCGGTACCTAGGACCTTGTCGCCATCGCGACTCAGCGCATCGACGTCGAGCTCTCCCGCGGCCATCGCCTCGTTGATGGGTGTGAGGTCATCCTCGGGCAGCGTGAAGAACACGGCGATGGGATCGAGCTGCGTCACGACAATGAGCCCCGTGGCATCCGCGGCGTGGACGACGTTGCCCGGGTCGACCAGTCGTATCCCCGTGACGCCGTCGATGGGGGACGTGACGCGCGCGTAGTCGAGGTTTAGCAGGGCCGCGTTGATGGTCGCCTGATCGCTCTGGATCTGCGCATCGAGCTGGTCCGCCATGGCCTGCTGGTCCGTATACTGCTGCACGGCGATGAGGTTTTGCTGACTCAGCGTCTTGTAGCGGTCGGCATTGAGCTTGGCGTTTTTCAGGTTTGCCGCGTCGCGCGCCAGGTTGGCCCGGGCCGTCTCGAGCTGAATGGCGAAGGGGCGCGGATCGATCTGGACGAGGACGTCTCCCTTCTTGACCTGCTGTCCTTCCTTGAACAGGACCCGGTCGATGCGCCCATCCACCTGGGTCTTGACCGTCACCGTGTAGAACGCTGCGACAGTTCCCAGGCCTTCGAGCGTCACGGGGACGTCCCTCGCCGTCACCTCGGCGGTCAGCACGGGGATGACGCGGTTTGCCAGGGCGCTCGAAGCGGCTGCTGCCGCCACCGTTGCCGCCTGTGAGCGTGCGCGGAAGAGCCATGCCGTCCCGCCCACAACTGCGATGAGGAGTGCGAGCATCACGATGCGTGTGACGGGGGAGGAGTGCTTGTCGGGCCGAACGCTGGCCGCCGGAACGGAAAGAGGGTTTTCTTGGATCATGTTCGTCCCAGAGCGGCGAGGAGCTGCGCGCGCGCAGTGGCCAATCCATAACGCGCGGAGACGACCTGTGCAGCCGCGGTCGTGTACGTCACTTGCGCGTCGTTCAGCTCGATGATGCTGCCGACGCCGGTTGCATAGCGTTGTTCCGCGAGACGGAGCTGCTCGCGAGCGCTCGTCAGCGCATCATCGACGGCGCCGATGGTGGCCTTGGCGGCGCGGACGGACAGGCGCGCCGAGTCCACGTCGAGCTGGACTTGTAGCAGTTCGACCGACACCTGGGCGTCGATGCTCTCGAGCCCGGCCTCGGCCTGGTGTACGAGGGCCTTCGACAGACCGCCCTGGTAGAGAGGCCACGTCACGCCCACCCCTGCGGTCCAGTTCGGGACGAGCTGCTCTAGGTTGACGCCTACGTCGGTCACGCCCGCCGAGGCCGCGATCGACGGTCCATACGTACCTTTCGCAGACCAGAGAGTCTCTTCCCCAGACTGGCGCTGTTTCTTCAGCATGGCGAGCTCGGGCCGCGTCGCCAGGGCTTTGGAGACCAGTGTTTCGAGCGGCTGGTCCTCGTCGGGCACTCCTCCAAAGTCCAGGTCGCCCACTTCGTAGTCGGTCCCACCCGGGATACCGGCGGCCTGATTGAGCTGAGCCTTGGCCGTCTCGTAGTTGTTCTGGGCCGTGATAAGCTGCACAGTCGCATTGGCCACGGCCGCTTTCTGCTGCGCCAATGCGATGGGCGGTTGGGTGCCGGCGAGGACCATCCCTTGGACCTGCGCGAGGTGCTTGTTCTGGTCGCCGAGTGTCTCCCTCGCGACGCCGACGAGGTCCTTGTTCGCACGCGCCGCAAAGTAGGCGCGGCGCACGTTGTACAAGATACCGAGCTTGGTCGTCTGCTCGGACTGACGCAAGGCTTCCGCCGCGAGCGTCGCAGCTCTGGACTTGCTCCAAGTCTGCCCGAAATCGTAGATGAGCTGTGTCGCGTTCAAGCCGAAGGTCCAGTAGTCGTACGACGTCGAGAAGAGGGACCCTCCGATGTTCTGCCCGGGCAGCGTGGCCACTCCAGGACGCGGCGCGAAGTTTCCTGTCTCGCGCGTGTAATTCGCCGTGCCCACGACCTGCGGGAGCAGCGGGGATCCGGCCTGCTCGGCCTGGCCTTCCGCGACGTGGGTCGCGGCGCGGGCGGATAGGAGCTGCGGTTGGTGTTCGCTGGCGGCCCGTTCGGCTTGGTCGAGAGTGAGGACGCGCACGTTCTCTGCGGGCGCCGACGGCTCGTCGGCCGCTGCGGGCGCTAAAGCGGAGTCTGCGCGCGCCGGGCGCGGCGTCATGGACGCGCCAACGAGCAACATCGGGAGCCAGTGGCCGAATCTGCACATGTTCGAGGGTCCGACGAGGTCCAGCGGGTGGGTACGATGCCGAGTACGCTCCCTTTATCGCGAGCGCAAGCGACGAGCGGGAGATTTCCTCCGACAGAGTCGCCGGTTTCCCGGACCGGTGACCTGACTGCAACGAGCCCGCCCGCGCTACGATGATTGCTATGTCCGTTGCATCCGGCGCCGTGCCCGCTGCGCGCTCCACCCACCGCGCATTGGCGGTCGCCGTCATCGTCCTCGTCATGCTGCTGCAGCTTGCCGTCGACTTGGTGGCGGGCCGGGAAAGCCACCGGATCCTGGGGCGCCTTCTGTGGATGGTGGTCGAGGTGCCGCTTCTAATGGTGGCGCTGTCGGTGGCCTTCGACTGGGCGATCCGTTGGCGCATGAACGCCTGGCAGTCTCTCCTTAGCGCGATGGCCACGTCGATCGCCATCGGCTGTCCGATCGGACTCCTGCACGTGGTCGTGGCCAGCCGCTTCCCAGCCCTCGGGCTGCGCGGGCCGGGAGTGAGCAGCTATGCGCGAGCCGCGCTCTACGGGATTCTGGTCGCGCAGATGTATTTCGGGATCTGGGCGGTGGCGTTCGTGTATCCGGTCGCCATCGAGGGGGTTCGCGTTCGGGCGCTCGAGGCGCAGCAGCTCCGGAGCGAGGCGGAGCTCGCCCGATTGAGGTCGCACCTGGAGCCGCACTTTCTCATCAACACGCTCAATGCCATCGCGGGGCTGGTGACCGAGGAGCCGCGCGAGGCGAGGCGGCTTCTGGCTTGTCTGGGAGATTTGCTGCGGGATGCTGCACAGGACAAGAGCGACATGGCGCCGCTCTCCAAGCAGGTCGCCTGGCTGCGGCGGTATGCCGACATTCTCGAGGCGCGCCATCGCGGCACGCTCTCCTTCCGATGGAACGTCGAGCCCGACAGCGAGAGCGTCCTCGTCCCGTGGCTGCTGCTTCAACCGCTCGTGGAGAACGCGGTCAAACACGGTGCGCTGTGCCGGGGCGACGGAGCCGGCGAGGTGGCCGTAACCACCCGGATCCGGCCGGATGGGACCCTGGAGTGCGTCGTGCAGGACAACGGTCCGGGCATGGTGGACGCCGAGGTGCGCGCTGGGGCATTCGGCCTGCAATCGGTCAGGCGCAGGCTGGAGCTCGAGGTGCCGCAGTCCTCACTGCGGCTCGAGTCGTCGAGCGCTGGGACTCGATCCATCGTAGAAATCGCCGCGGCGGGTGCGTCGTGAGCGCGCCGGTGGCCCTGATTCGCGCGCTCATCGTCGAAGACGAGAGACCCGCTCGAAACTACCTGGTCGAACTCCTTCAGTCCTCGGGGCTCGCCGCGGTGGTTGGCGCAGTCGGAAGCCTGAACGAAGCGCGCCAGATCCTCGAGTGCGATGGGCCCGCGGTCGACGTCGTGTTCGTCGACGTCCAGCTCGATGGTTCGGCTCGAGGGGAGACCGGGTTGTCTCTGGTCCGCTCGTCGATGGGCGCTCGGCAGGCGCCCATGTTCGTGCTCGCGACCGCCTTCGAGGAGCATGCGCTGGAGGCGTTCGATCTCGGCGTCGTCGACTATCTGCTCAAGCCGTTCAGCGAGGAACGCGTGGCTCAGTGCCTGCGGCGCCTGGACATGCACCGAGCACTCCCGCCGGCGGAGGCTCGAGCTCCTGCCCGCATCGTCGCCCGCAAGAAGCGTAGCCTGGTTTTCCTCGATGCGGGCGAGATATGGGCCTTCGAAGCCGCCGATCGGCTGACGTTCGTGCACGCGACGCATGGAGTGTTCGATCTCGATCTGTCGCTCGCGGCGGTGGAGTCGGCGTTCGGTCCGGTATTTCTGCGCGTCCACCGGAATTGGCTCGTCAACGCGGCTCACATCAAGATGCTGGAGCGCGACGGGCACGAGACGAAGCTCTTCGTCGGACACGGCGTCTCGGAGGCCGGTCCGGGCGTGCATGTGCCTGTCGCGCGCGAGCGCGCGGCCACGGTCCGGGAGATTCTTCTAGCGAACGCGACGGGGCTACGCCGGCCTTCTTGATACTAAAACTTAACTGCCACCCCCGCCGTCGCTCCCCCGACGGTCGGGACAATCCACGCGGAGGTCGCCTGTGGGCTCGACGCCTGCTGCGCGGGCCAAAAGATCCACGCCGCGGCGGCGCTGACGGCCAGCACACCCGCTCCGACGAAGAAGCCTGACGCCATGTTGACGTCGCGCGTATGAGCGTCGACCTTGTTTCCTAGCGCACTGCAGCCGGCTGGTTGTGGGCTCGGATTGCAATACGTTATCGGGTCGGGAAATGTGCTGCGTATGCTCGCGGCGTCGCTGCTCGCCGTTTGGCCCAGGGCTTCGAACGCGATGCCAAATCCCACGGCGACGAGGGCGCCGACTCCCAAACCCCCGGCGGTCCAGAAGCGAGGCGAGCGAAAGAGTTCACTCGAACCGCCGTGCGCTTCCGGCTGGGGTGGCAGGTCGGGGGAGGGCGCGGCTGTCGGCTGCGGTGGAGCGGCAGGTTCCGGCGGCAGGATGGACACCATCGTGACGGTGATCAAACGCGCGCGCTCGCCAGCCCGCACGACCAGCCGCTGCTCCACGGGCTGAGACCCATCGCGCTCGAAGCGCAGGACATGTTCTCCCGTGTCGGCGACGAGCGGCTTGCCGTCAAGCACGTCGGCGAAGCGATTGCCGTCGAAGAGGGCATGAACGTCGGTGAGGTCGTTGCCGTGTTCGTCCTTGGCTCCGAGCACGAGGGTAGGGGCACTCTCGTCGAGCTCGCGCAGCCACTGGGTGCACGAGTCCAGCACCACTCGTGGGCATGACGGCCGGGCGCAGGCCATGAACGACTCACGCGCGGCACGGTAGGTTCCCTCGTCTCGCTCGTTCTGGCCGCGCTCGGAGGCATCGAGGCACCCCTGCTTCGGATCCCTACTGGACTCCGCCGCGCGCGCGCTCGGCAGCATGAGCGAGACCCATATCCCCGCGAGTCCGAGAGCCCATCCGAGGCGCATTGTTGCGCAGTCTCGCCTACGGGGAGGCCACACGTCTAGGCCCACGAACGGGAGATTCCTTTCAGGTTTCCTTGTACCGAAGCCACCAGGAGGCCAGCCCCTCGGGAGCCTCGTCCCTTCTAGCCGAGGCGGAACGAGCGCTCGTACCCCGAATCGACATTACAGATGCGCACATCGACGATGCCGTGGGAATCGAGCGAGTATTCTTCGACGATGCGCGGACCGCCGTCGTCCGAGCAGCGTTCGACGGGAACGCTCGCGAGATCGGCGTTGCTTCCGAGCCGGGGGTCGAAAGGAAAGTATACATCGCCAAAGAGGGACATGTCGCCGCGCGGCTGACCGCCGGCGTCGAGGGCGCTACACTCGAAGAAGCGGAAGTGTCCGAGATTGTGCGCGGCGCGGTACTCCCGCCGGCAGCGGTGCGGGCTGCCACCGCTCGAGGGCAACTCTGTCTCCGGAGTGAAAATCGAATCGAAGGTGATCGCCCGTCCGCTCGAGGCCTCGCGGAACACACCAAAGGTACGCGCATACCGGTCGATCAAGACGAAGCCCGCCTCGACGTCGGCGGCTATGGACAGGCCTATGGCGACGGCGGCGGAGGGATAAGGGGAGCGATGCACCCGACGGCCGAAACGTTGCCGGAGGGCTCGCGCCACGATGGGCAGTTCGCTCGCCCCGCCGACGACGTAGATGCCGGCGATGTCGGACGCGAGGGTCACGTCGGTGTCCATGTCGTCTGCGACCGCGTCGACGCGCGACATGATCGGAACCATCGCCTCGATGGACCTGTCGACGAGCGGCATGCACGCGTCATAGAAATCCGCGACCGGGATGATGACCTCCGGCTTCGGAGAGTCCTTTCCGAGCACCGCTTCGATGTCGACCGTGATCTTTCGCGAGCTCGGATTCAGGGCTTCCTTCGCGCTGCGGCACTGGTCGAGCAGCCGGTCTCGAGACCGCGCGGTCAGGTCTTCCAAGCGAAGCTTCACGTGAGACAGCACGACGCCGGCGAGGGCCGTGTCGAAGTCATCGCCGCCGAGCTGAGAGACGCCCGCGGTCGCCAGGACTTCGTGCCGGCGCCCACTCATGCGAACGATGGAGGCGTCGAAGGTTCCTCCGCCCAGGTCGTAGACGACGACCAAGTCGCGCTTGACCGAGAGCGTGTCGCGGTGGCGGTGGGTGTACTCGAACCCGGCGGCCGAGGGCTCGTTCAACATCGCGGTGACTTCGAACCCTGCCCGGCGGAACGAGTCCAAGGTCAGAAATCTTTGACCTCCAAGAGCGTTCGCGGGCACCGCGACGGCCGCGCGCAGCGGAGTCGACTCCGACCCGAGGGAGTCGCGGATGTCGGACCTCGCAAAGATCTCGGTTCGAACCGTGGCCAGAAACCGGCTGACGAGCTCCCCGACGCCGATCACGGTGCTCCCGACGCGCACGCTTTGGCGCATCCCAGCGTCCGGTCCGGAAAGGAGGCGCTTGAACGAGCGACGCGTCGAGTATGAAGCGTCGTCGGACACGCCCAGGGCATCGAATCCGAATCTCAGATCACCCCCCCGTTCGGCGACGACGGACGGAATCCACCCGACCGAATCGCCCGCCTGGTCCAAAAACCCCACCACGGGGTGGTTTCCACGGTCGGAACAAGCCACAACGGTGCGCGTCGTTCCGAAATCAATACCAAGCTCCACAGGGGGATCATCGCCCGAAGAACCGCTAGATGCAATTTTCCGTAGCGATTCTTTCCTCGTCAGGCGCATAACGGCGACGATGACTCATCCGCAGTGCGTAATGTTCGTGGCTCCAGAGTGTGCGCAGCTGGTCAAGGTGGGCGGGCTCGGCGACGTCGTGGGGGCGCTCCCAGTAGCCCTGCGCGCACTCGGGATCGATGCGCGTGTCGTTCTTCCTCGGTACGATGCCATCTCCCTGGACGGATTCGTGCGACAGAAGGAGCCTCTCGGGGTTCCGCTCGGCAAGGGCAATGCCTGGTCAGCCGTGTGGCAGGGGTGTTTGCCGGCTAGCGACGTCCCGGTCTACTTGCTCGATCACGAGCAACTGTTCTGCCGGGGTTACCTCTACGATCCCCCCGGCGCCCTCGCCTGGGACAACTTGGTGCGATTCGCGTTCCTGTCGCGCGGAGCCCTCCAGCTCTGCAAACAGATGAGTCTCGTGCCCGACGTGTTTCACGTTCACGACTGGGCGACCGCCCTGCTTCCGGTCTATCTTAACACGCTGGAAGCGAAGGGCCCGCTCGGCTCTTCGGCATCCGTGCTTACGATTCACAATCTCGCCCACCAGGGCAAGTACCCAGCCAGCGACCTCGAGGCAACCCACATCCCGGCGAGCGAGTTCCGGCCGGACTCCCTCGAAGACTTCGGCGCGGTCAACGCCCTCAAGGGCGGTCTCTACCACGCGACGAAGCTCACCACCGTTTCTCCGCGCTATGCGGCCGAGATCCGCACGCGCGAGGGCGGCGCCGGGCTCGACGCCGTAATGCGGTTCCGGGCGGCGGACCTCGTCGGCATCCTGAACGGAATCGACGAATCGCTTTGGGATCCGCTCGTCGACGCCGCGATCGCTGCGCCGTATGGGCCGGACGATCTCGCGGGCAAGGCTGCGTGCAAACTCGCGCTCCAGCGGGAGCTGCACCTGGCTCAGCGCCCCGACGTCCCGCTGATCGGCGTTGTGTCGCGCCTGAGCGAACAGAAGGGAACCGACGTCGTACTGGCGACGCTGTCTCGCATCCTCGACATGGACACCCAGGTCGTCATTCTCGGGTCGGGCGATCGGGCGGCTGAGAGCTACCTTCTCATGCGCTCGCACTTCGGGTACGACCGGTTTCGGGCGTGGATCGGGTTTCACGACGGGCTGGCGCACAGGATCGAGGCGGGCTCCGATCTCTTCCTTATGCCGTCGCGCTTCGAGCCGTGCGGGCTCAATCAGATGTACAGCCAGCGCTACGGGGCTCTGCCGATCGTTCGAGCGACCGGGGGCCTGGACGACACCGTCGAGAACTACGATCCGGCGACCGGCGAAGGGACCGGGTTCAAGGTGTGGGATCTCACGCCCGATACCCTTGTGGCTACCGTGGCGTGGGCCGTCGATACGTTTCGGCGTCGCCCCGACCATTTCCGGGCCATGCAGCAACGGGCCATGCGCAAACACTTCGGCTGGGACATAGCGGCACGACAATACGCGAAGGTCTACGAGTGGGCGGCGCAGGCGCGGCGAGGTCTGTCCGACGTGGAGTCGGAAGAGAGTCAAAAAGTCCCGCCGGCCTAGAACGGAGTCTCATGCGTCGCGGTCGGCCTCCCCCGGACGGTGGAAACGTCCAAAAGTGGGGTGCTTTTCGCCGACCCCTTCGCGATCCCGGAGTCGAGCGTGCTCGCGTACGGGAAGTCGCGCTCCGCGCGACTCGCCTCCGGCCTCGCTCGGGCTCGACGAAAATCACCCCACTTTTAGGGAATGAGGGGCCATCCTGCCGGCGGCGCCAGCGACTCGTACCGGACGACCGCACCCCGTCCGGACATTCGAGTAAAGACGATGGCCTGGGCGAGCGCGAACGTCGGACCTGTGGCGGCGAGACCCAAGACGAGCATCAAGAGTCCGAGGAGCGTGAGCCCGATGCCGGTCAAGAAGAGAACGAGAATGTCGCCCCTGTGCCCGTCCGTCGCTGCCCAGCTAGCCTTCATGGCTTGCACGGGACCGAGCCCGGCGTCGACGACGTAGTAGGGAGCGAGAGCCATCCCCAGCGCAATGATGATCCCCGGCACGATCAGGAGCAGCACGCCTGCGAACGTGGCCAGTCCCACCAGAACGTTAGACGCCAGCATGGTCCACATCTGGCTTCCACCCGAAAATAGGGTCCAGAATCGGACGGGCTGATCACGCGCGACGTCGAGCACGATGCGTAGGAACCCGACCTGAAAGAAGGCTCCGGCGACGAGCGCGGCCAGAACCGAGGCCAGGTCGATGGCCATCGAAGGCGGGGAATTCGCTCGCACGACGTGGCGCCACACCAGGATGTCTCCGACGTGTCCGAGCGCGAACAGCACCCCGTTCATCGGCAGATAGGTGAAGGCGAGGACCGGCCAGTGCGCCTGGAACCGCTCCCACGCGAGCGACATCACCTCCCCAATCTCCCACGGCTGGGGCTCCCCCTCAGCGGGGCCTTGGCGGCCCTCGGTGGGCGGCATGTCCGGCGCGGCGTAGGGATCGTGGTTCACCCTGGAAGACCCCACCTCGAGAGACAGAGAGCATCAGGTGGCATAGATTCGATAGTCGATGTCGGGAAAGAGGTTGTCCCTCCGCTCGACTTCGGCGAGCCACGCGTCGTCCACCGTATCGCTCAGCAGGTCGTCGTATAGCTTCTGAAATCGCGTGACATGGTCGATCGTTCGCTTGCGTGCGTACTGGACCGTCGTCCCGGTCTTCATGATGAAGGCCCAGTCGCTCGCCTGGGCGAGCATGAGTTCACGCGATGCCTGGCTGAGGGCTCGGCGCCGAAGGCCGTCGGCGGAAGGGTATTTCTTCGCGAGCTCGGTCATGCGTTCCCCCATCTTGTGGAGGTGGCGGTAGATCCACGCGTTGGTCCCATTGCACCAGTAGTCGCCATAACCCTTTTCGCCCCACGACGAGGCACAAGGGGTCGCGACCTGGTTCGTCGGATACTCCCGCAAGTAGCCGCTCGGCGTGATCGGAGCGACGCTGCCCTGATCGTACTGCATCTTTCTGAACAGGAATTCGAGAAAGAATGGACCTTCGTACCACCAATGGCCAAAAAGCTCCGCGTCGTAGGGAGCGACGACGATGGGTCGGCGGTCCATGTTCGCGCGGATGTGTTCAACCTGCTTCTCGCGATTGAACATGAAATTGCCAGCGTGATCGGCGGCCTTGAGCCACGCCGCGTGCGGATTGTACGGTTGCTTGTTGTCCATCGAGCGGTGAGTGACCGCGTAGTACTTGACGCCTGTGAATGTCCGAATCCCCGCCGGATGCAGATAGGGAGCGATGTACTCGTACCTTAGGTCGAAGCCGACATCGCGGTAGAAATCACGGTAGACGGGATCCCCGGGGTACCCCTCTTGCGCGCTCCACACTTGCCTCGAGCTCTCGATGTCCCGACCAAACGCGGCCACGCCCGAGCGACAGTAAATGGGCGCGTGAACGCCATAGAGCGGGCGAGGGTCGGCGAAAAGAATCCCGTGCGTGTCCACGAAGAAGTACCGGACGCCCTCCTCGCGGAGGAGCTCGTCGACGCCCGGGGTGTATCCGCATTCGCCCAGCCACATGCCCTGCGTGCGGCGGCCGAAAAGCCTCTCGTAGAGGGAGGCGGCCGTGTGCACCTGGGCGCGGTACGCAGCCCAGTTGCGGTCGAGAAGCGGAAAGAAGGGATGGGTAGCCGTGCACGTGATGACTTCGACCTTGCCGGCGTCCTGAAGTCCTCGGTACGCGCGCACGAGATCGCCGTCATACCGTCGCCAGCAGTCGCGAATCTCGGTGAATCGCGTGCGATACATCTGCGCGAGGTGATGGAGGTGGTGCTCCTCGTGGGTCGTGCGGTCGATTTCCTTTTCCGCGAGATCGATGAGCGTGTCGATCTTCTTTGCGTAGCGCTCCTTCAACAGATCGTCGGTCATCATCGACAGCAGCGACGGGCTGAACGAGACGGTGACACGAAAATCGATATCGTCGCGGACGAGCCGCTCGAAGGCCAGCAGCAGCGGGGCGTACGTCTCGGTGATGGCTTCGAAGAACCACTCCTCTTCCATGAAGAGCGTGGACTCGGGATGGCGCACGAACGGCAGGTGCGCGTGAAGAACGATCGCGAGATAACCGTGTGCCACGTTCAGCCCTCCTCCAGCCTTCCGCCCCAGCGTTCGTAGCCGCTACCCATCTGCTCGCTCGCGCCGCCTAGAGGGCTCGAGCCTGAGGGTCCACTGGCCCCCATCCATGACGAGCCGGGGCTGGCGCCTGCGTGTTCGCTCGCGCCCAGCCATTCACTGCCACCGAGCCATTCGCTGCCCGCGAGTCGCTCGCTAGAACCGAACCATTCGCTTGCGCCGAGAGTCTCGCTTCCGCCCGCCCACTCGCGCTTGCCCGCCCATTCGCTGGCGCCGCCCAGCATGCGTTCGGACGCGCCCAAGCGCCACCGTTCGCTCGCCCCGATGCGTTCGCTCGCGCCGCGGTAAAGCAGCGCGCTCGCTCCCGCAAAGCCCCATTGCGACGCGCCGAGGAAGAGAGTTTCGGATGCGCCGGCCGCCACCCATTCGCTCGCGCCTACCCACATGCGTTCGGATGCGCCGATCCGCCACCGCTCGCTCGCCCCTCGCTCGAGCAGCAGCAGCTGCTCGGAGGCGCCGCCCACCAGCTTCTCTCGCGCAAACCCCGCCATGACCTGGTGCTCGACGGCAAGCCCCCAGCGCTCGATCATCGGCGTGGTCGCCCGGACCCAACGCATGGACCAGGTGGCGAGCACGCGTCGGTGGGGCCCCTCGTAGCTGCGGACGGTGACGCGCCAAGGGCCGTAGACCGTGAAAGCCATCCCTTCTGCTTGCAGGTGGACGGGGGCTTCCTCGAGGAATTCTACCGCCACGCGCCCAGCGTCCGCGAGTTCGACGGGGAACGGTCCCTCCTGCCAGCTGACGGTCCCGCCCAGTTCGGCGGCAGAGCCCACCCAACGGGTGAAGCGGAGTCCGCCTCTCCATTCGGCGCGCCACTCTTCGAGGTGCCACCAGCGCTCGATGTGGGCGCTTCGTTCGATGGTCCGATGCATTCCCGCGCCGCTCCTCGACGCATGCTCATGGCTCGGGGGCTCCTCGCCACCGGGGATTCCACCTCCGTCCGGTCCTATGGACGGTGCGTAGGCGGCTCGCCAAACGTCGATGTATCCGGCCCCTGCGCGCCCCGGCAGCGGAGGCTCTCCGCCCGAGAACCGGGAGAGAAACGGGCGGGCTGCGGGAGGCGTGTCGTCGGACGTGACCGTCATCCACTCGAGCGACGTGTTCGGCGACGGTGAATTGCGTGGAAACTCGGCGCGGCCGGTGCGCGCGATGGGCTGGAAGAAGCCCTCGTGCGTCTTGATCCCGATCTCCGCGTGCATGACCGAAGTCGGGCGTCGGATCATCAGGAAGTACTCGCGGTCGGTGCGATCGACCCCTATGTCGAAGTAGTCGTTGGCGTTGGTGCCGTCGAACTCGTGGCCTGTCGTATCGTAGATGCGCAGGTTGCACCAACCCTGCGCACCCGCAGGACCGAGTCGAGCTCTTGCGTCGTCGATGCCTGCATCCGTGATTTCCCAATAGAGATACGCAGAGTCTGGATCGCGCACGATCGCGGTGATCCGGTTCTCTCCGTACCCCCACGGAAGGTCTCCCGCGGCGAGCGCCGGCACGTTGCCTCCAGTGTCGAACTTCGACTCTTCCACGCGCGTATCGTCAGTCATGTCACCGGGCAGGGAGACTATAGTTTTTAGGGCCTTGGGGGAACCTTTCCAGCCGTCGATCCTCGCGAGGCCTTAAAATGCGGGGAAAAGCAGCACGCCTATACCGACGAGGGGGACGCTTTGTAGCCTCGCTCGATCTACCCCACCGAACAACGGGGCCCGTTGCGGCTCCCCCATCGATACTCCCCCCGAGGTGCGATCTAGCGAGGCGCGGGGTATCGCCGCGGTGCGCCCGCGGTGGAAAGATGCGCCAGCGCTTTCGCCCGTGGCGCTCTCGCAGGCTCGCGGGTCGCGTCGCGGCAAGAAAAGCGAATCTTTTGTCGGGGGGTCGGGCGCAGACTGGTTGGGCTTGGTCGAAGCCGTCGGCTAGCCTACACGCGTGCGAATAGCCATACATTCAAGGTCGGTGCCGCCACGGCAACAACGTGCGTCGGCGCCCATGGGCCGGATCTTTGTACTGTCCGCGCTCGTGGTTGGGTCCGGTTTCGGAGCGGCCGCGTGCACGACAAATACCGTGGTCGACGAAGCGGTGGATCCGTCGCAAGAAGACGAGGGTCTGCCTGATGGACGCACCGGCAGCAGCAGTAGCAGCGGCGGTGGCGGTTCCGACGACGGTTCCCTTGGGACCGACGCCAGCGGGGCGCAGCCCGATTCAACCAGCCCCTCCGACGCGTCGCCCGCAGCCGACTCCCCGGAGGTCTTGCCGGATGGAAGGGTCGTAGCCCCACCGGAGGCGAGCGATGGGGCGTACCCAGGGGATACGGTGGAAGAGCCGCAGCCGCCCCCGTGGCCTGACGCCTCGCCGCCCACCGCGGGAACGAAGTTTCCCTTCCCTCAGCATCGTTCGACCAACCGCTGCGTCCTCGCCAGTGGGTCCAAGCCAGCGGACGTGCAGCAGGCGTACGCGCAGTGGAAGACCGATACGGTCGTCGACGCGGGCAGCGGGGCGTACCGCATCCAGCGCCTCGCGAGCGATCCCCTGAATCCGGACGGCTGCACACCCCACGGATCCACGGTCTCTGAGGGCATCGGCTACGGCATGCTCCTCGCCGTATATATGGACGATCCGTCGCTCTTCGACGGCCTATGGCTCTTCGAGCAGCAGAATCTCGACTCGAACAACCTGATGAACTGGGCTCCCGAGGGCGTCCCGGCCAACCCGTCGGCGCCCGAGTGCGGCGGGGGAGCTACCGACGCCGACGAAGACATGGCATTTGCACTCCTCATGGCCAACGAACAGTGGGGAGGGCAGGGATCGCTCGCGAAGAGTTACCTCGCGTACGCGCAGCAGCAGATTACCAATATTTGGAATACGGAGATAAGAGACTCGAAGCTCGTCGCAGCCGGCGACGGAAGCTGGGCTGGCTGGTCGAACATCAACATTTCGTACTTTGCGCCTGCTTACTACCGAGCGTTCGCGAAGGTGGACCCGACGCACAACTGGGCTGGCGCGGACGCGGATGCGGGCTCTGTCGTGGACGGGGGGTCCGTACTGGACACCGTGTACGACACGATCGAGACCGCGCTGAGCTCGTCGAACGGCAATCAGTCGAACGGTCTCGTACCGGCCTGGTGCAGCGAGGCCAACAACACGTGCACAGCGGCGAGCAACACCAGCGGGCCGCTGCCGTTTTACTACCAATACGATTCATGCCGGACCCCGTTCCGAATCGCGCTCGACTGGTGCTGGAATGGAGAGCCGAGGGCTCAAGCCTATGTCGCGATGACGAGCTCCTTTTTCAGTGCCATTGGCGCCAAGAACATTGTCGACGGCTACGCCCTGGACGGAACGCCGCAACCGCAGCACGCGGCGGATGGGGGCGCGCTGCTCCAGTCGGCTGCGTTCGTCGGTCCAGCGGGCGTCGGAGCGATGGGGTCGGCGTCGACCCAATCGTTCGTCGACAACGCGTACTCGGATGTGGCTACCCTCAAACTGCTCGTGGGGGGCACCTACTACGAGGATTCCTGGGCAGCGATGTCACTATTGATGATGACCGGGAACTTCCTCGACTACACGGCATACAGCGGGAATTGAGGCAGCGCTTCCGCTCCCAGCCCTTGGCAGCCCGTAGCCCCGCATCGGCCCCTTCGTCGTGGTCCGCGGCTACGCCTGCGATCTCGGCCGTAGAAGGTACGCGATCGGAATCGACATGAAGTAGAGGCCGATGAGCGCAGCGCTCACCGCGATCTGGCTCATGACCTCCGGCCCCGGCGTCACCACGGCTCCGAGGGCGAATGCGAGGACCGTCGCCCAACGCCCGAATCGGACGAGCTGGTTTGGCGTGACGATGTTCGCCAGAACGAGGAAGGCTATGAAGAGGGGCAGCTCGAACACGACGCCGAACGCCAAGAGGAACCGGGTCGCAAAATCGAGAAAGAACTCGAGGGTGACGATTTGGGTGAGCTCCACGCCGTCGGTGATCGGTCCGAGGAGCGAGAGGAAGTAGTTGAACGTGAAAGGGAAGGCGACGAGGTAGGCGAAGGCCACCCCTCCGAGAAACAGAACGGTCGAAAACGTGACGAACGGGACGACCAGACGCTTTTCCTTCTTGTAGAGACCCGGCGAGATGAACGCCCACAGTTCGTAGAACACGAGGGGCGCTGCACCGACGATCCCCGCCATGACGGACAGTTCGAGGTAGCCCAGAAAGGCGTCCGCCGGGGCGAGCGTCTGCAACACGAGCGGTTTGTGAAACCGCACTAACCAAGTTCGCTGATAGGGGGCTACGAGCCACGCGAGAAGCTGGATTCGCAGGCACCACGCCGCCACGGTGGTCACGAGCACTCCGCCTGCGGCGACGATGATGCGGCGACGGAGCTCCTCGAGATGCTCCCAAATGGTCATTCGCGCCTCGTCGCGACTTCCGACTTCGCGGGACGGGTCGTCGCTTGGGCGCGCGCTCTCACTCTCTGCGGTTGGCTGGGTCATGCGGACAAAGCCGGTGGCGGAGCCGCCGCCGTGTCCTCGCCCCGCGAATACGCTGGATCGTCTGCAAGGGGAGAAGGCGGGAGCTCGCCGTCCGTCGTGGCGTTGTCAGGGAGCGCTCCGTACGAGTCGGCTCCGATCGATGGGTACTCGTGGTCCCCGTCCAGGAGAAGGCCCGCTGCAAGCGGCCGCACGTCGGCTTCCGGATAGGGAACCGTCTCGCCATCGACCGTGTCGCGCCAGCGTTTGGGGGCCGTTCCGCGGCTGACCGCACTGACGACCCCGTCGACTTCGCCCCGAGCGATGCGCGCGAGCTTGCGGATGTCGGCGATGTCCCGGTCGAGTCCCTCGGTTCGCAGCAGCTCGTCGATCCCGCTCTTCTCTCGGAGCTCGAACGCGTAGTTGCGGACTCTTCCTGCCATCCGACCGAATTGGCGCAGATAGCGAGGGAGCTCTTTCGGTCCGAGCACCACGACGGCGACGACGAGAAGCACGCACAGCTCGCTGAATCCGAGACCAAACACCCGGCTAGAGTAGCATGCGCCATGCTATGGGGTCTCGTGCTGGCCCTTCAGGCTGTGACGCCGGACGAGCTCGTGTTTGCGTGCGGGATCTCGGCTCCGGAGGCGCGCAAGGTCGTCTCGGCCGTTCACAGGGGCCGGTGGGTCTCCGGAGATGCGGAAGAAGTGCGACCGCGCCCAATCCCGGGAGTGCGGCGTGCGTCGATGGATGCCGTCCACGCCTGCGGGCGGCTGGAGTCCCTCGAGACGTGCGCTACGGAGCGGAGCGGTCTCGACCCCTTCGTAAAGCTAGCCCTCGCCACGCTCGACGGGCACCGGATCGAGACCGTGCGGATTCCGCTCGAGCGCGCGGGCCGGTTCAGCGTGTGCGTGAGCTCGCAGGTCGGTTGCGCTCTCGGGTGCGTGTTCTGCGCGACGGGCAGGCTGGGGCTCGGGCGCAACTTGGCGAGCTGGGAGATCGTCGAACAGGTGCGCGCGGTAAGGCAAACTCTTCGCGCGGGCGAGCGCGTCCACGGCATCGTCTTCCAGGGTATGGGGGAACCGCTCGCGAACCTCGATGGCGTGCTCCGTGCGGTGCGTGTGATGAGCGACCCGTGCGCTCTGGCGATCGACGCGCGCGCGATCACCGTGTGCACGTCGGGGCTTCCCCAAGGAATCCTTCGCCTGGCCCGCGAGGCGCCCCGCGTGAGGGTCGCCATTTCCGTAGGCAGCGCCCGCCCCCAAGTGCGGCGCGCACTCATGCCGATCGAGGAGCGCTACCCGTTCGGGCAGGTTCTTCTCGCCGTGGAAGAGCACGCGCGAATTACGGGTCTAGCCCCGCTGTGGGCCCTCACTCTTCTGGCCGGGGTCAATGATACGGTCGAAGACGCCGATGCGCTCGTAGAGGTCGCACTGCGGTTCGCCGCGCGGACGGGGATTCGGCCGCGCGTGAGTGTCATCCCGTACAACAGCATCGACGTGCCGGGTCGAGACCCGTTCCACCGCGGCGATGTCGAGCGCTTCCGGGCCGCTCTTTCCGCGCGCGGCCTTCCTGCGCACTTGCGCTATAGCGGCGGTAGCGACGTGAATGCGGCCTGCGGGCAGCTCGGACGCGTGGGTTAGTGCGCCGCCGTCGGAGGGGAGGATCCATGCCATAGCGCCTCGACCGCAAGGCCGCGGTCGCTCGCCGTGTTCTCGGGGAACGCCATGAGCCGCATCGGGGCGACGAGACAAACGATGGCGACCTTCGCGGCGCCCGGGTCGGCACTGATGCGGACCGCGGTCTCGCTCACGGTACCGCGAGGGTCGACATGTGCGACCACTCGCGTCGCCCCGTTCGCCGTCGCGGTGCCTCGCCGCTCTTCCTCGCGAAGGCACGAATCCAGGCCGTCGGCGAGTCGATCGACGGCGTCGCGGGCGGCGATCATAGGGACGTTGCGCGCCTCCGCGAGCCCGACGACCGATCGCGTTCGCGTCGCGACGTAGACGTAGCCCGCAAGGTCGTCCGCGCGGACGCTCGTAACCCGCTCCGGTCTGGAGCTCGGGACCTCTTCGCGGATGGCCGTCGCGCCGCAGGCCATGGCCAAGGGCAGGCAAGTGGCGAGGAGGGGATTGGGTCTCAGGAAGGCCACGCTACATCTGCCGAGCGATGACGAGGCGCTGAATCTGGGACGTGCCCTCGTAGATCTGGAGGACCTTGGCGTCGCGCATCAGCTTCTCGACCGGATAATCGGTCGAGTATCCATAGCCGCCGAAGACTTGCACGGCATCGGTCGCTGTCCGCATCGCCGCGTCCGCTCCGAAGGCCTTGGCACACGACGACGCCACGGGGTCGGCGCAACCCCGATCGATGCTCCACGCTGCCTTTCGCGCCAGAAGCGTCGCAGCCTCGACTCGAATTCGCATGTCGGCCAGCATGGCGGCCACGAGCTGGTGCCGGGTGAGGGGGACTCCGAAGGTCGTCCTTTGCTTGGCGTAGGACATCGATTCGTCCAGGCATCGGCTCATGAGGCCGACCGAGGCAGCCGCGATGTCCGGGCGAGTTCGGTTGAAGGTGTCCATGGCGAGCTTGAACCCGTACCCCGGGGGCGCGAGGACCGCGGCAGGGTCAACGCGGACTTCGTCGAGAGTGAGCGATGCAGTGTCGCTGGCGCGCTGGCCCAGCTTGCCGATCGGACTTCCGGGGGTCACACCCCGCTGAGCACGATCGACGATGAAGGCCCCCACGCCGCGGTGGGCCAGCGCAGGGTCTACGGTCGCGAACACGATGAAGAAACTGGCGAGGGTTGCGTTGGTGACCCACTCCTTTGCTCCGCGCAGAATCCAGGCCCCGTCCGCGTCGCGGACTGCTCGACATCGCATCGCCGCGAGATCGCTTCCCGCCGCCGGCTCGCTCGCAGCGAGCGACACGAGGTCCGGACCGGCTGAGAGCCGACCGAGATACTTTCGCTTCTGAGCCTCGGTGCCCGCGAGCACCAGGGGCGTCAGCCCGAGACCGTTGGCCGTGAGGCTCGCCTGGATACCCGAGCAGGCGTAGGCGAGCTGTTCGATGATGAGCGTCGACTCGACGTGGCCAAGCCCGGGTCCACCGTACTCAGCGGGCGCTCTAGTGCTCAGCAGACCGAGGGCGTGGGCGTCCTCGAGGAGCTCCGTCGGGAATCGCGATTGGCGGTCGCACTCCGCCGCGATGGGCATCAGGCGCTCGCGAGCGAACCGTCGTGCGGTCTCGGCGACCTGGCGCTGCTCCGGCGTGGGCTCAAAATCGATCATGAGAAAAGCCGGTGAATTTCGGCCAAGCCCAAGCAAGGCCGGGGGCGAGGAGGACTTTCGCCGAGAAGGCCGGCGTATTTCGGGCGAGCCCGAGCGAGGCCGGCGGCGAGCCGCCCGGAGCCTACTTCCCGTAGGCGAGGACGCTCGCCGTCGGGATCGCGAAGGGATCGGCCGAAAGACACCGGCCTTCTAGCGCCGCATCCGCTGTTGCGTGCGCTCGATCTCTGCCCGCGCAGCGCGGGCGCCCATGACGTAGCCGACGACCATGCCGATGAGAAGCACGCCAGGAATGAAGAAGACGTGTGCGATTCCAGGTGAGTTCATCGATCGCCCTGGGCTCCGCCGCGCTGCGCGGACGCCGCGATGGCCCGTTCAAGATCCGAGATCCGCGCCCCGAGCCTCGTTTGCTTACGCCACATCAATCCAAGCCACACCACGAGAATCGTCCAGAGAACCGCGTACGCCGACACGAGCAAAACCGTGCTGCTGTAGTGCTCCGGTTCGTTCGTCATTGCCCGGAAAGTCGTGGCGCGGTCGTCGACCGGGGCCTGCGCCGCGCTCTGCTCGCTCGTGCTCACGCGTGCGTCCTCGCGTCCAGATCGACGTCGATAGCCTCTTGCTCCGCGCGGGCAAAGCGGGCTGTCGCGAGCTCCAACCGCACCCGCAACCAGACCAGCAGGACCGCGAGGAGCGTGAACGCGCAGAATCCTATGGCGAGTCCCGCCCTCATCGCGGGATGTTGAAGCCCGCCGCCGTTTCCCGTGACGACCACGGGATGTTGTCCTCCCCACTTCTGAACACTGAAGTGGATGATGGGCAGGTTTGCTGCTCCGAGCACTCCGAGAGCCGCTGCAAATCGCCGCTCGGCCTCGCCGTCGCCCGCGAACGAGCGAAGGACGAGATAGGCCACATAAATGAGCACGCTGAGAAGACAGGTCGTCAGACGAGGGTCCCATGTCCAGAAGGCTCCCCACGCCTTCGCGCCCCAGAGCGGACCGGTCGTCAGAACGATGCTACCGAATGCGCAGGCGGCCTCCGCGCCCGCCCGTGCGATGGCGTCGGCGAGGTCACTGCTCCGCGCCAGGTAAGCTACGGAGCCCAAAAAACAAGCGGTCGCGCCGAGGTACATCGCGTAGGCACTGGGCACGTGAAAGTAGAAAATCTTCTGGACAATTCCCATTCGTGCCTCCGTCGGCACGACGAGGAACACGAAGAAGATTTCGCAGACGAACACGACGGCAGTGAGCACCGCCAAGCCGACGAATGCGATATCACTGGCTCGAGCGTGACCGCGCGGCATCACTTGCCTCACCCTACCAGATTCGCTCGACGGCGGACCCGGTCTCGAAACAACCCATCCTCACTTGGACCGCGCGATGCGGCGCTCCAGATCGGCCATGGCAGCGACCAGCACTTGATTGTCCGGATCCTTGAACATGGCGATGGCAAGTTGCAGTTTGGCTTGACGGAGGTCTCCCTCGGCCGCGAGCTCCTCCGCCCGGCGAGCAAAGGGCCTCGCTGATGGGAAGCGCACGGCGTCTTCGAGCGACCGCGGGCCGGCGGAGGGCGAGCGCGAAGGAGCCTGCGCCAGAGGCGAAAAGCTGACGCGTTGGGGCCGCTCGTCGGGCCGCTCGGCCAACTGGGCATCGTACTGTTCGCGGCGTCGAGCGTCCGACAACACGAAGTAAGCTTCGTTGCCGCGCTTGAAGATGATCGACACGGCGCGGTGGTCGTCGATGGACCGCGTAAAGTGAAGATCGGGGTGAAACGTGCTGCAAAACGAGTGATATGCAGCACGGACCTGCTCGACGCCAGCGCTCGGATCGACGCCGAACAGCTCGTAGTAGGTCAGTTCGTCCAGCACTCTTATCCACTGCGCGATGGCCGGTTCAAGCATCCCGCTGCGCAGCTCCCCGTACGTGGACTCTTGCATCTCGATTCGCTTCCATACTGCTCTAGAACTACACCGCGCCGAGGCAATGACAGCGGCGGGTCCGCGTTCGGACAACGATAGCGCGCCGCCGCTCTCTCGCAACGCCTGCCACCCGCCGGCGCAACGCGAGGAGATGCGCGGTCGAACAAGGCGTATGATCCCGAAGTGCAGGCTCCTCGTCGCCGACCACAATAGCGAGCGCAACAGCCGTGGTGGGCGTGC
This sequence comes from Polyangiaceae bacterium, assembly GCA_049512415.1. Classification (GTDB taxonomy): domain Bacteria; phylum Myxococcota_A; class Polyangia; order Polyangiales; family Polyangiaceae; genus Palsa-1150. Next base: position 36,483 of record JBEKXD010000031.1, read on the forward strand.
GGTCCTGGCGCTACTCGCGTGGGCGTGTCTCGCGTGCTCGACTGCGCATCCGCTCCCGCCCAAGGCCGTGGAGCTCAACACAGCGGGCGCGAGGGCACTCGCGGAGGGCGACCTGTCCAGGGCCGAGGCGTGCTTGTCGGTGGCGATCGAATACAGCCCTCGTTTCGTCGAGGCGTGGGTGAATCTCGGGCTGGTCGAGATGCGACGCGCAAACTTCGAGCAGGCGCGCCGCGACTTGCAGCACGCGCGGGATCTCAACCAGGACATCCCAGCTCCGCACCACGCCCTAGGCCTGCTCGCCGACAGCGAGGACCGGGGGGAAGACGCGGAGCGCCACTACAGAGAAGCCCTGAAAGTCGACCCGGGGTTCGCGCCAGCGCGCGCCAATCTCGCGCGCCGCCTCTTCGCGCGTGGACAGTTCGAGAACGCCCGCGAACAGTTCCAGCGCCTCGTCGCGGTCCAGCCCGACGAGGTCGAAGGCTGGTCCGGTGAGTTCGAAGCGCTCGCAGCGCTCGGCCGGTTCGCAGAAGCGCACGAAGTGCTCGCCGCCGCACGGGAAAGGTTGGGAGACAAAGCGTCACTCGTTCTGCTCTCGGCGCGCGAGTCGCTCGCCCGCGGCGATTGGACCGAGGCGGAGGCTGCGTTGGCGACAGTTGCTAGTGGGTCCGATCGAGCGCGGGTTGGTTCCGCATGGGCTTGGATCGCCATCGCGCGACTTGGCAGTGGCAATCTTAAGGGGTCTCGCGATGCGGCTCGCGCTGCGCTGGCGATCGATTCCGGCGATGCGGTGGCTCGCTACGCGTTGGAGCTGGCAGCCCGAGCCACCCGCGGCGCTATCGCAACAGAAACCACGCCATCGCGGTCAGCGTGGCCATCACGCTGAGCACGAGCGCGACGACGATCCACCACGGCACGTGCGTTCCCGGAATGTGGATCCGGTCTTCCCCGTCGTCCGTCGGCTCTGGTTCGGGCACGAAGGGCGCCGGAGCCGCAGGGTGGAGACTCGGGGTTGCCAGGGAGACAGGGGGAGACAGGCTCCGCGGGCCCTCTTGCTGCGAAAGAGCGGGGCCTCCGGGGTCGAGCTCGTCTGCCAACGTATTCTGGTGCGATTCGGTGGGGTCGGCGGCGGACTCGGGAAGGGGATACTTGCGGTACCGCAGGGCTTCGGTCTGCGCGGATGCGGTTGGAAGACGATCGCCCTCGAACTGGGTCACGATGACCGTGATGTTGTCGTGCCCGCCCGCGAGGTTGGCGCGTTCGGTCAGTATGGAGCACACGCTCGCCGGGTCGGGCGCGGTCCGCAGTACCTCCCTAATCTCATCGAAACGCACCATGCCGCTCAGGCCGTCGGAGCAGAGAAGCAGCTTGTCGCCACCGTGGAGCTCGCAAAACGTCAGATCGACCTGCACGGTCTCCGACGTTCCGAGGGCCTGAAGGATGATGTTGTTGTGCTCGAAGGTCTCGGCTTCTTCCTCGGTCAGCTGACCGGCCTCAATCAATTGATTGACGAGCGACTGATCCCGCGTCACCTGCACGAGCTCGCCCTCGCGCAGGATGTACGCGCGGGAGTCTCCGACCTGGGCCAAGAACAAGAAATTGTCCATGAGTGCGGCGGCGGTCACCGTCGTCCCCATCCCGCGTCGCGTCCGGTCGAGCTTCGCCTCATGAAAGATCTTTTGACCGGCCTCTTCGATGCTGCGAACGAGGCGGCGGGCGAGGTCGTCGCGCGAAAGCGGGCGCGAATTGGAGGCGATTGCCGACATCTGCTCGTAGAGCACGTCGACCGCCAGCTGGCTCGCGATCTCGCCGGCCGCCGCCCCACCCATTCCGTCACACACCGCGAAGAGAAACCCGTGCTGTCCCACCGTGCCGTCGCAGTTGGAGGCCAGGAGGCCGCGTAGCCGTTTGCTCAGGTCGGCGACGAGGAAGTTGTCTTCGTTGTGTTCGCGGATTTGCCCGACGTCGGTTTTGGCGAATGCGCGTACGCGGATCTCCCCTTCCGGACCGCTCGAAGGCTCCTTCGAGTCGGCCAGCGCGGGCGCGTCGCGGGTAGTCTCGGTCTGCGTCACGTGTGGGCTGCCGTCATGCGCCAGAAGAAGTAGCGGCGTCGAGATCGAGTCGGAGGAGCTGCTGGCCTACGCGGAAATGGTCTCCATGCCTCAAGCGAACTTCCTCCCGTATCTGAAGGAACGTGCCATTGGAAGAGCTGAGGTCGGCGAGGGTGAACCGCCATGCGGTCGTGCCGGGCGACGGAAGGACGCGTACGACGGCGTGGCGGCGCGAAACGAAGGGGTCGTCGCTAAATACGATATCACCCGATTCTCGACCGATGACCGTTTCCGTCTTGCGCACATGAAATACGTCACGGATGACACCTTCGACCGTACGTTGACTGATACGGGCAAACCGTGGTGTGGCCGGGGTTCCGAAAAGGAGCGTGCCATTTTCCGAGGCGACACCGAGCCCCTCCTCCGCGTGTTTCACAACCTCAAACCTTAGCACCTGCTGTCCGATCAGGAACAATTCTTGGGCACCGAGCTCCTGCTCTGAGTCTAGCGGGGTGCGAGGATCAGCTCTGGTCGACTCGCCGCGCAAAAACGGAATTCGCAGAAATACGCCGTTCGTGCTCTCGAGGTCCCTTAGATAATAGCCGCCCCTACGGGCCACGATCCTCGCGTGCCTCGGCGACAAGTAACGATCGTCCGCGACGACGACGGTGCCTTCGATGCGGCCGATGTCGACGGTGTCACGGAGAGTGAATGTCGGGCCTTCCCCTCCATCGCGCCCAATCAGGACGAGCCGCCCGGACGGAGCATCCTCTGCGCCTTCGACGTGTGTGATGGCGTTATTGGGTAGCGATCGCGGTGGCGGCATCGGCGTGCGCGCCACCGGAGGGTTGGGGGTGGCCCGTTGCGTGGACGGGGGCCTCGCCGGTTGCGAAGCCCTGGCCGCGAATGATGTGGACTCGCGCGTGCCCGCGAGGATTGGGTTTGGGGGCGCGGGCGGCGGAGTCGAGGGCGTGTGCGACGAGACCGAGAAGCCCGCCGTGCCCGGCGGGTCCCCGAGCGCAGCCCCGCATACGCGGCAGAAGTGAGCCCCTGCGTCGGACGCAGCGCGGCACCGCGGGCAGGCGCGCTGGTGGGTCGCCAGCGGGTCCCCTTGGTTGGCCTCCCCGACAAGGGGGGCGCTCCGCGGCCCCCCTCGAGCTCCCGCATCCTCGACGAGGGGGGCGCTCCGCGGCCCCCCTCGAGCTCCCCCGACGCTCGGCGGCGCCACCGGGGCACCCTCCGACGTCTTCGCGGCGAGCGGTGTCGCCTCGGGACGCACATCGATGCGCGCAGCTGCGGCCGGCGCGATCGACGCGAGAACGTGACCGCAGGACACGCAAAAGCGCATCGAGCGCTGATTGGTGCTCCCGCATAGAAGGCACACAAGCGCGGATTCCGCGTCGTTGGCGCCTACCTTGGCCACCCCCTCGGGCGGCGTCGGTGGCGTCGTTCGCGGGGTCAGCCGCTGGCCACACTCCTTGCAGTAGACCAGATGCGGTTCGTTGTCCCTTGCGCACCTCGAGCAAATCACGCTGCGCGATGGGACAACAGCGCACGGTGGTCAGTCAAGGTACTGGTTACATCCGGTCCTGGGCTTCCAGTCCGATTTCGACGGAAAGGAAGTGCGCAACGCCCGCGTCATGCCTCGGCATGCTCGGGTCCGTCCACGCCTGAAAGAGCGTCGGGCGATAGGCGATCGAGCAGACGAGCACGGGGCCCCCAAGCTGGATCTCGAGCCCCGCCCCGACCGTGGCCGTCGGCCCGAGGGTCTCGATCGCCAGTTCGTTGCCGTAGGCGGCCACCCCCGCTCCGAGCAGCAGGAACGGAACGACATCGCGCCCGGTGGGGAAGTATCGACGGCCCTCCACTCGGATCTGTTGCAGTGTGGCGAGACGATACAGCTCGTGGGCGTCGTGCTTGCTGACCTCGTAGGCGCCCCCTAGGAAAAGTTGGTCGCTGGCACGAAATGCCGCACGCGCGATGATCCCGGCGCCGGAGCCGAGAACACACTGGTCCGACGGACCGGAACACAAGTCTCCCGGCGCGATCAGAGCCTCGGCAGCCAGCGCGACGCCGAATTGGAGGAAGACGTGGCCGGTAGGTGGCGGCGGAGTCATCGATTCGGGGATATCGGCACCCGAGGGATTGGGGAGCGTCCACCGTGGAGCCTCAGAATCGAGCTGGGGCAAAGAGTGCTCCCCAACGGCTCGCGGTTGCACACCGCCAGTCGCCAAACTGGCGGGTGGCTCGGCCCGCGCGTCGGGAGCGAACGCCCCGACGGTGGCCGCGGCCGCGCAGAGCCCAACGCGTACGGCGTCGGTCGCCTCGCGGAGAATGCCGAGGGGTCGCGTTCGGTAGGTCGTCGTCGATCTGGGCAACGCGCTGCCAGCATACACTCGCTAAGCTGAGCACGCGGACGTTGACAGCCCGCGGCTGCTTCGCATACTCGGAGTGCCCGACCGATGGAGATCTATCTCGACAAACGTGCCGTCCGTCAGATCCGCTTGTCCGCGCAAGACGCGATCGAGGAAGGCGACATCGAGCCGCTCCGAGAGGACATCCTCGAGACCTTCAGCGAAGAACAGGTCGAAGAGATCGAGCGGCGGCTCGATAGCGGTGACTTCTTCGAGTTTCTGACCGATCTGCTCGAGGAATGGTCCGGCGATGACGTCGACGAGCTCCTCGAGCTTCTCGACACGCAGCTCGGGGATGTGGGCGTCGATCTGAAGCTCGAGAAACGCGTGGCTGCAGATTCGGAGGAAGAGGAAGAAGCTCCCGAGCCGAGCGAGTTCGAGGACGAAGACGACGACGACTTCGATGACGAAGAGGACGAAGAGGACGGAGAGGCCGAAGAGGACGAGGGGGAGTAGCTCCGACGCTCTCGGGAGCGTCCGCCGACTGACTCCAGGAGACGCGAGGAGGATTCTGAGCGATTCTGGTGAGGCCTCGAATGGTGGCCGCGCGCCCCTCGGTCTGCGGCTGCATGGCACGTGAACGTTAGGGAGGTCTCATGGTCAACACCATTTCGATCCTCGTTTTCATCATCGTGGGTGCGGTCGGCGCGGCGGTCAGCTTGGGTGCGGCTCAAGCCGGCCCGGAGGTGGGCATCGTCGTCGCCCTCGCTTGGCTGCTCGGGGACATCATCCTGTCCTCCGGCATCAAGCTCGCGGCTCAGTGGGAAAAGGTCGTCGTGTTTCGTCTCGGTCGGTACTCGTCCATCAAAGGCCCCGGGCTCTTCATCATCATCCCGCTCGTCGACCAAACGCGATTCATCGACACGCGGGTTCTCACGCTGGACATTCCGACCCAGCAGGTCATCACGAAAGACAACGTGCCGGTCCAGATCAACGGTGTCCTCTTCTTCCAAGTGGGCAACGTCGCCGACGCGCTCATCAAGGTCCAGAACTACAGGTACGCGATCTCTCAGTATGCGCAGACTTCTCTCCGCGACGTCATCGGACAGATGAGCCTCGACCAGCTGCTCGTCGAGCGCGAGGAGATCGGCAAGGCCATCGAAGCGAACGTCGAGAAGGACACCGAGGGATGGGGGCTCATCGTCAAGGGCATACGCATCCAGGACATCAACATGCCCGAGGAGCTAAAGAAGATGATGTCGCGGCAGGCTTCTGCCGAGCGCGAGAAGAGAGCGACGATCACCAAGGCCGAAGGGGACCGCGAAGCCGCGATGAACCTCGCCGCGGCCGCCAAGACGATGGCCGAAAGTCCGGGTGCGATGCAGCTCCGAACGCTTCAGACGATCGACGGACTCGGGCCGTCGCCGTCCAATACTGTCGTGATCGCCGTGCCAGTCGAACTCATGCACGCTGTGACGTCGATCGCCAAGTCTCCCGCCCGCGCATAGCCGAGAACGGCTGGCCTGTTACACGAACGAAATGGGACCGCAACGTCGGCGAGCGCTGGGAAGCTCACGCTCGGATGCATGAGCGCCATCTCCAAGCTGTGGGACCCCGCGGTCGAGTTCATGGAATCCATGCCGGCTCGATATCGACAGCGGTTCGATGTCCACGATGCGCGCGAGCACGCGGCGATCACGGAGCGCCGTGCCGGTGCTCCGGCTCACGCGGAGATCTGGCACCCACTGCCCAAGGGAGGGGCTGTCATGTGCGTCGTCGCGGACGACAGACCGGGACTTTTGTCCTTTATCAGCGCCGCTCTCTTCGCGCACTTGCTCGATGTCGTCGGGGCGCAGGTATTTACGCGGACTCTAGCCGCCGGTCCTGAGGCGGTGGATCTCTTCTGGCTACGCCGAGCCCGCGGCAGTCCCATCGTGGAAGACGACGCTCGCGGAGTGACCCGGGTGCTAGGGTCGCTCATGACGGGGGAGCTCACGGTCGAAGCGCTGGCCGGGCAACCGCGGGCTGCCGGCAGGCCCCGACCCTCGTCCACGCTCACGACGCGCGTCGCGTTCGGCAATGCCCCAGCGCAAGGTCACACCCTGCTCACGGTGGAGACCTTCGATCGCCCCGGCCTGCTCCTTGCGATCACTCGCGCCCTGTCGACAGCTCGTGTGCAGATCGTGGCTTCCGAGGCGACGACCAAAGACGGCGCCGTCGTCGACACGTTCACGCTGGCCGAACTGGACGGCAGCCCGATCCGTGCGGACCGTAAGGGCCTGCTGCGCGTCGAAGTCCTGCGGGCGATCGACGTCGTCGTCCGGGACGACGCATCGGACGGGTGAAGACTCGAACGTTGCCTCGGGGGTCGAGTTCGATATTGTGGGGCCATGAGCTTCCCAGTGATTCTCTACGGAGACAAGTTCTGGATCAGTCCGTACGTGTTTTCATGCTTCGTCGCGCTCACCGAGAAGAACGTCGACTTCGAGGTCCGCGAGCTCTCCCTCGGCGACGGCGAACAACACGGCCCCGAATACGCCCAGAAGACCGTGACGGCTCGAGTTCCGGCGATCGAGCATGGCGGGTTCGCGCTGGCCGAATCCCAGGCCATCGTCGAGTATCTCGAAGAGGTCTTCCCGCCGCCCGGTCACCCGAGCGTGCTGCCCGCGAACGTCGGTTCGCGAGCCCGTTGTCGCCAGGTCCTGTCTTGGCTGCGGAGCGATGTCGTGGCGCCCCTTCGCGCCGAGCGGCCGACCGTGTCGATCTTCTACGGTCAGCCGGCGAAGGCGCCGCTCACGGACAAGGCGCGGGCGTCGGCCAACAGAGTCATCGAAGTGGCCCGACGATTGCTCCCGTCAGGCGCGTCGGCGCTTTTCGAAGCGTGGAGCCTCGCCGACGCCGAGCTGGCGCTCACCCTCCAGCGCCTGGTTTGCAGCGGCGACGCGATACCGTCAGAGTTGAAGCAATACGCCGACCTTCAATGGCGCCGGCCGTCGGTGGCGGCGTACGTCGCCCACCCGCGGGTGCCGTACGTACCGTATCCGTATCGGTGAGGGGCGTCGGCGGGCGGCGAGGGCGCTCAATGGACGGGTGAGAGCGAGCGCGCGGGAACTCGAGGGGGCCGCAAGGCGCCCCCCGTCGACGTCGGGCTATGGCTGGCGCCGGTCATCGCGACGGAGCGCCCTCCCCGGTCTATAGTGCCTGAGCGTAGAGGGCATTTCCCATGCGAATAGCTTACGAGCGCCTCAGCCTTTGGAGCGCGCTGGTCGTCGTGGCGACGATGTGCGGCTGCGCGTCGAACGGCTCTGGCGCAGCGGTCCAAGCCAGCGGCACGTGCGACGCGGGCGCGGTGGCGACGTGTCAGTGCAGCGACGGAACGTCGGGCACGCAGGTTTGCAACCCGGCCTCGTCCACGTGGGACGCGTGCCCGTGCGCTTCGGAGCGCGATTCTTCGGCGTCGGGCGTGGACGGAACGGTGGGCCCGGACGACGGCGGAGGGTCCAGAGCGGACGCAACCAGCAGCTCCGGCGCCAGCGCGAGCAGCAGCTCAGGGGGAACGTCGACCGGCAGCTCGGGCGGGATGGGGACCAGCTCGGGCGCAGCGGGCACCAGTTCGGGCGGCAGCGCGGGGGGTAGTTCAAGCGGCAGCGCAGGGAGCAGTTCGGGCGCCGGTCCCGACGACGCCGGGGCGGGGACCTTCGTCTACGATTGGGACGTCGCGCCTCGCGAAGCGGCAGCGCATCCTCCGGTCGAGGCGGGGGCTTGTGGAGCGTCCTGGGCCGTCGTCGACAACGTGTGCTGCGGCCAGTACTGCAGCAATGACAATACGTCGGCCGACTGCTCGCAGTGCGACGGCGGAATGGCCATGTGCGTTCCCGTGAACAGCAAGGGCTGCGTCTCAGGACAGTGGCCTGAAGTGCACTCGCTGAGCGACGACGAGCCGTGGCACTATTCGCGGTCGACGCACTTCGGCGAAACGACGGGAGGAGCCTGTCAATTCGGCTACTACGGGGTCTGCTCCTCGTCGGACAGCTTCAATCAAACGATACAAGGCTGCCAGGCTTTTTGCGGCGCGTACCCCGACCTCTGCGCCGAGCCGGACGGCGGCATACTTCTCCGCGGCAACTTCGCGGCTCCAGGCGGCAACTATTACACGCAGTTTTGGTCGAGCCTGCCGGGCAATGACGACAATTATTTGAGCTGCGGCGAGTGCTTTGAGCTCGTGCGCACGCAGGACGACGGAACGGACTATGCGCCGACGGACCCCAACTACACGCCGCCCATCCTCCTGCAAGTCGTCGATTCGTGTCCTTGCGCGCCGAACTCGAAGTGGTGCTGCGGTTCAGGGCGCGACCACTGCGGGGAGATCATGACCGCTCCCGATGGCGGTCCGGGCTTCAAGTACGGCTGCCCGCTTCCCCCGGGACCGCCGCCTCCTGCCGCCGATCACGACCCCCTGCCAAACGAGAGCTTCCATCTCGACCTGTCGGACGTCGCGATGTCGCGTCTCCAGACCGGTGTCATCGGAGGGAACATGACCGAGGGCGTCATCCCCACGCGCTATCAGCGGGTTCCGTGCCCGGTGCCGGGCAACGTGTATCTCCGGATCCTGCCTAGCGCAGGGCCCTACTACTTCGCCCTCACCGTCGTAAACGTGCGCGGATTCGGATCCGTAGTCAGCGTCGAAGCGCAGCTGCCTTCGGGGGACTGGGTGGCCCTGGTGCGCGACCAGAACTACACGGCGGCGCGGCCCCAGGAGCGCTCCGGCGACTGGGTCATCCCGCAAGGGGCGGGTCCGTTCCAGCTTCCCGTGACGATCCGAATCACCGACCCCGGAGGCACGTCGCTCGTAGCGTCGGACGCCATCAAGAGCTGGACATCGACCGACGACGCCACTCCGTACGACGCTTACTATATCGACACGGGCGTTCAGTTCTGACTGCGCTGGCGCAGCTCGGTCGCAGTAGCTAGCGTGCCGCGGACTATGCCCCTCACGTACAGGGACGCGGGCGTCGACATCGATGCGGGCGACGATCTCGTCGAGCGGATCAAGCCTCTTGCGGCTGCAACCCGCATCGCCGAGGTGGTCTCGGACGTCGGCGGGTTCGCGGGACTGTGCCGCGTTCCGTCCGACGTAGACGAGCCCGTGCTCGTCAGCGGAACCGACGGCGTCGGGACGAAGCTCAAGGTCGCGTTCGCCACCGGCGTGCACGACACCATCGGCTTCGACCTCGTCGGCATGTGCGTCAACGACGTGCTGACCAGCGGCGCGCGACCGCTCTTTTTCCTCGACTACTTCGCGACGGGCAAGCTCGATCTCGACGTGGCCGAGAAAGTCGTCGCCGGCATCGCGGCCGCGTGCAAGGAGAGTGGGTGCGCACTGCTCGGCGGCGAGACGGCCGAGCTCCCGGGGATGTATGCACCGGGGGAATACGACCTCGCCGGGTTTTCGGTGGGTGTGGTCGCGCGCAAGAAGCTCATCGACGGGTCTGCCGTGTCCGAGGGGGATACGGTGATCGCTCTGCCGTCGAGCGGCCTGCACTCGAATGGATACTCCCTCGCCCGGCGTGTGCTGTTCGAGGAGATGAAGCTAGGCCTCGGCGATCGCCCCACCGAGCTCGGGGGTCGCACCGTCGGCGAGGCGCTGCTCACCCCGACGCGGCTCTACGCTCGCGCCGTCCGGGCCCTCATCGGGGCCGCCATCGCCGTTCGCGCGATGAGCCACATCACGGGCGCGGGCCTTGCCGGAAATCTCCCGCGCGTGCTGCCCGAAGGATTCGGCGTACGGTTCGGGCCCATGTGGCCTCGCGCGGGCGTGTTCGACTTGCTCGCCGCCGGCGGCGTCGACGAAGCGGAAATGCGGCGAACCTTCAACGTCGGGATCGGGTACGTGATCGTCGTGCCGCCGAGCGAGGCCGGCCGATCCTTGGAGCTCCTGCGAACAGCCGGCGAGTCGCCCTTCGTAGCCGGGAGAGTCGTTCGCGTGCCGCTCGACCGTCCCTTCGAAGAGCGCGTGGAGTGGCCCTCGTGATCTCGCTCGGGGTGCTCGTCTCGGGCTCCGGCTCGAACCTGCAATCCATCATCGACTCGGTCGAAGCCGGGACGCTCGATGCGCGCGTGGCGGTCGTCGTGTCCAACGTGGCCCGCGCTCGTGCCGTGGAGCGCGCGCGCGCCGCCGGCATCCCCACGCACGTCGTCGACCATCGCAGCTATCCCGACCGGAGCGCCTTCGATGCGTCGGTCGCTGAGCTGCTGCGTGCCCGGGGCGCGGACCTCGTCGTGCTCGCCGGGTTCATGCGCGTCGTCTCGGACGTGCTTCTGGACGCGTTCCCGTGGAGAATCGTCAACATTCATCCGGCGCTCCTGCCGGCGTTCCCGGGTCTACACGGCCCGAGGCAGGCCATCGAAGCCGGCGTGTGCATCGCGGGTTGCACGGTCCATTTCGTCGACCGGGGAATGGACACCGGTCCGATCATCGCGCAGGCCGCGGTGCCCGTGCTGGCCGACGACGACGAGGCGTCCCTGGCCGAGCGAATTCTCGAGCAGGAGCACGTCTTGGTCGCGCGAGTGCTCCAGTGGTTCGCAGAGGGGCGCGTCGAGGTCCTGCCAAGCTCTGGACCGGGGACCCGCCCGCGCGTCGTCGTCCACGGGGCCTCCACCTCGCTCGGTTTGCGAGTGATGGGACGATGACTTCGCACAGGGAGGCGCGCTCGCATTGAGCAAACACTTCGACGTGGCGGTGCTCGGAGCGGGCATCGGTGCGCTGACCACGGCTGCGCTCTTGGCGCGGCGCTCATGGCGAGTTCTCGTCCTCGGGCAGGGCTGGAGGCCCCTGCACTATTTCTACGACGGCGTAGCCCTCGCGCGGCGCGCGTTCACGTTTCACGCCGCGTCGTCCCCAGCGTGGACCCGCGTCATGGTCGAACTCGCGCTGTCGCAGACCTTCGGGCGGCGCTTGCTGCCGCTCGACCCGATGTTCCAGGTCCTCGCGCCGAAGTTGCGGCTCGATGTCCTGCCGGACGTCACGCTCTTCGGCCGCGAGATCGACCGCACGTACCCCGAGGTGCGGCGCGTGGTGGACGAACTCTACGGAGAGCTCGCGGACACCAATGCGGCCACCGATGCGGCCTTCGAGCGCGACGTCGTCTGGCCGCCGGGGACGTTCTGGGAGCGGAGGGAGACCGCGAGGATCGCCTCGGCGTTGCCGCGGCTCGGGGTCCCTCGCGGCGCTGCCCTGATGGCGGAGTTTCCGCGCGACCACGAGTATCGGTCGATCGTCGACGTCCCCGCTCGGTTCACGAGCTACGCGGTCGACCTGCCGGAGTTCGCAGTGGCGAGGCTCCACGGGGCGTGGACCCGAGGGCTCTTCAGTCTGGCTCGCGGCGAGCAAGACCTGGTGGACGTCCTGGTGGACCGCGTCCGCGCGCACGGCGGAGAGACGCGATTGAATGAGCGGGCCCTGCGCCTGATTCACCGCAGAGGCCGCGTGACCGGCGTTCTGCTCGATGGCGACGAGGCTCCGACCGGCGTGGAGTACGTCGTGACCGACCGTCCCACCCGAGAACTGCTCGACCTGACCTTCGACTTCGATCCTCCGCGGAGGCTGCTCGGTGCCTTGCCCTTTCTGCTGCCGGCGGAGTGGCGCTTCGTCGTCTCGATGATCGTGCGCAAGGAGGCCCTTCCCGAGCCGCTCGGAGAAGAGAGCTTCCTTCTTCCTATGTGGCCCCATCGAAGCGGCCCGCGCGACGACGCTCCGCTCGTCCACCTTCAGCGCTCCCGAGCGCCGTGCGGTGTCGAGGGGGCGGTTCTGCTCGTCGCGGAGGCATCGTTTCCGGAAGGCTCCCCGCTGCCCCTCGGGCGCGCGCGCGAAGCGGTGCTCGCGACGGTCGAGGCCATGCTCCCTTTCGTGGAGTGCCACTATCTTGTCGTCGACTCGCCGCACGATGGGCGGCCCCTTTGGGACTACCGGTCTGGGACGCGCAAGGACGTCGATCGGGCCGTCCTGCGGCTGAGCGGAGGGACTCTCGATGCGGAACCCATGAGGGGGCGGTGGCGGATCGACCCTCCGGGTTTGTACGGCATCGCTGCGGAGCCGATACGCACGCCGCTCGGCGGCGCCTACGCGGTCGGACCGAGCACGCTGCCCGCTCTGGGTCAGGAAGGGGAGCTGCTCGCGGCGTGGAGTGCCGCGCGCATCATCACCCGCACGGACCGTCAGCGGGAGCGAATGCGCCGCGAGATGTGGAGCAAGGTCGAGCTGGAATGAGCAGGGTCTCCGTCGGATCGACAAGGCCCGCGGGTCCGTCGGCACCGCGCTGGACAATGGCGTCCCGCCTGCGACGCGCGATGCGCGAATTCTTGAGCACGCGGAGGCGCTCGGTCTCGACGTCGTCCGCGTGTGAGGGTGCGTTCTACTACCGCACCGGTCCGTGGGCCTGCGCCGCAGCGATGACGTCGTGCATGACGACCATCGCGACGTGCGCGTAGATGATGACGCCGAGCGTGTCCACCAGGCTTGCGATGAACGGCGTCGAGCTCGTGGCCGGGTCCATGCCGAGCCGCTTCATGAGGAGCGGTAGCATCGCCCCAACCGTGCAGCCGGCGACGATGATCGTGAGGACCGTCAAGCCGACGGTCAGCGCGAAGAGCAAGCTCTGGTCGGGATACATCAGGACGCGGCCCATCGCGATGACCGCGATCATGCAACCGAGGATGATTCCCATGACCAGTTCTCGCGCGAGGATACGCCACCAGTCCCGCATCTTGATCTCGCCGAGCGCCAGGCCTCGAATGACGAGCGTCGACGATTGGGAGCCCGAGTTGCCGCCGGCCGAGATAAGCAGCGGCACGTAGAGCAAGGCTCCTTTTACGGCCTCCATGATCGGGTCATAAAAGCGCAGGGCCGTCTGCGTGAAGAACTCCTCGACGAACAGGATGACGAGCCAGCCGGCGCGCTTGCGAATGAACGTGAGGAAGCTCGTCTGGAAGTAGGGCAGATCGAGCGGCTCGACGGCGCCGATCTTCTGAACGTCCTCGGTCTGCTCCTGAAAGAGGACGTCGACCACATCGTCGATCGTGATGACTCCGAGCATGTCGCCGTCGTCCGCGACGACGGGCATCACGGTGAGGTCGTACTTGGCCATGAGGCGCGCGACGTCCTCTTGATCCATCGTCGGCGGCGCCGAGATGGGATGGGCGTGCATGACCTCGGCGATGCCGAAGTTCGGCTCTGCGACGATGAGGTCGCTCAGGGCCACGACACCGGCCAACGTCTTTCCGTCGAGGACATACACAACCTGGACCGAATCCTCGTGCTCCCGGACATGCCGGCGAACGAGGTCGAGGGCCTCTTCGACGCGCTGGCGAGGGGTGACGGCCACGTAGTCGGTCGTGAGCAAGTGCCCGGCGCTCGTGTCGGGCCACTTCTCGATGTCGCGCACCTCTTGGGCGGCTTCGGGGTCGACCTTGGTGAGCGCCTCGAACACCTGCTCGCTGGCCTTGTCCGACAGGGCGCTGAAGAGGTCCGCCCGGTCGTCGGGCGCCATCTCGCTCGCGATGACCGCGACCGATTCGGGCGCCATCTGCTCGACGAGCTCCTCTTGAGCGTGCTCCTGCAAACGCTCGAAAATGGGGGCCGCGTCCTGAGCAGGCCAGCGAGCCAGAAGCTCGGCGGCCTCGTCGGGCTCGAGCTCGCCCACGATGTCGGCGAGGTCCTCAGGGTGGATCTCGTCAGCGAGTGCGCGCAGCTGGTCGGGATCCTCGCGGAGGATTTGTTTGATGTCCGGTCCGAGCAGGCTCCCGAGTCTCATGGGTGCGGCGCGCAGGGTAGAGCGTTTGTTCGGACGGGGGAAAGAGAACGTCGGCCGATTTCGGGCGCGGAGCCCACCCCGTGCTTCAAGCGACGGACGAGGGGGCCTCTACCGAGGGCCCCTCCGCGGGGGCGCCCGTCTCTCCGGCGTCCTACAGGCAGTGCGCCAGCGTGACCGCTCGGGTCGCGCCGTCGGTCGTCAGGACGGTCTCGCCGCAGAGGGGGGTGAACGACATCGTCTCGGTGTTGCCGGTGCCGCTCCCGTCGACGACGGTCGTGGTCACGCTTCCCGTCGTCGGAAAGCAACATCCGGGACGGTTTGGCGTTAGTGAGAAGCCGATGGCAATGTCGTGAGCCTGCGGGCGAACGTCGTCCGCGAGTGGTAGAATGCGAGTGTGAACGCCGCCGAGCGAAAGGCGAAGAGGGCCGGCTGGGATGCCGTTGTGTTCCGCGGAGGCTGGGAAGAGATGACGGAGTACGACGCTCTCTTCTGGGATCGCCTTCCCATCGAGGCCCGTGCCGAGGCCGTCTGGGAGCTTAGTGAGGAGCTCCACCAGGTCTCGCACCCGGAAAAGCATGAACGCCGACTTCCTCGATCTGCTTACCGCCTTGAGCGCCGTTGAAGCCCGGTTCCTCGTCGTCGGGGGCTACGCCGTGGGCGTTCACGGAAGGCCTCGAGCGACGAAAGACCTCGATCTCTGGGTCGAGGCCAGCGCAGAAAATGCGAAGAGGGTCATGCGAGCGTTGCGCGATTTCGGTGCGCCTCTTGGCGACCTCTGCGAAAGGGATCTCGAAGTACCTGGGACCGGCTTCAAGATGGGGGAGCCGCCGTCTCGCATCGACATCCTGACGCAGATAGAGGGCGTCCGGTTCGAGGACGCCTGGCCTCGAAGACTCCTGACGTCCTTCGGCTCGGTGAGCTGCGCAGTGATCGGCCTCGCCGACCTCATCGCGAACAAGCGCGCCGCGGGTCGGCCCCAGGACATCGCTGACGTCACTGCCCTCGATCGTTTGGAAAAGGCGAAAGGTAAGCGCTAACTTGCGCGCGTTCGCAAACACAGCTCTGTGGCGCACTACCCGCTCACGTGCCCTCCAGCGCGCGAACCAACGGTCGGGGCCGAGGGTCGCGCGGCGCAAACCGAGCCGACAAGTCCGCGATGCGCGCCCCGAGCTCCCTCAGGGCATCCCGCGGCGGCTTCGTACGAGCTGCCCATGGAGCGGTCGCCCGGTCGCAGAAGTGCGTCCGGCACCCGAACGGCCGCGACGCGTAGATGCGGCAGCGCCCGTCGTGCGAGAGCAGGGGACACCTCCGCTCGTCCAGCGCGCCGGGAAGGCGCCGACCTCCGCGGCTGACGTCTTGGGGGCGCCGCAACGCGAACCCGGCGGCCCGGACCGCGAAGCGCACTTCCGCGAGTTCGACCGCCGTTGGGTAGGGCTCTCGCCCCGTCACCCCGAAGTGACAGCAGTCTGGCTTGAGCCCGCACGCGCACGTCCAGCCTTCGAAGAGGGCGTCCGCGGTCCCATAGATCGCGAGCAGCTGCGCGCGCTCGGACGAGGCCGCCCAACCGTCGCTCTCTCGGGTCTCCCGCAGTGCGCGCATCGCGCGGCTAGAGTAGTCAGAAAGAACGATGGACGCTTCCTCGCCCCCCGTTCTTCGCCCCCTCGCAGTCGACTCGCGCGACCCCTCCCCGGCGGCCGCTGTCCGCCCCGCAGCCTACGCTGGCGGCGCGTACTACGCCGAGCCGGGAGCTCTGGCTCGATACATCGAAGAGGAGTGTCTCGCCAAGGCGCGCGACACGGGGCTCCCCGAGGGCCGTCCCATCGCGCTGGTAGCTCCACACATCGATCCGTGGCGGGGCGCGGTGGGCTATGGCCACGCGTACCGTGCGCTCGCGTCGAAGCTCCCGTCCGAGGTCGACACGTTCGTCCTCTTCGGCACGTCGCACGCTCCCATGCGGGAGCCCTTCGCCCTCTGCCGCCAGTCCTTCGCGACTCCGTTCGGCACCCTCGCGGCGGACCTCGAGGCCATCGACTTATTGGCCCGTCGTGCCGACGCCTTCGATCCCTACGCGGACCAGTCTAACCACCGGCGCGAGCACTCTCTCGAGTTTCAAGCCGTGTTCTTGAAGCACGTGCTCCGCGGGCGACCGTTTCGCATCGTCCCCGTTCTCGCGGGGCTCGGCGCGGCGCAGATGACGGGCGCAAACCCCGACAGCGACGAGGGCGTCGTCCGCTTCTTGGACGCCGTCCGCGAGCTCGCCGAGCAGCGCCCCGGTCGGGTCGTGTTCGTGGCGGGGGCCGACCTCGCCCACGTCGGGCCGCGCTTCGGAGACCCTCGACCCTACGACAGCGACAAGCGCGGGTGGCTTCAGCGCAAAGACCTCGAGTCGCTCGCTCGCGCCGCTGCGGGGGACAGCGCCGGCTTCTGGGCGCACGTCATTTTCGACCTCGACGAACGGCGCGTCTGCGGCCTCGCCCCGATCTGGTCCGTTCTGCGGTGCGCCCCGGGCCCCGTGCAGGGCAAGGTCCTTCACTACGAGCAGACGGTCGACGCGAGGGATGGGTCGATCGTCAGCCACGCGGCGGTTTTGCTGACGACCCAATCCAACGACGGAGAGAAGGGGGCGGCCGCGTGACCTTTTGCGCAACCTACCGTGCGCATGGAACCGATGGGAGAACGTGCAATAGGAAGACCGGAAGGGCAGAAGTCGACGTGGTCGTCGTCGTTGTCGCGCAGACCTTGGCCCTGGGTCCGTCGTGCACAGCAGGGGTCGGGGTCGGCGCGATGAACGCCGACCCCTCCAGTCATGCTCCCGCCTCAGAGTCTCCGATCCGCAGTATCAGAACGAGACCGAGTTCACGCAGAACTCGTACGATCCCGGCGTGCCGCCAGCGGGCACCTGGAATTGCACCTTGATGATCCCGTCGGACGTCGAGTAGACGCCTCCGTCCGGAACGGTGTCCCAGCAGTCGGTGACGAAATCGGACCACGGGATCTGGCCGCTCGTCGTCGTAATGTTGTGGCAGACGTCCGCACCGCTGTTGCCAATGACGACGCGCAGTCCTTGGGTCGGGATGGACGACACTGAATACGTGAGGCCAGATGCAGTCGGCGTCACGGAGGCCGGGGTGCTCCCGAGGGCCGTCTGGCTGACGTTGATCCCAATGCCGGCCCCCCAGTTCGTCGAATACGCTGTGCCCTGAGCGACCGTCGAGCCGATGACGCAGGCCGAACCCGTGTCGACGCACGCCGTGCTCCCGCCGGTGTCCTGGTACGAATACACGTAGCCGCCGGCCCCGACCGTGGACTGGAAGCAGCCGGCCCCGAGGGCCAGAGCTCCCGTGACGATCGGCGCACTGCATGACCCGGCGTCGCCGCAGCCCGTTGCACTGGAACCAGACGACGAGCCCGCAACTCCGCCGGAGCTGCTGGACGAGCCCGCGCCGCTCGAGCTGCTCGAGCTAGACGAGCCGCCGCTCGAACTGGAGGAGCTGGAGCTGCTCGAGCTGGAGGAGCTGGAGCCGCTCGAGCTGGAAGAAGAAGAGGATCCACTGCTGCTCGAGCTGGAGGATGAGCCACCGCCGCTCGAGCTGGAGGAGCTGCTGCTGCTCGAGCTGGAGCCGCTGCTGCTCGAGCTGGAGGAGCTGTTTCCGGCGTCGCTCGTATTCCCGCTGTCGTCACTCGAGCTGCTGCAGCCGACTGCGACCGCGATGCTCGCGACGACCACGCCACAACCTGTCAAAGCGCCCCAATTATGCAACCGCATCGGAATAGTCTCCTTGTTCTCTGTCTCTGACGCGCGCTCTTCGCGCGCGAACTCGATTGGCATGCTCCGTCCGGCGAACGCTGCGCGTACGTAAGCGCCGGATATGGTCGCACGAAGGCGGCCCCATGGCTCAAGAAACTTCGCCCGGGCGGGGTGGCCGCATAACTTGGTGCGGACTTTCCGCGAATGGTAGTGTGGCGGCTTGCCGGATCGATGCGAAAGGCGGCGCGGACGTGGCTGAGAGGTTCGCTTGGACGCTGGCCGCGGTGTGCGCGGCGGCGCTGTGCGGTTGCGAGGGCATCGCTGGAATCGAGGACATCGCGCTCTCGTCGGACGCGAGCGACGTCGATGTCGACGCGAGTGTCGCCGACGGGAGTGCTGACTCCAGCGCGGAAGCGTCCCCGACGGACGTCGGGGCGGCAGACGGCCTAGCCGATTCCACGGACGGGAGCACGACGGCCGCCGACGGGACCCTCGATAGCACGGCCGAAGCCGGGCTTGACGCATCTGCCGACCAGGCGGTGAACAATGCGGACGCCCCGGCGCCCGACGCCGCCAGCTCGGACGACTCGACCGAGCCGGACCAGGCGAGCGCGCAGGACGGCGCCGCGGATTCGTCGAGTCCTGGCGATGGGTCGGATGGGAGCGCTGCGCCGGACGCAACAAGTGGTGCGAACGATGCCGCCGGCGGGGGCGATGGCACGATTGTTATGGACTCGGGCCTCCAGCTCACGCTCATCGACGATCAGCAGGGCACGAGTCCTAGCGCTGGCTGGCTGGACGGAACGGGCGGCGTCAAGGGGACTTGGTTCACGTATTGCGACTCCCTCAGCTCCATCACCCCCCCGGCCGATGCGGGTCCCGCCCCGATTATCGGGGTGTTGGCGCGAGACGGGGGGGTCAGCCCGTACGCAGCGCATGTGAGCGGCGAGGTGGGTGATTCCGCGTCGAGTTCCGCAGGGATGGGGTTCAACCTGAACAACGGCGCGGCCTACAACGCCTCCAGCTACAGCGGTTTCGTGTTCTGGGGACGCGTGGGTCCGGACGCGGGCACGACCGACGTTCGGTTTCAGGTGACGTCGACGAATACGAAAGCGCTGGAGTTTCAGTATGGCAGCACTCTCGTTTTCAAGGAGAACTGGGCACAGTTCACGGTGCACTACAGCGATTTGGGCCCGCCCAGCTGGTACACGGGCGATGCCGGCACCCCAACCTTCACTGACTCGGCGGCGTTGATCGGCTGCCAGTTCCAGTTGAGCGAGAATGTTACATTCGACATCTGGGTGGACGATGTTTACTTCTTCGTCGGCCCGTAAGATGCGCGCTGGTCCTGCCCCCTCGGCTGCGCGCCCTCGGTCTCATTTGGCCTTCTGACATTCGCAAACGCGTTACGTTCTGTTAACATTATGGTTGTGGCGCAATCGTCGTCGCCCTCATCCGTGACCGCGCATCCGCGCGTCGTCGGGCGCTACGCGCTTTACGACGAAATCGCGTCCGGCGGCATGGCGACGGTACACATCGGCCGGCTGCTGGGCCCGGTGGGCTTCTCGCGTACGGTGGCCATCAAGCGGCTGCATCCGCAGTACGCCAAGGAGTCCGAATTCGTCTCGATGTTCCTCGACGAAGCGAGACTGGCGGCTCGCATCCGTCACCCGAATGTCGTCGGAACGCTCGATGTCGTCGCGACCGATGGCGAGCTTTTTCTCGTCATGGAGTACGTGGAGGGGGAGTCTCTCGCCCGCCTGATGCGGGCGTCGCGCGACCGCGGGGAATCGATTCCGATTCCCATCACGGTGGCGATCCTCGTGGGGGCGCTCGAGGGTCTTCACGCAGCTCACGAGGCGACGAGCGACCAAGGCGATCCTCTCGAGCTCGTTCACCGCGATGTGTCGCCGCAGAACATCCTGGTCGGGACCGACGGGGTGGCTCGGGTCGTCGACTTCGGAGTCGCGAAGGCGGCCGTGCGTATGCAGAGCACGCGCAACGGTCAGCTCAAAGGCAAGCTCGGGTATATGGCTCCCGAGCAAGTGAACGGGGAAGTCACGCGGGCGACCGACATCTACGCGGCGGGCGTCGTGCTCTGGGAGATGCTCACGCGAAGGCGTCTGCACCACGCCGACAACGACTTGCAGACCTTTGCGAACATCCTGTCGGCGAAGATCGAGCCGCCCAGCGCATTTTCCTCCGAGGTGTCTCCCGAGCTCGACAGGGTGGTCCTGCAGGCGCTGCGGGCCGACCCGGCCGAGCGCTTCTATACCGCGCGGGAGATGGCGCGCGCCCTGCAGCAAGCCGCGCCGATGGCGCCGGCCCCGGACGTCGGCGATTGGGTCCACGCCCAGGCTTCGGAGCCGCTCTCCTCGCGCGCGAAGATCCTGGCTCACATGGAGAGCTCAGGGGTCCTCCAGAGCGCGCCCTCTCTCCCGCCGCTGTCCGACCACTCGATGAGGGGCATCGCCACCGTCACGCCGACCCCTCCGAAACCGCGTCCCAAGCCGCCGCTGTGGGTGCTGGCAGCCGGGGGCGGTACGCTCGTGGTCGTGGCTGCCGTCGTAGCCGTGCGACTGGCCACGGGCACGCCGTCGCAGCCTGCGGAGGCCGGGGACCGGTCCTCGGCGCCGTCCGTTGCTCGGATCGGTGCCGCCGACTCTGCGCCGTCGACGCCCGCCTCGTCGGATATCGAGTCGCTGCCCGTGGCTCCCCCGCTCGCGTCTTCGTCCAAGTCGTCCGATGCCGCAGTCCCCCCGCCACCCCGCACGCGCTGGGTCGCGCCGCCGCAGCGGCCGCCCGCCGCGGAAGGAACGAGTAATTTCTCGCATGTCATGGACTCGCGCAAATAGGTCTGCTTGGTTTTGGCGCGGCATGCTGGTCGCCGGGGTCGCGTGCGCATGGGGAGGAGGCCTTTTCGGGGCTCTCGAGGCACACGCTCAGGGTACGACGCCGGCTCCCGCGCCCGGGGCCACGGCTCCGGCGTCCGATCCGGCGATGGCGCAGGTGCTGTTCGACGAGGCCAAAGGCTTGATGACGATCGGCAACAACGCGGCCGCGTGTCCGAAGCTGGCCGAGAGCTATCGGCTCGACCCCGGCACGGGCACGCTCACCGCGCTTGCTGTGTGCCATGAGCTGGTCGGCAAGATCGCGACGGCGTGGGCCGAGTTCCTCCAGGTGGTCTCCGAGGCGCGCCAGGCCGGGCGCACCGACCGCGAGCAGTTCGCGCAGCAGCACATCGCCGAGCTCGAACCGAGGCTCTCGAAGCTGGCCGTCGCGATCGAGCCGAACGTCAGCACCGCGCCGCGCTTCGAAGTGCGGCGCGACGGCGTGGCCGTAGGATCGGCGGCGTGGGGAACCGCGGTCCCTGTCGACCCGGGCGAGCATGTCGTCGAGGCCCGCGCGGACGGCAAGAAGCCCTGGTGGGTCAAGGTGACGTTCGGCAAGACGCCGGCCATCAAGACGGTGACGGTCCCCATTCTCGAGGACGAGACAGATCCGACCGCGGCGCCGGCGCCCTGGATCCTGCCGGGAGCGTCCACGCTGGCGGGAGAGCCGGCGCCTGGCGCTTCACCCGATCGTGCTGCGACGCCGGCCGCGGGCTTCGCGGGGATGACCCCGTCGTCGCAGAAGATCGTGGGGCTGGCGCTCGGAGGGTTCGGAATCCTGGCCGCGGGAATCGGGACTGGCTTTGGAGTGGACGCCATCTCGAAGAGCAACGACGCGAAGTCCCGCTGTCCGTCGAGCCCCTGCGGCGATGCGAGCGCCGTGAGCACCAACAACGACGCCAAGACGTCCGCCGTCGTCGCGGACGTGGCCTTCGTCGGAGCGCTTCTGACGCTCGGCGCCGGTGCGGCGCTCTACTTCACGGCGCCCGCCGAGGTTGCCGCGAAGCGAGAAGGGGAGACCTCCCGGGCGAGAGCGCTGCACCTCGTGGGCCTGCGGCTCGCGCCGGCGATCTCGCCCCAGGGTGGCGGCGTGGTGGTCGGCGGGCGGTGGTAAGAAGGCCGGTGTCTTTCGGCCGATCCCTTCGCGATCCCGGTGGCGAGCGCGGCTAGCCTACGGGAAGTAGGCTCCGCGCGACTCGCCGCCGGCCTCGCTCGGGCTCGGCCGAAATACACCGACCTTCTCGGCTCGAACCACCAGGAGACGCCGGCCTCGCTCGGCTTCGACCGAGATACACCGACCGTCCGTGCGGCGGGGATCCGTGGATCCGTGGCGGATATCGGGACGTGCGGGCACAAACGCACCGAGGACGGGGAGCCGCACCGGCCGCCCGTCCTCGTCCCAGACCACCTGTCGGCGATTACAGGTAGAATTCGACCGTCGCGACGCCGACGTCAACGGCCGGCAGCGGCGTGCCGTTCGTCTCGAACTTCCAGTGCAGGTTGTAGAGCTTGTTCGCGTGAATCCCGCCCTTGACGAGGCCCTGGTTGTTCCAGTTGCTGTCCGGCTTCATGCTGGCGAACGGAACCTTGAACTGCGTCCACGTGGGCGTGGCCGCGATCTTCAGCGCCCAGCTGTTCGAGCACTCGAACGGTGCGGTCGTCGACGCCGAAGCGACGCAGGCGCCGCAGGTGCCGCCCCAGGGGCTCGTCTGATCGTCGTCGATGTTGACGACGACCGACGTGAGAGTGGCGGGGGATGCGCCGAGTGTGGCGATCCAGAATTGAACTCCGGTCCACTGGCTCGCGTCGTATGGAAGCACGATGCCTACCGTGCCTGCGTCGAGCAACGTGTCGTTGAAGATCGTCGTGCTCCCGTCGGGAAGCTCGTACGGTGGAGGGCTACCGGGGCAGTTGTTAAATGGCACCACATCGCTGCCTGTCGGCTGATGCGAACTGAAGTCCATTCCGAAACCGCAGCCCCAGGTCGACTCTCCCGCGGCCTGGAATTCGCGGTAGAATGCCTGCGTTCCGTCGCCCAGTGTCGCCTGGACCGTGCTGCCAGTGTATGCGGTCCCCTCAAGAGGGTTGATCGTTCCGGGCGGATTGCCGCCGTCCGCCAAGACGGCGAGCACTGAGGGCTCTGAGTTCGGAACCGTCCGGTCGCTGAACGTGTACCAATATCCGGCGATCTGGTTCCCCGTACCGGTCCCGTCGTCGATTAACAACGTGGTTCCCGCCCCGCCACTGCTGGAGGAGCCGGCACCCGACGAGCTGCTGCCTCCGCCCGAGGAGCTCCCCGAGCCCGAGCTCGACGACGTCGACATCGCGCCGGATGAACTGCTGGAACTGGTCGCCGAGTAAGGGCTGGTCGTGCCCGAGCTGCTGCACCCCCAGCCCGCGGCGACGGCCGCGCCGGCGAGGGCGAAGATGGAAACACCAAAGGCCACTTTCTGCTTATTCACGAGCGCACCTCGATCGTATACCGTTAGAGATAGAGACACCGCCCCGGCTCGCGAAAGAACGGGCGCACTCGCGCTCGCGTCCCCAGTCGTACAGGACTGCCGGTGCAGCGTGGTAGTATACTCAGGTCACAATCGCGGCTCACAAAGTTTGTCTGTGACTGTCCGTCCGCGCGAGGCTCCGGGGCGCCTTTTGGCGCCGCACTCCGGCAGCGGGCCTCTCTGATGGATTGGTGAGCCAGGCCGCGCCCCAAGGGGCACTACGACCGCTGCGCCGCGTGTTCGGCCGACACATGTCGACCGATGTGCGTGAGGGTCGAAGGAGTCAATGATTATGCTTGGTCGCGGGCTTGCTCAGGTCGGATTGGTGGGTGTCGTGTGCGCTGCCGCGGGGTGTAGCAGCGCGACGAGTGAGCCCTTGCAACAGGACGCTGGCGGGAGCAGTAGCTCGAGTTCGTCGGGAGGCAGCTCATCGAGCAGCTCGAGTTCGTCGGGAGGCAGCTCATCGGGCAGCAGTTCCGGCTCATCGAGCGGCAAGTCTTCGAGCAGCTCGTCCGGCAGCAGTTCGAGTTCTTCGGGGGGCAAGTCCTCGAGCAGCAGCTCCGGGTCGAGCTCGGGCGGGAGCTCCTTCGCAGGCTACACGGTGGTGGGGAACGTAGTTCACGACTCCGCCGGCAACGTGCACATCTTCCGAGGCGTCAACGAACCCTCGCTCGAGTGGTCGTGCAGCGGTGCGACGAGCGAGGTCGACTACGAGATCATGAGCGAGAAGGCCGCCGCAGGCTCGACGGGCGGCGCCGGTGTCGGCTGGAACGCGAACGTCGTTCGCCTCCCGCTCAACCAGGACTGCTGGCTCAATGACCCGTCCAACACGTCGTACGACCCGACCTACGCGGGCACGGTCGACCAGCAGGTCCAGTGGGCCGAGCAATTCGGGATGGACATCATCCTCGACCTCCACTGGTCGGACAAGGGAACCTACAGCGTGGGCGCGGCATGCCTTCTCGCGTCGGAGAGCGGGACCGGCAATTGCCAGCAGGCGATGGCCGATGCCCACTCGCTCACGTTCTGGCAGCAGGTCGCGGCCAAGTACGCGAGCGACAAGCACGTCCTCTTCGAGCTCTACAACGAGCCCTTCGTCGGCCGCGGCCCGGGACCCTCATCGGCGTCCTGGAGCCTCTGGCTCAACGGCGGCGACGACACGGCCGACGGGTTCACCGTGGTCGGCATGCAGCAGCTCTACAACGCCGTGCGCTCGGCTGGCGCGGCGGACAACCTCGTCATCATCGGCGGCCTCTACTGGGCGAACGACCTTTCGGGCGTCAAGGCCAACGCCGTGTCGGGCACGAACATCCTCTATGCGGCGCACGTCTACGAGACGGGGACGAGCGCCCTGCCGACGATCTCGACGGTCGCCGCGACGTACCCGGTGATCCTCACGGAGTTCGGCGACCGCTCCGGATCCTGCGCCACGGCCACCGACACGACGGTGACTCAATACGCGAACAAGCAGGGCGGTAGCGCGCCGCCCGTCGAGCTCTCGTGGACGGCGTGGGGGTTCTATGCGGCCGCGAACACGTGCACCTTCCCGTCGCTCATCTCCGACGAGACGTCCTACACGCCGACCGCCGAGGGAAAGGTCGTCCAGACGGCGCTCATCGCGGGGCCCTGACGGAGGGCTCGCGGGGAGAGTCCACCCCGCCGAGTCGCCTGAGCCGCCTAAGCGAACCCCACGGCGTGGAGTCGCCCGACCTCGAGGACGAGGTGACCTCCCTCGTCGCAAGGGCGGACTCCCAAGTCGAGCCCGATGCCCACCGAGCAGGGGTATCGAAGGAAGTCGTCGGGGTATCGAAGGAAGTCGTCGGGGTATCGAAGGAAGTCGTCGGGGTATCGAAGGAAGTCGTCGGGGTATCGAAGGAAGTCGTCGGGGTATCGAAGGAAGT
>JBEKXD010000032.1:0-61248 GCA_049512415.1 Polyangiaceae bacterium
CTCACGCGTAGCAAACCCGTGACCCGAAGAGCCGGATGCGGTAGTTCCGCACGTCCGGATCCGTGGGAGCCCCGGGGGGCAACCCCCGGGGCGACCCGAGCGATCCCGGCGTCGAGCGTCCTACGGTTTACGCGACGACAGGAGGTGGCCCTTGGTGGCCGCGGCGGCCCGCACGGGTCGGTGCAAAACAATCTCGCGTCCCGCGTCCCGTCCGCGCGCCCACGCGTCCGTGCGCCTCGGTCCCGAATGCCTGACATGCCGTACGTGGGGATGGCGTATGCGGAGATAATTCGAAAGATTCCCGTCCTTTACCCAGACGAGGCCCTCCGATCGATTCACGGTTTCCTGCCCTGCCAGTTTCTCTGCAAATCCCGCCATCACACCCGCAAGAAAGGTCCGGCGGTCTCGGTTTGACCGAATGGCCCGCAGGGTCTTGTGCTCCTCCCAGAGGCGCTGTCCCCTGTCGTGGAGAAAGCCGTGGACGTACTCCGCAATTTCGAGATTGGCGGGCGAACCGCACACCTCGAGCACGCTGCCACGTTTGCCCTCGAGCGGCCGATAGACAGGAATCCATATGACATCGACGAAGAAGTACTTGCCGAGAATCATGGCCACGAGGCGGTCGTGTTCGAGGACACGCCCGGTCGGACGACCGAGATGAACGAAAGAATAAACGTGCGAGCGATCTCCAGCCGAGCTGTCGATCTGGTGGCGGACCATGAGCCGCTGGGCTGCGGCCATCGCAGCTTCGGCTTCGTGGCGATTGGGGCTCTCGGCGAGGGCCAGGAGCTTGGCGATGCGTTCGACCAGCTTCTGGTGCGTATGCTCGGCAAGAGACTCGGGCACCCCGGACGATCGCGCATCGAACCCGAGCCGAGCGCAGGTGTCCCGGAACGCGCGACCGTGCGGCACGTCTCCTTCCTCGCGAAGGACTTCGTGGACGTACTGGTGCGCCATCTCGTGCTTTAGGACTTCGAGGACCGATCCCCAGGGATTCTCGAGGATGAACGAGCGCGAAATCTCGATGGTACGCGCCTCCTGGGTCCAGCGACCGAGGTTCGCGCGGCTGGTCACCACCTCGAGTACGGGCGGACGCAACGCGCCTCGAAAGTGCGACTCGTTGATCTGCTGCCAAGCCTTGAGAAGCTCCCTCGTGAGCGCTGCCTCAAGTTCCGCAGTGAGTACGCTCTCGCCGTTCATCACATCGCCCAGAACCTGTGCGGAGCGCCCTCACGCGGCGGCGCGCTCGCACGGACACCAGCAGTGCCACGATCACGCTCAACGTGCCAGCTCCTTGGAAACGCGGCCGCGCGGCACTGCACCCGTACTGAGGCCCCGACTCGGACCCGCCGATGGCCGGATCGGTGTTGGGGTCGACCCCCTTCTGAATGTCCTCGATGAGCGCGGGATTCGACGACTCGACTTGCGCGAGAGCTTGGCGAAGGCTCCCCTCGTCGTAAGCCACGGCCCCGTGCGACTGGAGCAAATACCCAAACGCGTTGAGCGTTCCCGTGCCGCCTTGGTCCGTGAGGTGGCACAGCTTGCATCCGAGCGGTGGGTCGACCGTCACTTCCGCGAGTCCGAGCTGACTGACCACGACCCCCGGGAAGTCGGGCGTGGCCGAGGCGCTGCCTGCCCACGCCAGCACCACTACGAGACACGCGAGCGAGGCAGCCGCTTTGGGAATCACGGATCTCATCAGTAGGGAAGCCGCGATTCGACGTCAACGTTCCTCGACGCGGCGTCGCCCCGTGCTAGTTGCCAGCACTCGGTCATGCGGCGGTTTGCGGTCATCGGGCAGAACGCTTTCGCCTCGCCTGATTTCTCGCTGGACGACCTTCCGGCAACGAGCGGCCGGCTCGACGTTCTGCTCCGGTGCGTGCGCGCTGCAATGCTCGTGTCACACGGCATTCGCCGCGATGTCACGACCTACCTCATTCTCCGCGGGGGTCAGTCCGGTCCGCGCGTAGTGAGGATCGATGGCGGCAGCGTGCGGTTTCTCCGGCCCGACGAGCGCAGTCTCGGCACGCTCGTGAAGAAGACTTTGGCTCGCGAAAGCAGCGAAGCGGTGTTTCGCGATGTGCAGCCGGGAATCGCGATGGCGCTCGGGGACATTGATGTCGTCCTCGGGGATGGCCCGTGCGCGAACGTGTTCCTGCTCGAGGAGGGGGCGCCGGACGTGCGAGAAGAGCCGCGCCTCGGAGCCGCCGATATCCTCGTCTTCGTGGGCGACCACCGAGGCGTCGACGAGGCTTCCCGCGGCCGCCTGATGGCTGTCGGAGCGCACGCGGTGGCCGTCGGCCCGACATCGATTCACGCCGAGGACGCGATTGCGGTCCTGTCCAACGAGCTCGATCGCCGGGATCGCGCGACCTAGACTTTCTCGGCCTCTTTCGCGGAGAAGGTCGGCGTATTTCGGCCGAAACCAAGCGAGGCCGGCGGCGAGTCGCGCGGAGCCTACTTCCTGTACGCGAGCACGCTCGACGCCGGGATCGCGAAGGGATCGGCCGAAAGACGCCGGCCTTCTACGGAACGGCGAGGCGTGCGCCAGCTAGGAATGCATCATCCGCCGTATGGGTGTCCGCGACGAACGCGCCGTACTCGAACGCCGCGACGGTACCGGTTCGCACGCCGAGCACGAAGTCGTCGTCGATCACGCTTCCGGAGACGGCCACGGTCCGTGCCGCATCGATCAAATTCGCCTTCAAGCGGAACGGCCCCGGGAGCCGCGAGACGGTGGCGCGCGCGGGAAACGTGACTTGCCGGTGCACGTGGTACTGAACGGCCGCGTCGATGCAGAGCGCGCTCCGGCGCCCCGCGCGCGCAGCGAACGTGGCGCCGAGTGTGGAGACCCGCGCGCGCGGAGACGACCAGTGTAGCGGATCGAGGCCAGGAAGGATCCACGTGTCGGCCGTCGCTCCCCGGGCGTTGCTCGCACGGCGGGAAGCGCTCGCGGCGCCCGTCATCGCGTACCCCGGTAGGCTCAGGCTCGCCCAAAGGCTTACTGGCCAGCTCTCCTCGCCAGAGGAGAGCTCTACTTCGTCGACGTTGGCCCACGGAAGCCATGCCAGCACGATGTCGCGAAGCGCTCGCTGACGGTCGGCCCCTACGGTTCGCGTGAGCGCTTCCGAGATGCCCTGCGCCTCCCGGCCCCGCAAGACTGCCGTGAACGTTCCGTGGGCGTCTCGGTGTTCGTCGAGCTCAAGCCGAATGTCGATCTCGTCTTGTTCGCTGCCGTCCGAGACATCCGGCAACGGTGCGATCGACCCATCCATGCGCAGGGCCAGACGCCCTCGGAGCTCGGGGGAGAGTCGTCCGGCCGGAAGGGGCGGCCCGCGGACGTCTGCATCGATCCAGATGTCGCCGCCGTCGACGTGGGCGACGACGAGCGGATGGGTGAAACGACCGCGATGCGGCACAAACGCTGGATCCGCGCTAAACGGCTCCTCCTCGCCGACCACGAGGTCACTCGCCAGTCCGAGCTCGCGAAGACTCCGCAGGACCAGCCACGACCGACTCCCCTGGTGGGCGCCCAGAAACGACCGCGCCGTGCGCGACGCGGTGGTCGCCGTCCCGAGCGCGAAGTCACTGAGCATCGCCGGGTCGGCTTCATGGACGGACTGCCCTGCGGCGCGAACGATCGCGTCCACCGCCGCCCGCCGATCGGCTGCGGACTCGACGCGCGCGGGCATACCGGCCGCCTTACGCACCCACAGCGCCATCTCCGGACTGCGGTCATTCATCGCTCCCATGGTCTCGGTCAGAGTGCGCGCGACGTCGGCCCAGCGCGTTGTCGAAAACGTCATTCTGACGGCTCTGTCCATCTTGGGGGCATGGTCTTCGATCCGGCGCTCGCCCTGCCCCTGCATGTGCCACGTGAGCGTCTGGGTGCGGCCGTCGAGCCGTTCGGTCGGCCGTCCCAGCAGCGGGTGGCTCCAATGCGCATCACGAAATTCGGTCGGCACGCGGAGCTCGATCGACACGTCCAGCACAGCCGTGCGCTCCGGCAGTAAGTCCGGAGTATCGATCTCTAAATCGCCTCCAACATCCATCGGACAAGCCCACCCTTCGTCGATCGCTTCGACGATGTCGCCGGGCTCGAGCTCGGACAGATCGGCGTGCGCCTGGGATGCGTTGGGCGTCGGATCCGGTTCGAGGATTCGGCCGTCACGCTTGAGAATGCGCCGTCGAAGCGTTCGCGTGATGCCGCGGCCCCAGATGTCGGGATCGGCTGCGTTCGCGTGTTCCTCGACGTCCGTCGTTCCGTTCACCCGTCTCACGTCGAAGAGCACCCAGGAGAGCAGCCCCGACTCCGTGAGCTCGTAGCGTTCCACGTGTTGGATCACAGTGGTGGCGACCTCCGTACGCTCTGCGGACGGTTCGCCCGAAGCCGCGAGTTTGTCTGCGAGGCCGTCGAACTCGCTCGCCGGGTCTTGTCCCGCCGTGCGCAGAAGAGCTCCGAGGGACTCAGCGGCATCGCGTGGACTGCCCACGCCCAGGGCTCGCAACGCCGCTCCGTTCGTGGACTCCGGGCCTCCGAGCATGGCAAACGAGGTCAGCGACCGGTCCGCCGGAAGCATCTCTTGGAAGGCTCGCCTAGCTTCTACCACGCCGGCGGCGGTGCCGAGGGCGAGCCGCTCGCGCAGTTCCAGCGGCAGAAACCGAGACGGGGCTCCGAGTACGCGCCGCAGCCGGTCGAGCTCGCCCAGTGCCGCTTCGTGTCGGCCGCTCGCTCGCAACGCCTCGAAGCAAGACAGCGTATCCGCCGCGAGCTCGCGGTGTGGCTCGCATATGGCACCGACGTAGTCTGCCCCGATCTGCGCCGTCGTGGCGGCGGTGGCCTCGGCGAACCAGGCCGTTGCGTCCAGCCAGGGCCGCGCTCGACCGAGCGCCGCCCGGGCGCGATCGAGCATTTGCCGGCGGGCACTCGTCAAAGCTTCGAACACATCGACGACCGCCGAAGCCTTGGCTACGCCGCCCTGCTGCGTGGAGGCGAGATCCCGCAAAGCCTCGAATCCCGCTTCCTGCGCGCTCCTCGTGCGCCCCGTTAGGACTGCGTGGGCGATCCTGGCTTCCCAGCTTGCCGGCCAAGCCTCGAGAACTCGCTCGTAGGCCGCGCGAGCGCGTTCGGCGCGGACGGGAGGCGACAGGTCGTTCGCCGCTTCAACGGCTCGGCCGTACATGAGCGCTACTTCGGGTGGGGCGTTCGGTCTCGCGGCCAGGGGCCTCAGGAGTTGCTCGGCGTCGTCCGAACGCCCGAGAGCCATCGCGGCAGTCGATGCGAGCAGCATCTCCGGAAGGGTTCCCGGCTCGGGCACGTCCAAGGCGCGGACCTCCTTCACGTGCGACGTGGCCACGGATTCGATCCGCGGGGCGCTCGCGGCCAGCGGAGCGCCGTCCTCCGTCCACGCGTCGATCTCGATCGAATCGTCGTCACGGATGGAGCCAACCCGCGCGACCAACCTGAGGACTCCGGCCGTGGCCGTGACGAGCGCGTAGTCGGTGCGGTCGTTGGCGACCGCGTCGAAGGGGCGCCTGAGGGCGACGACTCCCCCGGCGCGCAATAGCGCGGCTCCACGCGAACGCAGCGCGACGGCGATGACCTGGTCCCGAGAAACCTCAAGGTCGACCACGACGTCGCGGATGCCTGGGCGTACGTCGCGGGTGGCGAGCGGAAGGGAGCACCCGTAGCCTGTCACCAGGACTGGCGTGGTGGGGGCGAGAAACCCGGACTGGCCCGGAAAGGACTTCGGAATCGGGACGTCGTGCCCCTCGAGCGGATCGGCGGCGTCGAGTCCCGTCACGGGAAGATTGGACAGCGGTCCGAACAGCAGCGCTTCACGGACACACCCGCTTGCAGTCCTCCATTCCTCGGCCTTCCCGACCTCGGCGCGCCGCTCGTAGTAGTGCGCGAGAGCGTGGGCAACCATCCCGCGGGCGATCGGTCCCGTGCTCTCGCGCGCCAGTTCCTCCAGGCCCGTCGCAATGGGTAGACGGGTGCGCTGGGCCAACGCGGCCGCGTCGCCTACGTCGCCGAGCGACGGCATGGTCCGCGTGACCAGCCCATCGAGCGACGCGGTGGCGGCCGCGAGCCACCACGGGTTGCCGGGCGCGTGCTGGGCACGCCGCAGGACCTCGAGGTAGTCGCGCACGGACTCGTCTGCGTCGCCTTCGACGTCGGCGCGAAATGCGGTCGCAAAGAGAGCCGGGAGCTCCGCGATTGGCCTCGACGCGACGCGCGGGGGCGGAGCCGCGCACGCCCCGAGCCCGATCCCCAGAAGCAGCCAGGTCCAACGCCTGCGAGCGCCCGTCATCGAGAGCCCCCCACGGGCGCGAGCCGAACCGCCTGATGCATGAGGGCATCGATGCGCTGAATCCAAGAACGCCACCTCCTGTAGTCGCTCACGGGAATCACGCTCTGGTCGAAGACAACCGTCCGCTTCACGACGACGGACCGCAAGTCACTCGGGTCTCGCCCGATGTCTATTCGCGCTCGGCCGAACGGTCCGCCGTTCACCTCTCCGCCTTCGGGCAGCGGCTCGAACTCGAATCCGGTGGGGGCCACGATGCGCAGGGTGCGCGAGTCTTTGCGCGGAGCGATGTGGGGAGGCAGCCAAACGGGGAGCGTCCGCGTGACGAGCGGCGCGAGCTGCGACGCGAGTGTTTGAGCGGGCGACAGCGCGACGACGAGTTCGGAGCCCTCTCTGCGCGCCAGACCCGTCGAGCGGGCGTGCCAGCGTAGTTCGGCCGCGCCGCGAGGAAGGTCGCCGCGAAACGAAACGTTCTTGTCGATCTCGAGCGTGGGAAACCATCCCCCCACCAGTTGATTCTCCACCCACTGCGCGCGGCCCGCCGGCTCGGTGAGGTAGGTTCGCATCCAGAACGCGTCATCGCCCGTCGCATGCTCCTCGCCGGCGAGGTCTGCGCTCCCGTCCGAGGACATGCGCAGCGACCAGACCGCGTCGACGCCGTGGTCGGCCGGAGACCCGTCGGGCAAAACCACTGGCTCCGCAGCGGCGTCCAAGCGCAGCGCCGTGGCCCGGGCATCCATGGATGGGAGTGGCCCCACGCGCGACTGGGGGCTCGTCGCGTCCAAGTAGGTCCCGCCACCCGGGCCTGGCAGAAATGCGATGCCGTGGTCGAACAAGGGGACCGCGGCACCGTGTGCGCGGACCACCGACGGCTGGGCGGTGAGTCGTGTTTGGACCATCACCTCCTGGGCCTCGATTCCGATCGCCTTCAAGAGCGTGATGAGCAGGATCGCCTTGTCGTCACAGTCGCCTTCGCGACGGGCCAAGAGCTGCTGGGGGCGATTCGGGAGCCACCATTCGCCGCTCACATAGTTGACGTAGCGGATATCGTCCGCGACGAAGTTGAAGATGGCCCGGACCTTGGCCTCGCGCGTCGCCTGACCCAGGGTGAGCCGCTTTGCGAGATCGACCACCTCGGCGTCGGGCTCGGTGAAGCCGCGCACCGCCTCGTCGTACCAAGTGCGGAACGCCTTCCAATCGCCGAACGTCGACACCGCCACCGTCGGGACGGTCTCGCTCAGCGGAGGCGCGAGGGGTTCGTCCGCCACGGAAGGAGGTGCGTCCCACAGAAGCCGGATGACGCGACGATTGCCGTCGCGGTGCTCCTCCCGCCTCTCGGCCTGTCCGCTCACCACGCCGACGTAGAGTGCAGGGCCCTCCCCGGTCCCGTCGAGCGCGGGTGACGCGACGATCACCTCGTTATGGAGCAGCGGATGAGTGGACGGAGCTCCCGCGTAGTCGAGTCGAAAAAACGGAGGGTCGCGCCGGCCTCCGACCGGGCCGGCGGTCCACGACCGGAAAGCCACTTCGACCACGTCGCCCCGGACGAGTTCGGGCCATCGAACGTGCGCGCGCGCGCCCTCGCTGGCTTCCTCCATCGCGAACGCCGTCGTTCCGTCTGCGTGATGGACCCGAGCCCGGAGGATCTCGGTAAGGTCTCCCTCCGCAGGGAGGTCTTCGTACAGTTCATCCTCGGTCCGCGGAACGATTACGATTTCCCTCGCGTACTGCACGAGTTCCGAGACGCGCCGGTCCTCGTGCATCACCACCGCTCGCATCCAGTGGAGCTCTCGGTCTGCCACGTCGGGAGGGCGCGGCGTCGGGGCGATGGGTGTCGCGTGAGAGTCGTGCGGGACCGTGGGACCGGGCGTCGGCGCGACGAAACGCCTGGAGAGGAACACGGTCGGCGCGACCAGGTACTTCTCGTCGTCGGGTCGGTCGCTCGCGCTCCGCGTCGCGTGGGCAAGTAGCGCCAGTTCGGCGCGCGTTCCCGCATCTCCCGGATCCAGCTCGCGGGCTCGCCGGAGCGCACTCACTGTCGCCTCGGCGACGCCGGTCGTCGCGGACGGTTGAGCGGCCAACTCCGCGGCGAGCCCGGTCCATGCTGCCGCCCGGTTGGGAGCGAGGACCACCACCGTCCGAAACAGGCCTAGCGCATCCTCGTGAGCCGCCAATCTGGCTACGGTCTGAGCAATGGCGATGGCCTGGTCCGCATTGTCGATTCCCCCTGCTAGCGCGCGCTTCGCGGCGGCCCTTACGCTATCCAAACGACGGCAATTCGCCAGCGCGGATACGAGGTCATCGTCGTAGTGGCCTCGCGCCGCGAGCTCCTCGCGCGCCCGGGCCGCGCCCTCGGCGTCGATGCCTTCGGCGAGTTCGGCCAATTCCTCGAGCACTTCGTTCGGAACCTCCGGCCCGCGAACGGCTTGAAGGCGCCGTAGGCCACGAAGGCGCAGGGCAGCGTTGCCCAGTGCCTTGTGGACTCTTGCCACGAGCAGAGCCGCCTCGGGGTCATCGGCCTGGTCGATGCGCGCCCCCTTGAGGGTAGCCATCGCCCAATCGGCCAGTTTTGCGTCCAAGTGGCGCTCCACCAGGCGGCGCTGCGCGAATTCCCGCGTGCCTCGGTCGCCCGAGTCGCGCGCCACACGCAACCAGGCGCTGCGGCTCGGACCCGACGGGGAAATCCACGCCGCCATCGCCAAATGATCCGCGTCTTGGCTGCCATCTGCGAGACTTGCGAGGATCCCCGGGGCGCGTGCGCTCCTAAGGTCGTCGGCCCCAGCGAGAGTGCGCACGACAGCCTGGTCGAGTCGCACGTCGCCGTCGCGGGAGGTGGTTTCTAGACATCGGTTGAGCGAAGTCTCGACCGGTTGGGTGTCTGGCGAGCGCGCCGGCGGTTTGGAGATCGAAGACGGCGCGGCGCTCGCGCGAACGCCCTCCGGCCACAGCCCGCCTGCGCTCGTGACCCGCAGGCGAACCCGTCCGGCGTCGTCGAGCGCCCCGGAGCACACCTTGGCCGCGAGAAGATGAGTTCCCTCGCTTGCGTTGACGCGCGTGGCGACGCGATCGAACAGCGCCATCGAATGAACATGGTCGTCGCGGCCGACGTCGGATCCATCGAAGATGACCCGGAGTTGGCCTGTCGCGGCAACACTCACCGTCAGGGTCTGGCGCCGGTCGACTGTCAAGCGTGTCGCAACCCACGAGCAGCTCTCGTTTCGAGGGAACACGAAGACGTCGAGGGGAACGCCTCGCGCGCTGCTGAATCCGGGCGGGACATCGCGCCACGCCACTTCGTAGCTTCCCCAGGCATAGTGAGCGTCCGGGTCGAAAACCACGCGCTCCCGCTCTGGACCGTCGCGGGCGTCGAGGCCGCTTCCGGTGTCTCGAAATGGCCCTAGGATCTGCTGGACGTCCACCACGCCTAGGAGATGGTCTTGGGCGGCTCCCGCGGGGGTGCCCTCGTCAGCGGCCAGAGTGCGCGCGAGGAGTGCCACGTCCCCGCGAAGATCGGGCGACGTCGTGGGCGCGCTTGCAATGCGTTCGAGCGTGGCGCGCGCGTGACCCGCGCGGGCTCGGTCGGCGAGGGCGTACGCTGTCGCGATGGCCGCGAGTCGGTCTGGCTCGCTCGAGGACGGCGCGAGTGCGCGCGCAGCCGCGCTCTCCAACATTTCGTCGGGCGTGGAGTCGGTCCACCGTAGGCGAGCTCGGTCGTCGGTCGCGTAGACAGATGGGGCGCCGCCGAGCAGCGCCAATGCGACGAGCGAGGTGGAGATCAGCGGGGACGAACGCACGGTCATCGCAGTGTAGTCGGACGGTCCGCGCTTTCCCTCCGACAAGACGCCCCCCGGACCGGATTGTCCGGACGCGCGCTCGCCCCCACCTCCCACTTGCCGGCGAGCTCGGACGTTCCCAGCCAAGGGCACGGGCCGCCCCGGGCCTGGCCTGCCCGACTCGGCGGCGCCAACGAGATCGGAAAGACGCCTTCTTGGCGCCGCCGCCGGATCGTCGAGGGGGCGCTTCGCGGCCCCCTCGATCTCCCCCGTTGTGGACGTTATCGAACGTACTTGGGCCGCGGCGTGTAGTGCGTGTGCAAAAGCTCGTGCGCCCGATGACTGAGCGGGGCCGTGAGAAACTCCTTGTACAGGGACTGGACCTCGGGGTTCTCGTGCGAGCTCCGCAGTGTGCACCGCTCGTCATCGCCGTAAAGGCCGCGGCCTCGCGCCTCGCGAACAGCGTCGGTGATGCCGTAGGGCTGCCCACCGCCGCCGACGCAGCCGCCCGGGCACGCCATCACTTCGATGAAGTGATAGGGCGGCTCACCGCCCGCGGCCACCGCGTCGCGAACACGTTGCAGCACCGTGCCGACGTGACCGATACCATGCGCGACGGCGAGCCGAAGCTCGTGACCCGCGACATGGACGACGCTCTCCTTAACTCCTTGGAGCCCGCGCACCTGCTCGAACTCGAGCTTTTCGAGCTTGGTTCCAGTCGCGAACTCCGACGCGGTGCGGAGAGCGGCTTCCATGACACCGCCGGTGACGCCGAAGATCGTCCCGGCGCCCGTGTACTCGCCGAGAATGGAGTCGGCGGTGTCGTCTGGCAGAGCGCTGAAGTCGATTCCCGCCTGTTTGATCATTCGGGCCAATTCGCGCGTCGTGAGCGACACGTCGACGTCATTGAATCCGGACGCTCTCATCGTCTCGTCACGACGGATCTCCCACTTTTTTGCGGTGCACGGCATGATCGACACCACCTTGAGGGTGGACGGATCGATGCCCGACTTCTGGGCGAAGTAGGTCTTCGTCAGCGTACCCACGATCGCGTGCGGACTCTTGCACGTCGAGAAGTGGTCGATGAGGTCGCCATGCATCTTCTCGAGAAAGTCTACCCAGGCCGGGCAACAGCTCGTGATGAGGGGAAGTTTGCCTTTGCCTTTGAGCAAGCGCTCGAGAAGCTCGGACGCCTCCTCCATGATCGTGACATCCGCGCCGAAGTTCGTATCGAAGACGTGGCGGAAGCCCATGCGACGGAGGGCAGCGTAAATCTTGCCCGTGACGTTCGTGCCCGGCCTGAAGCCAAACGCGTCGCCGAGGGCGACGCGCACGGCCGGCGCAATCTGTACGACGGGAACGACGCCGGGATCCCGCAGGATGTCCCATACCGCCGCGGTCTCGTCGTATTCGAAGAGCGCCCCGGTCGGGCAGTGAGCCACGCACTGGCCGCACCCAATGCAGGGCGACTCGCCTAGATTGACGCCAGCTGCCGTGATCCGCGTCAAGAATCCGCGCTCCGTGAAACAGAGCGCGTACACCTGCTGAATGTTCTGACACACGTTGACGCAGCGACCGCACGAGATGCACTTCTCCGCGTCCATGACGATGGTGCCCGTCGAATTGTCGATGGGGATGTCAGGCGTGATGTTCGGGAATGACTCCATGCGGAGGCCGAAGTCGGCCGCGAGGGCTTGGAGCTCGCACGTCCGATTGCGCCCGCAGGTCAGACACGAGTTTGGGTGACGGGACGCGATGAGCTCGACGACAGTCCTGCGAATCTGCACGATGTCGGAGTCGTGAGTGATCACTTCCATGCCGTGCTCTACGGGCGTGCAGCACGCGCGCGGCAGTTTGGCACTGCCCTTCACTTTGACGACGCATATCCCGCAGGCGGCCGTCGGATCGAGGTCCGGATGCTTGCATAGCGTCGGAACCCGGACGTGCACCTTCGCCGCCGCGTCCAGAATCGTGGTGCCCTCGGGCACCTCCACCGAGATGCCGTTAATCGTTGCCTTGATCATCGATGAGACTCCTTGACTCGACTAAGCAAGTAGGCGCTCGTACTCATTACGGAAGTAGCGGTAGGTGGAGAGCACAGGGTTCGGGGCTGTTTGACCGAGACCGCAGAGCGACGCCTTCTGCATCGCCGTGGCCAGCCGAGTCATCAGGTCGATATCCTCTTGAGTGGCCTTTCCGGCCTTCAGCTTTTCGAGCAAGAGCAACATCTGCTTACCGCCGACCCGGCACGGCGCGCACTTTCCGCAAGACTCCTCGACGCAGAAGCCCATGTAGAACGCCGCGATGTCGACCATGTCGTCGCGGTCATCCATGACGATCATCCCCCCGGATCCCATGATCGAACCGAGTTCCGCGAGGGATTCATACGTGATGCGCGTGTCGAACTTGTCCGCCGGAATCACGCCGCCCGACGGACCGCCGGTCTGGATGGCCTTGAGCTCTCGACCCTGCACGACCCCGCCGCACGTGTCGACCACGATTTCTCGAATCGTCGTGCCCAGCGGTACTTCGACCAAACCGGAGTTGAGCACTTTCCCGGTCACCGCGAACACCTTGGTACCCGTGGACTTGCCCACTCCGATGCCGGAGTACCACGCGCCTCCGCGCTGAAGGATGGGCGCGACGCTCGCGAGAGTCTCGACATTATTGATGTTGGACGGCTTCTTCCAGAGGCCTTGCTGGGACGGGAAGGGAGGGCGCGGAGTTGGCGTCCCTCGTTTGCCTTCGATCGACGCCATCAGCGCTGTCTCTTCGCCGCACACGAACGCTCCGGCGCCGAGCCGGACCTCGAGGTCGCAGGAGTATGTCGATCCGAGGATGTTATCGCCGACGAGACCCAGGCGTCGCGCCTGACGAATGGCGTTCTCGATTCTGTCGACGGCGAGCGGGTACTCGGCACGAATGTAAAAGTATCCGATCGAGGCTCCGATGGTGAAAGCTGCGATGAGCATTCCCTCGATCACCGAGTGGGGATCGCTCTCGAGGACGCTCCTGTCCATGTAGGCGCCCGGATCGCCCTCGTCCCCGTTGCAAATCATGTATTTCTGGTCCGCATTGGCGTTGCGAGTGAATGTCCACTTGAGCCACGTCGGGAAGCCAGCTCCGCCGCGGCCCCGAAGGCCCGAGGTCTTCATCTCGCGGAGCACGCCCTCGGGACCGAGCTTGTGGAGGGCGCTCTCGAGGGCTTGGTAGCCTCCGCGGGCGATGTATTCGTCAATCTTGGTTGGATCGATCATGCCGCAGTTGCGCGTGACGATGCGCAGTTGCTTGCACGAGGGGGGAGTCTCGATGCCCTGTTCGCGGAACCCGAGTTCGGCAACGCCCGGCGCGACGTTGGAAGTCAGCGGGCGCTTGCTCGCTACGTGCTCGTCAAGGATCCGGAGAGCGACGGACTCGTCGACAGCGCCGTACATCGTTCGAGGCGCGCCCTGGACGAAGACCTCCACGAGGGGCTCCATCGCGCACATCCCAACGCAGCCCACGCGCCTCACCTCGATGGCGAGTCCTCGTTTCTTCACCTCGTCCGCCAAGACTCGAAAGACTTGCTCCGCGCCTGCAGCGATTCCGCACGTTCCAGTTCCCACCTTGATCCAATCGATCCTCGCGGCCGCCGCCTGCTCGGCCTGCATGCGGGCGAGGTCTCCTACGGCGAGCTTGCTCATTGGGCTGCCTGCGCTTTCTGGATGTCTTCAATTTTCGAGACGATGGCGGCTGGCGTTACCTTTCCGTGTGTCACCCCGTCGATCACGACGACCGGAGCCAGCCCGCAACATCCGACGCAGCGCACGCTCTCCACGTGGAACTGGCGGTCGGCGGTCGTGCCGTCCTTTCCCAGGTCGAGTGTCTTCGACAGCGCTGTTTGGACCATGGCAGAACCCTTGAGGTAGCAGGCGGTCCCGAGGCAAACCGAGACGTTGTGCTTTCCGGGTGGGTCGATGCGAAAGTAGTTGTAGAAGGTGAGGACTTCGTAGATGCGAGCGAGCGGTACGTTCATAAGCTGCGCGACTTCCATCGACACTTCGCGAGGCACGTAGCCGTACCGGCTCTGAATCTCGTGGAGAGCCATGATGAGGCTCCCTGGCTTTTTCTGCCATTTCTGCACGGCTTTCGCCACGTCAGGCGATACGGTGTTCGTTTGCATTCACGTACTCCTCAATTAGGCGGGGACCACGGGGCCATGGTTTCGCGGAGCGCCGAGGGGCGGAGCCCGCGACGCGTGGACTGCCTTGCTGCAAGCAGAGATTGTCGTCTCACTGCCGGCCCGACGCAGCGACGCAGGGCATGAGGCGCGGTACGGCGGGTGAGAGCGGAACACAGCGCCGTGGGGCAAGGCGACGTAATCGCTACGCAAATATCGAATAAACGCCTCACGGCGGGTGTGCTCTGCTACTTCCGCGCCAACGCTGTCGAGGCGATGCCGTTGGGGTCGCCGCTAGCCCTCGAATGGGACAGGGGGAAAAGTAGGTGAAGAGTATGCGTTGGGGCGACAAATATGCGTCCACGGAAGCTGTGGCTCAGGGGCGCAGGGCCCGAAAGTCCGTCAGTCCGGCAACCCGAGCACGAAGAAGAGGCGAGGCCATGGTTCCAGGTCACTCCACGTCGCGAAATTGTTCGCGCGCCGAGTCCGAGCGCCTCTCCCAGTTCAACTACGGCTTTGCGTAGCGCGTCCCCGCTCGCAATGGCCTTCCTGCCATTTCTAGGTGATGATGATAAGTTCGGGGATGGCACCGCGACTCGAAGCGCGGCTGTTGACCAACCGTGTTGCAGACACGGAAGTTATCTTGAAATATCGGCTCGTATAGAGCTTCCGAACGAACGGGGCCGACGAATTCGAGAGCAGAGCATGGACGCCGCGCAGCTTCAGGTCCCTCGCCACGTCACGAAGGCGCCTTTGCTCCCCGGGTCCGAACCCCTTGGACGTGTATGACGTGAACGACGATGTCGCCGATAGGGGCGCGTACGGTGGATCGAAGTACACGAAGTCGCCTCGACGCGCTCGACGCGCTGCGACCTCAAAGTCCTCGGCGAGCAGGTCGGCGCCGTGAAGCGCCGCAGCACAGGCTCGGAGGTTCGATTCGTCACAGATTGTAGGATTCTCGTAGCGGCCAAAGGGGACGTTATACTGATTGCGCCGATTGACCCGATAGAGAACATTGTACCCAGTCTTGTTGAGATAAATAAACCACGCGGCCACCTCTGCGTCCGGGTTGCCGCCGGCCCATTTCAGAAAGGGTCTCGCGGTCTCGGCGTTGTCGGGAGGCAGGACGGCCGAGCACTGCACAACTCCCCTCGACCACAATTGTGGTCCGTCGTCAATGAACCCGAGGGGCGTTCAGCGGTCTCACTGCGTACGCCGGATCACGTGGAACCCGAACGGCGTCTCCACGACGTCACTGACAGCCCCGACCGCCAGCGCGAATGCGGCATTGGCAAAGGCGGGGTCCATCGTGTCGCGTCGAAACTTGCCGAGGCTACCCATGCGGTCGATGGTCGACGTGTCGTCGGAGTACGCCTTCACAACGTCTACGAAGGCCGCGCCCGCCCGGAGCTTCGAAAGCGCTTCGGTAGCTCGAGTCCTGGCCTCCAACTTGGTGCGTGTGACGGTCTTGGTTGCGCGTTTGGCGCCTCGATACGTTACGAGGACGTGCTGAGCGATGATGGTTTCGGGCGTTGCCGCGTTGACCGGCGCTGTCACGGA
This sequence comes from Polyangiaceae bacterium, assembly GCA_049512415.1. Taxonomy (GTDB): domain Bacteria; phylum Myxococcota_A; class Polyangia; order Polyangiales; family Polyangiaceae; genus Palsa-1150. The sequence continues at coordinate 15,804 of JBEKXD010000032.1, forward strand.
AGCGGCCGCTGGGCCCTCGTTCGCTGACGGAGAGGAATCGCTCGGGGCGACAGCTGCGGACTTCGTCGCTGCGGACGACGCAGTCGTCGGTGCGCTGTGCGGCGAATCGCAGTCCGCGCACGCGACAGCAAGCGCGATGCCCAACGCGTATCTCACGACACCCTCCGCCGGATGAACACACGCCGCACGAGCGTGGGTTCATCCTCGTGCTCGACCAGAGGCCCGGGCTCGAAGACACTCTCGTCAATCGCGGGCATCCGGACGGCGTCCGCCGCATCGATTCGATCGGGCACGTAGGTGACGTCGAGAAAGTCACAGAATCCCATCGCAGCCTCGTAGATCTGGGCTCCACCAATGAACCATACGGCAGCATCCCCAGCTCGCGAGACGGCGTGATCGACGCTGGTCGCGCTCTCCACCCCCGTGATCTCGAGCGCGCCCCGGGTGACCACGATATTGCGCCGCCCCGGCAAGGGCCTGCGCCCGAGCGAATCGAAGGTGATTCGCCCCATGATGAGCGTGCCGCCCATCGTCACGCGTTTGAAGCGCTTCATGTCGCCCCGATGGCGCCAAGGAATCGCACCGCGGACGCCGATGACGCCTTCTGGAGATACGGCGACGATGATCGCGCGCACAGCGTTCTTGACTCCCACGTCCCTAGACCAGATTCCGACCGATCTCGACGACCACGACGACGCATCCCGCGCCGACGTCGATCGCCTCCCCCGCGCGGACGGCCAGTCCAATACGGGGTGCCTCGCTCGTGTCGAGGACCACGCGCCACTCCTCGCCGAACAGCGCGCGCGGCAAGCGAAACGTCGCCGGTTCCGGCTCGGCGTTCATCAGCGCGATGAGCGAATCATCGCGCACGACTTCGCTCTCTGGGGCGTGTTCGATCGCGTCGCCGTCGAGTCGGAAGGCTAGGGTCGCGCGCGTCGGCTCGATCCAATCTCTCGGACCCATCTCCGTTCCGTCGAGGCGCAACCACATCACGTCCTTGCCGCGGCTGACCGGAGGCGCCACGCCGCGCAGAAATCGGCGACGGCGCAGATTGGCATGGCGCTTCCGAAGCGCCGAAATGGCCTGAGTGAAGGCGAGCATCGCATGACCCTCGGACGACAGGCTCCAGTCGAGCCACGTGAGCTCGGAGTCGTGGCAGTAGGGATTGTTGTTGCCGTGCTGCGTTCGCCACATCTCGTCGCCCATCTCGAGCATGGGGACACCCTGGGACACGAAGAGCGTAGCGAGCAGGCTTCGCGCGATGGTACGCCGTCGGGCCTGTACGGTGGCGTCCGCCGGGTCGCCCTCAATGCCGCAGTTCTGACTCGCGTTGTCGTCGAGGCCGTCTCGATTGCCTTCTCCGTTCATCTCGTTGTGCTTGCGCTCGTAGCTGACGAGATCGCGCAGGGTGAAGCCGTCGTGGGCCGTGATGAAGTTGATGCTCGCCTGGGGATGACGGCCTTCGTGGGCGAAGAGATCGCTCGATCCCGCGACTCGCGAGCCGAGGTCGGCGACCACGCTGCGGCGACCCTTCCAGAACGACCTCACCGTGTCTCTGTAGCGCCCGTTCCATTCGCTCCAGAGAATCGGGAACTGTCCGACCTGGTAGCCGCCGGAGCCCAGATCCCACGGTTCGGCGATCAGTTTGATGCGCGAGAGCACCGGGTCTTGATGGATGACGGAAAAGAACGTGGCGAGTCTGTCGACATCGCCGCCGCTGCCGCGCGAAAGTGTCGACGCGAGGTCGAAGCGAAACCCGTCGACGTGCATGTCGGTGACCCAGTAGCGAAGGCTGTCGGTCACGAGCTGGAGGACTTGCGGGTGCGTCGCGTTGAGCGTGTTGCCGCAGCCGCTGTAGTCGACGTAGTGGCGCCGGTCGGCGGCCTCAAGTCGGTAGTAGACGCTGTTGTCGATCCCGCGGAAGGACAGCGTAGGCCCGCGTTCGTCGCCCTCGCACGTATGATTATAGACGACGTCTAGCACAACCTCGATGCCCGCCGCGTGCAGTCGCTTGACCATCTCCTTGAATTCGCGCGCTGGATCTCCTCCCCGAGTCGCGAACCGGCGATCGGGCGCGAAATAAGCGAGAGTGCTGTAGCCCCAATAGTTGGACTTTCCGCGGAGCGCGAGGGGGAGCTCGTCCAGACGCTCGTGCACAGGCATCAATTCGAGCGTGGTGACGCCGAGGGAGCGCAAGTGGGCGATCGCGGGCTCGGAGGCGACGCCCAGGTAGGTTCCGCGCTCGCGCTCGTCGACGGTCGAAAGCCGCTCCGTGAAGCCCTTGACGTGGAGTTCGTAGACCACGGTGTCCTCCCAGGGCACGCGCGGGGGGCGGTCCTCTCCCCAGTCGAAGCGCTCGTCGATGACGACGGCCTTGGCCACACATGCGGCGTCGTCCCGTTCGTCGAGGACTCGGTCGTCGAGTCCACGGTCGCGCGGGTAGCCGCACACTGGACCGTGGAGATCGACGGACCCGTCCAGAGCGCGCGCGTACGGGTCGAGCAGAAGTTTGTTCGGGTTGAATCGATGCCCTTCGTTGGGAGAAAACGGTCCGTGGACGCGCCAGCCGTAGCGCTGGCCCGGGCCGATGCCGCGGATGGTGACGTGCCAGACATGGAGCGTGTGCCACGGGATTCCCACGCTAGTTTCACGTCCCGCCGCATCGAACAGGCAGAGTTCGACGGCTGTCGCGTTCTCCGTATAGATGGCAAAGCTGGTGCCGCGACCGTCCCACGTTGCGCCGAGGGGACGGAAGGCTCCGGGATGGACGGTGATGGGGCTCATCGACGACTTGGTTTTCGATGATGCCAGTCTTTCCCCCTGCGAGGCCAGGTTATCGCCCGGAAGCGGTTACCAGGGCTCGGATCGCGTCGAACCGTTCGGACAGGCGAGCCTCCCTGTTCAGGTCCTCGATGGGGCGGGGGAGGCGCCAAGTCCAATTGGCGTCGCCGACGGTTCCGGGCGTGTTGATGCGGTCGGGCACGCCCAAGACTTCCTGTGCGAGAACGAGCGCCAGCTCCGAGCTCGACGAGTAGAGATCGTGGAGCAACACCAGAGAGCGCTCATCCTCGCGGAACTCTGGCAAGAGACCGGCGCGATCCCCGAGCTCTTGGCGATGGGCGGGCGGAAGGTCGTTCCACCACGACGTGATCGGCGCCGTGTCGTGGGTGCTCCACGAAGCCACGCTGCTTGCCGGATAGCCCGAGGGATCACGAAAGCCTATCTCGTCCCTCTCCCAAGGCAACACACGGTATCCAGGCATTCCAAGTGCATCAAGCGTGGCGCGCACGAACGTCGGAATGATCCCGAGGTCCTCGGCGATAATCCTTGGTGGGTCGACACCCGGCTCCCGGGCGAGTTCCGCTTTCATGGCGGCAAGAACCCGACCCCCGCGCGCCTGCTGCGCGTCGGCGTCCTCCGGATCGAACCGTCCGCGCGCGCGCGTGGCGTTTCTCGGCTTGACCCACTGCCGGAACAGCCCGACAACGTGGTCCAAGCGGAAGCGGTCGTAGAGCCGCCCAGCGTGCCGTATGCGCGCGCGCAGCCATGCGAGATCGTCATTTTCCATGGCAAGCCAGTCGAAAGGCGGCAGTCCCCAGTCCTGTCCGTCGGCCGAGTAGTCGTCTGGCGGGGCACCGAGGCTCAGGCGAAGCTGAAACTGGGACGCGTGCGACCACACGTCGGCGCTCTCGGTGCCCACGACGAACGGCAGATCGCCCATGAGCTCGACGCCCACGGCACGCAGGTCGGTGCGGGCGCGCTTCCATTGCGAGGCGACAACCCATTGGGTGTACGCGCACTCCAGAAGCGGACGCGCGTGCTCGGCGCGCAGATCGGCCAATCGCTGAATATGCCGCTCCTTCTCGTCGTCAGGCCACGACGTCCAGCCCCACCCGCCGTGGACCTTGCGCAAGGTCGTGTAAAGCGCAAAGTCCTCGAGCCAGGCCCGTTCGCTGGCGATGAAGCTCGCAAGTTGCCGAGCGCGTGGAGTCATGGGGAGCCACTCACGGGCGTAGAATCGGTCGAAGGCAGCCTGTAGCGTGCGAAGCTTGAGCGCTCGGACGGTTCGATAGTCGACGCGCGCGGCCGCTCGAACACGCTCCAAGTCCGCTAGTCCGGACGCGCCTAGTGTCTCGGCGATCGTCTGTCCATCGAGGTCTTCAATAGCTTCGACGTCGATGTAGATCGGATCGATCGCGAATGCCGTGAGGGCGCCGTACGGGCTCGTCTCGCCCGCGGACAGCTCGTGCGGAGGCAGGATCTGCAGGAGCCGATGACCGGTTCTCCGCACCCACTCCGCGCACGGGGCAAGGTCGGTCACCTGCCCGATGCCCCAGTCCCGCCCGGTTCGAATGGAGAAGAGGGGCAGGACGACGCCGGCTTTGCGCTGCATGATCGGCCGGGACTCTACGGGGGCGTGTGGAATATTTCAGCAGCAAAAAGTGCGGCGGTAGCTCGCGCGCGGACCGTATGGACCGGTCTCGGAGCGCGGCGGGCCGTCCGCGGGTGCGCATGTCACACTGAGAGCTGTCGTGACGACGCGGGCGCCGCCTAGAATTGTGCTTCTGGCAGTGGTCAGCGCCGGGCTCCACGCGGCGGCGCTCGGGCTCGTTGGGCCCGCTGGCACGCACCGTGAGCGCGGCGCTCCCAATCCCGGCTTTCATGCGGCCGACGGCACTCTCGCGGGCAGCACTGTCGACGTCGAATCGACAGGCCTTCTGCGCGCGGACGAAGTGGTGGCGACGACACCCGCGGGCAATCTCGTTTCGAGCGGGACCGCGTCGCCGCAGCGAGGCCGGTCGACGGGGCGCGCGTTGGACGGTCGAGACCACGCGCCGGTCCGAATCGGGGGGGCGCCGGCGGCGCCGCTTTTCGGAGCCGTGGGTGTGCGCTACGCGGTCGATCTTGCGACCGCGTTCGCCCATGCGTTTCCCCAGGCCGCGAGTGCGGATCCGGGTTGGTTGGAAGTGCCGTTCGGGAACGCTGGGTCAGCGGAATTGGAGCTGACGCTCGACGAAGACGGCCACATCGTGGAAGCCGACCTCGCCGGCGCGCCGTCGGTTCCGCTACGAAGGGGTGTCGAGCGTACGCTAGCCCTTCTGGGCCCGAGGGCGTTCACAGCCAGCGGAGCGCAGACGAAACTGCGCGCGAGCGCGAAGGTGACGCGTGATGCCGTGCACGACGGCCTGCACGGCGACGTGTTCGCCCTGAGCGGCGGCAGTTTCGCGGGACGGACGGCAACGGCGTTCTTCGCGTTGCCTCCGGGGGCGGGTCCTGGACGGCGCGTGGATGTCGAGTTCGTCCTCCTTCCATGAGTCGAGAGCGACATCTCTCCGCGGGAAGCGCCGAACTTGGCGCTTCCCGCGGCCCGCAGCGGAATCTCTTCGTCAGAACTCCACCGCCGGCAGACGCCCGCCATGGCGCACGTAGTCGACGACGGCCTCGCTCAGGAGCGCGTCCGCCTTTTCGCACGCCGCCGACACGTCGCCGGTCATGGCCCCTCGGCATTCCTTGCCGCGCTTGGCGTGGGCGCGCTTGACAGCGTCGCTGCCCGCGATGAGCGCATCCTGGGCCTTGGGTGCAATTCGGTGCCACTTGACCCGGGCGGCTCGCGGGCTCGGAGGGCGACTTTGCGTGACAGCCTCGGCTTCGACGCCTGTTGCACAGCTCCCATCCCACCGGAGCACGTCGTATGTCCCGAGTCCGCTGCCGACGACCATCCCCGTCTTCGAAGGAGCGTGGAACCGTAGAGCGAGGACCTCCTCGTCGAACACGAGCTCGTCCAGCCTTCCGCGCAAATAGAGCCGCGTGAATACGGTGCCGCCTCTCAACAGGTCGAGGGCCACGTCCTGGTGCGCCTTGTCGCAGAGGCGCTCGACGAATGGACTGGGAGGCGTGCACCCGTGCGCGTCTGAGTTCGCGCAAGTCGTGGGAAGCGCTGCGGGCGCACCAGCCGACGCTATGGGAGGTGTGTCGGCCGGAGCTTGCTCCGGGAGCGGCGCCGGGCTCGCCGAAACGGGTACCGTCGCCGGGGCCTTCGCGGGCGCCTCGCGGCCGCAGCCGACGGTGGTGACCAGCACGAGAATAGCGGAGATGGATCGCACAGCGGCAGCGTACACGTCCGCCGTGCCGTCCGCGCGCTTCGCAAGGCACAGCTCCCGCGCCGTGCGGCGTGGGCGCCGAGCGGTGCTACATGATCGTCTCGAGAGGGACGGGCCTATGAAGACAGTCGTTCTTGGTCGCACGGGACTCGCCGTCCCCCAGCTTGGCTTCGGCGCGCTGCCGATCCAGCGGATACCGGCCCCGGACGCCGTTCGGCTCATTCGGAGGGCGGTGGCGGCAGGAATTCGGTTCTTCGACTCGGCTCGCGCCTATTCCGACAGTGAAGAGAAGCTCGGCGAGGCCCTCGTGGGCGAGCGACATAGAGTGGTTGTCGCGACGAAGACAGTCGCGAGTAATGCGCGCACCGCCCGACAGCACCTCGAGACGAGCCTCCGGCACCTGCGAACCGACTACGTCGACATCGCGCAGCTCCACAACGCGGACAGAGTTCCCGATCCTTCGGACCCGGATTCGGCCTATGCGGCGCTTCGCGTCGCGCGGGAGCAGGGTCTCGTCCGGTTCATCGGTCTGACGACCCATCGTCTGTCGGTGGCTCGCAATGCGGTTCGCTCGCGCCTCTTCGACACCATCCAGTTTCCCCTGAGTCACATCTCTACTGCGGAGGACATGTCGCTCGTAGCGCTATGCGAAGACAATGGCGCGGGGCTGATCGCCATGAAGGCTCTGTGTGGCGGACTGCTCACGAACGTGCGGGCCGCGTTTGCTTTCTTTCGCCAGTTCGACTCGGTGGTGCCCATCTGGGGTATCCAATTCGAACGCGAGCTCGACGAGTTCGTAGCTCTCGAGCGCCAACCGCCTGCTCTCGACTCGGAGTTGCGCCGAGCGATGGACGCGGATCGGAGGGAGCTGGCTGGAACTTTCTGCAGAGGTTGCGGCTACTGTCTGCCGTGCCCCGCCGAGATTCCGATTCCCATGGCGGCCCGAATGGGGTTCTTGCTCGAGCGCGCTCCATTTCAGCCCTTCCTTTCCGAGACCTGGAGGGAGCAAATGGGGCGTATTCGGGACTGCACCCACTGCGGCGCTTGCGAGGCGCGGTGCCCGTACGGCCTCGAGACTCCCGCGCTGCTCGCGACCATGCTGCAAGCGTACGAGGCTTTCGCCTCGGCGCACTGAGCCGCTTGTCGGTCAGGAGCGCGCTGAGAACTCCGCGGGACAGTGCTACCTCGTGACCCATGGTCAAGACCAAAGTGGACCAGCAGCTGGCCGATGCCGAGCGCGCGCATCAGAACGATCCGGAGCGGGCCGAGCTCATTCGACGGGTTCGCCGCTTCAAGGCAAGTTGGATCGAGCTTGCGGAGGAGCTGTCTTTGGTCCGCCGAAGAGAACGTTGGCGGGGCTGGGGGTACGAATCGTTCGAGGCGTACGTTCGGAGCGAGCTGCATCTCAAGCCGGAGACAGCCGATAAGCTCGCAGGGGCCTACGTGTACCTGCAGCGATCGGCCCCCGCAGTTCTTCGTCGCGACGCCTTGTCCGAGCCGGTGCCAAGCTACCTGTCGGTAGACTTCGTTCGACGAGCCGAAGAGCGGGGTACGGCTGAAACTGCGACGCTCGAAGCGGTCCGTCGCATGGCGCTCGACGAGGGAGCCTCGGCCGGAGCGCTCTCCAGGGCATACGGAGACGCGGTCTTTCCAATTGAGCCAGCTGCCAGGCGCGCGCGAGAGGTCGCCGGCCTCAAGAACGTGGCGGGCCGTCTGCGCGAGCTGCTGTCCGAAACCCACGCCGTGGCTCCGAAGCTAGCGCGCGAGGTCTCGGGGGCACTCGACAAGCTGTTGGCGGAGCTCACAGCCCGCGATGGCAAGGCGGCGTGAGGTGGTCGGACGACTCGGTGGGTGCGAAAGCGAGCGGATGGGCTAAGAGAGGTCCTAAGCGGCGACGCGCGTTGGACGGCGCCGGGAGACGAGCGACGAAGATGGTGGAATCAGCACCTCCGGTTACGCGAGCCGCATCCCTGGGCCCTGGGCGACGTCGCCTCGTGTCCATGGATGTTCGGAGCATTCCCAACCTGCTCACGCTCGGGCGTATCGCGGTCATCCCGTTTTTCGTGTGGCTCGTCGACTATCCGACGCCCGCGCGCGGATTCTGGGCGTGCCTACTCTTTGCGGCAGCCGCCATGACCGACATGTTCGACGGCTACCTCGCGCGCAGGCTCAACGCCGTCAGTATTCTTGGAAAATTCCTCGACCCACTCGCCGACAAACTCATCGTCATGGCGGCCCTCGTCTGGCTGTGCGCGATGGGCCGGATCCCGGCCTGGACCGTCGTACTTCTGCTGGGGCGTGAGATCGCCATCACGGGCTTGCGCAGCGTCGCCGCGAGCGAAGGCCTCATCATCAGCGCGGGGTCTGGCGGCAAGATGAAGACCGCTCTGCAGATGATCGGCATCGTAGGACTGGTGCTCGGCTATCCGTACCACCTGTCGTATCTCGGCATCGATCTCGGCACGGTGGACCTTGCACGCGTTGGACGCGGGCTCGTGTACCTGTCCCTGGTGTTCTCGTTCGCGAGCGCGGTGCAATACGTGCAACTCTTCACGGCGTCGGGCGGTCCACCGTCGCGGCGCGACGGTCGCGTGGCGTGAATCGCGCTGGCGTTCCGAAGCAATTTCTGGAAGGTTCGGGTGTGAGCACGATGCATATTCACGCGCGCTTTTCTGCTGGATTGCTTCTTCTTGCCGCCCTGGCAGGTCTGCTGCCCGGATGCAACAAAGAGAGCGAGGGAGACCGGTGTGATCCGCTCTCGGGGAACGCTGGAGACAACGATTGCGAGCCGCCCCTGGTTTGCACCCCGTTCAGCGTGACGCCCAGCCAGAGTGTGTACCGCTGCTGTCCGCCCGCTGGGACGGCCGTGACCCAGGCGGTCTGCATCGTGCCTACGGACTCGCGAGACACGTCGCCTGCGGTGCCGCCCGATGGGTCCGCGGTGGCGGATGTCGATCTCCAAGGAGGCGGTGACGGGTCGCCGGACGAGACTGTCGACGCCTCGTCCTCCGACGATTCGACGTCGACCGAGGGGCAGGAAGCGAGCACGGACGACGGGGGTGGAGGAGAAGCGATGGACGACGCCGCTGACGTCGGCACGGATGAATAGAGGGAGAGGTGCCGGCGTCGGTTCTCGTCCATGACGCGCAGCTGGCGCTTTGGCTTTCCGTGGCGATTTCCGTTCCCGTGCTCGCGGTCGCGGCGGGTGTTGGCCTGGTTGTCGCCGCCCTCCAGGCGGCCTCGCAAATCCAGGACCCGACGCTAGCTCACCTGCCAAGACTCGTCGTCGTCACTGCTGCGCTCGCCGTTGCGGGGCCCTGGATGGGCCATCAGATCGCCGCTTTCGCGAGGGACATGTTCGTAGCGTCGCAGGCCGCTTCTATGGCCGCGGGGCGATGATCCTCGATGAAACGCTTGGGGACATCCCGATGAAGCGGCTCGTAGATCGAGCACGCGTGCTCGGTGTCGCTCGCGAGTTCTTCGCGTCGCGCGGGTTTCTGGAAGTGCACACGCCGCTCATGGTCCCGTCGCCCGGTCTCGACGTTCACCTGGACGCGTTCGAGGTCGTCGGCGGCGATCGCGGCGCACCGCGGTGGCTCATCACATCCCCCGAGTACCAGATGAAGCGCCTGCTGGCCGACGGCTGGGAGCGCATCGTCGAAATCGTACCGTGTTTCCGGCGCGACGAGATCGGTGCTTGGCACAATGCGGAGTTTACGATGATCGAGTGGTATCGCGGTGGTGCCAGTGTGGAGGACGTGATTCGCGATACCGAGCAGCTCGTCTCGGCCGTAGGCGATGGCACCCTGCGCGTGCACGGTCGGGCGATCGACGCGCTCCCGCCCTTCGAAAGACTGAGCGTGTGCGAGGCTTTTCGCCGCTTCGCCGGCTGGACGGAAGCGCAAACGCTCGACCGGGCCGCGGCGGACGAAGACAGCTTCTATCGCGCGCTGGTCGAGCGCGTCGAACCCGAATTGGCCCGAATGGATCGCGCCACGTTCATGGTCGACTATCCCGCCTCCCAAGCATCTCTCGCGCGGCCGAAACCTGGGGACCCGCGTGTCGCCGAACGGTTCGAGCTCTACATCGGTGGTGTCGAACTCTGCAACGGATTTGGCGAGTTGATCGATCCGGTCGAGCAGCGCAGGCGGCTCGAATCTGACCGTCAGCTTCGTAGGTCTCTGGGTCTTCCGGTCTACCCTATCGACGAGCGCTTCCTCGACGCCCTCTCGCGAGTGCCCCCGAGCGCCGGCAACGCCCTCGGATTCGACCGTCTCGTCGCCCTCGCTACGGGCAGCGATCGCATCGGCGAAGTGATGTCCATGACCGTCGACGAGGTCTGATCCGGGTCAGACCCCGGCGATGATTGCAGTGACTCGTTCGGTAGCCTCCGCGACGATTCGCTCCAAGTGGTCTTCCGATCGGAAGCTTTCGGCATAGAGCTTGTAGATGTCCTCCGTGCCGCTCGGGCGGATCGCGAACCATCCGTGGTCGGTAGCCACTTTGAGTCCTCCCAGGTCGCCGCCGCTGTCGGCGTGCGTCTGCCTCGAGACGACAGCGTCGCCTGCCAACGTCTCGCCGCTCCAATCCTCTGGACTCGCGCGAAGCAGTCGCTCGCGAACGTGGACGGGGGCGGCCCCGTCCCGGCGGGTGTAGAACGAATTCCCCAGTGAGCGTTCGAGAGCCTTGTATCGCTCACCCGGATCGTGCCCGGTCACGGAGAGAATTTCCGCCGCCAGCAGCGCTAGCAACATCCCGTCCTTGTCCGTGGTCCACGTCGAGCCGTCGCGGGCCAGGAACGACGCCCCCGCGCTCTCCTCACCGCCGAAACCAAGAGTTGCCGAATGCAGGCCCGCGACGAACCATTTGAAGCCAACCGGAACTTCGTAGAGCTCGCGACCGAGCGCACGAGCGACTCGATTCACCATGTTGCTCGTCACGGCCGTCTTCCCAACGCGCAGCTGCTTCGACCACCGCGAGCGGTGCCGGAACAGGTAGTCGACGGCGACGCTCAGATAGTGATTGGGTGGGAGGAGTCCGGACGCGGGAGTGACGATGCCGTGCCGATCCGCGTCGGCATCGTTGGCGACGGCGATGTCGAACTGATTCCTCTCGCGGAGGAGTGTTGCCATAGCGTAAGGCGACGAGCAATCCGTTCGAATCTTGCCGTCGTGATCTCGTGGTATGAAGGAGAACGTCTTGTCGACCGCGGAGTTTACGACGGATAGTTCGATGTCGTACTGGTCGCCAATCCGACTCCAGTATTCGATGCTCGCACCGCCCATCGGATTGACCCCGATTCGAGCTTTTCTCTGCGCGATGGCGGCGAAGTCGATCGCGAGCTGGAGGTCGTTCACGTAGCGGGTAAGAAAGTCGTACGTTTCGATCAAGCCCCTCTGCCGCGCGTTTTCCACCGAGATGCGCGGGAGCGACTGGACGCCTCGTGCGCGCAGTAGCTCATTGGCGCGCCTTTCGATCCATGCCGTGACGGTCGATTCGGCCGGCCCGCCGTGCGGCGGGTCATACTTGAATCCGCCGTCCTCCGGCGGATTGTGCGACGGCGTGACCACGATTCCGTCGGACTGTGCTGCGGCGGTCCTGTTGTGAACGAGGATCGCGCGTGAGACGGCTGGCGTCGGAGTGTACGAGCCCTCGGGAGCCACCATCAGGTGGACGCCGCGTGCCGCGAGAATCTCGGTCGCCGTAATGAGTGCGGGGACCGAGAGGGCGTGCGTATCCATGCCCAGGAAGAGCGGGCCGGCTATGCCGCTTTGCTGCCGATAGTCACATATCGCAGATGCGATCGCGGCGATGTGGTCGTCGTTGAAGCTGCGTCGCAGAGACGAGCCACGATGGCCGGATGTCCCGAAGGTGACGCGTTCGGAGGCGTCGTCGGGGTCCGGGTGATCTGCGTAGTACGCATGCTCGAGCGCAGCAAGGTTCACCAAGTTCTCGATCGGAGCGACCTGACCAGCATGAGGATCGAGCGTCATAGCGGCACTTTATCCGAAACGACCCAGAGATCACGACTCAGAATCGAAGAGCCGCTTGAAGCGAGGCTCCACTCGGGGTCGGCTGGACGGTCCAGCGCATTCGACTCTTCGGCGCCGTGAAGTAGAGGACAGTCCCTCCCGCGAGAGCGGCCGCTCCGGCGGCCATGGCCACGGTTGCCCCGAGGGCAAGTCCGTTGGCCTCGGAGCGATCTTGCTTGCCAGAGGAATCGCAGAAATCGTCTGGCAGGCAGTGTCCGCCCTGATTGGAGTCGTCGTAGCGGCTCTTGGCCGCGAGCGAGAGCACCGCACCGACACCGATGCCAACGATGCCGACGCCCGCCGCGATCACCCCAGCCGTTTGCCACGGGGACCATTCGTGAGCGGAATTCTCGTGAGTCAGCGCGGCGGGACCGGAGCCCGCGACCGGCGCAGGAGGCTCTTCCGCGTCGAGCTGGGGGACGCCGATCTCGAGGCTGCTTGCGTCCGGGTGGACGATGAGAGTTACCGTCCACGTGCGGTGACCAGGCGCTCTCGCGACAAGGCTATGCGACCCGGGGTCGACAGGCAGAGGCAGCGACCACGCGGCGCGTCCTAGCGGCACGCCGTCGCGGAGCACTTCGAGCCCCTCGACGGCAGACGAGGGAGGGACGGACACCGCCAATTGGGAGAGCTTGGGCCGGAGCGCGTCCGCTCGCGTGCGAGCCACCTGTTCGCGCGGGTCGCGCCGTGTCCCGGCGGCCGAAGCCGCCTCCTTGAACGTGGCCCACGCGCTCGCTGTCTGTCCGTCGTTTTCGAGGCAGTCGGCGAGCCAGAGCATGGTGCCGATGCCTGGCTCCAGTCTCTGACTTTCGGCGAACTTCGGACACGCTTCCCCGTAGCTCCCGTGCTCCACGAGCGAGCGGCCTTCTTCGAAGAGCGTCTCCGCGGTCGCCTTCCGTTCGCCCGCCGGATCTCCGGAAGCGGTTGCCGCTGAGGTCACGGCAACAAGTAGCGTGCCGAGTGAGCAACCCGAACGCAATCGCGCTGTCACTTTCGGTCTCCGAACTCTGCGCGCCGTCTGTCGACGCGGCGCCCGCTCGGTGCGAACGGCGCTGTCGCGTGCGGTAGGGGAGCCGGTCGCGACAGGGAAGGCATCGTCGCGGACGCTGCGGACGCTGCGGCCGTCGGGACGTAGACCAGCGAATCGGGCGGCAGATCCTGACTCGGCGCAGAACTAGTCGAGGGCGCAGCGGAGTCCCCCGCGACGCTTGCCTCGACGGCCTCGACAACGTTCACCGCAGTCTCGGCCGGGGATCGCTTCGCCGACGAAGCGCCGTTCCAGGTCGCAGCGCCCGCCATTCCGAGCGCGACCAGGCCGCTGGCCCCGAGAAGGCTCCAGACGACGGCTCTGCGCCTCTCGGCGATGAACTTCGCCCCCATCAGCATGGTGATGACCCTGCGCCCGTCGGACGGGGGCGCCGCAAGAGACGCGGCGGGGGTCGGACTCGCGGGCAGTCGCGGGCCCGAGAATGTGGCGCCAGGCGGGTCGACGCTTCCGCCGGCATGGCGAATCATTTCGCGGATTCTGCTGACACGCTCCTCGCTGCTCGGCGGTCCGAACGGTGCTAGCTCTTGTGCGAACTCGGCCACGTTCCGGAAACGCCGTTGAGGGTCCTTCTCGAGGCACCGCTGGACAATCGATTCGAGCGCTGAAGGGACGCTCGGACGGACCGAAGATATCCGCACCGGGGGCGTCGTCAGGATGCTGGCGCACAGCCTCGGGAGGTCTTGCCCTTCGAACGGAGGCGATCCGACGAGGAGTTCGTGCAGAACTACGCCAAGCGACCATATGTCCGTTCGGTGGTCCACACCGGCCGTTGCGCGGAGCTGCTCCGGCGACATGTACAGGGGAGTTCCGAAGCGCTCTCCCACGGCGGTTTCGCGAGCCCACTGCCCCTCCTCTTCGGGCGCGAGCGCCATCTTGGATATTCCAAAGTCAATGACTTTGAGAATCGGCACGTGCAACGCCCGTTGCGCTAAGAACAGATTTTCAGGCTTGATGTCCCGATGGACGATCCGCAGACTATGCGCCTCCGCCAACGCATCGCAAGCCTGAAGTATGTAGTCAACCGCGCGTTCGATCGGAAGAGAACCGCTTTGCAGCACCTTTCCGAGATCCTCGCCGACCAGATACTCCATGACCATGTACGGACCCGCGTCCAGCAGAGTGCCGACGTCATGCACGCGCACGGTGTGCTCCGACGTGATCTGCGCCGTGAGACGGGCTTCTCGGACGAAGCGCTGAACAATCGACTCGTTCGCCAGCGCCTTGGGCTTGAGGTACTTGATGGCAACTCGCTTGTTTAGGGCCAGATGTTTGGCAACGACAACGACGCCAATACCACCCTGGCCAAGCAGGTGTTCGATCTCGTACTTGTCTGCGATGATCGATCCCTTGGAGAACGCTTTGGCTGCGGATTCGCTGCCTTCCGGCGAAGCCATCAACGTGTCGGCGTTCCGCCCATCCGCAGTGACAGCAGATATCCGTGCGAAGTTTCGATCCGTCAAACCACCAAAAGTATATCCTGCTAGAGCCCTTGCGTCACGGCGCAGCAGACCGTGGTTTCGGTCGGACTGAATTCGCCCGTGGGTTGGACAATGCTGGGCGTACATGATCCGCCCTCCGACATGGTCAGATTGACCATCACGCTCGATGCGCTCACTTGGGCACATAGGACCGGCGGGGCCACCGCCCCTCCGTTGCCACCGCACGTGGTGTCGGTATAGGTGATCACGTTTCCCGTGCACGCGGCTCCGGTCGGCGGCTCGCACGTACAAGGGGAACACCCACGACTATCGAGTCCCGAACCGTCGTCATATACGAATTGGTTGACTTGGTAGAATCCGGCAGGGCATGGCTCCTCGCCGAGTCTCGTAATGCAATAGGTGTCGTCGTCGAACGGGGACTGAGCACGCGGCAGGCAGGCATCGGTGGGGCGGCATCCGGCATCGGAGGCGGCGCTCGACACGGCGCAGAGCATCGCCTGCGGCGTCCAGTCGGGCGTCGCTGAATTGACCGTGGCTATGGGAGCGCATAGTCCACCCGATACGGCCGGCGGAGACATCGTGAAATAGGTGGGCTTGGCGCAGGTCGATGTCGCGGTGCACTCCCCGTCGATCAGGGTGTTTCTCGCGCAATACTTCTCCTGGCATTGAGGATCGGCGTAGTACGTGTGAACAATTCCGCAGCGCATGTCGATCGGCGCGTCGCACGCACACTGGCAACTGGCGGCGCCAGCCTCGGTGACACCGGCGATGTAGCTGGTGACCGGATAAGGATCCCCGCAGGAGCCATCAGGCCCGGCATCGAGATGCAGGATGGCAAAGGGCCCGGCCCATCCGTCCGGAGCGTCCGGGACGCAGATGCAGGTGCCGCTAGCCACGGCGTCCTGGGAGCCGCTGTCCGAACTCCCGCTGTCGGCCACGTCCCCGTCCGCAAAGTCCTTCGCGTCGTGGAACCCCCAGATGGACGCACATCCGCAGGTGGCGATCGCAGGACCGAGGGCCAGCAGCCGGGTTCTCGCGGCGAGCCGCATTCGCACAATCCCCATATCGACAGAGTACTATGCCCCTGAGCGGCTTCCGATGCCAACGTGAGCCGCCGGAAGCGCAATTCGGAAACACGCACCGCGGCCGGGTAGGCTCCAAAGGGAGAGTTCCGCATTCATTTGGAGAGCGTATTCTCGGCACAAGGCCAAACCGAGTCCGGTGCCTCCCTCTGAACGCCGGGTCGTGAAGAAGGGCTCGAACACCTTGTCTTGCAGCTCTATCGGAATACCCGGCCCGTTGTCGCGAACGGAGACGACGACATGTCCCGCCTTCTGATAGACGTGCAGGCGAATCTTTGGCGCGGATAGCGATTTTGCCGCGTGCGCGGCGTTGGAGACCAAGTTCGTAAGGACTTGCGCCAAGAGTGTGCGGTCGGTCTGAGCAAACGTGGCGTCGCCAACCAGCTCGACCTGCACGTCGCGGAGCACCTCGGACAGCCATGCGAGAACATCGTGGGCGAGTTCTCGAACGTCGAGGCTCTCGCGGCGCACTTCGTAGCTGCGACCTACAAACGCCCGCAGGGTCGCTAGAAGCGCGCGCAATCGTTCGTGGGCCGTCATCGTATCCTGAATCGCTCCGACGAGACCATTTGCGGTCTCGACCGACGTCAGTCGTTGACGTGCCGTCTCCAGTCGGTGTTCGACTTCGGCAAGGGGGGACGTCGTGAGCCATTTGAGGAGGTCGATGAGCCCGGCCGTTTCTCGCTCGATGATCTCGAGATTCAGCGCGGCTGCCGCGAGTGGCGTGCTCACCTCGTGCGACAGCCCGGCGCTGATGCGACCGATCGACGCCAGGTGGGATTCGAGATCGAGCTTGCGTGCCAGGTCTGCGGCCTGCACTCGAGCTGCGCGGGAATCGAGAGCGGAGAGGACCAGACTGCGAACTTCTTCGATGACGAAGGGTGGTCGCAGGCAGGCCGAGGCTCCCGCCGCGTGGGCCGATGCGATCATCTCCGGCGTGGACGCAGGCAGGACTACGAAGATCGCCGCGTCGGGACGCGCCGTGCGTCGCAGTTCTGCCAGCTGGTGCGCCACGTCGTTCCGCGAGTCGGCCACGATGAGCGAGGCATGCCTGACGACCTCCGGTCCGGCGACGACGACTTCGAGATGCGAAAGCGCGGCCTTGACCTGGTTCCGGAGTTCAGGCGACGAGATGGCGAGCGAAATGATGTTAAACTCGCCCAATCGAACGTGCGAATTATCATCGGCCACCTCGCCCAGCCGCATGGAGGGCTGATCGGCATCGACGGCGACGCACTGGGGTAAATCAAACTCGCTGTCGAACTCGCCCCCGCCTCGCGTCTTCTTGGGAGTGTGTATTTCCCCCATGATCCTCCGGCCCGTACTCGATGGGCACGACTATCTCTTCACCTACGAACGAACGGCACGGAACGGCGGGACTTTAGATCTGGCTCCGCGCTGCGAGAAGTGCGCCGCAAGTGCAGCGGCGAATCTCCACCGTCCATTGGGCAGGGACCGAGAGGTAGGGCTGCACGCGGGCTGGAGGGAGCGTCGCACACTCTGGGAGGTCGCGCCAGGACGCATACTCGTAGCTGCGGCGACAGCGCCCGCACGCTTTCCTCCATTCAACCGTCGGTAGTGTGGCCGGGTACGCAGCGAAGGCGGTCATGGGTCCTCCCGGGTAAGCAGCTTCTCGACCTCCGACAGCGAATCATCGAGAATTCGGCGGATTTTACGCATCGTAGCGGGCGAGATGCCGCCGCGGCGCCAAGCGAGCTTGAACTTGACGACTAGCTGTCCCACGCGGGCCATGAGCATCGCCAGGTCCGCTTGGTGGTCCCACGATTCCTCGGCGTGGCCTTCGTAGAACCCCGCGACCTCGTCCGCGTGTGCCTCCAGTTCTCTACGCCCCGCGTCCGTCACTTCGTAAACCTTTCGATCGTCGCGGGTGATCGTCCGCGCGTGGCCGAGCTCTTCCAGCATCTGTAGGGTTGGATAGACCACTCCCGGGCTCGGACGATATGCGCCCCCCGACTTGTCTCCGACGTACTGAATGATTTCGTATCCGTGCCGCGGTTGACTGGCGATTGCGTCGAGCACGAGGTAGCGGACAAGCCCTCGCTCGCATCGCTGCGACGGGCCGCGCCACCATTCTGCCCACATCCCTGCCCACGCATCCCTGCGCTGGCTCGGGCCAAACGCGCGGTTCCAGTGCTCTCTGCGGCTCCAGTCGTGGTCCCACTTCCCGTGCATCCTCAGCCTCCGAAGCAACGCGATATATCTTTAGATAGGTCTCAAGATATGTCAAGACCGGTCGCGACGTTCCGTCACGGCAGGGTCGCGGCTCGGATGGAGCGGCTAGGCGGGCCCGGCCTCGTCGTGGGATGCGAGGCCTCCACGATGTGCGACGGCGGCCCTCTCATATGTGGCCAGGCCGCGGGTCGGCCAGCGTTTCAAACGACGCGCAGAAACCCTTGGCGAAAGAAAGTGAACACTCCCTCGACGAGCATCTCCTCATCGTAGGCGGCGCCACGTTGGACAATCTGGAACATGACTTCTTTGATGGCCCCCATCGTCAGCCAAGAAAAAAGACGCACGTCGCCGTCGCGTACCACATGGAGTGACTGTCCGTCGGACAGACTCCGCTCGAGCATGTTCGACATCTCGTCGTAAAATGACAGTAGCTTCTGGTCGAACGCGGGGTCGACTCCGAGCGCATCGGTGAGCAAGATCTTGGTGGTCGCGCGGTCGTCGAGCAGCACGCGCACGATCCGACGAATGTTCTCGCGAATCTGATCGGCGACGCTTCGGACCGTGTCCCGCGGGTCGACTCGCACGATGGCGATGCCGAGACGCGCGATTGTCCGGTCGACAATCTCGCCGAAGATGGCGCGCTTGTCCTGGAAATACAAATAGAACGTGCCGCGAGCCACTCCAGCTGCCGCCACGATGTCGTCCACTTTGGCCGCGTGGTAGCCCCGCCGGGCGAACACATCACGCGCCACAGCCAGGATTTGCTGACGTCGCTCCGCCTTGCCCATCGGACAGTCCCACTACCACGCTTGGAGCTATGACATGCGTGTCATTGCGCGGAGATGGATGCGAGCGCAGCTATTAGGCTAGAAAAAATGCCTTTCATCCACCCCCAAGTTGATCTACTCACTCAGTGACTGACACGTCAGTCTAGTCCCTTCCGGGATGGCACCTGGCGATTGTTGCGCCTGCTGACGCGGCGCGTTCGTGTTCCCTGCCCCAACTGAGTGGAGCAATCATGGCGAAGGCACAGCTCGCGATCGGCATGGACGTCGGGAGCACGACGGTGAAAGCCGTGGTCGTCGACCCATCGACCAAGAAGATTCTGTGGAGTGACTATCAGCGTCACCATACCAAGCAGCCCGAATACGTGCTGTCCATGCTGGAACAGATTCAGACTGCGATCGGTTCGGATGCCGACGAGGCTCGGATCTTCTTGACGGGCTCGGGAGCGAGTCCTCTTTGCGCACCGACCGGTGGCAAGTTCGTTCAAGAGGTCAATGCAGTCAGCCTGGCCGTCGAGCAACTTCATCCCGATGTGGGCAGCGTCGTCGAGCTCGGTGGCCAGGACGCGAAGATCATCATCTTCCGCTCCGAGTCGGGCGAGCGCGGCGGCAAGACGGCGATCGCTTCGATGAACGACAAGTGCGCAAGCGGAACCGGAGCCACGATAGACAAGTGCTTTGTGAAGGTGGGCGCAGCCCCCGAGCTCGTTCGCTCCCTTCATTTCGACGATTCGAAGTTGCACCATGTGGCCGCGAAGTGTGGCGTCTTCGCGGAGACGGATATCGTGAATCTGATCAAGAGCGGCATACCGGCCAACGAGGTGCTCTGCTCGCTTGCGGATGCCATCGTCCTCCAGAATCTGAGCGTTCTCACACGCGGCGCGACGCTCAAGCACAGGGTACTGTTGCTCGGAGGCCCCAACACGTATCTGCCGTTCTTGCAAGAGTGTTGGCGCCTTCGCATTCCGCAGACGTGGCAGGAGCGGGGTTACGCTTTTCCGACGGACGTTTCGCTCGCCGACCTCATCTTCGTCCCCGAGAATAGCCAATACTATGCCGCGTTCGGATCGGTGTTGTACGGACTGCACGAGCCCGAGGGGGTTGGGCGGCTCGCGTCCCTCGACGGTCTGCGGGAGTTCATCGCCCATGGACGAAAGGCGAGACTAGGAGAATCCGCAGGACCGCCGTTGGCGGCGTCCCAGGACGAGCTTCGCGCCTTCAAGGAAAAGTACGCGATCAAGCCTTTCGAACGTGTGCAATTCGCTGCCGGCGAGGAGGTTCGCGGCGTTATCGGGCTCGACGGCGGCTCCACGTCGAGCAAGGCTGTTCTCATCGACTACGAGACGGGGCGCCTTCTCGCCAAGGCCTATCAGCTCTCTAAGGGCAATCCGATCCAGGACGCCAAAGAGCTATTGTCCATGATTCGGGAGGCCGTCGAAGGCAAGCGCGACGGATCAGGGGACGCGCTGCCGGAGGGCTCGCCGAGACTCGAGGTGATGGGGTTCGGGGCGACGGGATACGCTGCCGATGTACTCGAGCAGTGCGTTCACAGCGATGTCAACATCGTCGAGACGGTCGCGCACATGATGAGCGCTGTGCACTACTTCGGCGCGGTCGACGTGATCTGCGACATCGGCGGGCAGGACATCAAGGTCCTTTTCATGAAAAATGGGGACATCGCCAATTTCAGGCTGTCCAATTCTTGTTCGGCCGGCAACGGCACGCTCCTGCAAGGCACAGCCGACCAGTTCGGAGTTCCGGTCGCCGAGTTCGCGGACGTGGCCTTTCGCGCGGAACTGGCGCCGAAGTTTTCGTACGGTTGCGCCGTCTTCTTGGATACGGACCGCGTCAACTTCCAAAAGGAAGGTTACTCGAAAGAGGAGATGCTCGCCGGACTTGCCCAGGTCCTGCCCAAGAATGTCTGGCAATATGTTGTCCAGATTCCGCGGCTTGCGTCCCTCGGTAGGATCTTCGTACTCCAGGGCGGTACGCAATACAACCTGGCCGCGGTCAAGGCTCAGGTGGACTACATTCGCGAGCGCGTTCCCGACGCAGAGGTGCACGTCCACCCGCACACAGGTGAGGCCGGAGCGATTGGTGCCGCGCTCGAAGCGCGCCGCGTCGTAAAGCGCAAAGGGCGCTCGACATTCGTCGGAATCGAGGCCGCCATTCGTCTCGAATATACGGCGACGAACGACGCGAGCACGGTTTGTCACTTCTGCGAGAACAATTGCAAGAGAACGTTCATCGACACCAAGCGGCCGGATGGCTCGACGAGTCGCTACATCGCTGGATTCAGCTGCGAGAAGGGGACCGTGGAGAGCAAGGAGGCAATGGTCTCCATCGTTGAGGAGCGCAAGCAGCTCGCCAGAGCGTATCCGAACCTCGTGGAGTACGAGGCCAAACGCGCCTTCATGCACGGCTTCGAGCCGGCTCCCATGCCACCCGACGGATCGCCCATCGACGACGTCGAGGTCCGGCGGGGCCTTCTGGGATTGCGTCGCGTGGCCATCAAGCGGCCTTTCCGGCGTTCGAGCCCTGAGGCCTACGCCGAGCGCCGCCGTATACGCGTCGGGATGCCGCGAGTGTTGAACATGTACTCGACGGGTCCGTTCTTCCGGGCGTATTTCGAGGCACTGGGCTTGCCGAAGAACAACGTCGTCTTCAGCGATGAGACCACCGAGGAACTGTGGGTGAAAGGCGGGAAATACGGGTCCATCGATCCGTGCTTTCCGAGCAAGGTCGCGCAAGCTCACGTTCACAATCTACTGTTCGAACACCACACGGCCAAACGCCCGCTAAAGTACATCTTTTTCCCGATCTTGACCCACGTTCGAAGCTGGGTGGCGGACACCGTGGACAATGCCAGTTGTCCGATCGTGGCGGGTAGCCCCAACGTCATCCAAGCGGCGTTTACCAAGGAGGTGGACTTCTTTGCTCAACGCGGGATCGAGTACCTGGCTCCGGCCCTCTCATTTGTCGAGCCGACGCTGCTCGCTCGCAGGATGTTCGAGGCATTCGGCCCGCGGCTCGGGGTCACGGAGGACGAGAGCGACTTCGCGTGTCGTGAGGGGTGGAAGGCTCTCGATGCGTTCGACAGCGACTTGCAGAACAAGGGGAGGGCGATCTTGGAGACCGTCGAGTCTGAGGATCGTGTGGCGATTCTCGTGCTCGCGCGGCCGTACCACTCCGATCCGGGTCTGAACCACGGGATCCCAGAGGAGTTCCAGGTCTTGGGCTATCCCATCTTGAGCGTGCGGTCGATTCCGCGCGATCGGGCGTCTCTGGATAAGTACTACAAGAAGGACATCGAGGCCGGCGTCATGAGCTCGCCTTTGACGCTCGGCAGCGTGTGGCCGGAAAACTTCTCGGCGAACAGTGCCCAAAAGGTGTGGGCCGCAGGATTTGCCTCGCGCCACCCCAACGTAGTCGTCCTCGACTTGTCCTCGTTCAAGTGCGGTCACGATGCCCCGACGTACGGACTCGTCGATTCGATCATCGAGGCGAGCAAGACACCGTACGCCGCTCTGCACGATATCGATGCGAACAAGCCCGGGGGAAGCATTAAAATACGTGTCAAGACGTATGCCCACGCGCTGACGCTTCACGAGGAACGCCTCCAAGATGCGCGCAGAAGAAGGAGCGAACTGGAGCGGGCAATCGACCGCAAGCGCCTTGAGCTGCTCGAGCTGCGCCAGGAGCAGCTCCAGGCGCGAATGGAGCGCGATCCGGCCGTGGAGGCGCAGATCGCCGAGGCTCGGGCGAGGGTTGTTTCCTACGATGGACGAAGGGACGGGCTGCCGGCCGAACCGGAGGTGCCGACGGGTCTGATTCGTCTTCGGCGCAAGACACCGAGTGAGTCGGCCCCTGTCGAGATTCTGTCGAATGCGGCCGAGTGATGAGGAAGGGTCCGTTACCAGCGAGGGTTATACGATGAACGTCGTCGACATGAACGAGAAGCGTGGGCTCCCGATCCTGGATCTCGAAGGCGAACTGCGCGCATTCGAGGAAAGCGAGCGTCAGAGGCTTGGGCTCGACGCCACGTTCGAGCCTTGGGTCGAAGACATGGCGAACCGAACATTCACCAAGGCGGAGAAAGCCCGCATTACCATTTTGGTCGCCGGGCTGACGATGGCGCATGACTACTTCGTCCAGGGCGCCCTGCGTGGCATCGGGTACCACGTTCAAGCCCTCGACTGTCCCGACACGGCGGCTCTGCGCGTCGGCAAGGAATTCGGAAATCGGGGCCAGTGCAACCCGACCTATTTCACGGTTGGCAATCTGGTGAAGTTTCTCTGTGCCCTGCGCGACAAGCACGGGATGTCCGCGAAGGCCATCGTGGACAATTACGTATTTCTCACCGCGGGCGCGTGCGGTCCCTGCCGGTTTGGGATGTACGTGACGGAGTATCGAAAGGCCCTTCGAGACGCCGGATTCGACGGATTCCGCGTCGTTCTCTTCCAGCAGACGGGCGGCCTCAGTCAGGCGACCGGCGAAGACAGTGGCCTGGAGATGAACCCGACCTTCTTCTGGGCGCTCGTGAAGGCCATCCTTGCTGGCGACGTCATCAATGCCCTCGGATACCGCATTCGACCCTACGAGGTCACCGCCGGCGACACCGACCGCGCTCTCACTCGGTGCAAGGAGATTCTCTATGCCGCCCTCGAAAAGCGAACCAACGTGGTCTTTGCGCTCAGACAGTGCAGAGGGGTTCTGGCGAAGGTGGCGGTCGACCGCACCCAGGCGAAGCCGAAAGTGAGCCTCATTGGAGAGTTCTGGGCCATGACGACCGAGGGGGACGGAAACTACCAACTGCAGCGTTTTCTCGAAGGCGAGGGAGCGGAGGTGGACATCCAGCTCGTGACGTCGTGGCTTCTGTTCATGCTCTGGGAGGCACGCCACGACACGGCGGATCGCGCCGGGCTTCGCGGCGCGGACGCGGCGAAAAAGGGGCTCGCACGAGCTGGACAGTATGGCGTCACCAAGAAGATGATCAGCGTCGTAGCGGCCGATGCGATCGTTCGCGCGCTCTTTCAGGTCTTCGCCAACGCGGCGGGATTGCACGGCTACACGCTTCCGGACATGGCCGAAATCGCCCGTGTGTCCCACGAGTACTACAACAACAACGTCCGCGGTGGCGAAGGGCACATGGAGGTGGGCAAACTCATCATGAATGTGCTCCACGCGAAAGCCCACATGACGGTGAGCGTCAAGCCGTTCGGATGCATGCCGAGTGCGGGCGTCTCGGACGGTGTTCAAAGTGCGCTCACCGAGCGCTTGCCGGGTGCGATCTTCTGTCCGGTAGAGACGAGCGGCGACGGACGAGTGAACTTCTACTCGCGCGTTCAAATGTATCTATTCAAGGCCAAGCAGGCGGCTGTGGCTGAACTCGATGCAGCGTGTGCACACCACGGCGTGACGGTCGGCCAAGTCCGGGAGATTCTCGCAGCGAACCGAGGCCTATCGAGCGCGCTCTTCAAGGCCCAGCATCGTTACGCTGGGACGGCGGCCGACGTGGTGGCGCACGTGGCTCCGCGGATTACCCTTTCGCCCGCCGAGAGGTGGAGCCGACGCGTCGCATCGCTTGTGTCCGCGACGAGCGCCGTCGTCCGGCGTTCGCCCCAGTCGGCTGTGGACCTAGCACGCGACGCCGCCGGTGCGTTGCCCATCCTCGCGCGACGAGCGCGCGAGGACGTCGTGATGCTCGTCGAGCGCGGTGGTGGCCGTCGCGCGCAGCCCGTGACAGACGCCGCGGCGGAGTGAGCTCGGTGTCCTAGTCCTGCGCACGAGAGGGGGGTCGCCGCCGAACGAGCAGGTCGCCAGAATAGATGGCGCTCGGGACGACCTCGCACTCAGCCCAACACCCGCTGCAAGCATCGACCCAGGCTCGCGCCCGCGACGCGACCGATCCACCGAGAACCTCGGCACGCGACGAGTTGGCAAGATTGCCGACAGTCTCCCCGTTAAACTGGCAGACCGGCACGGAACCGTCCGGCATGATTCGCACGTGGCTGCGCAGTTCGACGCACTTCGGATTCGGGCGCGGCTGCGGTTCATGGCGCAGGCGCGCGAGGAGCCCTTGGAGATAGTAGACCTTGCCCGTCCGCCGTAGGCGGCTCGAGAGGGTATGGGCCCATGACAACTCGCGCTCGACGAGCCCAATCACGTCAGCGCCGGCAAGGTCCGGGTGCAGCGGGTAGCCGCTCGGAACGATGAGATGGTCGGCGCGCTTGCCACGAAGGCGAAGATCGTACGTCGCTGAACCCGAATAGGCGAGTACGACGTGCATGTCCACGCCGAGAGTCGAGAGCTCACCGCGGACTCGGATGGCATCCTCTGCGGACTTCGGCGAGATGACGGTGTAGTTGACGCTCACGTCAATCCGTCGAGTGCGTCGGAGGCGGACAAGACGTCGGACGGTCTCGAACGCAGTGTCGTACGTGACGTCGGCGCCACGATTCGCGTCATGGACGTCCCGATGCCCGTCGAGCGAAACCATGATGGACAGACGCTTTGGCTGCCGAAAGCGGGACGCAAACGACTCTACCCGGTCGGGCATAGAGCCATTGGTCGTAACATGCAGCACCAGCGGCCTCGATGCCGCCATGATGGCGTCGACGACGCCCTCGATGTCTTCGCGAAGGAAGGGCTCCCCTCCGCTCACTCGTACGACGTCGAGGCGACCAAGTTTCTCAAATACCTGGCGGACATCTGAAATGGTGAGCTCGGCTCCCGGTTTCATCCGCCAGGAGTCACACATCCCACAGCGCGCGTTGCACCGATAGGTAACCAGGTACGTGCACCACGCCGGATCTACAGGCAATCCTAATCGATTTCTTACGACGGCAGACGCGAACCGAAGGAAGCGCGTCACGCATATCTCCAGGCTCGCGACGGGGCGCGACGTTTGTTGCGAGCGAGCTCGCGAGCGAAGGACTCCAGCGTCGATATGGCCTCCACCCGTCCATCCTTCGCTTCGCGAACCGCCGCCTGGCTAAATCGCGATTGTTCGGCGAGAAATCGAGTCAGCGTCGCGGGCGTGACCTCGTCCTGCCGGACCTGCATGCCGATCCCCAGCCACTCGACGGCCGCAGCATTCAATCGCTGCTCGACCGTATACTCCGGCATGACCAGCATCGGCTTTCCGAGCCACATGGCTTCGCCGACGAGCTGATTGCCAGCCGTACTGAAGACGGCGCGACATCTCGCCAGATCGTCGAGGAACGGCTCCGTCGACGGCGGGCGGTAATGCAGATTTCTGTCACGGCCCTTGCGCGTGGTTCCATAAACTAGGATCGGAATACCAATCTGAGTCATGGCGTCCTCGACACGCGATGTGAGCTGGTTGTCTCCCCGGTTGAAGTAGGCCAGCAAATAATCCCCGCGGACGGGCTGCGCCTGCAGCACAGCCTCACGCAGCAGTGGGCCGACGAATCGAACGCGTGCGCTACGCGCTCCGGCATCGTAGAAGCTCGACACGATGACACGGTCGGGCGACCCCATGAGCGCGCGATAGGCAAGTACGTCACGGGCCGATCGGAGTCGATCCGACCACGCGATTGGCGGACGGCAGTATGCGAGAATCCCAAAGTGGTCGAAACTGATCCGCGGGATACGAAGCCGCGCTGCAACGCGATGCGTCCAGGGCTCGGCATCGCAGATCGCCACGTCGGGACGAAACTCCCTGGTCAAGCGGGCGACATGGCGCGTACAGGGCCCTCCGAAAGCGAGGTCCGAGATGTGGCGCATGTTTTCGCCGAGCGTTCTCGAGATCGAGCGCCGCGCTCCGCCCGCGTACTCGTAGCGCAGCGTCGGGATGCGCACGACCGGATGGTGAGGTGAGATCGCGTCATAGGCGTCGCCCCCCGCCAGGACGAGGACATCATGCCGGTGGCACAATTCCGGGAGGACCGCTAGCGCACGAGTGGCGTGCCCGCGCCCATATCCAAAGACGCCATAGAGTATACGCAAGCGCCCGTCCTCGACTTTCTGACTAGGTGTCCGCCCACTCGATCGTGACGCCACACATGGCACATTCTCTTGGCGTTGGTGCAACGGAAACGTCACAAATCACTGCCATGAGGCCGATGGGGGCAGGCGTGCGGGTCTTTCTCGCCCAACGCGGGGCCCGTAAGCATGTGCGACGCGCGCTCATGGTGTCATTGGCTCGCCGATACAAAAGTCCGTTGCTCCCAGGCTGTCAACGCCCCGGCGTCGAGATTCATTGCAGCGCGGTGCGTCGTGTTCAGATGGGCGCGTCAATGACCGGAGGGGGCGCCTCGCAACGCCGGGCGGGCGGCGAGCCATACGAGCGGGACCATCAGAGCCGTCGCGATGCCGAGTGCGCGAAGGGCGTCGAGATAGGCGAGCTGAGTCGCTTGAAGCGTGAGCTGCCGGTACATCATCGCCGAGGCTCGCTGGGCGGCCTGGGCAGCCCCGGACCCGGCGTGCTGCATCGCATGGGCAAGCGCGTCGAGCCGTGCGGAAAGCGTGGGCGAGAGCGCCGTCGAATGGGCTCCGAGTTCGCTCTGGTGCACTTGGGAACGTCGAGCAATCAGCGTCGTGACGAACGCGATGCCGATGTCGCCGCCCATGTTGCGCGACAAATTCATGATTCCGCTGACTTGATTGTACTTCTGGGGGGGGACCCCCGCATACGACATCGTGTTGATAGGAACGAACAAAAAAGCGAGTCCCACAGACTGAATGGCCCGAAGCTCCACCGCCGTCGCGAAATCCATGTGGAGGTCGACCGTAATGGCCATGAAGAAGAGCGAGCCACTCAGGACCGAAAACCCGAACGTCGCGAGCAGCCGAGGATCGACTCGCCCGATCGACCGTCCAACGAGTGGCAGAAGACATATGACGACGAGTCCTCCGGGCGACAGCGCCATACCGGACTGCTGCGCGGTGTAACCCATGAGGATCTGGAGATACTGCGGGAGCAGGACCGTGGAGCCAAAGAGCGCGATGCCGAGCGTGAGCATCAGCGCGTTCGTGACCGCAAAACTACGGCGCTTTAGCATCTTGAGGTCGACGATAGGGTTCGGGTGATTCCATTCCCAACCCACGAAGGTGACGAACGCCGTCACGGACACGATCGAAAACCATACGATGACCGGCGCATTGAACCAATCGTCTTCCTGGCCCTTGTCCAGGACGAACTCGAAACATCCCAGCGCGATTGCAATGAGAGCTAGCCCGAGCCAGTCGATGCGAACGCCGACAGCGTCTTGGCGAGCCTGCTTGAGATGAGGAGGGTCCGTCACGACGCGGTTCGAAAGGATGAGCGATAGGATCCCCACGGGAACGTTGATGAAGAACACCCATCTCCAACTGAAGTTGTCCGTGATGAATCCGCCAAGCGTCGGTCCGATGGCGGGCGCTAGAACGACGGCCATGCCGTATACGGCCATGGCCATGCCGCGTCGCGCGGGCGGAAACGTGTCCGCCAAGATGGCCTGCTCGCTCGGTCCGAGGCCCCCGCCGCCGACGCCCTGCAAGACTCGAAAGAAGATCAACATTCCGAGCGAAGGGGCCATCCCGCATAGGAACGACGAGACCGTGAACATCGCGACGCAGGCCATGTAGAACCGCTTGCGGCCGATCTTCGTCGACAGCCAACCGCTGATCGGAAGTACGATCGCGTTGGAGACGAGATAGGAGGTGAGGACCCACGTGCTCTCGTCTTGGCTCACCGACAGATCGCCCGCGATGTGCGGCAGGGATACGTTGGCGATGCTGGTATCCAGCACCTCCATGAACGTCGCCATCGTCGTGACGAGCGCGATCACCCAGGGGTTGTGGCCGCCGGTCCAGCCTGTGGCGAAATAGGCTGGACGCGCGTCCGACTTGCGGACGGCGCCCGCGGGGTCGCTCATCGCACCGTCACCGTCGGCTCGACGCTCATGCCGATTCGCAGCCGCTCGGCGCCTGCCTGGCCGGGTTCGAGGCGAATTCGAACCGGGATTCTCTGCACGACTTTGACATAGTTGCCTGAGGCGTTCTCGGGTGGAAAAACGCTGAGTCGCGAACCGGTCGCTCCGCCGACGCTCTCGACAGTTCCTCGTAGGTCGAGATCGAGCGCGTCCACGTGGAGTCTGGCCGGTTGGTCCGGCTGCATCCACCTGAGTTGCGTCTCGCGAAAGTTGGCCGTCACCCACAGCGCATCGCTCTGCGAAATCGCGAAGATGACCTGCCCGGGCATGACGTGGTCGCCCACCGCTGCGGACTTCTTCGCGACCACACCCGACACCGGAGCGACGATATTCGTATACGAGACGTTCTTTTCGGCCTGGGCGAGCTGCGCCTGCGCGAGGTCGAGCGCCGCTTGGCGCAGAGAGGCGACGGCCTGCCTTGCGGCCACGTGCCGCGGGGCGTTGGACTGAATCTCGCCCAGTCGACTCTCGATCGCCGCAATCTGGGCCTGCTGCTGGAGAGCTCGGTCCTGAGCGGCGGCGAGGGCTCGTTGGAGAGCATCCACGCTCGCGGCCGACGCCGCGGCGGAATTCACGTGCAGGTCGTGGTCGGACTGCGTCACCACTCCTTCGGCTGCCAGCCTGTCGGACCGCTCCAGTTCGACCCGCGCGGTCTTGTCGTTGGCCTCGGCCTGCGCGAGCTGAAAGCGAATTTGTTCGACGTCCTTGCGCGCTGCGGACAGACCTGCTCGAGCTGCTGCGAGGTCGGATCGCGCGGTGGCCAGAGCGCTTTGATTCGATGACACCGTGATAGGAACGCTCGGATCGTCGGCACCGAGCTGCGCCTGCGCCTCGGCGACCTGCGCCCGCGCCTGGTCGAGCGCCAGCTGCAGGTCCGTGGGATCGATGACCGCGAGCACTTGCCCTGCTTTCACAAGCTGGTTTTCGACGACCTTGACCGAGCTAAGGTGCCCGCTAACGCGTGGGCTGACATTGCTAATGTCTCCGTCGACCTGAGCGTCGTCGGTGTCCTCGAAGTGGCGAGCGTGTGCCCAATACGCGAGCGCACTGGCCAGGACCACGACTCCGACAGTTGCCAGCACGACCCAGCGCCGTGGCGCTGGAGCCGTAGAGATTCGTGCAGTGGGCACGGAAGCGATGGGGGCGGCGTCTTGTGTCATGGTTGTGGGACGGAGAGTAGGGGTGTTTCGTGGACGGCTCTGTCGTCGGCTTGGATGCCGCGGGGCCCAATACTGTTACTTGGCTTCGCACGCCAGTCGGCGCAGCCCTCACCGCGCTAGGCGCCCCTGGCCGCCTCTCATCGCCGAGCTCTAAGGGTGCAAGCGCCGGGTGGCCCCGCCATGGTAAGCCCGGGGCGTGCGAATCGAGCGGGTTGACTTCCCTTCAGCGGTCCCCAAGGACGTGGTCGACCTGTGTGGACGACTGCGCGAGAGTGGCAAGCGCGCGTGGATTGTCGGCGGGTGCGTACGCGACCTGCTTTTGGAGAGGCCTGTCAACGACTGGGACGTCGCGACCAACGCGCAGCCGGCCGAGCTCCTGAGGATTTTCCCGCGGGCGATACCCACGGGAATCGAGCACGGCACTGTGACGGTCGTGCGAGGCTCGCGGCACTACGAAGTGACGACCCTCCGCGGCGAGGGCACGTACACCGACGGCAGGCGTCCTGACTGGGTGAAGTTCGTCGACGACATCGTCGCGGACCTCGCGCGGCGAGACTTCACCGTGAACGCCATGGCAGTCGACCTTGCGGACGGTAAGTTCGTGGATCCATTCGACGGTCGCGGCGACCTCGAAAGGTCGCTCCTGCGAGCCGTAGGCGATCCCGTGGCGCGCTTCTCGGAGGATGGCCTTCGGGTGCTGCGGGCCGCTCGATTCGTCGCAACGCTCGGGCTCGAGCTCGAGGACGCGACCGAGGCCGCGATCTCACCCACGCTGGACACGTTCCGGCGGGTGGCCCAAGAGCGGGTCCGCGACGAATGGCTCAAGGCCATGAAGGCCCGAGAGCCCTCGCGGGCGTTCGAAGTGATGCGGCGCACGGGAATCCTCGGAGTGACATGCCCCGAGCTGCTCAATGAGGTGGGTCTCGAGCAAAACCGGTGGCACGCCTTCGACGTTTGGCGCCATACGATGGTGTGTGTAGACGCGTGTCCAGGCGATCCGATCCTCAGACTGGCCGCGCTCCTGCACGACGTAGGCAAGCCAGCGACTCGCGCATGGTCCGAGAAGACGTCCGACTACACATTCTACGACCACGACCGGGTTGGGGCCGAGATAGCGGAATCCATTTGTGGCCGACTCAAGCTGTCGAACGACGAGCGCGCCCGCGTCGTGCAACTCGTGCGACACCACCTGTTTCACTACGATGCCGACTGGAGCGATGCGGCCGTTCGTCGCTGGATGCGACGCGTCGGCGTCGAGCGCATAGACGACCTATACGTTCTCAACGAGGCCGATGTGCGGGCCAAGGGTCGCGACTGCACGGCCGATCTCGCAGCGCTCGCGGACCTCAGGGATCACGTGGCACGCGTCTCCGCAGCGGGGGCGGCGCTCTCGACGCGTGACCTCGCCGTGGACGGACGCGACCTGATGAGAGAGCTCGGTCTTGCTCCAGGGCGGCTCATCGGGGAGCTCCTCGGATTGCTGCTCGAGGACGTGGTGTCTGATCCGGCCGCGAATGGGAAGGAGCGGCTCATCGCGCTGGCCCGTGACTACATCGCTCGACGTGGGTAGGGGCTGGAGCGACTGGACCAATGAGTCTCTGACCGCATAGGGTGCCCAATGCGTGTTCGAAGCGAGCCGGCCGTGAGGCTGGCGCCTGCAAATCCCCGAGCATGGGTGCCTTCACGATGAACAGGACTTCACCTCTTACGATTCTTGCGTTCGGCGTCCTGGGCTGCGCTGCGACGCCCGCCGCGGTTCTAGTCCGCGGACCCGACGGCGAGACGAATTGGGTCAGCATCTCGTGCAAGGGCGACCCAACGGCCTGCGAGGTCCTCGCCGGTCAATGGTGCCCGACCGGCTACGACTTCGGGTCCTCGTCCTATCAAGACATTCAGCGCGCGCCCGTGAAGGGTCCAGGCATCGGGCCGGCAGGCCAGGGGGCCCAAGGCGTGATGTGGGGAGGGCATGTGCTCGTCAAGTGCCACGGACCGGCTGCAGCCGTCCAGGCTGCGGCCGAAACTGGGGCGCCCGCGGCGGCTCCCCCGCCTGCCCCTCCGAGCTGCCACGGCACGGACTGCGCGCCGCGCGAGGCCGAAGATCCGTCGGTGTCGGGGCCACAGCGGCCGGAGTAGGGAGAGCTATCCCTTGCTGAGCACGATGACGTGCTCGCACCGCGGAGTCCTCTCGAACGCCGGCGCTGACGGGGCATGAAAGTGCGGCCTGCGCTGGGACGCGCGCGACACGACCGTCAGCGCGCCCGCCGGTGCCACAGCAGCGACGATCTCGTCCGCCCGCAGCGCCTCCCCGTGCACGGCCGAATCGCCGATGACGAGCGCTATCTTCCCGCCCGGTCGGCACGCCCTCGCGAGAGCCTTTAGCATCCTGGCGAGCTCGCGTGACCACTCGTCGCGCACTTCCGCGGCGTCGAGCTCCGCATAGCGGCGTCGCGAGCCTATCTCGTGGGCTTCGAACGCTCGGCCGTCCAGTCCCAGCCACCGCATCCGGGCCGCGTGGTGAGCCACGTAGTCGTGCGTCGCGGCGTACGGGGGCGACGTGATCACGATGTCCACGCTGCTGGCCGGCACCGTCTTCAGGCGCACGGCGTCATCGAGCGCCACGACCGGGGCCGGGGCCTCCTCGGGAAGCTTCGCCGCGAATTCGGCGAGCCTTCGAGCGAGTTCTTCGGCCTTGCTCTCGAAGATCCGCGCCGGAAAGCCCGGCATGATGCGCTTCTTGACCTGCGCCGTGGACGAGTCGGCCGCCTGCCGGCTCACCTTGATCAAGATCGAGCTGAGCACCAGCTCGAGTGTCTCTCGGACGACCGGCGCCTCGCGCGTCTCCTCTAGGATTCCAGCTCGAATCGAGTCGAGCTCAAGCAGCACGTGAGGGTCGAAGAGCGCGACATCCTCCCGGGGGAACCGATGCGTCGCTCCTGCCCGGCGCGCGCGCCGCTCGTCGGCGAAGGCAACGACGGCCTTGGCGCTCGAGACCATCGCTTCGAGC
Source organism: Polyangiaceae bacterium (assembly GCA_049512415.1). Classification (GTDB taxonomy): domain Bacteria; phylum Myxococcota_A; class Polyangia; order Polyangiales; family Polyangiaceae; genus Palsa-1150. Next base: position 48,586 of record JBEKXD010000032.1, read on the forward strand.
TCGCGCGGATCCCGGCGTGCCGTCTTGAGTCGCGTAAGGCGCACGGCGAGCGGATTGAGGTCCGTGCCGACCGCGCGCCGTCCGGCGAGCATCGCTTCGATCAGCATCGTTCCGGAGCCGCAGAAGGGGTCCAGGACCGTCGCTCGCTCGGTTGCGAGCGCCGCGACGAGCCGCGCCGCCGTCGTCGGATGAAGCCGGGCCGGGTACGCATGAAATCCGTGGACGTGATCGCGGTCGGCTTCGTCGGGTCCCGTCGTCGATGGGGGTGCGACGTCGAGCGCGTGTGCGAGCCGAGCCCCGATCTCGCGATTGCCCACAACGGACACTTCGCCGCCGACGTGGGTGAGCGCTCGGCGCTGGCGCTTGCCATTCGCGCGGACCGCGGCTGCGTGCGGATCCGGTTTCACGGGCGCACGATGGACGTGCCCGGCGGTGGCGTGAACGAGAACTGCGTGGCGGCGACGGGCTCGTTGACTCGCGGATTGTTGAAGTCGAACCGGTTGCGATTGCCCTGCCCATCGATGACCATCACGCGGCGAACTTGGGACGTGCCGGCATCGACGTAGAAAAGAACCTTCGTATAGGCCGGCGTCGGCGCCTTCGGAGTTCCCACCAGCACGTAGCCGCCGGGGAAGTTCATCGCCGATCCTCCGGCGATCTCAAAGGTGAACGCATCGCCGAGCCGGCCGGTGCCGGTGAGAAAGGAGAGCACGGCCGGGTATTGCGACCTGTCGATCGACTGCTCGAACATCTGCCGATTGCTGGCTTCGTAGACGCGGATGGTCGTTCCGTCGGATACGACGCGATTGTCCTTCGGGTCGTCATATTCCCAGTTCATCTTGCCGGGCTTGGCGAAGACCACGCGCCCCCGCGAGGTCTTTTCCTGATTGTAGGCCTTGACCCAGAACTTCTGCTGGAAGTCGCTGCGGAAGGTCTTGGACTTGTCGTAGAAAGATTGCACGGCGAAGACAGCCTGGTCCACGTCCGGAGCGGCCACGTCTTGCGTCTGCGCGAAGCTCGCGCGGTCGGCGGAGGCGGCGAGCGCCAGCAGGGCAACGGTGACGGACAGGGCAGGGAAGAATTTCCGCATGGGGAGGGGATCCTCGAAAGCAGCGCCGGGAGAGGCTAGCTCGTTCGACGCATCGAGCGAGCAGGACATGAACGTAGGTCTATATGGGGAACCTGTTGAAGGTGGGTCACCGCAAGCGCGAGCGCATCCGAAGCGTCGGCGCGGGGCGGCGCGGCGAGTCCCAGTATCACGCGCACCATCTGCGCGACTTGGTTCTTGTCGGCCCGACCGCTGCCCGCGACGGCCCGTTTCACATGGGCAGGTGCGTATTCGTGCACCTCCAGTCCTGCGCGAGCGAAGACCAGGAGTACGACGCCGCGCGCATGACCAAGTTTCGCCGCGGCCTGCGCGTCTTTGGCGAAAAATAGCGCCTCTACGCTTGCGACGTCTGGAGAGTGTTCCTGAAGGACTTCGATAAGTCCACGCTCGATGACGACCAGGCGAGTGGAGATCGGCGTCTTGTCGTCGGCGTCGATGATCCCGTGCGCGACATGCACCATGCGCGTCCCGCGCCGCTCGACGATGCCCCAACCGCAGTGGCGCGTCCCGGGGTCGACTCCGGCAACTCTCATCGGCCTACGGCCGAGCGGCACTCTCGACGCCGCGCTGTCATTGAGCCTGGATGCGCTCCAGCTCCTCGTCGCTCACGTCGAAGTCCGCGAAGACATTCTGGACGTCGTCGTGGTCGTCTAGTGCCTCGACGAGATTGAGAGCCACCTCGGCGTCTCGGCCGGACAGCGGCTTCTTGGTCTTCGGAAGGAAAGCCAGCGAGCCGGACTTGGCCTTGATGTGAGCCTTCTCGAGCGCGTCCAGCACGGTGTTGAGCTCGTCGGCTGGTGTCGTCAGGTTCCAGTCGTCCCCGGCGTCCTGATAGTCTTCTGCGCCGGCGCCAACGCCGACTTCCATCAACTGGTCCTCGGTCGCCTCCTTGCCGATGGTGATGACCCCTTTGCGCTCGAACGCCCACGCCGCGGTGCCGGCGCTCGCCAGAACCCCATTGTGCTTTTCGAACACTTTGCGGATCTCGGCGACCGTCCGGTTGCGATTGTCAGTCAGCGCCTCGACGAGAAACAGCGTTCCGGTCGGTCCCGTGCCCTCGTACAAGATCTCCTCGTAGGACACGCCGTCGAGCTCCCCGGTGCCGCGCTTGATTGCCCGCTGGATGGTATCCTGAGGCATCTGCTGCCCCTTGGCATCCGCGATGACCTTGCGAAGTCGCGGGTTGCCTCCTGGATCACCGCCGCCCATGCGGGCAGCCACTGTGATTTCCTTGATCAACTTGGTGAAGAGCTTCCCGCGCTTTGCGTCGAGGGCCCCCTTCTTGTGCTTGATGGTGGCCCACTTCGAATGGCCGCTCATGATGACCGCCTGGCAGAGTGTCCCGCGAGAGGAAGGCGCCAACCTTAGTGAGATCCGGACGCATCATCAAGCGGGCGCCTCCCTGACGGCGTCCTCGCCCACGCAGAATGGTGGCAATGAGGCCAAGAAGCGCGGGGGAGAAAGCGTTGACTGACTTGCGTCCGAGTTGAAATACTTCGACTGCCAGCGGAATCGATCTTCTGGATGGCGCCACCGCGCCAGACCCCCCTTCGAGCTCCCCAACCCAAGGCTATTGGCCGCCGCGGTCAACTTGGCTCGCATCGCCGTCCTCGGCGAGCCGCTCTCTCGCGGCCTGCAGGGTCGCCGTCACCTGCGCAAGCGCTTCGGCCTGCCGTTCGACTTCTGCGGCTTCTGTCTCGAAGTCACCTTGACCGCCATCGCGCATGGCCTGCGTGGCGCGGAGCACCTCGGCGACTTCTCGATGCAGCTCGTCGCCCGCGTTGACCACCCAGCCGTCGAGCCTCCGGGCAAACTCGTCGATCATGGCGTCGAGCTTCGGGCCTACCCGTTTGGCGGTTTCGCGCGCAGCCTGCGGGGCGAGCTCCTTGGCAACTCGCCTTTGCTCCTCGTGGATCTTGCCGCGAGCGACCATGGCGAACACGGCCGGTCCCGCGACGGCGAGCAGGCCGCCCGCCATCAGGTTGACCGCCATCAGGGCCACGCCGCCGAACATCAGGGCCACGACGCCTATGTCGTACTTGATCGTATCGACCTCTACTTCGAGTCGACGCGTGTCGCTCCCGAGCATCTCGGCCACACGCCCGGCGTTCTCACGCGCGTCGTCGCGCACGAGTGCAATCGTTCGCTCAGCGACCTGCTCGAGCTCGGTCGCCACCTCCCGAGTCTCCTCCTCGATCCAGCGTCTATACGCACTCTCTAGGAATCCCGGCAGGTACTGTTTGAGGTCGGCCGCCTTCGCGGAGTCGATCACGTCGGGGAGCTGGCGGCAGACGTCATCGACAAAGCGCTCGAGATCCTTGCGCGCCGTGGTCTTGATCACCGCGATCTCTTCGCGAATCCGCCCGCGGCGCTGCTCAATCGTGCTGGCGTGCTCCGCGAGATCCGCGTCGAGAGCTACGATGCGTCGGGCGAGCTCGTCCCCTTGCATGCGCAGGCTGCGCCGCCGGGCATCAATGCCCTTGGACAGGAGCTCGGCGATCGCCAATCCCTCTCCGGCCGCGTTGGTGAGCTGGAGCCGGCCGCGCTCCGCGGCCAGAAAGAGCGTCAAGTGGGAGATGATCTCGGCCAAGCCGCTCTCAGCGCGCTTTCCGGCGAGAGCCATCTCGGCGCTCACCGGGAACACGACGGGTTCCTTCACCAGCGTCGAGAGGCGACTCTTCGCGTATTCGAGCGCTTCGCGTTGCTCGTCCGGGCTTAGCAGGTCCCACTTCGTGATGATGAAGAAGATCTTGTCGCGGGAGGCACAAAGGAGCTTCTCGTTCAAGAACACGCGCTCGCTCTCTTTGAGGATCTGCCCTGCATCGAGCAGGAAGAGAACCGCGTCGGCTCGTGGAATGTAGTCGTAGGTGATGTCGGCTCGTTGAAGTGATAGGTCGTTCACTCCCGGCGTGTCGACCAGCAAAAGGCGTGCTTCGAGCAGCGGCGCAGGGAAGCCTATCTCGAGATGATCCACGTCGGCGGCATGGGAGTCCCCTCCGACGGCGAATCGCCGCACATCTCCGATAGGAATGGGCCTTTTCTCACCGCTTGTCGTGACGAGGACGGCTTCGGGGCGATAGGCCCAGCGAATGTGGTGGATCGCTGCGGTCGTGGGGGTGACCCCCACAGGAAGCACCGACTCGCCCAGCAGTGCATTCACGAACGTCGTCTTGCCGTGGTTGAACTCGCCCACCACCACGAGGTGGAACCGATCTTCCTCGAGCTTCTGAACGAGGTCGGTGGCGATCCGACCGCGAAGGCTCTTGGCACCGACAGCGGCGGCGACGTCACCTAAGGCGCGCAGCATGTGCACGATCTCGTCGCGCCGACCAAAGAACGCATCGAGAGCCGGTTCCGGTTCGTTCGTCGCGTGAGTTGCCGCGTCGCTCATCAGGCGTCTCCCTTCAAAATGGCGGCCACGCGGCTGTCGACCTCGCTCATCGAGAGCCCCGACGCCTGCTCGCCGATGCGTTCGCGGTACAGGCGACTCTCGCTGAACACGCGCATGGCGAGAACTCGCTTGGGGAGCCATGGGTGCGAGGCGAACATCTCCATGTACTTGCCGATCCCTCGATGGCCAGCCTCGTACTGGTCGACGAAGGCGTCGACGTTGAAGCCTTCGTAAAGTTTGGCGGAACCTACCGCAGCCTTGGTGATCGCGCGTTCGACTACCGCCCGGTCTCGGACGACCAGCATCGCCGCGCGGTCGCTCGTGACCTCGGCGCGGCGCGACCACGCTCGGAGCGCGACGAGCGCGGGCTGCAGTACCCACGGCAGCACTAGGCCTGCCATATACGTCAGGTAATGGAGGGCGGTCAGGTACGCGACGTGAGAGTTATGGATGTGGCCGCACTCGTGGCCGAGGACGGCGAGCAGTTCGTCCTCGGAGCACTGGTCGACGAGGGCCGAGTGAACGATGATGAAGGAGTCGTCGTTCGTGCCCAGGGTTCCCGCATTGAATGTGGGGTTATTGACGACGAAAACCTCTGGCACCGCGATCGGCAGGGAGTCGGCTGCGCGGCACGCCAGGCGATGAATGCTCGGGAACTGTCTGTCGCTCACTCGCACCGCGTGGCCGAGGAGTTGGTGCATCCCGATCTGCTTGAACAGGCGTACGCTCGCCTCGACCGCAAAGGCGACAGGCTTGGTTCTGTCGAAGGCCATTCGTGACTGGCGGTCGAACGCGTACGCGTATTCGTGGCCGGTCGAGTCGGCGGTCGAGCCGGCGAGCTGCCCCTTGCTCTCGGTCACGAAGGCTTGAAAGTCCAGTCGGGGTGCGTGGGCCATGTCGGCAGCCCAGACTAGTACCGCTCGGAAGATTTCTAGCCGGATATTGCGCCGGCAAGTGGGACTAGAAGAGCTGTGGCAGTGGCTTTGGGGTCGAAGCTCGGCTTCGGAGGACGACTCTCAGCGGGCGCGGTCGTTGCCCAGCTCGCCCAGCGCTTGCAGCACCTTGGCGACGTGTCCGTCGACCTTCACGCCGGTCCAGGCGCGGGCGACCGTGCCGTTCGGCGCGATGAGGAACGTCGATCGGATGACGCCTTCGGTGGTCTTGCCGTACGACTTTTTGGTCCCCCAGGCGCCGTAGGCGCGGTGGGTCACCAGGTCGGGATCACTGAGCAGCGGGAAGGCGATTGCCTGCTTGTCCCGGAACCCACAATGGCTCAGGACCGAGTCCTTCGAGATCCCTACGACAGCGGCGCCGGCCTGCTTGAGATGTCCCATCGATTCCGTAAACTCCTTGGCCTCGCGCGTGCAGCCGGGTGTGTTGTCTTTGGGGTAAAAGTAGACGATCAGCCACCGGCCGGCAAAATCGGATAGCCGGACGCGGTCTCCGGCGTCGCTCTCAAGATCGAAGTGTGGGGCGCTCGCCCCCTCTTGGATGGTCATGCGCCGGCATTTTAGCTTGTCTGAAAGGTCTGATAAACTGGCAGTTCTGGAGGTTCGTGGGTGCAGATCAACTTTGGCGGCCGCGAGGTCGCTCTCAAGCTCGTCTATTATGGTCCGGCGCTCAGCGGTAAGACCACGAACTTGAGGTCGCTCCACGAGCTCACCGTGGACGGGGCGCGTGGACGACTGATGACCCTCGAGACCAAGGACGATCGCACGCTCTTCTTCGACATGCTTCCGCTCGCTTTTCGCGCCGAGTCCGACAAGGGCGGTCACGTCGGCATGACATTGCGAATCAAGATCTTTACTGTTCCGGGACAGGTGACCCACGCGTCGACGAGGCGGCTCGTGCTCCAGGGGGCGGACGCCGTGGCGTTCATCGCCGACTCGCAGATCGCCGAGACCGAGCACAATGCCGCGTCGTTTCTCGACCTTCGTCAGAATTTGAAAGAACTCGGGATCGTGCCGAAGGATATGCCAGTCGTCATTCAGTTCAACAAACGCGACTTGGGCAGCATACGGTCCGACCACGACATCGAGACCCTTGCGCGGCGCGGGAAAGAACCGGTCTTCGCGGCCGTAGCGGTCAACGGACAGGGCGTCCTCGAGACGTTCTTTGCTCTCCTCGACGTCGCCTGGAGGAAGCTCGACGGACAGCATCGTCTCGCGGAGATGTTGGGTATCGAGTCGAACGAACTCTTGCCCATGGCGGCGAAGCAACTCGGGTTGTCGGTCGCCATACCGAAGCTTCTCGCGTCGAGTGTGGCCGGGAGCCTCGAGCGCTATCTGCAGGGGGTCCAATGATGGGCCAGCGCCCGGTTGCGCGCGAGTCGGTCGTATTCGACAGCATCGTTCCCATCGAAGAGCTCGTGGAGCGGGACGGGCTGAGGGAGCTCTGTCAGAGCTTTCACGCGCTGTTCGGGATCGGCGTTCGCCTCTACTCGGTCGACGGGACGCTGCTCGCGGCCGCGGCCACGGACCAGGAGTTATGCTCGGAGGTAGGGGCGTCGACGGTTGGGCGTCATGCCTGCACGGCGACGATCGCGGGAGTCGTGTCTCACGACCCGGGCGCGGCGAGGGAAGTGGTCGTCCCCTGCTTCACCGGAGCGTCGTACTACGTCGCCGCGATCGATTACGACGGCCGAAGGGTCGGGCGCCTGATCGTCGGCCCGTACGTACCGGTCCAGACGGCCGGGCCGCCGTCGACGTTGAATGAAGCCGTGCCCGGGCTCGATCCCGAGAAAGCCCGTCTGCTCCTCGAGAAGATGCCACGTGCCAAGCCGGAAACGATCCGACGCATCGGTACGCATTTGAAGTCGGCGCTCGACCTCATCCTGTTTTCCGGCCACAAGGCCCACATGACCAGCAAGATGCATCTTGCCAGCGTCCGCGAGAGCTATCGCGAGCTCGCCGACAAGAACGAGCGCCTGCAGGAGGCGTTCGACCGCCTGAAGGAGCTCGACCGGCTGAAGAGTCAATTCCTCGCGACGGTCAGCCACGAACTGAGGACCCCTTTGACGTCGATCATAGGATATAGCGAGATGCTGGTCCAAGGACTGGCCGGCGAAATGCGGCCCGACCAGCTCGAGTTCGTGAGGACGATTCACGACAAAGGCGAGCAGCTGGTAAAGCTCATCATGGGATTGCTCGATCTCGGCAAGCTCGAGAGCGGAACGATGCGTGTCATTCTTCGACCGACGCGTCTCGAGCCGGTTCTCGGGGAAGTCGTGTCCACGATGGCCCCTTTGGCAAGAAAAAAGGGAGTTCGGCTCGATCTCAGTCTGTCGCAGACGACCGCCCTGCCGGAGGTTCAAGGGGATTCCGAGCGTCTGCGACAGGTATTCATCAATCTCGTGGAGAACGCGATCAAGTTCACGCCCGCCGGGGGCGAGGTGACGCTGCGGGCCGCCGTGGCGCCAACCGACGGGGAACAGGACACCGACTCCCAAGAGGACGGCCTGTCCGTAATGGCGCCTACGCTGTGGCCGGTCGAGGTGCGAGTCGCAGATACCGGGATCGGAATCCCCGTGACTGAACGCGAGCGCGTGTTCGACGCGTTCTATCAAGTCGACTCGTCGAGCACGCGCGAGCACGGCGGCACGGGGCTCGGCCTGGCCATCGTCAAACGCCTCGTCGACGCGCACGCGGGGACCGTGTTCATCGAGGACGGCCGGCCGAGGGGCACCGTGTTTGTCGTGGCGCTGCCACAAGCGGGATCGGCGTCGCATGGATGAGGCGGGGCGCATCGAGCTTCTAAGAAACCTGCTGGATGCGAAGGCTCCGGGTCTAGACGAGGGCATAGGCGATGACGCAGCGGTGCTGTCCACGGGCGCGGAGGGTGACAAGCTCGTGTGGACCATCGATGAGCAGGTCGACCAAGTCCATTTCCGCCGTGACCTCGTGTCATGGAAGGACTTGGGATGGCGGAGTTTTATGGCAGCGGCGAGCGATGTCGCAGCCATGGGCGCCGTGCCTTGGTGTGCCCTTTCGGCCATGGTTCTTCCGAACGACGTCGACGATGTCGCGCTCGGGCTGATCGGGCAGGGACAGCGGGACGCGGGACGAGCCCTATTGGCGCCGATTGTCGGGGGGAACCTCGCGCGAGGCCGCGCTTTGACCCTCGCCACGAGCGTCCTCGGGAAATGCCAGCGCCCGGTGAGGAGGCGAGGGGCGCGCCCCGGGGATCAGGTGTGGCTGGCGGGTTCCGTGGGCTTGGCGCGCGCCGGGCTCGAGGCGCTGCTGCGCGGAGTTTCCGACGAAGATCGACTCGGAGCAGCCGTCGCGGTGTGGAGGAGGCCGCGGGCGCTCGTCGCCGAGGGGCTGGCCATGGCGCGCGTTGCCCACGCAGCCATCGACGTGTCGGACGGGTTGGCGTGCGACGCCGGACACATGGCAGCGGCGAGCGGTGTCGAGATCGTGCTCGATGAGGCAGCGCTGCTCGCCGACCCGGCCCTCGGGATCGCAGCCGAGGCTGTCGCCGCGGATGCGCTCGATCTGGCCCTGTTCGGAGGCGAGGACTACGCGCTTGTCGTCGCCGCAGAGGTCGAGATCCCCGGGTTCCGGCGCGTAGGGGCCGTACGTCCGGGAGCCGGGGTCGTGCTGAGCGGACGCGCGGGTGAACGCCCCATCGACCCCAAGGGATTCGACCACTTCCGGGAGGACGACGGCGTCACTGGCAGGCGACAGGAAGTTTGACGCTCTTTAGCATACTGCGGATGGCAGCGAGCTCGGGAGCGCTGCCGGCAGGGCCCACTTGCTTTACGAATGTGTCGCACGTGGCGGCGGCTCCAAGGAGCTGAGTCGCCTCGGGCGACGACCCCATCGCTTTCGCCTGAGCACGCATGGCGTTGCAACACGCCTGTATCTTTTGCTGGTTGGGATTGACCGCGGGTCCGACCCAACGCTTGGCTCCTGCGTCGGATGCGCCCGAATCGTCTCCGGCGTCGTCCGTGAGCGGGGCCAGTTCGGTCACGGTCGGCACCATGGAGACGGCGGGAGGAGGTCCCGCGTCGACGACGGGGGGTGGCTCCTTCTTCTGACAGCCGCCAAGCAGAGCAGGGATCGAGATTGCAGTCACGATGAGAAGGGGGGGGGGAATGCGCGTCATCTGGACGGTCTCCTCGGTCGGTGCATATGCACTCAAGCGTACAGGTAACCGGTTCAGGGAGCGTAATTTTCATGCCGGCAGCCTTTGCACGTCGGCAAAGTCGAGTCGCTCGGCGTGCGGGGACCAGCGTGGGCATCGAGAACCCGCCGCTCACGAACGAAGCCTCACCACATTGGTCGGCACGGCTCGAACCGGTCGCCCCAATCGTCGTGGCAAGGATCTCCCTGGTGATCAGACGAGCCCGTGGGGCGGGGTCTGCGGTGCGTGTGTGACGAAGTGCAGTTCAACCTCGCGGGCGATCTCGGAAGCTGCGTTCTCAGTCTATATGTGGAGACGAGCGAGGATCTCCCGACGTCGGAGGACTTGAGTCGCGGTGCCTGCACGCTGCCCGCGGCATCGTGTTATCCGGCGTCGTATCAAATATCCACCACCGGAAGTGTGACGGTGCCGTTCTCGTCCCTTGCTTATGGCAGCCCGGACAGCAACGTGGACGTGACGGCCGTTACAGCTGTGCAGTGGCAGCTCGTTCCCGCCGCAGGAATCAATCCGGTCCTCGGTTCGAGTGCAGCGTCTGAAAGCTGTTCAGCGAACATCACGGTCTCGGACGTCTCATTCTATTGAGCTCAGACGGCATGCTGGACGGCCACGCCCCAAAGAGCGTGACCGAGCGGCACCACATGGGTCGCAGCCTTGAGACCATGGCGCGCGCCGTCGCGTGCCCATCCGGCTTGCGCTCCCCGAGCGCCCGGGCGTAGCCACACGGTCTCTTGGTTCGTCCCCTGATTCGTCCCGTGCGGATGATCTATCGCCCGACCATGTGGTCAAACGAATTAGAACTGCGGGGCCGTCTCACGAGCACCCCATCGAGTTGCCGCAGTTCAAGCACTTGTAGCAGGCACCATTGCGGACGGTAATGTGGCCGCAAACGTCGCACACCGGCGCGTCGCCCATCATAGTATCGAGCTGGGCGTCGAGCGGAGAGCCAGTGTCCGCCAAGGTCTCGCTCATCGCCGCGCTGCGAGCGATCGCTTCACGCGTATGAGGCAACGGCGACGTGTCCGGCGCGTGGCGGGGCAGCTCCAGCAAGGAGCCTGCCATGGGTACGGACCGGCCAGCGAAGTTCGATTCGGGTCTGGAACCTCCGTGGGCAGCCGATGAGAGATGCCCTGCCGGCATCGACGGAGGTTCCGGTGGAGTTCCCTGGTTTTGCGCGGCGTCGAGAGGAGACGAGTCGATGCCCGGTTTGACGTGCGCCAGATCGTAGCGTTGCAGATACTCCACTCCCAGGGCACGGAAGATGAAGTCTACGATGGACGTCGAGAACTTCACATACGGGTGGCCTTCGACCGGCCCCTGCGGCTCAAAACGCGTGAAAGTGAATTGATCGACATACGTTTGCAGGGGCACTCCGTATTGGAGGCCCATGCTGATGCTCATGGCAAAGCAGTTCATCAGCGAGCGGAAGGCAGCTCCCTCCTTGTGCATGTCGAGAAAGATCTCGCCGAGACGGCCATCTTCGTATTCACCCGTGCGGAGGAATATCTTATGTCCACCAACTCGCGCTTCCTGGGTGAAACCGTGTCGCTTCTTGGGCAGGCGCGCTCTCTCCCCATAAATGCGAGTGTGTGGAACCATGGGCAGCGTGAGCTGCGGAGGCGCATTCGCTTCCTGAGGCATGGGTGCCAGGAGCGGTTCGGGCTTGGCGCTCTCGATCTCCGTGGCTGGGCCTTCCTGCTTCTTCCTGTCCGACGTCGTCGACAGAGGTTGACTCGCCTTGCACCCATCTCGATAGAGCGCCACGGCTTTGAGGCCGAGGCGCCACCCTTCTTCGTAGATGGACTTGACGTCTTCGACGGTGGCCTCGTTGGGCAAGTTGACGGTCTTCGAAATGGCACCGCTCAGGAATGGTTGCACCGACGCCATCATGCGCACGTGCGCCATGGGCGCGATATAGCGTCTGCCCGTTGCCCCGCAGCGATTCGCGCAGTCGAAGACGGCATAGTGCTCCGCACGAAGGTGCGGGGCGCCCTCGATGGTCATTCGGCCGACGATGACCTCCTCCGCGTCATGGATCTGCGTGCGAGAGAAACCCAGGTGCTCGAGAAGGCTGAACCCCCTTGCTCCTCGCAGCCTCTCCGTCGCGCCGAGCCGTTCGTAGGTATCCGCTCCGAGAATCCAAGTGGCGAATGCGCTGTCGAGGTCGAATACTCCGGGGAGAGCGGCTTCGATCTTGGCAAGATCTCCGTCCAGTAGCCCCTTGTCCTTGAGGGTGCGACGATTGATGTGCGGGCTTGCTATCAGTGTATTCGTCCCCGACACGTAGGCGACGATCTCCTCGACCTCGCGTTCGCTGTATCCCAGGTGGCGGAGGGCGCGGGGTACCGTTTGATTGACTATCTTGAAATAGCCACCGCCGGCGAGTTTCTTGAACTTGACCAGCGCAAAGTCGGGCTCGATCCCGGTCGTGTCGCAGTCCATGAGCAGACCGATGGTTCCCGTGGGAGCCAGGACGGTCGCCTGCGCATTGCGGAAGCCGAACATCTCGCCGAGGCTCACGGCGTCGTCCCAGTCCGCGCACGCAGCGCGATAGAGTTCGCCTGCGCTGACGGTTGCTGCCGAAGCCTCTCCCGGCAGGCGGCTGGCCTCTCTGTCAATCGCGTACGCCGCATCGCGGTGCATGCGCATGACGCGGAGCATCGGCTCACGATTCTTGGCGAATGCGGCGAACGGTCCTCGCGCAGAGGCAAGCTCGGCGCTCGTCCGATACGCGTGTCCGCACATGATGGCGGTGAGCGCCGACGCAATGGCGCGACCTTCCACGCTGTCGTACGGGACGCCGAGAGACATGAGCAAGCTTCCGAGGTTGGCATAGCCGAGGCCGAGCGGTCGGAAGTCGTGGCTGTTTTTTGCAATGTTCGCGGTCGGATACGACGACAGGTCGACCAGAATCTCTTGCGCAATGAAGAAGATCCGACACGCGTGACGATAGCCTACGATATCGAACGCCCCATCTTCTCGTAAGAACTTGATGAGGTTCACGCTCGCGAGATTGCAGGCG
>JBEKXD010000033.1:0-58696 GCA_049512415.1 Polyangiaceae bacterium
CCTCCGTACGACCACCACATGTTCAGAAGGCCGCCCACCGTAACGATGCCAAAGAAACCGATGTAGAGAGCCGCGCGTCGAGCCCCGGTCGGCTGGCGGACGTGTGCGATGCACGCGCAAAGGGCGAGAAAGAGGAGTCCATCGTAGCGAGGAAGGACTCCGGCTCCCACAAGCGCCGCGTACACTACGACTGCGGCCAGAAGACAGAACGCCGGATGTCCCGCGACCAAGCTTGCGGCACTTCGCGTTACCCATCGAATCTTGCGACTGACCCCGGCCATTTCATCCAGGCGCGCGTACATCCGCGAAGGTCACGTCCCGCTCGGCGCCGCGCTGTCCCACCCGCTGACGAGCGCTAGATTGCTCATGGCCACGTTGTAGTCCATGAGCGCGGTCAGGTGTTGGACTCGGGCGTTGCCGTAGACCCTGAGCGGCTCGAGGAGCGTTCGTTCGTCCCAAGTTCCAAGCTCGATGTGGTCGTTCGCGATGGCGATCCACTCCTTGGCCTTGTGCTCCGTCTTGTCCCAGGCCTCCTCGCGCTGCTTGGCCTCGAGGGCATCGGCGTAGGCCTTCTCGACTTCGACCATCGCGCCGCCGAGGGCGAGCCGCTCGTTCGCTCTTACTTCCTCGAGCTGAGATTCCGCTTCCTGAACTCGTGCCGCCTGAGGGAGTAGGTCCAAGCTCCAGCGAACGCCGAAAGCGAAGCCGTAGTTGAAGTGATTGAATGGATCGTTCGCCCACGCATTGTTCTGTTGAATGGCGCTGGGCGTGGACCTGTAGTCGGCGCTGAGACCCAGCCCGAGATCCGGAAAGAGTCGCGCTCGATTGTAGTCGACCAGGGCGCGGCGCGCGACGACGCCCGAGCGGGCCATATTGATGTCCGCGCGAAAGAGGCGCGCGGCTTCCAAGTACTGAGCGACGCTCACAAGCGGTCGATCGGGTTTCTTGAGTGGTTCGTCCACGACGTCGAAACCCGTCTGCACACCCGTGAGGAATCTCAGGGCCGCCATGGTCTGGGCTTCGCTCTTCGGCGCTTGCAGGGACTGGGCTGCGACCTCCTGCCTGTAGGCTTCCAGGCGCAGGCGATCGACGTCCGTCACGCTGGGATCTCCCTTCGAAATCTTCTCGTCTACCCCGCGGATCGCCTGCGCAAGTCGGTCCATCGCGTCGGCGATGACCACACGGACATCCCGTGCCAGCGCGAGGCCATAGTAGGCTCGGCGGACGTCGAGGCGCATCTCCATCCTCAATTTTTCCATCTCCCACTCGGACACCCGAACATTGGCCTGGGCCGCTTCGATGGCGGTGTCGATCTTTCCAAAAGTGTAGATCGGGACGACGCCGCTGATACCGAAGCCAAAGAACGGCGCTATGTTTGATGAAGCCTCGCTGACATTCAATGAGGATATCGAGCTCTCCGGGAAGCTGGCGATGCCCGTGAGGGCCGGAGCCACGCCGAACATCGACGTAGCTGACCACTGGAACCAGGGCGTCCACCGCGCTTCTTCGAGCTGGGCGTGTGCGTACGCCAGACGCGCGCGAGCCGCCCACAGCCTCGGAAAATTTCTGTCAGCGAGCGCGAGACACTCTGCCAGGCAGTAGCGGTGAGCACGCACCGTGGGGTCCACGCTCGGCTTGTACTCGCGCAACCCCTCGTCATCGTCCAGCGTCTGTGAAGACGCCGAATCGGAAGCGGCGGGCGCGGCGGGCGCGTCAGGGCTGCCCGCGCCGAGGGCGACGCAGCACCACGCCGCCATCCATGCAAACACGACGAGGGAACTTGGCCACTTGCCAACCATATCGGCTCGCGACCTTATTACGGGCCGCCATCCCAAGCTAGAAGTGCGGTGCTTTTCGCCGATCCCTTCGCGATCCCGGCGTCGAGCGTCCTCGCCTACAGGAAGTAGGCTCCGGGCGACTCGCCGCCGGCCTCGCTTGGGCTCGACGAAAATCACCGCACTTTCTTCTAGTGTCCCGTCTCTGGAGTGGAGTGAACCTGGGCGAGCTGCTCCGTGCCAACGTCGCCCGCGGTGCCCTCGAGAACCACGGGTTCCACAAGAGTCACGACACTTCGGAGATGGGACACTAGAATCTGGAAACCCCTCCCCGGCTTTTCGGCCGAGCCCGAGCGAGGCCGGCGGCGAGTCGAGAGGAGCGTACTTCCCGTAAAATGGAAGAAGGTCGGTGTATTTCGGCCGAGCCCGAGCGAGGCCGGCGGCGAGTCGCCCGGAGCCTACTTCCTGTAGGCGAGGACGCTCGCCACCGGGATCGCGAAGGGATCGGCCGAAAGGCACCGACCTTCTCAGGGATCCTCACGCTGGCGCTTGAGAAGCCGCCGAAAGTTGGAGCGGTCGAGCCCCGCCCGCCTCGCTGCTTCCGACATGTTTCCCCGAGCGGTCTTCAATAGACCATTGGTGTACTCGGCGTCGAAGCGCGCAAGAAGCCGCTTCTTGGCCTCCGCGTAGGGTAATTCGGACCAATCCGTCTCCCAGGGCAAGCCCCCCCTGCCCTCCCCACGGGTGTCGGCGGCGGCGGGCGCTGAGGCCAGCTTGGAGGCTCCTGCCGGCAGCGTCGAATGCCGCCCGAAGGGCAGGTCCGAGGCGGAGATGACATCGCGCTGCGCCAACACCATGGCGTGCTCTATCGCGTGCTCCAGCTCACGTACGTTGCCGGGCCAGTCGTAGGACCGCAGTGCGTGGATGGCATCCGAGGACAGATGCTTGGCGTCGCGGCCCATGCTACGGGCGAACTTCTGCAAGTAATGATTGGCGAGCAGCAGAACATCGTCCCCGCGCCCTCGAAGCGGTGGCAGCTCGATCGCGATGACGTTGAGCCGATAGTAGAGATCTTGGCGAAACTGGCCCAGACGGATTCGCTCCAGCAGATCCACATTGGTCGCGGCCAGGACGCGCACGTCGACGGTGCGAGACTCGTCCGCCCCGACCCGTTTGATCTCGCCATCCTGAAGCGCGCGCAAGAGCTTGACCTGCGCCGCAAGCGGGAGATCGCCCACCTCGTCGAGTAGGATCGTCCCTTCATCGGCGGTCTCGAACAGCCCTGTTCGCGCCGTCTGCGCCCCAGTGAAGGCGCCGCGCAGGTGGCCAAAGAGCTCCGACTCGACCAGCTCCTTCGGTATCGCGCCGCAGTTTACCGCGACGAACGGCTTCTTAGACCGAGGACTTTGCTGATGAATGGCCCTGGCGACCAATTCCTTGCCGGTCCCGCTCTCTCCGAGAATCAGGACTGTCGACGAGGTCGGGGATACCCCCTCGATGAGCCGATAGACCTCGAGCATCCGAGGCGAATCTCCAATGAGCTCGCCGAAACGCTCCTTGGAAAGCAGGACTTGTTCGAGCTGACGAGCGCGGTCGGCGAGACGGCGGTGCTCGGCGGCCTTGAGCACCGCGTGGGCGACCGCGTCGTTCGAATGGAATGGCTTCGTCAGGAAGTGATAGGCGCCGGCCTTCATCGCCTCGACGGCAGAGTCCACATCTGCGAAGGCCGTCATCAGAATGACCTCCAAACCCGCATCCGCCGCTTTCACGTGGGCCAAAACGTCGAGACCGCCCAGCCCCGGCATCATCATGTCGACCAGGGCGACATCCGGTGGCGTGCGCTGAATGTACTCGATGGCTTGACGTCCGTCTTCGGCCAATCCCACCTTGATGCCGCGCGCCTCGAGCACACGAGCCAGGCTGCGTCGCAGCGCCGGTTCGTCGTCGACGACCAGCACGTGCACGGCCTCCGCATCACCCGGAAACGGCGGGGGAGCCGCGCTCAGCGTGTGTCCGGGAGTTCCTCCGGGGAGCAAGGTCACCTTGGGTGACTTAGCGTAAACTCCCAAGCCCCGGTGTGGCCAACTTCAAGACCTTGCGCGTCAACGCGGACTGAGGAAGGCTCGGCAGAGCGGACCACTCTTTGGCCTCGACAGCCTCGTAGTCCTGGCAGTCCTGGACGAAAGTCCGGCGCCTGCCGAGAGGTCCGACGAAGACTTCGACGCGCATTCGGCGGTGCGACAGCACGTGCTGCACGAGACCGACGCTCCGAAGCCGGTCTGGGGGCACTTGCAGCGCATGCGCCAGCGTCGACGCTTCGCCTTCCGTGCTCGGAGGTTCCCACAGGCCACCGAAGAGCCCCGTGAGTTTGCGCCGCGCAAGCACGACGAACCGCTGCGAAGCGAGGACGAGAGCACTTCGACGGACGGTCATGCTCGGGCGCTTGGACGAGGTCTTCGGCCATTGACCGGCCTGTCCGGTCGCCCGTGCGACGCACGCAGCGCAAAGAGGACAATCTTGGCACCTCGGCGCGCGAGGCAAGCACACCGTCGCACCGAGCTCCATCATGCCCTGATTGAGAACCCCCGGATCGATCCCCGGCGGGGCTACCAGTTGATCGGCGAGGGACCAAATTTGCGCCGCTCCCCGGGCGCTCCCGACGTCATCGTCCACGCCAAAGACGCGAGCCAGGAGGCGGGACACGTTCCCATCGACGACGGCCGTGCGCCGCCCGTACGCAATGCTGGCAATGGCGCCCGCCGTGTACCGTCCGACTCCCGGTAGCTGACGCAGCTCGTGGAGTTCGCTCGGAACCCGACCGTCGAAGTTGGCGACTACGGTCCGCGCCGCAGCGTGAAGCATTCGCGCGCGCCGGTAATATCCGAGACCGCTCCAGAGAGCGAGCACCCGGTCGAGGGGAGCTTCAGCGAGGGCGTGGACCGTTGGCAGCTCGCGCAGGAAGCGCTCGAAGTAGGCAACCACCGTCTGGGCGCGCGTCTGTTGAAGCATCGTTTCGCTCAGCCAAGTGGCGTATGGATCCCGCCCCCGCCGCCACGGCAGGTCCCGGTGCGTTTCGACGTACCATCGTCCGATGGCGTCCTGCATTGCGTTCCAATCGACAGCGTGGACGCCGACGCGCCGGCGCCTCATCGAATCTCGTCGACATTCAAGGAAAACGTTCCCTCTTGCCCCGTCGACTGGCCGTCGACGAGCACCCAGTAGCTGCCCGGCTCGAGCGTGCGGTCGATCGTCGCACGCCGGCTGGAGGTCTCCGGCGCGCTGGGAACACAGTCGACCTCCGCCGCCCTCTGACTGCCAGCCCCGTCCGCGCATGCCTTGCGCAAGGCCAGCACGGCGTCGAAGCCTTGTGTCCGCAGCGACACGCGAACGTGCAGGCGCGACCGCAGTACCATCCGGTAGACCCTATCGGGACCCGTGACGCCCGAACCGCCGCCGGAGCAGGACGCGGAGAACCTGTTTCCGGCTCCCGCCGTCGTCGACGTCAACGCGCGTCCGGCGACGAGATCTGGCGCCCCTGCGCACGCGCCCGTCTGCGGCGAGAGATCCTGGAGGTGCCATGCCACGGTGAACCGCCCGAAGGCGTCCTCGCGCGCTCCGTCGACGGCGAAGAAGTAGGACCCGGCGGCGAGTACGTCGTCGACCGTCGAGCCGCAGGCGAGTTCCGTGGAGCGATCTCCGCATCGAGTAAGAACAGAGAGGACGTGCGACGATTCCTCCGTCCGAATCGACGCCACGAAGCGCGAGCGTCTAGCCACGTCGACACGGTAGACCACATCCGGCGCGCCGGCGCCGCCGCAGCTCGACGCGACGTCGTCTCGAGCTGCGAACGTGTCCCCGGAAACGGGGGAGGACCGGAGAGCGGCGGCGTCGGCGCATCCGTCGCTCGGGGCGGTCCCTTCGCCGTCGATCGACGCAACCTCGGACAAGAGGACGTACGGGCCCGCGCTGTCCTTGTCGCGCGTGTCGGCGAAAGCGAAGTACGCGCCTGGATCGAAGACCCCTATCACCGTGGCATCGCCCGGGGCGATGCCCGTATCGCTACACGCCACCTCGCTAGCTTGCTCCGCGCACGCTCGGCGCATGTGGAGTACCGGGGCAAAATCGCTATCGGCGTGCTCGGTCATGCGAATGCGCGAACGCGCAGGAACCTCGAAACGCCAGGCACCGTCGGCTCCCTCTGCCCCGCCCCCGCACGTCGCCCGCGCCGAATCGGAGCGGCCCTCCGTGGTGCTGCTGACGGCCTGACCGAGCGGAAACCAGGACGCCTGCCCGCACTGCTCGAGTCGAGAGAGAGCATCCGCGACAGTCACTGTCAGCTTGAAGCTTCCGCCTTCCCGAGTGTAGCCGTCCACGAACACGAAGTACGTGCCCGGTTCGAAAACCTGCGACACCCTCGAGTGAGTCTGGTCGGGGCTGTCGTCGTCGCACGCAATCTCGCTGTCCCCATCGGCGCAGTCTCCGCTTCGAACGTACAGCACGGCGTCGAAGTGTGACTCGAGGTCGAGCGTCACGTTCGCCCGCTGCGACACGTCCAGACGATAGACCATCTCACGAGCGTCCGAGGGAGCGCACGAGCCCTCGTAGTCGTGCTCGCCGTGGACCGTGGATCCCGTGACGGTCCCTTCGGCAAGGGGAATGGGAGCCTCGCACGTCCCCTGCTTCTCGACTTCGCCCTGCGCGCGCGGCGACAGTTCGGCTCGCGCCGGCACGCTCCCGCCCTGAAAGGCTGCCGCCACCCATGGGCCCGCCCCCGCAGCCGCGCGCACCACGAGGTCGTACCATTGGCTCGATTCCGGGCAGACGTGAACAACAGCCTGGGGCTCGGACGTCGTGTCGTGCGCTTGGGGGTGCCCTGCACTGTCGACGAGCATGGCATCGATGTCGCTGACGCCCCCGCCGCCGACCACCGCGACGGTCGTGCACGCCGACAGAACGCCGAGGGCGACACGCGCTTGCCTACCCTGGGCGAGCACGCCCTCTCGGATGGGCCCGACCTCGGTCATTCCGAGCGCTGCCAGGGCGTTGTGAATGGCTACGTATCGAGGCTCGAGCGCCGCGCCTGCTGGGTCGCGCAGACACGCCGATGCGACCAGCACAACCGCGAGGAGCGCTCCGGTCCTCGACGTCGCGCTCACGTCATCTCGAGGAGCAGCCGGGACGGCTGCTCGAGAGTCTCGATCACGTCGTACGCAAACGTGGCCGCGACGTCCCCATCGACGACCCGATGATCGAACGACAGCGAGAGCAGCATCACATCTCCGATGACAATTTGGCCCTCGCGCACGATCGGGCGCTCGACGATTCTGTGGACCCCGAGAATAGCGACTTCCGGGTAGTTGACGATCGGGGTAGCCAAGAGCCCGCCTTTGGCTCCGAGGGACGTGATCGTGAAGGTCGAGCCCTGGAGTTCATCGAGTTTGGCACGACCTGCCCGCGCGTCCGACGCCAGGCGATCGATCTCGCTCGCGATCTCGATCAAACTCTTTCGATCCGCGTCTCGAATGACCGGCACGAGCAACCCGGCGTCGGTGGCCGTCGCAATGCCTATGTGAAAGTACCTTCGCAAGACGATTTCGTGGGCTTCCTCATCGAGCGTGGCGTTTAGCCCTGGGTACCGTCGCAGTGCGCCGACGACAGCCTTCACGATGAAGGGCAGGTATGTGAGCTTGACGCCGCGCGAGGCCGCCCCAAAGGCTAGCTCGGTCCTGAGCGCCTTCAGCTTCGAGACGTCGCATTCCTCGACAAACGTGAGCGGCACCACCGTATGGGACGCTAGAGATAGTCGTTGCGATATGCGCCGACGAAGGCCAGCGAAGGGGATGCGCTGCTCGGGCGAGGTCGGGGGCCGCGGAGGCCCGGATGAGGGACGCGACCGTTCATGGGGCGGCGCCGTCGCGGAGATCGTGGCGGGGTTGGCCCTGGCCTCCGTGAACGCCTCGACATCCTTCTTGGTCACCCTTCCCTGCGGTCCGCTTGGCGGCACCTGTCGAAGGTCCACGCTGCGTTCGCGCGCAAGCTTGCGCGTAGCGGGGGTCGCCATCGGTGCGTCGCTAAAGTATTGCCGGTCGACATCGATCCCCGTGGGTCCATTGGCTGCCGTCAGCCCCTGGCCCGCGCTCGCCCGACCGAGCGCCGCAGGCGCCTCGTCGGGTGGCCTGTAGGACGGCGACCGAGCGTCCGCTCGGGCAGACGGGAGGCTTGCCGCAGGGGGCGGACTCGGTGGCGACTGGCTGGAATCGCTGCCGAGGCGCTGTGGTGCTCCGTTCGAGCCTGCAAAAGGTGGCATGGCGGAAGGCGCGTCGAGTTCGAACACGATGAGGATCGCGCTCACGGGCACCAGATCCCCGACACGGCCGCGTGTCTCGACAATGACGCCGGAGCGCGGCGCGGTGATGGTCACGGTCGCCTTGTCCGTCATCATCTCGACCATCGGCTGGTCCTCGACGACAACGTCTCCGGGCTTGACGAGAAAGGCTACGATCTCACCCTCGGTTACGCCCTCGCCGAGGTCCGGCAGTTTGAATTCCCAGCGTGCCATCATCACTCTCCCGCTGCAATGCACAACCTTTCCGGCCAACCATACGACGCGCAGGCCGCATCGAGCGGCAAATACGATTTGTAGCGCACGCCGCAACGGAGTGTGAAGATCGGGGCTGAGCGATCGCAGACGATAAGGAGACGCGGATCGAGTTCCGCGCTACGCTAGAAACCATGGTCCGGCGCGCATATTGCCCGCCCCACACTCTGGCGTCGGACGTGACGCCATCCGTTGGGGGACCGAGCAGGACCGGACGCATCTCATCCGCGTTTGGGTCCAGGTCCAGTGCCGCGCCGACGCTCGCTCAGCCCGCGGCTCGCGCGTCGTCCCCCGCGCCGTTGAGAGCCACCGACACCAGGAGGTCCACGCCCGCGGCGGCGCTCTCGGCGGTCGACGGTGTTCCGTTTCCGCAGTGCGCAGAGCTCCTCGACCGGCTTGCGACCGTCGACGATGCCCCATTCGTGTCGGCTTGGATCCAAACGACGGCGGGTGCGCGCTCACGGCCGGAACCGCCCCTGATGGTTCGCCTGCTCCGATGCTACCGCGAGATGGGCGCCTTTGACAGAGCTCGCGAGCTCGCCGCCGCCCTTCCGAGCGCGCCGAGCTCCTGGAGTCTCTTGGACGCCGCGCGGCTCGCAACGGAGCGAGCGCTCCTCGCCCTCGTAGACGGGCGGTGCGACCGCGCAGAGGCCGAATTGCGTCTGGCCACGCGCACGCTGACCGGGGCGCCGCGAGGCACCGGCTTGCGAGAACAGCTCGAAGTGCATCTCGCTCAGGCTCAACTCGACCTGCGCAGCGGGCGATCCGCGGAAGCAGCCACTGCCTTGCGACTGGCTGAGCACCTGGCGAGTCGCCTGGACGACGGGCCGTGGATGATTTCGGCCTCCATGACATTCGGCCATCTGGCTATGTGGCTCTCGGAACCTCGCGAAGCCGTCAAGCACTACGTGGCGGCGCTCGCGAGAGCGCCGTCGGAGGGTCTGTCCGCGATGAGCGCCCACGCGAACATCGCCATCGCGCTGGCCAGCTTGGGCCGTTGTGTCGAGGCGCGGCGCCACGCCATGAAGGCGCTTCGAATTGCGGCGGTCGCCTCCCCTGGAGCCGCGCTCGCCGACGTGTGCGATGTCTTGGCCAGCGTGGAGTTGGCTGCCGATCGCCCCGCGGCGGCTCTGGGCGCCATCGACGAAGCCATTGCCACGCTTGGCGACATTGCACCCCCCGCGCTCCGTTGGTCGCTCGCTCTTCACCGCGCGCAGGCCCTGTGCATGCAGGGGCAACACGAAGCGGCGGGGCAGGGTCTCGAGCGTGCCGAGCGCTACGCTGTCGAGTGTGGCTCGCTCGAAGCGCTTGACGAGCAGGATGCGGCGGCGATTCGCGCGCGAGTGCTCGAAGCGGCAGGCATGTTGCGCGAGGCTCTCGACTTCGCGACAACGCGGATCGACTGTCTTGCCGAGGCCTTTAGCACGTGCGCTCTCAACCTGGTCTTGGGGCGCTGTGCGTTCGCGCTCGAGGACGAAGGGAGCGCCCGCGCGGCGGTCGAGAGAGTTGCGCTCGCAGCGGACCGGCATGGATGGGTGTTTCCGGACCGCGCCTTGACGAAACCGCTCTGGGAGCTCGCGCTCAAGAGCGGCGACAGCCGAGTGGTGCGCTATGCCGAGACCGTTCTGCGCCTCGCCGACACGGCCGAGGTCGACGACGCCCCGACGGCCCCATTTCAAGCGCCCGGTCAGTCCAGCGTCCATGTGGCGACGCTTGCCGCATCCGACGAGGGTCCATCGTCGTCGGACGACAAACAGAGCAGCACCCTTATCTACGTGACCACGCCCGAGGGGGTCACGCGCATGGCGCAGCGGGATCTCGAGCGCATGACGAGGAACGCTACACTCGTCGTGGACACGCTCGCCCATCACCTCCGCGTGAACGACCGCGAAGTATCTCTCGAGCGTCGGCGGGCGATCGAACCGCTGGTCGTGCAGCTACTGCGCAGAGCGAAGGAGGGGCTTAGCGCGGACGACGTGCTTCGCGCGGCAGGGGGCCCTGGACCCGAGAGCGCGGACGCCGAGCATCGTGTTCGCGTCCTCATCTCCCGCGTAAGAGACATCCTGCGCGATTCCTCCGCGGTCGAACGGATCCGCGACGCCGGAGAATACGGGCGCACGCGATACCGAATCGCTCCGACGGTTCGGTTCGCGCTGGTCGAGCCGCTCTTCAGCAGCGGCTGACTGCCTCGGGGGAGGGTCCCCTCCCCTCGAGTCGGTCGGCGTCTACCTAGAGCGGGTGGGCGTTTCCCTCGACGAAGGGCGCGTTTCCCTCGAGCGCGTTGGCGTTTCCCTCGACGGGTGGGGCGCCCATCTCGAGCGGGTGGGCGATTCCCTCGACGAAGGGCGCGTTTCCCTCGAGCGCGTTGGCGTTTCCCTCGACGGGTGGGGCGCCCATCTCGAGCTGGTTGGCACGAACCGTCCCAATGAAACCGTCAGCTTGGGCCGTCTGGGTGCCTAGGCCCCTTCATGAGGCGCCATCCCAGGCTGGGACAGCGCCAAGTTCGGACTCCCTGGAGCCATGAGCCTCGCGCTCGCAGAATGCTACAGCGCGGATTCCCGGGGCGCCATGGGCGCTACGGGGCGGTCCGCGTGGTCACAGTCGTGTGGTCCACCGCTCGATCGCAGTCCATGAGCACGCTCACGCTGGTCGCGCTGCGGAAGCACGTAGAGTCGATATAGCGCACGTGTGGGAGGCATTCGGTCTTCAGCCATGCGTCGGATTCGGCGATCGTGCGTTGAAGATCACTGCAATACCCGTCGATCTGAGAGGAACGGCTATTGCCACGATGGTTGCAGACGTCGAGCATCGCCTGCCCCAGCTCGACGCACTCGCTCTCAGCGAGGCCGCGCGACGCCGGGTCTGGCGCCGCTGGCATGGCCGACGTCGGGTTGGAAGGCGACGCTGCATTGAGATTGTCGTTCGAGCCACAGCCAGAGGCCAGCAGGGCCACAGATGCGGAGAGAAGGACGCGCATGACCTAGGCGTCGCTCCATATGTGGGTACCCGTCAACGGTCTGTGGGGTGGCGCGGACCATCGGTTGACGGAAGCGCTGCGTCGGCAAAGGTACACCTCCTATTGAGAGTCGACAGGCCAAGGGGCGCGCGAAAGCGTCGGGGCGACCCGTATCAGTTCCTTTCGGACCATTGTGGCCGTCGGTCGCTCGGCAGGTCGGCGCCGAAGTGTCGTGAACAAGAGTTCCGCCACGGGAGCGAGTTCGTGGATCTTGGAGAGCGCCCGCAGAGGCTCGGGTGCCCCATCGTGCGTAACGTGGAGCGCCACCTGCGCGACTTCGGTCTCGGCATCGAAGAGCACCCGACCGGTGAGGACCTCGAAGGCGAGACAGCCGAACGCGTACATATCGGCCTTGGCGGGCGACAATTCGTGGGTCGGACCGAGGGCACCCCAAACCTCCGGAGCTCCATAGGGGCCCGATCCACACCCCGGTCGGATGTGTCGTCCCGCGAGCCCGAAGTCTACGAGTACGGCCTCGACCCCGCGCCTTAGCACTACGTTCGACGGTTTGATGTCGAGGTGGCCCACGCCCGCTTCGTGCATGGCCTCCAGGCCGCGCAAGACGTCGTCGAGCACACGGAGCGCTCGCCACACGTCGAGGTTGCCCACGTCCAGCAGCCGCTCCAGGGTGACCCCCTCGACGAGCTCCATGACCAGGATAGGCTTGGGCTTGCAGCCGGCGTCGAACGTGACAAATCGTGCGAGATTCGGGTGCTGAGGGAGCGAGATGAGGGCTCGGGCTTCTTCCCGGAACATCTCCAGAAACTCGGACTCCGACAACTGGCGAGCCGCGTTGCCCGAGTACTCCGGGACCTTGAGCGCGAGCTTCTCGGCGCTTGGGTCCGCCCGTTCGTCGTCGCGCACGGCCACGAAAACCGAGCCGACGGCCCCGACGCTCAGCGCACGAAGTACGTAGAAGCCGCCGAGCGCCCTGCGCGGAGGCATCCAGGGAGGGAGCGCTTCGGGAGCGCGCATGCTGGTGCGTGCGGCCCTGTTCGAGCCCTCCCTGGGCAGCTCCGGAAGCCGCCAGACGCATCCTTCGACGAGGTCGGCAATGGCCTTTGGAACGCCAGTGAGAATCGTCTCGAGGGCCGCTGCGATCATATCGTCGCGCAGCATGTCGTCCGCGCCCGACAGGACTCGCGTCACCGAAACGGAGAGCGACTTCGCGGTCGCAATCGGTGCCGGCAAGACGGCGTGTTCCGGGTCGAACCGCACCCGCGCTCCGACGGTCAGCTGGGCGAGAGCCGCCAGCGCTCCCTCGAGCTGAACAATGGGCTCCGGCTGTCCGCCGATATCGAGGTCGCGCAGACTGGTCGCCGACGCGATGGCATTCAATGAGCTGCCGATGCGAATGAGCACGGTCCTGAGAGCTTCCATTCGCCCCGACGGGTCGGGAGCCAGGTCGCGCACCCACGCGTCGTACGCGGCCAGCACATCCCCTTCGTCCTGCGCCAAGGCTTCCGTAAAACCGGCGTAACGCTCGAGCACGTGGGTGAGATCGGGCGCCATGGCGGCGGCGGTGAGCATTCGTATCTCGGCTGGGTTCGTTACACGCCGGGCGACGAGCAGGAGGGCGTCGATGACATCGCAGGCTCCGCCTCGCACGAGCGCGTCGAGAGCGCGCGCAAGCGCCGCGACGATCGTGCGCCGGATCATCGATGGCGGGTCGCGCTCGAATCGGTCGAGAAGCACACAAGTGACTTTGAGCCAGCGAGTGCCTCGAACCCCGTGTCGAGAGTCTCCGTCGTCGTCGCGCAGGTCGCCATCCACCAGATGAAGCAGAGCTCGCAGCCTGCGCAGCGACAGAGTCGGGTGGGCCAGCCGAGCTGGGTCGACCCCATCGTCGACCAACGGATTCTGTTCGCGTGACAGGATCCAAGCGCCCACGCGTTCTCGCAAAGGATCGAGTTCGGCCTCGGCGGCGCGGACCGCATCCCCCCCGCCTCCGAGCGAGAGCAACCGGGAGAGGACATCGCGCTCGAGCAACGTCGCGTCGAGGTCGCGAAGCGTAGCGAGAGACGTGCGACGTGCGATCGCTCCTGCCACGCCCCCCGCACGATCCTCCTCCTGGGATACGGCCTCTAGCGTACCGATGCAGTCGCGCACCGCGGCCAGCACTCGTTGTGCCCGCGCGTGGGCAGCCTTGGCTCCCGCTTCTACGAAGGCCGCGAGCGCGCCCGCAAGCTGAATTCGTACGGGGTCGTCGTCCCTCGGCGGGTCTTGGAGGTCACGCCCTATCTCGACGCGAAGCGCCTCGGCTCCGTCGTCGCCCGAGTCTTCCGGGCGAGCGGCCAAGAGCCCTCGCGCCAAGCTCGCCGCCCGCTTGCCGAGCTCGCAATCGCCTACGTCCGCGCACAGGTCTACGACCGCCTCGCCCACCGATGGCGGTGCCACCTCCATGACTCGCGCGAGAAGTTCGCCCGCCGCGAGTTCCTCGGCCTCGGCAGCCCGCGCAACTCCAAAGAGGAACGCGGACGTCACGCCCGCGTCCCGATCGGCTAGCCCATGCGAGAGCGCCCATAGCGCGGTGGATAGAGCGCGATCCGGATTGACCGCTATCTGCGCAGCGATGGACGTCGCCGACCGTCGCCACTCGGTCGGGGACAGGGTCTCGCCGAATCCGGATTCGATCTCATCCGCAAACGACTGCATCCACGGAGCGAGCAGTCCGCGCGCTACCGCCACGTGGCGCCACACCAGCGACTCGCGATCGGCGAGCAGTCGGCGCCACGCAGGTGCGACGAAGTCTGACGCGAACGTTCGAAGTGCGTGATCGCTTCCGTAGGCGGCCCGCCGGGATGCCTCGCAAGCAGCCCGCTCGAGAAGCCGCGCTGCGATGCGCCGGGAGGCCAGCGACCCAGTGGACGCGGCCGCGATCCAATCGCGAGCGAGGTCGCGCCGAGAAGCGATCGCCAGGGCGAGCGGGCCGTCGGCGATCCCGAAGGCGATGGGAAGCTCGACGACCAGCGCTACGCGCGTGCTCACCCCGGCATTGGCAAACCCCTTGCCGGGTGTGCGGGCCACCCGTTGAGCAATCGCTACGAAGGTCTCGGCGTTTCCGGCGAGCAACCGGGCGAGGACACGGCGGCCGAGATCCCGCTGCTCGGAACTCAGTGGGAGAGCCGAAGCCAGCTCGTAGAGTGCCGCACCGGCCGCGGCGGGAGCTAGCCAATCGAGGTCGTCGACCAGCCCGGATTGCAGCGCCGCTCGCGTCCCGAGCAGGAGGGCCTCTGGGTGCAGTCCGTTAAGCGGTCCCGGGCCCTCGTCGGCCGTTGCCTGCGCTAGAGCAGCCATCGACTGACGCCACGCCGCTCGGCGCTCCTCGGCTCCGCGGAGCTTGTGTAGCTCGACGAGACCGCTCGCGTAGAACGTGGTGTCGCGCACGACTACTGTCCTCTGTCCGGCGTGCGCCCGAACACGCGTCGAACCGCTTCGATCGCCCCATCGATCTCGTCGGCGGTGGTCTCTTCGCCGAGCGAGAAGCGCACGCTGCGTGCGGCCGTCGCCGGACCTCGCATGGCCGCCAGCCCCGGCGACGGTTCCGACGTCCCCGCGCTGCACGCGCTCCCGCTCGAGACGGCGACACCTTCGAGATCCAGAGCCGCCACGAGCTCGGGCCCGGGCCATCCTGGAAACGCAATGTTTGTCACGTGCGGCGCTCGCACCGCCGCTGCCCCATTGACGCTGGAACCTGGAGCGCATTCGAGCAGACTCATCTCGAGCCGGTCTCGAAGCGCCGCAAGGCCCGCGTAGCGAACCGGAGACGTGATCGCGTGCCGTGCAGCGACCTCGAGACCGGCCGCGGCGATAGGGTCGACGGTCCCGGGTCGCACGCCGCGCTCCTGGCTACCGCCATGGGTCACCGATTGAAGGGGCGTGGACGGCCCTCGAGCGATGAGGGCTCCGATCGACTTTGGCCCCCGGATTTTGTGCGCGGCGAGGCTGCGCGTATCGGCCCCCTCGGCGACGTCGAGCACGCGGCCAAAGGCCTGGATGGCGTCCACGTGGAGGCTCGCGCCGACGCGATCACAAAGCGCCCGCGCTACGCCAACGGGCTGCAGGACTCCCGTCTCGTGGTTTACCGCTTGCATGGCGACCAGACGAACGTGCCCTCCGGCCAGGGCAAGCTCCAAGTCTTCCAGATCGATAGTTCCGTCCTCCCGCACGCGAAGCCACCGAAGCCGGGCCCGCCCCTGCCTCTCGAGGGCCTCGGCCACGCGAACGACAGACGGGTGTTCCAAGTGACTCGTCACCAAGACGTCGTCGCCGCCATCTCTTGCGCTGGGCTCCCCGAAAGGAAAGAAACTGCCAAGGGCGATGTTGTTGGCCTCGGTGCCACCCGAAGTGAATACGACGTCGCGAGCGTCGCACCTCGCAAGCCTCGCAACGGCTTCGCGCGCGTTTTCCACCACGGCTCGTGCGGCGCGCCCGAAACCGTGCACGCTCGCTGGGTTGGCCCACGCGGTGTTCGCGGCGTCCACCATCGCCCGGAGGCCATCCTCCAGCGGACGCGCGGTCGCATTCCAGTCTAGGTACACCCGCCGCACGCTACCGTCCGGCTTCGAGCATGACGGTCGGCGCACGCTTGGCGACCGTGAGGGAGAACGCGGCTCCACATAGATTCATCCCCTCCATAGTGGCGCCAGTGCCGACGCGAACGTCTCCGCCCAGGCCGCGTGCCACACTTCGAGCGATGGCAAGGCCGACCCCTACACCGCCATGGGCGCGAGTAGGAGATCCGTCGACCTGGTAAAATGGTTCGAACACGCGTTCGGTCCGCGACGGCGGTATTCCCAATCCGTTGTCGGCCACGAGCACCTCGTAGTGCGCATCAAGGACACGTACACGCACGCCAACAATGCCACCTTTCGGAGTGAACTTGCAGGCGTTGTCGAGCAGTTGGCTTGTGGCGCGCGCCAGACGGTCGGCATCGCCGAATGCGGGCAACGGACCGCGAGGCATCTCCTCGAGAAGTGTGAGTGAGTTCTCAGCAAAAGCATCCGCGTAGGCTGCAACGGCTCGCCGGATTGTATCGAGAAAATCATAGTCGCGATGAAAGAAGCGCATCTTGCCGGTTTCGAGCCCGGTCACGTCGATCAGATTGTCCAGAGTCGACCGGAGGCGCCGGATGCAATCGTCCATCGCGCGAAGGGCCTTGCTCTGCGGCTTGTTGACCGGACCAAGCTCCTCATCGAGCAGCATCCGGACGTACCCCACGATCGGCGTCATCGGCGTCGCAAGCTCGTGGCTGATATTTCGGTAGAACTCTGTCCGCAGACGCTCGACTTCGCGCAACCGTTCGTTCGCCGAGCTGAGCTCAGCCACCTTCTGCTCGAGGTGCGCTACGATCCGATGACTTTGAAGGCGCAAGCGCTCGCCTGTGGCGTCCGCGCTCGACGTGTACGGTTCGCGGTGACCGGACAGGAACCGAGCCACGAGCGAAGCGAAGCTCCGCGCATCAATGGGCTTTTGGATAAAGCCATCGCACCCGACGGCGAAGCTCGTGTCGCGATCCCCCTCGGCCGTGATGGCCACGATCGGCACTCCACTCAACGACGGTTCGCTCCGCAGGCGCAGCGTCACTTCGTAGCCGTCGAGTCCGGGCACATTGAGATCCACGAGGACCAGATCCGGACGAATCGCGAGCGCACTGCGAACCCCCTCCAGACCGTCGGACGCATCGATGACCTCGTGTCCTTCGGCCGCCAGGAGCTTTCGTACGAGCAGACGATTTCGCTGATCATCCTCGACGTGTAGGACACGCGACATGAACCCCTGTCCTTTGACTTCCAGCGCGAGGCCGAAGTAATTGAGAGCCCTGATGAATTCAGCCTTATACCACGGCTTTTTCGGCCTGACCGCGTCCGTCTGTCTCGCAGCAGCGTCGCTCGGCTGCTCGGCCCTCACCGAGCCGCCGGCCCCGGAGTCGTTCAATCCGCTGCCGCAGTCGACCGACGCGGCGGCGTCAGCAGCGCCGTCGATCGCGAAAGCGCCCGCGGCACCCCCTTCCACTCCCCCCACACCGCCTGCCGCGCCCTCGGAGGGCCGACTCTCCGTTACGACGCTCGCTCCAGGCAAAGGGCCCTCGGCCCATCCGGGCGATCGCGTCAGCGTGCACTACGTGGGCACGCTGACGGATGGATCCAGGTTCGACAGCTCCCGCGAGCGCAATCAGCCATTCGAGTTCACTCTCGGGCGAGGCCAAGTGATAAGGGGCTGGGACCAAGGGGTCGACGGGATGAAAACAGGGGAAAAGCGCAGGCTCGTAATACCGCCGTCGCTCGGCTACGGCCCACGGGGCGCGCCGCCCAAGATACCGCCGAACGCGACGCTGGTCTTCGAGGTGGAGCTTCTGAAGGTTCAGTCGACCGCGGGGCCCTAGAAGGTCGTGGTACAAGGCGCGCCGATGTCTCCGACCGCCGAGGAATCCCCCGTCACTTCCCCCATGCCTCCGCCTGCGAGCCTCCTTCCCCTGCCGCTCAAGTGGGCGATCGTCGGTGCAGTTGCCTCCGGCTTACTCTACTGGCTGGCGTTTCCAGGCGTCGATCTCTGGCCTCTCACGTTTGTCGCGTGGGTCCCACTTCTCGCATCCGTGCATCGCCAATCTGCCCGCGTGACCACGTGGCTCGGCTGGATTGCGGGACTCACGATGAACGTAGCCGGCTTCTGGTGGCTCCTCGGGATGTTGCGAACCTTCAGCGGATTCCCGGTCCCCGTCTGCCTGCTGCTCGTGCTTCTCGTGTGCGCCTACCAAGGCGGTCGAGTGGCGTTGTTCGGATGGCTGTACGGACGCGGAACCAGCCGAGGCTGGCCCTACACGGTCATGGCGTGCGTGGCGTTCGTCGCCAGCGAACTTCTCTACCCGCTGCTCTTTCCTTGGTTTTTTGCTGCGACCGTCCACAAGGTACCGCTCCTCATGCAGGTCGCGGATCTCGGCGGTCCAATTCTCGTGGGACTGGTGATCCTGGGCGCCAATCTGGCTATTGCCGAGCTCCTCATTGCGGCCTGCGAACGTCGGCGTTGGGCACGCCACGTGGTGGGTACCGGTCTCGGCGTCCTCGCGGCCAGTATCTTATACGGAGCGTTGCGAATCCGTGCGACGGACGCTCGGAGCTCGGCAGCGCCCGAAGCGCGCGTGGGCGTTGTGCAGGCGAACATGGGGCTGCTCGAGAAGCGTACGCACTTCGACGAGGGCATAAAGAGGCATTTCGCCTTGTCGCAGGATCTCAGGCGTATCGATCACGCCGACTTCCTAGTGTGGAGCGAGACATCGGCCATGCGCGCCGTGCGCGAGGACAGCTATGAGCGAGATCTCCGAATGGTATCGCGTTCGGTGGGAGCGCCCGTGCTGTTCGGGGCCGTCATCGTGAAACCGGTCAGCGATGAACGCGAGTACGTTCTCTACAATACGGCGGTGACCGGCGACGAGGATGGCACGATCCGCGGCCGGTACGACAAGGAGTACCTTCTGGCGTTCGGAGAGTACCTTCCATTCGGCGACTCCTTTCCGTTCCTCTATAAGTTGTCACCCAACAGCAGTCATTTCTCTCCCGGAACGTCGCTCGACGGCGTGACGATGCGCGTCAAGGGGGTCGACCGGACGCTGAGCGTACTCATTTGTTATGAGGATGTGCTGCCTGGGTTCACGAACGACATGGTGCGTCACGCGAACCCGGAACTCTTGGTCAACATCACCAACGACGCCTGGTTCGGCGACACCGCCGAGCCGTGGGAGCATCTCGGCCTCGCGCAGTTCCGCGCTGTCGAGCACCATCGGTACTTGGTTCGTGGCACGAACAGCGGTGTGAGCGCGATCATCGACCCCGTCGGCCGCGTCGTGGCCCAGACAGCAACATTCCGAAGAGATACGGTCGCAAGCAACATCCGGTGGCTGCGGGGGCGCACAGTGTACGAGGTCCTTGGAGACATCCCCTGGGTGCTTGCGTCCGTCTTTGCGGTGATTTCGGCCTTTCTGCGACGTACGGCACCTGCCGTATGAAGGGTTCGCGGACGACACACGTCGAAGCCGGCGCCAGCGGATTTTTTCGACTTGCCTCGCCAGCCGACTATGGTCGGTGTGGCGCGCCGCTGCGCGGCTCACAACGACCAACACTCAATGGGGCACTGATGAAGAAGAATCTGGCATGGACTGCTGCGATCGTGAGTCTCCTAGTTGCGCCGGCGTGTACGACGACGACCACTTCCTCGTCCGACGACGCTACGGACGACAGCGACGCCACGCCGGACGCCGCAGGCTCGACGCCGGCGGATTCCGCCGGGTCTTCGACGGACGACTCGAGCAGTATCGCAGCGGACGTGCTGAACTCGCCCGCCGAGTCTTCGACGGCGAACGATGGGCCGGCGGGTGATGACGGAGGCTCCTGCGCGGTGGGTGTAAATGCCGGAACTCCAGAATGCAATGACTGCGCCAGTACGAGTTGCTGTGCCGCCATCGTCACGTGCGCGACCGACGAAGATGCTGGCGTCGACGACGCCGGAGGCAGCGCGTGTTCGGCCATCTTCGACTGCGTGAGCACGTTCGTGGACGCCGATGCCGGCAGCTTCGTGGAGGCCCTCGCTTCGTGCGAGGGAGCCTACGCGCAATCCGCCGTCACCGAAGCGACGGACGTGCTCACGTGCTTGCAGACAAACTGCAGCTCCCAGTGCGCCGGGCAGTAGTGCCGACGTGCGCCCATAGGGAAGCGACCTTCGACGTCTCGAGGATCTGCACAGAGTAGGCGGCTGCGGCGGGAGCGCGAACCCCGGCCCTGGCTCCGCCTTGCCGAAGAGGCCCTTCGCCGGACTGTCGCAAGCGAGGACCTCACCGCGTGCAGCTCGGTCGAGCGCCGATCGGCGTCCCGCGCCTCTCAGCCGCTCAGTGCCCTCTTGAGACGCTTCGCGTCCGCAAACATGTCGACGTTGGTAAAGAGAAATACAGCGTGTTGATTTTTGGCCGCTGAAGCCAGCTCAGCGAGCCGCGCGATCGCAGGATCCTCGTAGCGACTCTTGTGTCCTGCGGGGCCGGCCAGGCGATAGTAGCCAAAAACCGAACTCGTCGTGCCGCAAAGGAGCGGATCCCTTGCGACGGTCGCGCCACAATCCTGCGCGAGGGCTTGTGCGTCATCGGCGTCCCAGGTCGGCGGCGGCTCCCACACCAGTCGCCCGAACTTCTTGCGAACACTCGTCAGAAACTCTTTCACCGCCGCCCTGTTCGCCCGCGACGCGGTGAAATCGGGCGCGGACGCGAACACGGCAATCTGTGCGCTCAGCTCTTTTGCAACGGCGACAAGGTTCTTCAGCGACGCCTCGCAGACCTGTCCGTTGCGAAAGCCATCCTGCCCGATCTCCCGCGGCGCCAAGACGGAGAAATCGAAGCCTTCTGGGGCTTCGCGTCGCCAGCGGCGCACCGTTCCCGTCCCGGGCAAGGACACGTGCGTATCTTGCACCTCGACGAACAGAAACTCCTTGAAATACCTAGTAGCGGGGACGGGGAATCCGGCGCACCCGATGGTAATCATGCACGAGGGCCCCAGCGTAGCACACGGGGCTTGCGCTCGTTCTCTCGGTTCATCCGTCAAATGGAAAGGTTCTCCGCGATCTCTCTCTCCCCCGACGAGAGCAGTCCACGAAGAACGTAGAAGTGGGTGATTTTCGTCGAGCCCGAGCGAGGCCGGCGGCGAGTCGCCCGGAGCCTACTTCCCGTAGGCGAGGACGCTCGCCACCGGGATCGCGAAGGGATCGGCGAAAAGCACCCACTTCTACCAGGGGAGGCCTTCGATGTGCCGGGCTAGCTGCCGTCCCATCCGGCGTGCCGTCGCTCGAAGAGCCGCCGCACGCCTGGCGGCTGCCCACCTCGCGTCGACCGTCCCGTCGAGTGCGTCGACGGCGATCGTTACCTCGGCCCTGACGTCGCCCGAGTCGCGCTCCGGCGGAGCGTCAGGCGCACGCGCGAGCCAGGCCCGTGCGACCATGCTGATGCCCAGCCCTCTCGCCCGAGGCGAGTCCCCTGCAGCGACGATACCTTCACTGGCCTCGCCAGCCCTCAGAACCTCGATTTCTACCCGCGGCCATCCGTCGCCCGGTAGAAGCGCGGCCGCCCGCGCGAGTTCATCTCGAACGCCGCTCGCCACTTCATCGGCCGCGAGGGCGTCCGACTCGATCCCACGGACGACCGCAACATGCAGTGCCTCGGCCGGTGCTTGTGCCCGCAGCGCGCGGTACCCGCAGGACACGGACAAGGCTGCCCCGACGACGACGAGACCCATCGACGCTTCCGCGCGAGACATGAAGCTACGCCACGATGAAGTTCACGATGCGTCCACGGACGTAGAGAAACTTCTTGATGGTCCTGCCTGCGAGGTGGCTCTGCACTCGAGGATCGGCTGACGCCGCCCTGCGCGCTTCGTCTTCGTCGGCATCGCTCGCCAGCGTCACGGTCGCACGGACCCTGCCATTGACCTGCACCCCGATTTCGACCGTATCCTCGACTACGAGCGCCGGGTCGAAGGACGGCCACGGTTCGTGAGACAGTGAAACGAGCGCTCCCTCCGTGGCCTCGCCCGAAATGGATTGCCAGATCTCCTCGCAGAGGTGAGGAGCAAATGGCGAGAGCAAGAGAGTCACTGCGCGAAGCGCCTGCGCGGGGACCGCGGGGAGTGTCCCGAGATGCTTCACGAGAATCATCATCGCGCTAATCGCGGTATTGAACCGCATCGCCTCGATATCACGAGTCACTTTCTCGATCGTCCGGTGCACCAGCCGACGAGTCCGCTCCTCGTAGGCCCGATCGTCGTCGGTCCGGGGCCCTGTCGACAAGTTCCACGTTCGCTCGAGAAACCGTCGCACACCTTCGATGCCGCTCATCTGCCACGGCTTCACCTGCTCGAGCGGCCCCATGAACATCTCGTAGACGCGCAGAGCGTCGGCACCGTACTGCCGGACGACATCGTCCGGGTTGACGACGTTGCCGCGAGCCTTGCTCATTTTCTCGTTGTTCTCCCCGAGAATCATGCCCTGGTGCACGAGACGCGTGAATGGCTCGGAGTGCCTTACAAGGCCGATATCGAAGAGGATCTTGTGCCAGAATCGCGCGTAGAGCAGGTGAAGGACAGCGTGCTCCGCCCCGCCGACATACAGGTCCACGGGCATCCAGTCGTCGTAGGACTTGGCGCTCCAGGCCTGTCCTTCATTGTGCGGATCGAGATAGCGCAGGTAGTACCAGCATGACCCTGCCCATTGAGGCATCGTGTTCGTCTCTCGCGCGTACCAAGCCCCATCCTTGCTGAAGAAGCGCCACGCCGATACTCGCGCCAGAGGACCCGCAGGATCGTCGCCCGGCTTGAAGTCGTCGAGGTCGGGAAGGAGAAGGGGCAGGTCCGCTTCGTCGACGGGGATTGGAGATTCGTAGTGAACGGTCGCGGTCGCGCCGGGCACGCGCGGATCGCCGTCACAGGTCACAGGGAAATAAATTGGAATCGGTTCGCCCCAGTATCGCTGGCGCGAGAATACCCAATCCCGAAGACGATAGGTGACCCGAGGCCGGCCGCGTCCTTCCGACTCCAGCCAGGCCGTGATGACTTGTCGAGCCACGCCCGTCGGGACCCCGTCTGCAATCGTCACGTGCGCTCGCTGCCGGAACGTGACAGCCCCCTCGTCCTCGGTAAAGGCTTCGCGCTGCACGTCGACGCTCGCTCCTTCGCAAGGGGCGACTACCTGGACGATCGCGAGACCGTGGGCCAATGCGAACGCGTGGTCACGTTCGTCGTGCGCCGGCACGGCCATGACGGCGCCGGTTCCATAGGCCCCCAGCACGTAGTCGGCCACCCATATGGGGAGGAGGTCACCGTTGATTGGATTGACGGCATGCGCCCCGAGAGCAACGCCAGACTTGGTCTTTGCCTCCGCCCGATCGAACTCGCTCTTGCTTCGAGCGGCTGCGACGTAGTCGCGCACCGCGGCCGCGTTTTCGTTCGAAGCGAGCTTCGTAATGAGGGCATGTTCGGGGGCCAGCACCAGGTACGTTGCGCCGGCAAGAGTGTCGACGCGCGTCGTGAATACGGCGATGACGTCCTTGGCTCCCTCGACCACGAAGTCGACCTCCACGCCCTCACTCCGCCCGATCCAGTGATGCTGTTTGGTCTTCGTGTCGGGCCAATTGAGGATCGCCAAGTCGGCGTCCAGGCGATCGGCGTACGCGGTGATTTTCAGCAGCCACTGGCGAAGGGGAAGCCGCTCGACCGGATGTCCACCCCGCTCGCTCCTTCCGTCGATGACTTCCTCGTTCGCCAGCACCGTCCCCAGCGCTGGACACCAGTTGACCGGGACCTCCGACTGAACCGCAAGTCCCCGCTTGAACATCTTCAGGAAGATCCATTGAGTCCAGCGGACGTAGCCTGGATCCGTCGTGTCGATCTCGCGCGACCAGTCGTAGCTGAGTCCGAGCATCTTCAGTTGGCGCTTGAACGTCCCGATGTTTCGCCGGGTCGTTTCACGCGGGTGCTCTCCCGTCGCGATGGCGTGCTGCTCAGCCGGAAGTCCGAACGCATCCCATCCCATCGGATGGAGCACATCCATCCCTCGCATGCGGCAGAACCGCGCCACGATGTCGGTCGCCGTGTAGCCCTCGGGATGGCCCACGTGTAGCCCGGACCCAGAGGGATACGGAAACATGTCCAAGATGTAGGCTTTGGATCGGTCGGGGTGCCGGACAGCCCGGAAAACTCCGCTCCGTTCCCACTCTTGTTGCCACTTCGGCTCGATCGTCGAAGGGGCGTAGCGCGGTCGCGACTCGTCGGTCATGCCTCGCGCGATCTAGCACCATTGCCGTCTCGGTTACGACCTCCTGAATGCGGCCCCAAGCGCGGCGAGTGTCAACCCTGCTCGCTACCCTCCCCCTCAGGCATCCGTCGAGCGATTGGCCTCGTAGGTGTGCTCCTCGCTCGGAAATCTGCCGGCGCGGACATCGGCGACGTACTGCTCGGCAGCCCGGACGATAGCGTCTCCCAAGTCGGCAAATCGGCGGACAAACCTCGGCGCGTGCCCGCGCGACATACCGAGCAAGTCCGTGC
This sequence comes from Polyangiaceae bacterium, assembly GCA_049512415.1. Classification (GTDB taxonomy): domain Bacteria; phylum Myxococcota_A; class Polyangia; order Polyangiales; family Polyangiaceae; genus Palsa-1150. Next base: position 24,460 of record JBEKXD010000033.1, read on the forward strand.
TCACCAGCACCTGGCCGCCACAAGAGGGTCCAGCGCCGATCCCTATCGTTGGGACACTCACACGCTCCGTGATGCGAGCGGCGAGGTCGGGAGGAATGGCCTCGAGAACGATGGCGTAGGCCCCCGCGTCCGCGATCGCGCAGGCGTCCGCCAGTACCCGCTCCGCGGCCTCGGTGCCCCGACCCTGAACCTTGAACCCTCCGAGCGCCAGCACCTTCTGCGGCGTGAGACCCACATGGCCCATGACCGGAATGCCGGCCTGCGTGATCCGCCGGATGTGTTCGGCGATCTCCTCTCCCCCTTCGATCTTCACGCTCTCGAACAAGCCCTCTTTCACGAGCCGGCCCGCGTTTGCCATCGCCTGGCGCGGCGAAACTTGAAAGCTCATAAAGGGCATGTCGCCCACGACATGGGCGCGCGCCGCAGCCCGGGCGACCGCTCGTCCGTGATAGCAGATATCCTCGACCGTGACGCCGAGGGTGTTGGCGAGCCCTTGAACGGCGTTCCCGAGCGAATCGCCGACCAACAAGATGTCCACCCCGGCCTCGTCGAACAGTCGAGCCATGGTGAAATCGTAGACTGCAACCATCGCGAGGGGGGGCCCGCCAGATCCCCGGTCGCGGACCGCGCGCGCGGTGAGCTTGGGATCCGCTCGAGCGGAGACTGGGGCCGGGCCCCTAGGCGTCGAAGGCATCGGAGTTTCCGGCGACGAAGCGCATTCCGTCGCGGGGCACACTGCCTCCACTCGGATCCGACGTCGCGAGGGGCCACGTTAGACTTCCCTTGCGCGAGCGGCAAGACCGCGTGGACAGAGTTCGTGCGGCGGCTACCTTGCCGTGCGGTGGTCCGAAAGTCGCGCCCTGCATCATGGATCTATTGGGGCACCGCAGCCGGTGGGCTTGCCGTCGCAGCATGCTGCCTCATGGGGTGTGACACGAGCCAATCGGCAGAAGCCCTCCCCGAATGGACCCCGCGCGACCACCACTCGCGCGACGAAGACAAAGGCCGGGCAGCGGTCGCGCCTTCGGCGTCCGCACAGCCCGACCCGGGAGTTGAACTCGCTCAGCTGGTGGAGTTCGCGTGGCGCCAGCAGTGTGCCCAGTGCCACGGGCAGACCGGCAAAGGAGATGGTCCCAGCGGTCCGTTGGTGGCTGCCCCCGACCTCACTTCGGACGAGTGGCAAGCCAAGGCTTCGGACGTGCACATCGCGAACGTCATCCGCTCCGGAAGCGGCAAGATGCCGAAGTTCGACTTGCTGCCTGACGTCGTCGTGCGCGGCCTCGTCCTTCGAATCCGCTCGACGCGCGGTCGCTGATGCGCGCTACGGCGCACGCGACTCGGCGCCGGCTCGTCGGTAGCCGAAACAAGACCTGCCTCGCGGCTCGCGGACGTTTCAGCTTGCAACCTCGCGTATGAACTCGGTAGAAACTTGGTGTGGGAACCAGGAATGTCGTAGCGTAGCGCATATGTAGTTAGGGCTTTCGCGTCGTGATGACCTGCATGTGGAGATTCTCGCGTATGAAGTTAACCCCCTGGTATCTCGTAGCCATCGCGCCGATTGCGGTCGCAGGCTGCTCCGGTGCATTCCTTGGGCACTGTGCGGTACTGGCAGTCACACTGTGCATTTTTGTTGGCACGCTATCTCTCGGGCGTCGTGGGGACGCGCAGGCAGACCCGACGGTTGTAACCTCCACAGAGGTCGCTCCTGCCGTCGCCCAACCGATGGGGCCACGGCACAATCACTCCGCCACGCACTGAACCGGCCACGGCCTCTCGTCTTGTTCGCGCAGCCCCAGTAGCCCGGGTGATTCGCGATGACCGAAGTCGAAGACACGGTCGGCGACAGACTGAAGACTCTCGGCGAATTCACTCTCGCCGACCTTGTCGCCTTGCGCCTCATTCTTCGCGGCCATTCCGTCATCGACTGGCGTCGCCTCGAGTTCAGCCACCAGGATCAGGCTCGCGAGTTCATTGCAGCCCAGGAACTCGACCCGGACGACGCGGTCGACCGCGCGCGTATGGAGCGCGTGAAGAACGAAGCCGTGGCCTATCTCCGGCGCCAGTTCGACTATCCGATTCCGCGGCCTGTCGAACGCTCCACCGTACCCGAACTTCTGCTCGCCGCGTCCGGCCGCGGCCATCGAGCGATGTGCGCGTGCACAATCTTGAAGTGCATGCATATCATCCATCATCTCGACGGAAGGGAGCTCTTGTTCGTACTCCCGATGTCGGATCAGGAAGTCTTTCACGTCGTCGAGGAGAAGGTCTATCGCGTGATTGGCGGGATGCTCGCTGGCGGATTTCCTATCATCGAGTTCGTGGGAGGCCGCAAGAACAACGATTCCGTCGTCACCAAGCTGCTCTCGAAGCCCGCGACCATCGCTGCACAAATATTCGACAAACTTCGATTCCGCGTCGTCACCCGCTCGCGCGAAGACATTCTGCCGATTCTGCAGTACTTGACGAAAAAGCTATTCCCGTTCAACTACGTTGTTCCCGGGCAGAGCTTCAACACAGTTCTGTCGCTGCGTTCGCTCCTCGAAGCGAGCCCGCTGGCCCACCTGCTGCCGCAATTGCAGGACCTCGAACCCGCCGACTCCGACTTCTCGGCAACGGACAATCGGTATTCGGATCCGGAGTACCGGACCATTCATTTCGTGGTAGACGTGCCCGTCCGCCTCCCGAGCGGCATTCTCAGCCGGGCGCCGGCGAGCGCCGCCGCGTTCGGACACACCGTGTTCGTCATCTGCGAGTTTCAGATTGTCGACCGAGATACGGACGCACACAATGAACTTGGCGATTCGTCCCACTCGAAGTACAAGGAGCGTCAAAAGAGGGCCGTGATGCGACGCCTTCAGGTGGGCGGGGCTCTCGAGACTCCGGGTTCGCGTCCGCTTCGTAGCTCGGAGCGCCCCCGAAAAAGGGGTTGACGATCGAAAGGTTGGCGTCGCCTACGCGCCGCCGTCGGGCTATGTCAGGGCGATGCGACTGTACAGTGGCAAGGTCCCCGTTATCGCCGCGGAAGTCACCCGCACCCTGCTGGCCAGCCGGGACATCGAGTCCGAAAACCCCGGCGAGGTCGAAGCCGATGTGGGGGCCGTGCTGAGCCAATACCTGGCGGACGAACGTGCGGTGAACGAACGGGCGAAGGATTTGCTGGATCGAACGGGTAAGTCACAGGCCGACTATTCGCGGCTGCGGGCTCTTGCGGCCGACGAACGGGGCATCAAGGTCGGCGATGAGGCCCTCGACTACGTGCTGGACCAGGTCGTCGCCATGCTGATGCACTCGGTCCACGTGGACGAAGTGTACGCCGCCGACGTCGATCTGCGCCGAAAGATGGCTCCTGTGTTCAAGAAGCACATGGATGTGGACACTGGTTTGGACGCCGAGGTCCGGGCGCACATTCGAAACCTGAGAGAAGGGACGAGCGCGTGGGAGATTGAGTACGAGCGCGTGCTCGAACAAATCAAGCGCCGCAAGGGCTTGTAAGGCCGCCTTCGCATGCGGATCGGGCTGCAAGAGGACAGAAAATCATCGTATCGTAACGACTGATGCGCAGCATGACGGGCTTCGGTCTAGGCGACGCACCGGTCGGTGGAGGAAGACTGTCGGTCGAGATTCGCGGAGTAAACCATAGATTCTTGGACGTGCGAGTCCGTACCAGTCGTGAGGTCGGGGACCTAGCGGGCTTTGTGGAACAGCTGACTCGCGAGCGGCTCACGCGTGGCCGGTACGAGGTGGCCGTCCGGCTCGATGGCAGCGTTCTATCGGCTCCGACGCTCGACATCGACCGCGCGCGCGAAGCGTTTCATGCGCTTCAAAGGTTGCGCGACGAGCTCGCGCCCGGCGTGGACGTTCCCCTAGCACTCCTCGGGGCGGTTCCCGAACTGTTCTCGTCGTCTGTGGACCGGGAACTCTGCCGCCTTCGAGACGCTGCCCGAATCGCATTCGATCGTGCGGCTCTAGCCCTGGATGCCATGCGCATCCAGGAAGGAGCTTGCCTGCTCGACGACCTCCAAGCTCGCTTGCGACGAATCGAGCAACTTTGTCGCGACGTGGAGCGGCGCGCGCCCGACGTCGTGGATGCGCACCGCAAGCGCCTGCGCGAGCGCGCTGAAAGGCTCCTTGCCGCCACCGATCTCGAGGCGGACGGCCCGCGGCTTGAGCAGGAGATCGCGATGTTCGCCGAGCGGAGCGACATTTGCGAGGAAATCACTCGCCTCGAGAGCCACTCGGCCCAGTTTTCTAGGCTCCTGGTAAGCGACGAGCCGGTCGGCCGTCGCCTTGATTTCTTGCTCCAGGAGATGGCTCGCGAAGCGAACACCGTCGGCGCGAAGAGCCCAGACGCCCAGATCTCGCATGGCATCATCGAAATCAAAGCGGAGATCGAGCGAATGAGGGAGCAGGTGCAAAACGTAGAATGAGCATCCCTGACACCTTCCTGCTCTTCATCCTGTCCTCTCCCAGCGGGGCCGGGAAGACGACGCTCACGCGGATGCTTCTCGACCGTTGTCCCGAGCTGTCGTTCAGCGTGTCGCACACCACGCGGACGCCCAGACCGGGTGAGATCGACGGTCGCGACTACCATTTCGTCGACCGCAACCGGTTCGCCGATCTTGTGGACAGCAGCGCCTTTCTCGAATGGGCGGAGGTCCACGGAAATATGTACGGCACCTCGCGGGCAGAGATCGACCGGGCCGGGGCGCTGGCCGGGTGTACGGGCCTGATCTTCGATATCGACTATCAAGGCGCACGCCAGATCAAGTTCCATCGGCCGGATGCAGTGGCGGTCTTCGTGCTACCGCCTTCGATGGCCGAGTTGGAGCGTCGACTCCACGGACGGGCGAGCGAGACTGAGGAGAGTCTAAGACGCCGATTTGCCTTTGCGGAGCGTGAGATCGAGCACTACGCGCTCTTTGACTACCTTGTGGTAAATGACGTGGCTGAACGAGCGTTCGACGAGCTGCGATCCATCACCGTTGCGGAGCGAGCCCGGCGTTCCCGGCGCGCGGGCCTCGCAGAGCTGCTGTTACGGATCGGCAAGATAGCGTAAGGAGCGCTCCTCATGACTTCCGGACATGTTCTCGCCATCCTCGGCGGCAGTGGCCTGTACGACCTCGACGGGTTGAGCGATGTACGGCGCGTCGAGGTGACCACCCCCTTCGGCCCTCCGAGCGACGCCGTAATATGTGGCAACCTCGGGGAGACCCGGTTGCTTTTTCTCCCGCGCCACGGCCGTGGCCACCGCCTCGCGCCCCACCAGATCGACTACCGGGCCAACATCTGCGCCATCAAGAAGCTCGGCGCGACGCACTTGGTGAGTGTCAGCGCGGTAGGTTCGCTGCGCGAGGACATCGCGCCGGGCGACTTCGTCGTGGTCGATCAGTTCGTCGACCTCACCCGGCGGCGCGTCTCCACGTTCTTCGAGGACGGCATCGTGGCCCATGTCGCGTTTGCCGACCCCGTGTGCGGTCACTTGGCCGAGGCGTTGTTTCAGGCGGCAGAAGGCTCGGCGAAGAAAGTCCACCGTGGCGGCGCCTACGTGTGCATCGACGGGCCGCAGTTCTCGACACGCGCGGAGAGTCTTCTCTACCGTTCTTGGGGAATGTCGGTCATCGGCATGACGGCGATGCCCGAGGCGAAGCTAGCGCGCGAGGCTGAGCTACCCTATGCCATGCTCGCGCTCGCTACGGATTACGACTGCTGGCGGGTGAGCGGTGACGAAGTGAGCGTGGACACGGTCGTGGCCGTCCTGCAACAAAACGTCAAAGCCGCTCGCCAGGCTCTGAGCCAGCTCGTGCGAAGGCTGCCCGACCCTTCTATTAGTGTGGCGACCGGAGCGCTCGCCGGGGCGATCATGACTGACCGGAGCAAGATCCCGCCTGACACTCGAGCCCGACTCGACTGGCTCATCGCTTCCCGCTTGGCCGACCCCGACGAACCCAGGAGCACACCGTGACGACACGTCCGAATCCCATCCTCATCATTGGCTCGCTTGCGTTCGACGACCTCGACATGCCTTCGGGGCACTACCGGAATGTGCTCGGAGGCGCTGCCCTCTACGCGTCGCTCGCGGCCTCGGTCCTCGCGCCTGGATCCGTGCGAATCGTCGGAGTCATTGGAGATGACTTTCCCGAGGAGCACTTAGGGGACTTGCGCTCGCGCGGCATCGACACGGCCGGCGTCGAACGGGCGGCTGGACTGACATTCCGCTGGCACGGTCGCTACAGCGATGATTTAGCAAGCCGCACGACTCTCGACACTCGCCTCAATGTGTTCGCCGACTTCGCTCCCAAGATCCCTGCGGCCTACACGGACAGTCCGTTCGTGCTCCTCGGCAACATCCACCCGAACCTCCAGCGGGGCGTACTCCAGCAGGTCGCACGCCCGCAGCTCGTCGTCGCCGACACGATGAACTTCTGGATCGAGCGAGAGCCGAGCGCGCTTGCGGACGTTCTCACGCGGTTGGACCTTCTTGTCATCAACGATGAGGAAGCCAGGCAACTGGCCGGGATCCACAATTTGATGAAGGCGGCCGCCGACATCCGGCGCCGGGGCCCCAAGGCTCTGGTAATCAAGCGCGGCGAGTTCGGGGCGCTTCTCTTCGACGATGATGGGGCGTTTTTTGTACCGGCATTCCCGCTCGAAGAGGTCGTCGACCCCACCGGCGCGGGCGACTCCTTTGCAGGAGGGCTTCTCGGCTACCTTTCGGCGCGCGGCGAGGTCACTGCGCCGATCTTGCGTCAAGCGATGTTCTTCGCGGCCGCGTTCGGTAGTTTCTGCGTCGAGGGCGTGGGCCCGTCGCGGCTGCTCGCGGTTCGGCGCAGCGACCTCTCGGCGCGGATGGACGCCTTTTCGCGACTGGTGCAGCACGGTCCCCTGGCGCTGCCAGGAAATCAATAGTTGGCTCCATGGTGGAGGAGTTAGCAAGGCGACGTATGCTCGTGACCATGAGCCCCACGTCGAACCCTCCGGTCGAGGTCACGATCTACACGACGCAGGTCTGCCCCTACTGCCACGCAGCGAAGCGCCTCCTCGAACGCCGGGGTATCGCCTTCGTGGAGGTCGACGTGACGGCCGACGAAGCTCGCCGAGCCTGGCTGCGCGAGGTCACGGGCCGGCCAACCGTTCCACAGATATTCTTCGGTTCGGAGGCTGTGGGCGGCTTCGATGACCTCGCTGCGCTCGATCGGTCAGGACAGCTCGCCCCGAACCACGGCACGAGCGAGGCCGCCCTTGGACCCCTGGCCTCCCACGGCGTAAGCCAGTAGGCCATGAAACCGGCCGTTTGCGCGCTACGTGTGCAGTCTTTGTTGGCCTTGGCGGGATCGTTCCTGTAAACGGCCCCGAGCAGAGCATGGAAGTCGACGGCGACGTTGGCGCTCTTCGCGCATTCGAGGCGATTGTGGATCTCCCGCGCGCGCGGGACCTCGCCGCGGTAGCGCGGGCGGTCATGACGCGCGCCTTCGAGGCGCGGCGTCGCGATGCCGACACGAGCCAGGTCACGCGTCTGGCGGACGAAATCGATCTCGATCGCGCCGAAGGCGAGACCCCGCTCGGCAATGCACTGGATGTTCTGGAGCACGGACCGGAAGATGATGCGCAGCGCGCGCTTGCGTGCGCGTTGACGGCTCTCGTTCTCACCTACGATCCACCGGCGGGACGGGACGATGAAGCGCATACTGCCGAGCGAACCCTCTGGCTCGCAGCGAACACTGCGTTCGACGCAACCTCGCTTTTGGACCGAGCCCTCGGAGCGAACGCCGGGGCCTTGTGGATCGCCATCGCCAATCGCATCCGAAGCATAGACGGCGACCGACTGCCGTCTTCCAATCGCGGACAAGCCATCGTAGGAGCTCTAGCGCTCGCCTGGTCACAATCCAAGGAAGCGCGGCGAGAACTCACGTCGCTGCAGATGGAGGTCCGCGACCCGAAGGTTCAGCAGATCCTTCGCAGCGCACCGCGAGAAGTGCCCAAGGCCTTGACCGGCCTCTTGGTACCCGCACCACGCGGAGCGCTGGCGACGGCGGTTCTCGCGTTGTCCGGCGTCTTGCTCGTCATGCATTTGGCCGGTCTTTTCGGAAGACTAGCCCTGGCGTACCGACGGCCGGCCGCGATGACACTCGCCGGAGATGGCGGCGTGCACGTGCGATGGCGAGTGGAAATCCTAGGAAGGGTGCTTCGGGAGGCCGAGCTCCTCGTTCCGCGAGCCGGTCTCTTGAGAGTGGTGCGCGACGTGCGGTATCCGAAGCTGGCCTTTTACGCTGGGCTATTGGCCCTGGCCCTAGGCAGCCTTGTTGGGGTGTCGGCCTTCGTCGACGGGGCTCGGGTGTTGTCTCCATCGCTCTTGGTGACCGGTTGTGCCATCGTGACCATCGGGCTTGGATTCGATTTTGCTCTGTCGAGCCTCACCGACGGAGCGCGCGGAGACTGTCGAGTCATGCTGGTGCTCCGCCGCGGCGCGACAACTTGCATCGGTCACGTCGACATCTCGAGTGCCGACGAACTTCTTCTCAAGCTCGTGGACCGTTAGATCCCGTCCGCTCCGTTCGTCTCGACCACCAGCGCGTCGAGGCGCCCCGCCGACGCCCGAACCTGGAAGCGAACCCTACGCTCCGCTTCGGATGGCGCGCAGGCTCGTACGCTCGCCGCCTCGGCTGACTCGGCGCGATCCAGCTCTGTTTCGTCCTGGGCATCGAGCGCTTGCAGATCCAGTCCCGCTCCCTCGCCCTGGACTGCGACGACGACTCGGACACACTGCGCAGGGGCGACGGTCTCGCCCCATGCGACCATCCGAGCCGAATCGAGCGCGATCCGCCGAACCGGAGCCCATCTCTTCCGCGGAATCCCTTCTGCACCACCGACCTCGTATTGAAGTAGCCGAGAGGCTGCAAGAGGGAGAGCGCCAAAGGCAGGATCGAGCCAGCGCTCGCCCCGCACGGTGACGGCAAAAGGCCCGGAACGTCCCAGCGCCTCGAGTTCGAGGCTCGCGGCATCGCCGGCGCACGCGAACAGCACGAGCGAGCTCGATGCGCTGGCGGACGATAGCAGGCGTCCGTCATCCCAGAGGTGGGCATCAACCCACGCAAGCGGCATTCCCGCTATCACGTCGACTCGGTCGCACCCGCCTCGCACCGCTCCCAAACGCAGAGAAATGGTCACGCGACGCTCTAGCGATAGGACGCCGGTCTTGGTCGTAGCCGGGGGAGAATAACCCTCTACCGCTAGGGTCTCGTCGCGCTTTGCACGGGCCGCGTCGAGCGGATACGCGGCTCCGATCCACGCTATCTCAGGTCTGGATTGGAAATCCTCCAGGTGCTGCGGCCGAGCGCGCGACAAGACAACCGTCGCCGGTCCCCCTCCAACGTGCGGCCGCAAGCGCAGAGTTCCGTCCGTAGCAAACGACGCGCAGACCGTCAGAGAGCGAGCCCCCCATCCTTCGTGGGCTCTTGCAACGATACGACCTAGCGCGTCGAACGCCTCGATGTCGAGGGGTCCACCGACATTGGAAGACAGGACGAGAGCATCGACGCAGGCGCCGGTCTCGAGTGGCAGAGCCATGATCGTGGGCGCGCGGGCGTCGAGAGCAAGTTCTTGCCGTCGCATTTCGTCCCAGACCCCACCCAGTCGGACGCGATGGGCGCGAACGTACGCCTCTGGGTCCTCTGCACCGCTATCGGTCTGTATGTCATCGGCCACGAGACCCTTGGCTCCGAGAGCTCGCGCGATGGCATGGGACCGGTCCAAGGAGGCGAGCTGGGCGCCGAGTGCGACGAAGCCCTCTCCGGCGACCGTGTGTACTGCGGCATAGACGCGCTGGGGGAGCTGTGGACACAATAGAACAGTCGGACGAGCGTCCCGCGCTTCGTCCGCGGCGAGCACGGCCCCGTCGTCCGAGTAGACGAGAACATCGACATCATCGATGCTCGTCGCGCCGCGCGCGTACACGAGCAGGCACGCTCCCTTCGGCACGTCCACGAACGCTCCGGCCCAATCGTTCTCGGTCGCTGCGCCCGCCACGACCACTGCGGGAGCGCTCGCTCCCAGTTGCGAGGCTCGCGCCGGCATGTCCCCGAGGATGGCGATCGCGTCGACCGTTCCTGAGCGCACAGTCGGTGGCGCCCAAGGATGCTCGGTCACGCACCGCCCGCAAGGTCGAGCGGACGGCGGAGTACAGCCAGCCATGAGTAGAAGCGAACCAAGGGCGCGACATGACGGTCGCATCATTGCGACGCCTGCCAGATTCCCGATGAAACGCGGAATACGGCGAGTCCCCAAGCCACCGCTCGCGAACCCCGCGCACTGACCTGGACGTGGGCCAAGGACCGGCCACCGGCACAAAATGAAGCAATCGCCCCGACGCCCGCGCGACCCCGATCGTCGAACGCGCTCGCATCGCCGCTGAGTATGGAAAGACCCATGGATCGGGCGACTCCGTGCACCTCTGGAGCCACGACGAGATAGCAGGCACCGGGCTCGACGGGGATCGCGATGGACGACGTCCCCCATCCCCCCTGTCCGATCCACGTTGCGTTGGCGGCAAGCGACACCACGTGATGCGCGCGGAGGAGCTGCGCGACGCGGCCGACCGCAGTCGATCCCCAGAGCGTCGGAATGTGCTCGGGAAGTCGCCAGCGCGTGTGAGCGATGATGACTCGACCTCCGACCGGCGATCCGACATAAGCCACGGTGACGGGAGTCGCCTCGCCTACACACTGTTCGAGACGCGCGTCGGGCGCATCTCCCGCGTCACGCGCCAGTAGGCTTCCATCCGTCGCGTTTCTCATCTCGGCATCGAGATCGAGCCGGCGCTGCCTGACGCCGAATCGCCGGGGCGGGCTAGGCGGAAAAAGCTCTATGCGGTGGCAGCCTGGGACCAGTGCGAAGGAGGCGTCACCCGCGCCGTCCGAGTTCGCCCATGAGAGCACATAGGATGGCGGCGATCCGCCCTCGAGGCGTGCGCGAGCCTCGGCGAGCGAGGCGCGCGCGCCCGCGTTCGGCAGATCAGGCGGCGTACCCTCCTGCGACCCCGGCGCGGAGATTGCTGCCGAGCGCTCCGGAAGAACATCCTGCAAACTTGCGAGCGGGCCTTGTGACCGCGCAACCACCATCTCCACGGCTCCACGCCCTGTTTCGCTCTCGAGTGCGAAACGCTCTTCCGGCGGCTCGCCACACCATTGCATCGTCAACGCCCCCGCAACACTCGACAAGAATCGCCCGTCGACGCCTCCGCGCTCACTCGACCCCTCCCGGCTCACGGACACGGGTAGACGCACGCGAAACCCGAAGCCGCGTACGCCGAGAAGAGCCACCGTCGTACACGGAGCACTCCGGGTCCACGGGAGCGTCACACTCAGGGGGTGACTGTCATCGTCGCGAGTGTTCAAGAACCGCGGCGATTCGACCGTCACGATGGCCCCTTCTGCTCGCCACACCTCCGCCAGATGCTCTGCGGCCTCACGCACTTCGGCGCCCGCATTCAAGGTGGAGGCAAGCGATACGGCGCCGCATCCCATCGCTAGACCTGCCGGCTTCCAAGGCCGACGCGTGTCCACGGTCAGAGCTCCGGGGTCTCTTCGATGACCTCGATGTGGCTCTCTACGAAATCTCGCTTGTCGGAGTCCCATATATAGAGCGCCCGTCCCGCGACTCGGCCATAAACGACGCTCGTCACGAGATACGCCAGGTCCCACGGAGGCTCTCCGCGCCCCATGGTTGCGACCTCGGCGTCCATGGGCGAGAAGTAGGCACCCGAGTCGACATGCGAGTGGTAAAGCACTTTCACTGGCCTACCTTCCGACTCGCCTCGACGAACGGCCGCCTCGAACTTGCGCGAGTCGATGTCGAAGTACGTACGCCCCGTCCGGGGGTACGCCAAGGGATCGAGCTCGTGAAGGGCAGTCGCCCGGTTTACCATGGGGACGAACCCGTCGAGGCGGCGGGGCTCGGAAGCTGGCCCCACCAACAATCCGCAGCTCTCCTCGCCACGCGCGTAGGCATTCAAGCCTTCTCGGTCGACACTCTCGATGACGGAACTGCAAGCGACAAGATCGCCGAGAACCCACGAATGCTGAGTTGAGTCCCGCATGTCGATGCCAGCTCGTTTTCCCAGGCTCCGATTCAAGGCGCAAGGTCGATGATCGACCGGATGACGCGCAGAGCCTCATTGGCCCCCTGGGCGACCTCGCAGGCGATGGGGTCGTGAAAATCGAGCGGGGGCGCGGGCGGCAGCGACGTCTCACGCAGGTCGTCGGAAAAGGCCACCTCCATCCATTGCTCGGGGAAGGCCGCTCGGATCGTCCATGCCAGACGGGGATCGCAGAGCCGAAGCTTGCCAATCCCGCTCCCGGCGAGGTACCGCGCGCACACGACTGCGCCAACGCCGTCCAGCTTGACGATGGCCGTCGAGGCGGCGATGCGAGCCTGACCGGCCGGGCCGACCTCGGCCAACATGGACTGTCGATGGGTCGCCTCCACGGGGATCAGCCGCCCGCTATCGCCGGCACGATGCTGATATCGTCGCCGGCCTTGAGCGGCGTTCTGAGACCGTCGAGGAACCGGACGTCTTCGTCACCCACGTATACGTTGACGAATCGGCGTATGCCTTTTTCGTCCATCAGTCGCTCCCGTATCCCTGGGTGCTTGCGGTCGAGATCCTCGAGCGCCTCACCCACCGTGGCGCCCGTGACAGTCACCTCGTCGACTCCGGACGTGAGCGTGCGCAGGGGCGTTGGTATTCGAATGATCGTGCTCATGGCCAGTTGGTTATCCCTTCAGTCCGCGCCCGTAGCCAGAGCGTAGCGCGCCTCGTCGATGGAATGGATCGCTCGCGAACCACATAGGGGACAGTCGGGGCGCGCTGCAACCGTCCGGCGGCGCAGTTCGCCTGTGCGCCCGTCGAAAGTGACGAGCTGCCCTGCCACGTCGCGCCCGTCGATGACCCCAAGCGCGAGATCGGCCTGCGCGGCGGCAACGACCCCGACCATGGGGCCCATGACACCGGCCTCCGAACATCCGAGCGATCCACCGGTCGGCAGGTCCTCGAAGAGGCAGCGGTAGCACGGTCGCCCATCCATTCCGACGGCAAAGACCGTCCCCACCCAGCGCACGGCAGCCCCGTGAACGACCGGAACGCGGGCGAGTGCGCAGGCGTCGGCGGTAAGGAACTTCGTGGCGAAGTTATCGGCCCCTTCGACGACAACGTCGTACCCGCGCACGAGGTCGATCGCTGTTTCAGGGACGAGCCTGGTCGGGTGGGTTCTCAGCACCACCGACGGCGCAAGCGCCCTCAAGGAGCGCGACGCTGCGGCAACCTTGGGTGTGCCCACATCCGCCACGCCGAAAAGGATCTGCCTGTGCAAGTTGGCCAGTTCCACTTGGTCGTCGTCGCAGAGACCAAGTACCCCCACCCCAGCTAAAGCCAACGTCCATGCCGCTGGGCATCCGAGACCGCCAAGCCCCACGACGAGAACCTTGGAGTGCGAGCGATTCACCCGAAATCCTCCTAGAGCCCGCCGAGAGGCTACCATAGGGTTTGCCCGGGTCCGTCCAATGCGTCAAGAAAGGTCCACCACAGCCCCGGGGACAACCCCGCGGAGAGAGTTACGATGTTAGGGTCCCACGGAACCAATGACAGAGCTTAGCGCGCGCGCCCGCCAACTTCTCTACCATTGTGTGACCGAGTACGTGGCCACTGGAGAGCCTGTTGGCTCGCGCACGCTGGCCAAGAAGTCGGGTCTGGATCTCTCTCCGGCCAGCGTTCGCAATGTCCTCGCGGACCTGGAAGACGCGGGCTACTTGAGTCAACCGCACACCAGCGCCGGCCGCGTTCCCACGGAGCGCGCGTTTCGCTTGTTCATCGACGCCCTCATGCAGGTTCGAGACCTCACGCGGGAAGAGGCAGAGGCCATTCGCGAGCGGTTCGCTTGCCTCGAGCCCGGTCGGAACCTGATGCGCGAGACAGGGCGCCTCCTTTCCGAGCTCACCGGAACCGCGGCGATGGTCGTCGCCCCGCGGGCGGAGACTCTCGTACTGCGGCAGCTTCGGTTCTTGCGGACGAGTCCGGACGAGGTGCTTGCCGTTCTCGTCATGGCCAATGGGACCGTACAGAATCGCTTCGTGCGCACGAAGGTGACCGATGCGGATCTCGAGCGCATACACAACCTTCTTGACGACGTTCTCGACGGACGGACTCTCGGTGACCTCCGCGACATGTTCAAGGCGACGGCCGAACGTGAGCGCATGAGCCAGGACGAACTTCGCAGCCGAGCATTCGAGCTCGGCGGCGCGGCCGTTGGGGGCGCAGTGGGCGGGGAGACCGACCTGGTCATCGAAGGGCAGGATCGTTTGCTCGAGAAGCCGGAATTCGACGACCCAGGCTACGTGCGCCGAATCGTCTCGACGCTCGACGCCCGCGAGAAGCTCGTGGAGCTTCTCGATTTGGCGCTGCACGCGCCGGGCGGACACGTGGTCTTTGGCGAGGAGCTCGGCGAGGCCGGCGGAGTACGCCTAGCCGTCGTGGGTGCCCTTTACACCATGCGCGGACAGACTGCCGGAACGCTCGGCGTAATCGGACCGACACGAATGGATTATCCGAGGGTTCTTCCGCTCGTGATCGCAACCGCGAGCGCGATGAGCGAAGTCCTCGATCGGGCGGAGGGCACGAAGAAAGAGTCGGGGGGTCCGTAACACCTCACGCCTCCACCGCAACCTTTACCGACCTAGCTCCTCGATCCTCAGGTGCACCGTCTTCGCGACGACGAACTCGAGAGGGTCGATCTGCGCTATGGCCGCCCGGATGCTCCCTTCGGTCGCTTCGTGGGTCACAACGACGATCGGCACGCCGGCAGCAAGAGGTTGCGCAGAGTCTTGAACGAGCGATGCGATGGATATCCCTTGGTCGCTGAGTATGCGCGTTACCTTGGCAAGGACGCCGGGCTCGTCCGCCGTCGTAAAGCGCAGATAGTGCTTGCGGCGAGTGCCCTCGAGAGGAGCCACGGCCAGCGTGCGAGAAGGTTGGTAGGCGACGTAAGGAGCTTTCCCGGCGGTGCCGTTGGCGACGTGCCTCGCGAGAAACATCACGTCGGACACCACGGCGCTCGCCGCTGCGAGCTGACCGGCACCCTTGCCGTAGAACATCACGTCTCCGACCGCATCGCCGTGGACGAATATCGCGTTATACTCCATCGCGACATTGGCGAATGGATGACTGCTCGGCACGAGGGCTGGATAGACGCGAGCGCACACGGACGCGCCGTCCAGGTCGGCGATCCCCAGCATCTTGACCGTCATCCCGAGGTGATTGCGGGCGAAGAGGACGTCCCATACGTCGAGCGAAGCGATGCCTTCCCTGTGCACGCCGTCGAGATGCACCCAACCACCGGTCGCGAGCGAGGCAAGGATGGCTATCTTGTGGGCCGCATCGACGCCGTCAATGTCGAATGACGGATCGGCTTCGGCGAAACCCGCCGCTTGGGCGGCTCCGAGGGCCGTCGCGAAATCCAGCCTTTCGGACGTCATCCGCGTCAGGATGTAGTTCGTCGTCCCGTTGAGAATCCCGTAGATTCGCTCGATGCGATTTGCGGCAAGGCCCTCATTCAACCCTTGAACCACCGGGATCCCACCGCCCACCGCAGCTTCGAAGTAGACGAGAGCGCTGGCTTGCGCCGCAGTCGTGAACACCTCGCCCCAGTACTTGGCGAGGAGCGCCTTATTCGCCGTGGCGACGTGCTTGCCAGCGTTCAGCGCCGCTAACACGATGGTGCGCGCGGGCTCGTAGCCGCCGATGAGTTCGACCACGACGTCGACCTCGGGATCGGATACGACCGCGCGCCAATCGTCGGTCACCCGCGGCGCGGGCGACAGATCCGGCGGGAGCGAGACGCGAACCTTGTCGCACACCCATCTCACTCGAACTTCGGCGCCGATGCGCTGTTCGATGAGCGCGAGGTTCTTCTGAAGGATCTTTAGGACCCCAAGACCAACCGTGCCACAGCCGATGAGGCCTACTTGAACCGTCGGTTTCGTGGGCTCGTAATACAGTCCTCTCCGGTCCGGTGGCAAGAGTGAAGCGTCGCTCGCCGCACGTCGTCGGGCGCGCCATAGGGTCGCCCCGGCCACGGCCTCCGCGCGGGTGACCTCCCGCGGCGTTCGGAAGATTCGCACTCGTCCTGGACACGTCGCCGGCCGTGACCGTCGCGCAATCGTCACCCACTGTTTGACGAACCCATGCGGAGGGCGTGCGAGGGTGCGTTCGTACATTGGGCTAGGTCGGATCCCGGCTAGTCACCGACCACCGCAGGTGGTCTCGGCGGGCGCCGGATACGACGCCGACTCTCTGCCACCGAGCATCCCGAAAGAAGGAGATACGTCAATGAGTATTCGCAGAATCATGGATGCACGCTTCGCGTGTGCCCTCACCGTCTGGGGCGCTGCCGCCCTGCTTTCGACTGCGGCGTCCGTGGGCTGCAGCAGCCACCATGATGGAACGACCGCGGTGCAGAGCGAGAAGGGCACCGCGTCCGTCGTGGCGCTGGCTCTCTCGGCCTCGAACGTGGTCTCTGCCACCGTCACCGTCAGCGGTGGACTCGACACAGCGACCGATGCGAGTCTTTCCTCGCAGACGTTTACGCTGCAGAAGAACGCGTCCGGCCAGTGGACGGGCAGCCTCGCGGGCCTCCCCGTGGGCAAGGGCTACACCTTCACTGTCAACGCCTACGACGGCCCCAACGGGACGGGCAACTTGCTCTACCAGGGTTCAGCGACCAGCGACATCCAGGGCGCCAACGCGCCCGCCCTCATCACTATCGTCGCCCAGCAAGTCAACCCGCCAGCTCCGTTCACCAACTCGGCCCCGGTGATCACCTCTCTCGTCGGATCGGCCACAACTGTTCCCCCCAGCGGACAGATCAGCCTTGCCGTTACCGCGAACGACCCAACGGGCGGCACCCTCACGTACGCCTGGTCGGCAAACGGCGGAACGTTCTCGACCTCCAGCGCGGCCACGACAACCTGGACGGCGCCGGCGGCGACCGGCAACTACGGGATCATCCTCACGGTCACGGACAGCCAAAACGCCACGGTGATGGCGACCACGCAAATTGCCGTGGCCACCGCCACCCAGGCGGTAGTCAACGTTGTCATCAACACGTGGCCGGTCGTGACCAACGTCGTCGGTTCGCCGAACTACCTGGCTCCCGGTCAGGTGACGGACCTCACGGCGCTTGCCAACGACGCAGACAACGACCCCATCACGTATGCGTGGACGGCGACCAACTGCGCCGACGGGACGCTCGCCAATCCGGCGTCTCCGACCCCGACCTTCACTCTCCCTGCCACGACGTCAGACACGTCGTGCACGTTCACCGTCAAGGCATCGGACGGTCGCGGAGGCAGTGACACCGGGACTCTGACGCTGCCCGTCGGCGCTCCCGCTTTCGGGCAGCCGATCGCGTTCACGACGTTCTCCCAGACGGCGGCGAGCGCCGGCCCCGGACAGGTTGTCACCTTCTCGGTCGGAGCGGTCGACCCGAACGGCAGCCCGCTCACCTACACGTGGCTCGCGAGCGACGGCACGCTGCTAAACCAGGCCAACACAACCAGCGGTAGCCAGATCAACTGGACGCCGCCCGCCAACGCCGCGACGAGCTGGACCATCACGGCAACGGCCAAGGACGCCGCGGGTCTATCGGCGACGCAAACGTTCACGGTCACTCCTTCGAGCTGCTTCGGCGTGCAACCGCAGTCGACGGCCTGGAAGTTCGGCATCATGGCCGACACGCAGTGGACCGTGACCGACGACGGGCGCAACCCGAACTCGGTCGCCGTGTCGATCATCAATCAGCTAAACCAGCAGTTTATTAACGCCGGCGTCCAGCTCGTGGTCGCGGTCGGCGACGTGACCGACAACGGGAGCAACCTGGCGCTCGACACGCGGGCCCTGTACGCCCAGGCGCTCTACAACGCCGGGATCGGGTTCTTCCCGCTGCGAGGCAATCACGAGTCGTCCGGCGTCGCGGCCATCGAGTTCCCGCTCGTTTTCCCGCAGACTGGCAACGGCGGCAACAACCAGTCGCCCGCCCGGGTGCTCACCCTCACGACCCCGGACGATGCCTTCACCAACCCGGTGTTCCCGACGACGAATCCGCCCGTCGCGTTCGCGATGGGCACCGGCTTCTCCAGCCCGTCGGCCGCCCTTACCGGCCTGAGCTACACGTTCGCATACAACAACGCCCAGTTCGTCCTTCTCGATCAGTTTAGCCTGCCGAATCTGGGGGACGGCGGCGCGAATCCGGTGGCCAACACGATCGACGCTCAGCAGACCTGGATCACCTCATCGCTCGCCAACAAGCCGAGCGGCGGCCACGGCTTCGTCTTCGGCCACAAGGGTATCATCACCGAGAACCACGTCGACGTGCTCTTCGGCAGCGACCCGAGCCAGGACCCGACCGGAACGGACGCGTTTATCACCAGCCTCGCGCAGAACGGCGTCCGCTACTACGTCGGCGGCCACGACCACATGCACAACCGCTCGATCGTAACGACGACGGACGGCAAGACGGCGAGCGTCCAGGACATCATCGCGGCCTCGGACAGCTCCAAGTTCTACCAGCCCAACAACCCGTCGAACGACGTCACCTACGACGTGCCTGCCTTTGGCCACACCCGCCAAACGCAGCTCACTCAAGAGATCAACACGGTCGGCTATTACATCGTCACCCTCAACGGCCCGATCGCCTCGGTCGATTTCTACTCCGCGCAGATCAACGCGACGGGCCCGGGAACGCCGGGCAGCGAATACCTCATCGCGACGACGCCGCCCCTTGCGTTCGTCAAGCGGGAGACCTTCGGCTACGGCTTGAACGGCAAGGAGTTCATCGTCGCCGAGGGCGCGCCTTTCACCACCGTTGCGGATAACTTTGCCGGCACGACCGCGGCGATCCTCAGCGGCACCAACCTGAACACCGCGCAGGACGCGAGCGGTCGCGCTCTCAGCGCCTCGGTGGACACCGGCTGGGCGGCCGCCACATGCGCGACGGCGAGCTCGGTCCTAAGTCTCTGGGTCACGCCGACGACGCTCGGCAGCGGCCAGACCGAAACGTACACCCTGCAGCTCAACGCAGGCGCTACCCCCGCCGCGAAGTCGGTGCTCACCGGCGGCTCCTTCGGTCTCGCGACGCAGGACGGCAACGGCAACTGGATCAACGCAGTCAACAAGAACTTCGGCGGCACCAAGACCTTCGTCAGCGGTCCGTGGACGGCGGCCTACGGCCTCGGCACCTACGGCATCGACCCGGCGACGGGCAACGCTTGGGCTGTCGTAAACTACAGCGCCAACTTCGCGATCGCGCAGTTCGCGAACTGACACGAGCGTTCACGCGCCCCGCGTGACGCCTGACTCTCGGACGCCGTCCGCTGCGGGATGTTCCCGGCAGTGGGCGGCGTTCGTCTATCGGGCGAACCCTCCTCGGGCCGCGAGGCATTATCGCGACGCGCTCTTGCCGATGGGGAGCGGCTCGACAGGCCACGCAGAAAGCAGCGGAACCCTCGCGCCTGGCCCGGACTGCCGGATAACACGCGCGCAGTCCTCGAGAGACAGGCGCCGAGGACCGAACGCCGATGCGTCGGATGCGTCCGAGTCCATGAGGCTCGTGGGCGTGTCGATGACGTAGTCGTCCGGATGCCCCGGAAGATCCATGAGCACGTGCCCTAGTTCGTGAGGCAGCGTGAAACTGCTCGCCCGCGCGCGCACGCCGGCGCCGTCGAGGAGCACGACGTTGCGCAGGCTCGAGAGGTCGCTGCCGATGAACGACTCCCCGAGGCGGCCATTGCCCGAGAACAGAGGGACGACGAACACCTCTATGGTCGTCGGATCGCCGTCGTCGAATGCCTTTACGAGAGTGCGTTCCTCGAGAGTTCCGGCGACGGCATTGTCATCGCTGAAGTGGTCGAGGCCGTCCGCGAGATCGACCGACCCGATGCGTACGCTCAGCGTCGGGTCCGTCGACAGCGCGACGCCTGGCACGACGTCGACCGTCATGGGGAGTCCGTCTCTGTCGCGAATGGAGACGTCGACGCTCGACTCGAGGCCCGGGCCGATGCGAGCGTTGGGGAGCACGAGGGCCCTGAGGCCGGCCCGCTCCGCAGCGTGTACGAGCTGACGGGCCACGCGATCGACTCTCTCGCCTGCAAAAGTCGTCAGCGACAGGCGTTTGTCGCCGACTCGCATCGTGACGACTCCGCCGCTCGCGGGTATCCCGAGGTCGTCGCCGATCGCTATGAGATGAGACGGAGGCGGATCCACGACGCGAATCGACCAGGCACGTTCGTCGCCGAAAGTGACACCACACTGTCCCCAGATCGCCGCCGCCGAGGCCAATTCGGCCCGCATCGCGACGACAGCGCCCCCTTCCGATCCCCCGATCGCCGGAGACCCACCGGGAGCCAGGCGTACGACGAACGGGCGAAGCTTGGCGCGATAACGGTCGATCGGCCCGACCTCGGACTCTCGCGGTCCCAGCACGCGGACCATTTGAGCCTTTCGACCCTCCGAGCGCAGAACGACCGCACCGCCGACTCGCGCGATGAGCGAACGATCTGCAGCCAGTGGATGCTCTCGGTCCACACGGTCGACGACGAGGCGCAAGGGCGCCGTCGTCCAACAGCGCATGCCTGGGCGGTTGGGAGCACATGGCTCGGGCGACAGCGAGAGAGAGGGAAAAGCGTCGAGCGGGGTCCCCAACGGCCCCAGTGACTCGAGCGACACGGAGCGCGGCAACGTCCCGTTCGAATCGTCGAAGAGGGCAAGCACAATGCGCACTGCGTCGGGGTCATCAGAACTGGGCGCGGACGCCGCAACGAACCGAAGCGGGGGAGTACGGGTCAGCGCTACGTGCGACCGAGCGGGGTCGACTTCGTCGCCAGTGCTGGTCCGCCATTCCACGCCGAGCACGTCGAGTCGGAGCCGGAGCGCACGCGCTCGGCCCTCGAGACTCACTTCCGTGCGCCCGGGCGAAATCCCCTGCAGCCACGCGCGCCGCGGTACGATTCGATCCCACGCCCAAGGACCCGCATCCGTTACGATGCGAGCGTGCTCACCACCGGACAGGACGCGCCACCGCAAACCGGTCCAGCGGGGCTCTATGGCCACCAGATCGGTTCGCGCCATGGGTCCCAGGTCGGACTGCTGTCCGTCCGGGCGGCCATCGGCGTCGTCGTCATCCCTGTCGGCCCAGAGCTCTATCCGGTCCACCGAGCTCGCGTCAGAAGAACTGTCGGCGCGCGCAATCTGCACCACGGTAGCCCCGGCAGCCACCCAGACAGCGCCTCGCCAAGTCACTCGAGTCTTCCCGATTGGATCCACCGGAACGACGACTCGCGAACGAGAGGCGCCACGCTCGCGCCGCCCTTGTGAGCGGCACATATGAGCGCGCCCCACGCGCGGTTCACCACGAACCGCGAAGCCAAGAGCGGTTCGGCAAGGGACCGGCTCCGCTCGCGCACATCCTCGGCCGGCACCCCCGCGAGCGCCGCTGCCGTGTCCCAGTGAGCGGCCGCAGCCAAACCCCTCAGGTCCTCGCGACGACCCCCTTCTGCCAACGACGCGAGGGCTTGGCGCATGTCGTCACGCCCGTGGTCGCGGGCAAGGCAGAGCCCCGCGCGGATGGCTGTCTCGTCTCCGAGCGGCACGTTGCGCGCAAATGCCTCGAGCATGGGTCCCGCGGCGGGAAGCGACGCGCTCGCCATTCGAAACAAGAATGTCATGTCGCGCTCGGCGCTCGGACGATCGGACAGACGCGCAAGGAGTTCGAGTGTCGGACGCACGGCGGGGGGCGACGGGCGAGGATTCGCGTGCTTGAGAGCCTCGGCATCGTCGAGCGCCCACACAACGAGGGTCCATGCGGCACGCGCGCTGGCTGCACCAGACTGCGCCCGCTCGCGCGCTTCACGGAGGGCGGAAACGTCCCCTGCTCCGATGGCGACCTCCGCGAGCAACAGCCATCTTCCGAGGTGGCGCTCGGCCGAGCGTAGCAGGGCGAATGCGGGTACGACGCCAGCGGATACCTGCGGGGTCCTCAGCAGCGGGGCGAACAGGTCCGAGCACATGGAGATGCGGTGGCTCTCCTTGATCTTGGGGGCCAGCTCGGCCAGTAGCGCTCCGTCGGACTCACCTCTCGACACCCGGGCGAGCTCTGCCCCAAAGGCAACGTGCGAAGGGTGGCTCGACGCGAGTTTCGCCAAGCGACGGCCAAGCCCTGCATCTCGGCAGAAGCACGCGGCACTGAGTGCGGCCGGTCCGCCGGCGTCGTCCGCCGCAAGCGCCCGCTGCAGAAGTGCTCCCACCTGGTGGTCCTGAGCCTCGGCGAGCGCGCGCAATCCACACGCACAGAGCTCGCGGCCGAACGCCCTGCGTTCGACGAGAACGCTCGTCGCCTCTCCAAGGGCAGCGCGGAGCGCTGGGCTGAGTAAAGCGACAGCACGCAACGCTCCGGCGAGCTTGACCTCGCCAGCGGAGCGCCGGCGGATGGCCAGATCGATATCTTCCTCGAAGCGACGTCGCACGCCCTTTTCGAGGAGCTCGGTCCTCGCCAGATGCGGAGCGACGACCGACCGCGACGCGGGCGAGGCCGACGCGGCCGACTTCCGGGATAGCGTTTCGGGCGAGCTCCCGGTCCGCGCGAAACGCGCTTGAGAAGAACCCATCCTTTGGAGCTGCTTCGGCTTGCTCACTTCGAATTCCCCCATTGCGCGGACGGCTCCAACAAGAACCAGACCTTACCAGACGCGCGCGGCAATCCCTCCCCATTGTCGACGAACAAAATTTCGTGCCAAGCCTAGTCTGGACCGGGAGACGGTCGCGCGCTCGCGGAGGTCTATTCCCGCTGCGATCCGGGCCAGTGAGCATCGACATCGATCGACGAGCGAGGCGCTTCGCGGCCTCCCTGGAGCTCCCAACGACAGATGCCTTCAGGCAGACTGCGGCTCCGCACGTGCGACGCGAATTCGCACGGACTCGTCTTCGACGTCCACATTACGCTCCAGAAAGCCGTGGCCGGTTTCATCTTGAGGTGCGGCTCGCTCCGCCGTTGAGCGGCCGCTGTCCACCGCGCAGACGCCGTGAACCTCAAGGGCAAGCGCTTCCGCTGCTACGGTATTCCTGTGAATATCTACGACTCGAACGACGCGCGGCGAGCCATCGATCCACACGCGGATGCGGTCGGTGTACTCGAGACCCAAGTCCTTCCGCATGGTCTGGATTCGATTGAGCAGCTCGCGCACAAGGCCAAGCTCGCGGAGTTCCTCGTCGAGCTTGGTATCGAGGAAGACCGAGCCGACACGGTCCGCGGCCACGGAGAAGCCGGCCGTCGGTTCGAACGTCATCTCCACGTCGTCGCGGAGCAGCTCGAGGTCCCCGCGCATGGCCTTGCCTTCCAGCAGCGCACGGCGAGCGACCTCGTGCTCGGCAGCCGCATCCTCGCTCGCCCAAGCTCTCTTGAGCTCCTGGGCTACCTTGCCCAGCCCGCGCGCGCCAAGGGAGCGAAAGTTCGGCTTGTACGACGTCTTGCCGAATGCGCGCCGGTCGCTCTCCGCACCGAGTTTCACCGACAGCACGTTCAACTCCTCGCGGAGCTCGTCGAACGCGTCCGAAACTAGCTCAATATCGCGCTGGTCGTTCAGCACGAGCGTGACTGTACGCAATGGCTGTCGGACTTTGATCTTGGCGTCCATTCGTGCTCGCAGACCGAGGCTCACCAGCGATCGCACGACCGACGTCTTGTGCGACAGCCGCTGATCGATCGCAGCGCCGTGGGCCTCCGGCCATTGCTCGAGGTGGACGCTCTCGCATGCGCCCGGCACTCCCGCTCCCACGACGAGATTCTGATACATGGCCTCCGCGGCATACGGAGTAAACGGGGCCGTCAACTTGGAAAGGTCGACCAAGCAGGCGTACAGCGTCTCGTGGGCGCTCTGCTTGTCGATTGTCCATTCGGATTGCCAGAACCGAGAGCGACTTCGACGAACCCACCAGTTTGATAGACTGTCGACGAAAGCTACGAGCAGCCCGGTCGCGCCGAAGACGTCGTATTCGTCCATCCTTGCCGTGACGTCGCGAGTCGTCATCGCCAGCTCGCTGAGAATCCACCGATCGAGCTCCGGACGTTGCCCCGCCTCGACGGCCGGTCTTCCGCCGGGTCGGAAGGCATCGATATTGGCGTAAATTGTGAAAAATGAATATACGTTCCTGAGCTTTACCGCGAATTCCTTCTGGAGCGCTCGAACGTTGGATAGCGAGTGCCTGGTCGTCGACCAAGGCGGGCTCGAAGCGTAGAAGAACCACCGGAACGCATCGGCTCCTGGGGCGGACGTCGATGGGTCCTCGAGGGTCACCTTCTGGGACGTCGGGAGCCACGGGACGTCCACGGGTCGAACATCTCGCGTTTGGCACACCTCCAGCCCGAGCTTAGCGCGGACGGATTCGCTCAGAGCGATCGCACGACGGCGCACTCGAGCATCGGTCGCGACGCGAAGACTCACTGCGCGCTCCGGGCAATCGGCTCGGTAGAGACGCACGAGAGCCCCATCGCTTCCCTCCAGCAAATCCATCCCCTCGTAATCTTCGCGCGACATAAGCGCGAGCTCTCCGGTCTCGACGCAGGCGCCGCCGCGATTGCGTTTGCTCTCTGCCGGGGCGGCCTCGACTGCGAACTCCATGGCCACCTTGTCGAGAATGACCTCCGGGGGCGTATAGTTCCCCGATTTCTTGCTCTCCTTCTTTCCGTCTTTGTCACACACGTGCCCGAGGACGAGACACGTGCCGTAGGGACGCGGTGTGGGCTTCTCGAAGACCAGCGTCGAGATCATCAGAAGCGAATAGAACCATCCGCGCGTCTGGTCGATCGCCTCGCTGATGAAGTCCGCCGGGTAGCTCCTGTCGAACTCAGCGCGGCCTCGGTGCGGATACCCCCACTGCGCGAACGGCATGCAGCCCGAGTCAAACCAACAGTCGATCACTTCGGGAACGCGTCGCATCGTGCCCGAACAGCAGGCGCAGGAGAACGTCACTGCGTCGATCCACGGCTTGTGGACGATCAGGTGTTCGCTCAGAGACGGATCGGCTCGCCGCGCGGCATGAAAGTGCTCGAACGCTCGCGGATTGCGCTGCTCGATTTCGGCCACGCACGAGGGCACAACCTTGTGCTCTGGATTGGAGTCGCACACCCAGACGTTGAGCGGTGTTCCCCACCAGCGCTCCCTCGAAAGAGCCCAGTCCACGTTGTGGGCGAGGAAATCCCCGAAACGACCTTCCTTGATGTGTTCAGGAAGCCAGTGGACGGACCGGCTGTTTTCGATCGCCTTCTCGATCTGCGCTGTCGTTCGTATGTACCAAGCGGGGCGGGCGTACTGGATGAGCGGGTCAGAATCCGCCCTCCAGCAAAATGGGTAGTCGTGCCGAATGGTCTCCGCGTGCACGAGAATGCCTCGATCCCTGAGATCGCGGACGATCTCCTTGTCGCAATCCTTGACCCAGCGCCCCGCGTAGGGCCCCGCGCGACCGATGAACGTGCCGTCGGGCTCCACCGCACAGAACAGCGGCACCGGACTTCCGCGCTCGCGCTGAACGCGTCGGTGAGCCTCGTAGTCGTCCTCGCCGAAGGCTGGCGCCACGTGTACGATTCCCGTTCCGGTGTCGAGAGTCACGAAATTCTCCGGGATCACACGCCACACGATGGCCGACAGTCCCTCCGCCTCGGACCGGAAAAGATCGAACGGCGGACGGTAGGCCGTCCCAACGAGCTCGCGCCCCGTCATCGTGCGCTCCGTGGCCAGCGCTCCGATCTTCCCTTGAAGCGAGGCGACGATCGCGCTGGCGACGATGAAACGCCTGCCGTCGGCGGTTCGGACCACTGAATAATCTCGGTCCGGATGGACCGCCGCATACATGTTGGACGACAGCGTCCAGGGCGTGGTGGTCCACACGAGAAGGCATACGCCGTCCCCTTCCACGACCGGGAATGCGACGTACACGCTCGGGTCGTCGACCGCGCGATACCCCTGGCCAACCTCACCGGCGCTGAGCGCCGTTCCTCCCTGAGCCCACCACCACACGACCTTGTGGCTCTGGTAGAGGAGGCCTTTCTTGTAGAGCTCCGAAAGCGCCCACCAGACGCTTTCCACGTAGGACTTGTAATAGGTCACATACGCATCGCGCATGTCCACCCAAAACGCGACACGCTCGGTCAGGGCCTCCCATTCCTTGGTATATCTGAATACGGAGTCGAGGCACCGCCGGATGAACGGTTCGACGCCATACCGCTCAATCGCAGCCTTGCCGTGAATGCCAAGCTGCTTCTCGACCTCGACTTCGACCGGCAATCCGTGCGTGTCCCACCCTGCTTTTCGAGCTACGGAATAGCCCCGCATGGTCTTGTAGCGCGGGAAGAGGTCTTTGATGACGCGGGTCAGAACGTGCCCGTTGTGGGGCAGCCCATTGGCTGTCGGCGGGCCTTCGTAGAAGACGAATGGCCCGTTCGGCGCAGGCTTGGAGAGCGTCTTCTCGAAGATCGAAGAGCTCTTCCACAGCCGCAGCGTCTGACGTTCCTCCGCGGGAAAGTCGAGTTCTGGGGAAACCTTGGCGAAGACCGTCATAGGCTGCCCTTCTTAGCACGCAAGGGCCGACGTTCCCTTCTGCGCGACCCTCGGCAAGCTCGGTGTCGACGGCCCCAACCGACCGCCGAAGAAGCGCAGAACAAACGAACCGCCGGGGTGGCTCAGGCGGCGGCGGTCGCGCCCTTGGCACCGAGCTTCTTGGCAACGAGAGCGTACGCGGAATCGAGATCCTTGAACGACGCCAGCTCCGCGTCGTCAATCTTGATCTGATACTGGCGTTCGATCGCCGCGACGATCTCGACGCCCATCATCGAGTCGATGCCCAGTTCCTTGAACGTTGCGCCGTCCGGCACTTCGGCTTTCTCGGCAATCTCGGCAACGAGAGTTCTAAGCTGCTCCCGCAGGGTGTTGTCTTGCGGCATGACGTGGTCTCTCCTTGGTTTCCTTCCGACGGGCTCGCGCGGCCATGGAGTCCCGTCCTTCCTACGAGGGGTCATCATGGCCGACTGGGCCAGCCCAGGGAAGCCCCGCGAATCGTCGGGGGAGCTCGAGGAGGGGTGCGACGCGCCCCCCTCGTCGATTCCATGGCCGACGAGCTGTAATTCGACAGGGGTTGGCTGGCAAGGATCGCGTCCCGCTCCCCACGAGTACGCTCCGGTTGGATGTCGCTTCCTCCGGTGAAGCGATTACAACCAAAGACGCTCGACCTATTGTGCGTACGCGATTTCTTCTGCGAAATGCGATTCGCGCTCACGGCGCATTGCTCATGTGCGGAGCGGCGCGCTAAAGACATGGTCCTGTGCTGCCCCGGGTTTACGTCACCGGCGTCGGTATCGTGAGCTCAATCGGGCTCGGACGCGATGCATTCTACCGTTCGCTCAAAGACGGAGTGACGGGGATCTCTCCCGTGTCCTCGTTTGATCCGTCCCAGCTCGGTCGATGTGTCGCCGGGGAAGTTCGCGGGTTCAATCCAGGCGACCATCTCACGCAAGCAGAACTGCATAGGATGGGACGCTGTTCTGTGATGGCCGTCGCAGCCGCACGGATGGCCCTCGTCGATGCGGGGATCGGGGCCGACGAGCTCGCCGGTCCTCGCACGGCGGTCGTCGTCGGCACGACGATGGGCGAGGCTGAAGTACTCGGCGGGTTGCAGCACAATTGGATCGTTCACGGGCTTCAAGCCGTGCGGCGCTCAATTATCCCCAAGTACGGCTCTACGCTCCTGCCCATCCACGTCGCACGCGCGATAGGCGCTCAGGGCATGGTGCTCGCTCTGCCCGCGGCTTGCGCGGCCGGAAACTACGCGATCGGCTTTGCCGCGGACCTCGTACGCTCAGGCCGAGCGGACGTCGTGGTCACGGGCGCCGCGGAGGTGATCCAGGAGCTCCAATTTTCGGGCTTCGTTCGCCTCGCCGCGATGGCGCCCGAGCGATGCCAGCCCTTCGATCTCAATCGGCAGGGATTGCTGCTGGGCGAAGGCGCCGGCATCCTTGTCCTCGAAAGCGAGGCCCACGCCGAGCGCAGGGGTTCCAGGCCGATCGCGGAGGTCGGCGGCTACGGGCTTTCCTGCGACGCGTATCACATCACGCGTCCCGATCCCGACGCGACGGGAAGCATTGCGGCCATGAGAGGGGCGATAGCACGATCGGGGCTCTCCCCTGCCGACGTGGATTTCGTCAATGCCCATGGAACAGGGACCCGGCACAATGACGCCGCCGAGGCCAAAGTCGTGCGGGACGTGTTCGGAGATCGCCGCGTCCCGGTGTCGAGCATGAAAAGTATGATCGGCCACTGCATGGGCGCCGCAAGCGCCATCGAGGCGGTGGGGTGCCTCTTCACGATTGAGACCGGGATCTATCCTCCGACGGTCGGCTACGAGACGCCGGACCCCGCGTGTGACATCGACGTCGTGGCGAATAAGGCGCGCACCGGGCCGTCGGACGTGGTCGTCAACAACTCGCTCGCGTTCGGCGGCTACAACGCGGTCGCCCTCTTCGCCAAGCCGGGAATCCTTCCGGCCCCCGACGCACGCTTCGCGTCCTGCGCGACTGCGCAAGCCGGGGCCGGGGCGTGAAGGCCCTAGCCATCACTGGGTTCGGTGCGGTGTCCGCGGTCGGTATCGGCGGCTCTGCTTTTTTCGATGCGATTGCGAAGGGCGAATCCCCGAGATTGCCGGCGAGCGACGCGGCGACGTCGCCGAGGATTTCAGACGATGAGGACGGCGCCGATCGAAGCTCGGCGAACGTCTCTCGTGGACCGGCACTCGCGGAAATACCGAATTTCGATCCAGCCAAGTACCTGGGCGAGAAAGGTCTTCGCACCCTCGACCGCCTCTCGAAGTTGCTGCTCGTCGCTTCACGCATGGCTCTCCATGACGCTCAGTTGAAGCGAGACGGCTCCTGGGTGGGGGTCGACGGCGAGCGCGTAGGAATCGTCGTATCCAACGCTTATGGCTCCCTCGAAGCCATCACGGAGCTCGACCGAGTGGCTACGCTCGAGTCAGCCCGGTACATCAACCCGGCGCGCTTTCCGCTGACTGTGGCCAACAGTGCCGCCGGCTACGCGAGCATTTGGGAGGACCTACGGGCCATGAATGTCAGCGTCAGCGACGGCAACTGCGGCGCGCTCGACGCCGTAGCCTGCGCTGACGTGTTTCTCGAACAGCAGCGCGCCGAGGCGATCGTCGTCGGCGGGGCCGAGGCCATCAGCGAAGCGCTCATCGGCGCGTACGAGCGACTGGGAACCTTGGCGGAGGGAGCCTTTCTCGGAGAAGGCGCAGCCATGTTCGTGTTGGAATCCGAGTCGTCCGCCCGCGCGCGAGGAGCTACCGTGCTCGGTACCATTTCAGGCTACGGGACCGCCTTCGTCCCTCCCGAACGCGAGGCCGGGCTCGTTCATCCGTCTGCGATTGCGCTTGAGCGGGCCATTCGCGACGCACTCGCGGACGCTCACCTGACTGCTGACTGCGTGGGTCTGACCGTGTCAGGAGTCTCTGGGTTACGAGCTTTTGACGACGCCGAGCTCACTGCCATCGGACGCGTTCTGGGGCCAGAGTCCTGCGTCGTCGCCCCGAAGAAGGCGCTCGGCGAGACCCACGGGGCCGGCGGTGCCATGGGGATTCTCGCCGCTCTCGCATACTCGACGGTGGGTGTATGTCCACATGTCGTGCGTGGGCGCTTCCATCGCGGCGGGCAGGCGTCGCTCGTCACTTCGCTCGGCTACTACGGCAACGCCTCGGCCGTCGTGGTGCGAGCGCGGGAACGGGCCGCGGCCGCATAGCCCGCGCGTTTCGCGGTGTCCACTTCGACTGCACGACTCCGGAGGATCGATTGAGCTGGATCGACGAGAAAGCGCACGCGGAACTAGACCGCGTCCGAAAAGCGCGCAAGCACCAAGTGTATTCGTACCACCGTGAGTTTCAGCAAGGCGGCATACACACAAAGATTGAGGGGCGGCCTGTCGTCAATTTCAGTTCCAATGACTATCTCGGCCTGACCAACCATCCAAGGGCGAAGGAAGCGGCACGACTTGCCGTGGACAAGTACGCGTGCGGACTCTCGAGCTCACGCCTCCAGGCGACCACGGAGGAGCATGTCCAGCTCGAGAAGCGCTTCGCCCACTGGATGGGCTTCGAGTCGTGTCTTCTGTTTACGACGGGCTATCAAGCGATGGTCGGGACCATCGTCTCGCTCGCGGACAAGGACACGACGCTCATCCTCGACGCCTACAGCCACGCGTGCATTTTGGACGGCTCGTTTCTCGCCGCGGGTGTTCCGAAAAACGGGCCCGAGGTTCGCTTCTTCAATCACAATTCTGCGAAGAGCCTCGAGCGCATCCTGACGACGCGCGAGCGCAAGAATACCCTTGTCCTCGTCGAAGGCGTGTACTCGCTGGACGGCGACACCGCCAATCTCAAGGAGTTCGTGGACCTGTGCGAGAAGCATGACGCCGTACTGATCCTCGACGACGCCCACGCCAGCGGCACGATGGGTCCGACCGGACGCGGAATGCTCGAAGCGACGGGGCTCCAGGGACGGGTGCCGATCGTCGTCTCGACGCTCAGCAAAACGTTCGGCGGCATCGGGGGACTGCTGTTCGGCTCCAGCGAAGTCGTCGAGCATGTACAGCACACTGCGAGAAGTTTCATGTTCAGCGCGTCGCTTCCCGTTCCCATCGTGGCGGCGGCGTCGACGATTCTCGGAATCGTAGAGGACGAGGGCGCCTCCCTCGTCTCGGAGCTGCAGCAAAAGGCCGCTTACTTTCGCAGCAGACTCGTCGAAGCAGGGTTCGACCTAGGGATCAGCAATACGCACATCATGCCGGTCATGTGCCGTGAAGAGCGAAAAACGCTGTTCATGAACTTGGCGCTCCTCGAGTGCGGCGTCATGATGGTCCCCGTCGTCTATCCGGGTGTGAAGATCGGAGAGGAGCGATTGCGCCTGAACGTGACGCGCGGCCATACGCAGGAGGACCTCGACCTCGCGCTCGGGCTCCTCAAGCAGTACGGCGAGGCGTTCTACGTCTTGTCGGGTGAGGATATCGGCCCGCTCGACGACTGAGCGTCGACCTCGACGAGTACGACGGTGATGTTGTCCTTGCCGCCCCGCTCGTTGGCCAGGTGAATGAACCGACCGACGGCCGCGGAGCCCCCGAGCGTGACAGTCGACTGGATGTCGTCATTGCGCAAGTACACGTGCAGGCCGTCGCTGCAGAGGAGGAATCGCACGCCCGCGATGACGGGCACCGCACGCGTGTCGACCTGAACGTATTCTCGATTTCCCACCGCACGCGTGATGACGTTGCGGTGCGGGGAGCGCTCGGCTTCTTCGTGCGAGATGAGGCCCTCCTTGAGCTGCCAGGCGATCAACGTGTGGTCCTCGGTCAGCTGCTCGACCGACATTCCACTGACTCGGTAGATGCGGCTATCGCCGACCTGCGCCGTGATGGCGTAATCCCCGAGGATGAGCAGCGCGCTGATGGTGGTCCCCATCCCGCTCTTGGCCCGATCGATCTCGGCGATTGAGTAGATGAGATACGTTGCGGCCTGGACTGCACTCTCCATGAGTCGGCACGCCGCTCGAGCGTCGTCTTCGGAGAGCGGGTCGACGAGCGCGCGAAGCGCCCCCACGCCGCGCTTGACCATGCCGTAGAAGGTGTCGATCGCTTCATGGCTGGCCACCTCGCCGGCCGCGTGACCGCCCATTCCGTCCGCGACGACATAGAGTCCGAGGCCGTCGTCGACCAGGAATGCGTCCTCGTTCGTCTCTCGCCTCCGGCCTTGGTCCGTCCGGCCGTACCCTGAGTGACGGAGCCTGCCGGTCGGCTCTCCGGTGGCCTGCGGGATGCCAGTCAGAGTCGTCGCCTCGCGATGATCGGGCGACTTTGGTCCATGGGGGTCGTCCGTGGTCATGAGGCGTTTCGGCTAGTATAGCGTGTCGGCGCCGAACGCCGCTACGCGGCATGGACGGAGAAAGCGAACAGGCGCGGGAGTCACGCGCCACCATCGACGAGGGGGGCTCTTCGCGGCCCCCCTCGAGCTCCTCCATCGTGTAGCCTCGCCGCGTGGCTCGTCCGAAGGAACGCGGGATCGGGTTCGGAAGCGCTGACATCGCGCTGGCGACGCTCGTCGTCGTGGTCGTCGGCTTGATGATCGTACCGCTGCCAACGTGGGCCCTCGACATTCTTTTGGCCACGAATCTGTCCGTGTCCGTCGCCATACTCCTGGTCGTCCTCTACGTTCCAGACGCGATCGGGATCGCGACATTTCCAACGCTGCTTCTGTTGACGACGCTGCTGCGGCTTTCGCTCAACGTCTCCTCGACCCGCTTGATCTTGCTGCAGGCCGATGCAGGTGAGGTGATTCGTGCGTTCGGGTCGTTTGTCGTGCGCGGCAACTACATCGTCGGCGGCGTCGTCTTCCTCGTGCTGACCATCATTCAGTTTCTCGTCATTGCCAAGGGCTCCGAGCGAGTCGCCGAGGTCGGAGCACGCTTTGTGCTCGACGCGATGCCAGGCAAGCAAATGGCCATCGATGCGGAGCTCCGAGCCGGTGGGATCGACGGAAGCGAAGCCCGCCGTCGGCGACGGATCCTCCAGCGCGAGAGTCAATTCTACGGCGCGATGGACGGGGCCATGAAGTTCGTCAAGGGCGATGTGATCGCTTCGCTCATCATCATTGTCATCAACCTTCTCGGCGGTTTGGCCGTCGGGTGCGCGATGAAGGGTATGCCGGTCGTCCTGGCCCTAAAACGTTACGGGCTGCTCACGATTGGCGACGGATTGGTCACGCAGATCCCTGCGCTCGTCCTGTCGACCGCGGCGGGCGTCCTCGTCACGCGCGTGGCCAGCGAAGAGGCCGACACGCCCCTCGGGGAGGAACTCGCACGTCAGCTGCTCGGAGTCCCCAAGGCACTTCAAGTCGCCAGCGTGTTCATATTCTTGCTGGGGCTCGTGCCCGGCATGCCCACCTTGCCATTCGCGGTCCTCGGTGTGGCGCTTTTCTTCGTCGGACGCACCCAGGCGCGGCGCAAGACTGTGGAAGAGCAGCGCGCCGCCACGGACCCCACGCAGAAGACTCGCGCGCGGCCGAGCGCGCGCGACCCGCCGTTCGTCCCGCTAGTGGCTCCCTGGAGTATCGAAGTGAGCGCCGACCTGGCGCCGATGCTCGACGGCGAACCGCGGAGCCTGCGCATGGTCGCGCTCGACGTAAGGCAACAGATCTTCTCGGAGCTTGGGGTGCCTCTCGCCGCTCCGCGAGTGCGCGTTCAAGAGCAGTTCCCCGAGCGACACGTCGTCCTCTCACTGCACGAAGTGCCGGCGATCGTCGCTCCTATGCCGCGAGAGCTCGACGCCGACGCGGTCGCCGAAGCGATTCACGGTCGGCTTGTCGAACTCTTGCGCTCTCGCGCGTCCGAGTTTCTGGGCCTCGCGGAGGTGCAGCGATTGCTCGACGAGCTTGAGCAGTTCGCTCCCGCAACGGTCCGCAACCTAGTTCCCAAGCCGCTCTCGCTGGTGCTGCTCACCGACGTGCTCAAACGTCTTGTAGAGGAGCGCATCGGCGTGCGCGATCTGCGCGGCGTGCTCGAGAGTCTGTCGACCGTGGCCAACACGGAAAAGGATCCGCTCGGCCTGGCCGAATACGCCCGAAGCCAGATGCGCCGCTCCATCACATACACGTTGACCGGTGGCTCCGGCCGCCTGGACGTCGTCCTGCTCGACCCGGTCATCGAAGACACCGTCCGACGCGCAGTCACTCGAACGGCAGCCGGGGCCTTCCTGACACTCGCACCGCATGCCGCTCGCGACGTCCTCACCGCCATCACTCGCGCCATCACGAACGCGCAACCCCATCCGTCGCCGGTCGTGATCCTGACTCAACCAGACGTGCGGCGGTTTGTCCGCAAGCTCATCGAGCCCGAGATGCCGGCGGCATGGGTGGTGAGCTTCGCCGAACTACTGCCCGAGGTGACGCTGAAGCCAGTCGGGCGAGCGTCCGCGGATTAAACGGCCGGTGTCTTTCGGCCGATCCCTTCGGTGCGCCAGGAAAAGCCTGGGTGAGGAGGAAGCGATGTAGAGCGACTACAGAAGCAGAAACCTCACGGAGCAATCCAGCGGGTTCGAATCCCGT
>JBEKXD010000034.1:0-63882 GCA_049512415.1 Polyangiaceae bacterium
AGATGGATATCTGCTGGAGATCCCACCCGACGAGACTCATCACGGCATAGGTCATCGCGAGCGTGATCGGAATTGCGAGCGCGAGGACCGTCGCCGTGCGCCAGCTCATGAAACCGATGAGCGCGATGAAGACGACGAGGACGATCGCCTCGGCGAGGCTTCCGTTGAAGAGTGCGACGTTCTCAAACACCTGACGGGGTTGATCCGACGGACGCGCGATCACGAGATCCGGTGGCAGCAGTGCGGTCGCGTCGGCGAGCGCAGCGTCTACTTTGGCGCCGAATTCACCCACCTGCGATCCCGAGCGCATCGAGACCGCCAGCGTGATAGCCCGCGACGACCGAAGCGCGCCCGAGCCGTCCTTCCACGAGTACGTATTCAGTAGCCGAGGCGCCTGGTATTCGCGCCCGACATCGAAGAGGTCCATAAGACGAATGGGGGCCCCGGCGCTCGTCGTAGTCACGAGTACGCTCTCGAGATCGCGAATCGTGGACAGCTCCCCGCTCGTTCGTATCGGGACGCTGCGCCCGCCGACGTCGAGGACCCCACCCGGGAGGTTCACATTGTGCGCGCCGATAGCCTGGGCGACGCTCTCCGCGGTCACACCCGCGTCGGCAAGTCGCTCCTGCGAGTAGTCGAGTGTTATTTGCTCCGGCAAGAGCCCGGTCCGGGCGACCTTGGAAACCAGGTCGACACGCTGCAAGCGATGTTCGAGTAGTTCGGTGAAATCGTCGAGTTCCTTGAACGAGTAGCGGGGGCCCACGACACGCCGGAATGCTGCGTCGACCTCTTCGGGGGAGTCGACAGCGAACGGAGCCCACATGTCGGGGTGACTTTCGCCCTCGGGCAGGACGTCGAGCAGTGCTCGCGCGGTGCGACGTTCGAGCCATTCCGACGTCTGCGACGAATCCACCTCGAGAGCGAAGAACCCGCTGCCTTCGACCAGATCGTCATCGCGGATGGCCCCGCTCGTCTCGAGCGAGCGGCGTACGCGCTCCACGACGGGACGCAGCCGCTCACGCTCGAGGGAACCCGGAAAGGCGAACACGATGTCCTCGGTGGCGACTCCGGACCGCTGGTGGCGATGGGTGTCGATCGCGTCGCGAATGCTGCGCGCCCTGAGGTGCGCCTCAACGTCCGGCACGGGAGGGCTCGCCACGGTGAGCATGAGCGCTACCGTGCTGCCGAAGTCCTTCTTGAACTCCGGCGGATAGACGCCTTTCGGCCAATCGCGCAGGGTTCCGACGCGCGCGAAGATGTCGTCAAATTCCTTGCCGGTGTCCTCGACATCGGTCGTCAATGTCACCTTGACAATCGACACGCCTGTGCGCGACGTCGACTCGATTTTTTCGACGCGCTCGTTCTCCGCGACCTTCGCTTCGAGGCGCCGCGTGATCGCCTGTTCAACGAGCTCCGCACGCGCGCCGGGCCACGCGACAGCCACCACCGCGACGCGCACTGGAATCTCCGGGTCCTTGCGCTTGGGCATCCGCGCGTATCCCAGAACTCCGCCGACGAGGAGCACGACGAGGAGCACCCAGCCCACCTGCGGGTGCATGACGAAGTAGCGGGCGACATTGCGCTCGTGGCCTGAAGCATATTCGCGGGAGGAGGACATGGGTCGATTCGAATCCTGCAGCCCCGACTCAAGGGATCAGGCGCACGGTGTCGCCATCGTGGAGCAATGGCGCGCCCAGGGTAACAACGCGGTCGCGGAGAGTCAGGCCCGTGACGACCGCATCGTCGCCGACAATCCGCACGACCTGGACGGGATGAATGCGCACGGTGGCTCGCCCGCCTTCGGGTGTCGCTTCGCCATCGACGACGAAGACCGACAGGTCCCCGTCCACCGGGCGGGCCACCATCGACCGCATGGGCACGAGGGCCCCGGGAGACGTCGCTCTCCTGGTGTCGCCGAGGGACACGGTCGCCGACAGGCCCACTTTGACGATGTCGGTCTGCCCGCCCAGAGTGACCTCCACCTCGAAGGACCGCGACCGGGGGTCCGCGGCCGGAGAAACCCGTGATACGTGCGCGAAAAGCTCCCAGCTCAGACTCGGGAATTGTACGGTCGCGGGATCGCCCAGGCGCAGCGACTCCATCACCGTGTCCGGGACGCCGAAGACAACCTTCATCGCCGAGTCGTCGGCCAGCACGAAGGCGGGCGTTCGCGCCGTTACGAACGCTCCGGGGTCGACGAACTTCGACAGGATTACGCCGGCAAAGGGAGCGCGCAGCGTCGAGTCCGCGAGGGCGAGCTCGGCTTCGTGGAGAGTCGCCTGCGCGCGTGCGAGACGAGCCGACGCAACGTCGAAAGTGGACGACCTGTTCTCGAGATCCACCGCGGCCACGGCCCCGGAGGCAACTAGGTTGTTGGACCGCGTTCGGTCTCGTCCGGCCTGCGATTCAGCCGCACGGGCCTCGAGAACGGCCGCTCGCGCCGTCGCGACCCGGGCGGCGTAGTCTGCGGGGTCAATGCTCGCAAGAACTGCCCCGGCGTCGACGCGATCTCCTTCCTGGAGGGTGCGCTCGCGAACACCGTTCGCATGTCCGAGGGCCGAGACGTAGCCCGCCACCTTGAAGTCTAGCTCGACTTGCTTGTTCGCACGCACGACGCCGGAATACCGATTGCCCTCTGCGGCTGCGGAGACGCGCACGGGCTCTGCTCGTACGACGGCAAGGGGACGCGGTTCGGCTGCCACGCGCGCTTGACACCCGACGAGCGCGGCTGCAAGCAAGCCCGCTAGAACACATCGCACGTCCATTGAGATCGCGACCTCCGTTGTTAGCGACGACGCAGGGCGTCCAGTGAGAATCGAACGATGTGAGCGCCAGCGCTGTCCAGAAAGGCCTTGTCGATCCGCCGGAGCTCGAACGTGGTGAGAACGACTGGCAAGGCGTGCTGGTAATAAAGGCATTGCCCGACGATGCTCGACGCGACAAAGCGCGTGGCTTGCGTACCGGCGAAGTCGGGTCGAATCAGGTCGAGGAGCGAGAGGAACGTGTCCCACGTCGGGCGGACGAATTCATGGATAACGCGCTCCATGGCCTTCGTCGGCTGCATCGACTCGCGCGACAGGAACGTGGCCGCCCAACTTGGCTCAGCCCCGTCGAACAGACGCTCGAGAAATTCTCGGATGCACGACGCGAGGGCGCGCTCCGCTGCCTGCGCCGTGCCCTCCGCGCGAGCTGTGGCGAGGGCCCGCTCGAGCGACCGCCGGTGCTCATCCATGCGCTGGAATGCCCGCTCGATGACGGCGGCGTAGAGTTCGTCCTTCCCGCCGAAATGGTAGTGCACCGCGGCGACGTTCGCTCCGGCCGCTTCCGCGAGGTCGCGGATGCTCGTACCGTCGACCCCCCGCCGACCAAACAGCTCCGTGGCTACCGCGAGCAAGCGCTCACGACTGGACTCCGTCTGCGGCGGGGAGCCTTTGTCTTTGCGTGTCGAACGCGACGGGGAGAGCATTGCTTTGCGCATAAAACGAACGATTCAAACGTATGTTTGGATCGAGGAGAGGGTCGTGTCAAGGCCTTCCGTGCTCCTGCCCGGCGGCCCACCCCGGGGGACCTCGGTCGGCTGGTCCGGCACTCGGCAGCGTTGAGTCATGCCCTGTTTGCACCGGCGCCATCCCCATCGTCGACGTGGACTCCTGTTCGTCGGGGCGGCGAACAGGATTGCGACGGCGACGCGATCGCAAGCCAGCGACGCGCCCGGTCGGTCGGCCGTCGCAGACTTGGCTAAACCGTCAGACCCGGAGCCAGCGCTGACGTCCGGATCTCAATGGGTTGCGGGTGCAGCAGCATAAGCCGCTCCAAGAGGTGTCAAGCCACCTCCGTCGGCATCGATCAGCTCATTATACGTATTCCACTGATACCAGGCGTAGCGCACGAGGCGGGGATGCTTCGCGAACATCGCGAGGGCCCCGGCGTAGAACGCCTGGACCGTTGCGGCATTCGGATTGCTCTCGTTCATGCATCCCCATTCCGTGAGCCATATGGGGCGATTTCCTGGAATGGCTTCGATGCCGGCAATCCACGATTGCAGGGTGTTGGCGGCGGGGTCGCAAGCGCCTGTGTCCCAGCCGTACCAGTGCGTTGCGATGAAATCGACGCGCAGTTGACCCGTCGTATCGTTATTGACCGTAGTCATAAAATCCTGAATCCATGCGAGTCCCGTGGCATTGCCTTGCGTGGCGGGGCTACCGATGATCACGGCGGGGTTGTTGAATGCCGGCCAGAGGGATATCGCCGTGGCCACCGTGATGCTCGATTGAGTGGAGTTGTCCGGCTCGTTGAAGCCCAAGACGTACGCGTAGCCAGCCGCGACGCCTGCGGCGACTTCGCTGACGATGGCCGCGGTGGTCTGTTCGCTCGAATGGCCCCAGACCATCGGGACGAACGGAGTTGAAGTGCACCCAGTGGGCCCCTGCTCCCAGTCGTACCACCAGGAGACGTTCAGGCTGACGAGCTCGGAGCACGCCGAGCCGGCGACGCCCTTGAAGGGTTGTTTTCCTCCCGCGTCGCCTAGCGTTGCGTCGGGGGCGGCGCCGTCCCGGGTGAGGGCCCCGTCGCCCGTCTTCTGGCCCGCGTCGCCGACGGCCGCGTCGGAGCCACCTCCTCCGTCTTTGGACGCGGTTGCGTCAATCCCTTTCGCACCGCCGTCGCTCACGACGGCGTCCGAGCTCGCGCTGTCCTGATAAGGCCCGGAATCGCTCCCCGTCTGGCCGCCAGCTTCGGAAGACCCGTCGGACCTCGGGGCAGTGGCGTCTTCGCCAGCCCCCCCCCCATCGCTGCCCGCGTCTCCGTGCTGGGTCGCATCGGGCGCCAAAGGGCCACCCCCGTCGCCCGAATCGGCGACGTCCCCCGCGGGAGCGTCCGTCTCGTCGCCAAGACTACCCGCGTCGGGCTGGGAAGCTCCGCCCTCGCCATTCGCGCCGCTGCTATCGTCGGTCGGGCCACCGCAGGCAGTCAGCCACGCGGCGCCCATGAGCGCGCACAGACTCATCGCCCGAAGACCGGTTCGCTCGTACATATGGGTCATGTGGCATCATTCCTATGCGAGGGGCGCAGTCAGCTCGAGGCCGAAACTCCCCGTCACCAAACACACCAGAGTAGCATCCTCGCAATGGCTGCGACACGTCGACCCTAACATGCGCATCTTTCTTCGGCCCCAGCGGGTTTACAATGTCCGATGCAGCCGCTTGGATACGCCGCTGGCGCCGAACCCGATGCGCGGATTGGTGCCGCCAAACACAGCGCTCGCTGATGGCCAGTGCGAGCGGCAAAATTTCGTTGGGGCAGCATATCCGCGTTGGCTGCCTACTTCGACGTGCCCGTGCCTTTCATCCGGCCGCGTTACTGCTGCGTCCATGTGGCCGTGCAGCCGGCCGTACCCGTGTAGGCCTCGTCCTCTGTCCAGGACGTCCCGAGCCCGCACACGCTGCCGTTCGCGCATTTGCCGAACACCGTGGCGCTCCAGGTGCCGCTCCCGCCACCCGCCCCGGTGCAACTGAACGTTCCGAAGACTGTACCGCAGTCCGGGCTCATCGTTCCCACATACGTGCAGGTGTCCATCGCGTTCGAGACGGGCGTCCTTAGCCCAACCACCTCGGTGGCGCTCAACGTGACCTGGATCATCGCGACGTTGGGCGTCCCTCCACAGGGTTGGTCCATGAGGAAGGTCCCACTGACTTCGCACCCGCTTGCGTCGGGCGACCCGTCGCTGCCCCCCTCGCTCCCCGCCTCGGCGGGCTCCGTGCTGCCACCCTCGACCCCACCCTCGCCAGCCCCGACAACACAGGAGCACACGGAGAACCGCGTTCCCGCCGCATCGCACGTCTGGACCCCGGCCCCGCCCGCAGCGCAGACACACGATTGCTGCGCGTTGGGCACGCAGGTCGGCAGTGCATTGGCGCCATCGCCGGAGCCATCGTTTGCGCCATCACTCGATCCGTCACTCGATCCATCACGCGATCCATCACTCGATCCATCGCTTGAGCCGTCGGTCGATCCGTCGTCTCCCGCATCGCTCGACCCGCCAATGCACGCGCACACGGAGAAGGCTGTTCCAGCCGTGTTGCATGTCTGGGGAGCCCAGACATGCGTCCACTCACGGCAGGAATTTCTCTGGGTCACATCCGTCCATTCGACGGCTTGGTCGCCCTAGAGTCGGTCGATGAGATCTGGAGCTATAGTACTACGCGCCGCTGTCCTCCTGGGGGCTTTCGCGACGTCGGACGTATCGCAGGCGAATGAACCGCAAACCACCGTACAGGGAGTGCGAGCGCACGGTCCAGCGGCGCCGGACGACCAGTTCCCATCGCACGTTTTCAGTTGGGACGCCCACACTCCCCACCGGGTACAGCTAGGTTTCAACTACGGCCTAAGCCAGCCGCTCATCTCGCACGGCTTCAACGCCGCCATCGAGATTCGCTACGAGCGCCTGGTCGTCACGTACTCTCACGGTCAGGGACTGGACTTCGGCCCGTTTGAGACCTCCGCTGAGAAGGCGGCCGGGGCCACCCTGAACCTGCCGTGGACGACTGGCGGCGGGGTCGGAGTTCTGCTCTTCGACGAAGTATGGCTGCTCGCGGACTTCAAAGTGCACCACTTTGAGGTCACGACGGCGGTCGACCATCCGTCCTATACGACGGTCACTGTAGGCGGCGAGTTCGGCTGGCGCTTCTTCGTCTGGAAGGGGTTCAATATCTCGTTCGTGGCACGATACTGGCCGAACGTCTATTCGACATCGGGCGATGGAGTGACGCTTCACGACCAAAGCGGCAAGACATTTATCGATCCGCCAGCGCAGCAAGGCTACTCCGGATTTCTCGCCAACGTTCTCGTCGGCTGGGCCTTCACTCTATGATCGGGAAACGGGGTCGATGGCTGCGCGCCGGACAGATTCGCAGGCCGCCTTCGGCCCAACTTGCCTAGCCCTACCGGGTCCGGCTCGCCTGAATGCTGCGATACACGAACGCCGGCGGAACATCGGCATCCACGTGGGCAGCTTCGACGACCGAGCGCGCCTTTTCGATGATCGAGTGCGCGGGCGCCAGCGCGCACGCGGGATCCGTAGCGGAGGCCTCACCGGTCAAGTGATAGGCCTGGCAACGGCATCCGCCGAAGTCGACCGTCCGGTGTTCACACGACCGACAGGGTTCCCCCATCCACGCCTCGCCGCGAAACGACTCGAACCCTTCGCCGTGTTGCCAGAGGTCCACGAGGGATCGATCGAGCACGGATTCGAAGCGCAGTCCTGGCAGCGTGTGGGCGAGATGACAAGGCAGTGCGAGACCGTCGGGGGTCACGACGATGGTTCGGCGACCCCACCCGTCCATACAGGCTTTGGGAGTCTGCGCGTAGTAGTCGGGCAAGACGAAGACAATCTCCATCGAGCCTCGAGTGCGGATCCGCGCGGCTTGGGCCACCGCACGGGCGCGGTCGATCTGCGCGCGAGACGGCAAGAGCGCCGAGCGGTTGAGCAGGGCCCAACTGAGATATTGGGTGTTCGCTAGTTCGAGCCGGTGCGCTCCCAATCGCTCGGCCAGCGCCACCATGTCGGCCACACGGTCCATGTTGCCCCGGTGAAGAACCACGTTCAGCGTGATCGGCAGCTCCGCCTCGCGGAGCCAGCCAGCCACCCGGATTTTGTGGTCGAGCCAATCGCCGCCCGTGACCGCGCGGGCGGCCGATGCATCGACATCCTGGATCGACAGCTGAAAAGCATCGAGGCCGGCGTCCTTGAGACCAAAGATTCGCTCCCGGTCTGCTGGCACGCCGCTCGAGATGACGTTGGTGTACAGGTCGAGCTTGCGAGCGGCTGCGACGAGGCGCTCGAGATCGGAACGCACCAGCGGCTCGCCGCCGGTCAAGTGCACTTGGAGGACACCCAGCGATTCGGCTTCGGCAAACACACGCTGCCAGCAGGCAGCATCGAGGCGCTCGACCCGGGAGGCGAAGTCGATGGGATTGGCACAGTACGCGCAGCGGAGCGGACAGCGGTAGGTCAGCTCGGCGATCAGCGTGTACGGGCGTGATGCGGCATCGTTCATTCGGTTCGATCCAACAGGCCACGATCGCCGAGTACCTTCAAGAGCTCCTCGATCTCCGCCTCGAGGGCGTCCCGCCCGATACCCTCGTACAGGGCCGCCAGCTCGTCGGCGATCGCGCGCACCGTCAGCTCGCCGCGACAGCGCGTGAGGATGTCGGCGGCTGTCGCGTTGAGAAGCAGGCCCCGTTCGGGGCTCAAGAGAACGTAACTGCCGGATTTTCCGTCATAGCGAAGCCTCGCCCGGCGGGCCAGGCGCGGACGCCAAGAGTCTGCCATCAAGGAGTTGGCCCGCCCCGAGCCACGTACGCCGCATACACACAGTCCAGCAAATGCCAAAGTATCTCGGTCTTCTTCACCAGAGCGGCCGCGCACTGTCGCTGAAGGTCACGACTCGTGGCTCGCTCGACCACGAAGGCCACCGCCTCTTCCGAGTCCCGCTTCGCGCGCGAGACTCGCGAACGAAAGTAGGCGAGCGTCGCCGCGTCGACCCACGGATAGTGCTGTTCCCAAGCCTGAATTCGGCGTGTCATGAGATCGGGAGCGAAGAACTCGGTCAGCGAAGACGCCACCGCCTCGAGCAAACTGCCTTGACGAACGAGATCGACGTAGGCGTCGCACGCGAATCGGACGCCCGGCAATACGGATTGAAAGCTCGCGACCTCGGCGCGACTCAGCCCTACTCCCTCGGCCAACCGCAACCACAAGTCTAGCCCCCCCTCGCCGACCCCGTCGCCGTCCTGATCCCGGATCCGGCGCAGCCACATGCGGCGAAACGCGGGATCACTCGATTTGGATACGATGAGCGCGTCTTTGATGGGAATTCGAGTCTGATAGTAGTACCTGTTTAGCACCCACTGTTGCAGCTGCAGCTTGGTCAGTTCGCCCGAATGCATGAGTTTGTGCACGACGTGCTTGTCGTGGTACCGGGTCGCCCCTAGCTCACGGAGCGATGCGATGAACTCGGTCGGGGGCAGCGGCGCCGAATCCGCATCGCTCATAGGTCGATCTCCAGGCCATCGGCGGCGACTTCCACGCCGGACCGCTCCACTTGTTGACGTTCGGGCGAGTCCTCGCGGAGGATCGGGTTTGTGTTGTTGATGTGAATCAACACGCGGCGCCGCTCGGGGAACCGCGCGAGCAGCGCCAAGCTTCCCTCGTCTCCGCCGAGCGGCCAGTGGGCCATCTCCTCCGCCCGCCGCGAACCGACGCCGAGACGGATCAGCTCGTCGCTGGTCCAGAATGTCCCATCAAAGAAGATACATTCCGCCTGGGACAGCAAAGATTCAGCTTCCGGGAATG
Source organism: Polyangiaceae bacterium (assembly GCA_049512415.1). Lineage (GTDB taxonomy): Bacteria > Myxococcota_A > Polyangia > Polyangiales > Polyangiaceae > Palsa-1150. The sequence continues at coordinate 9,353 of JBEKXD010000034.1, forward strand.
GGCCCCCGACGTTGGATAGATATAGCATCGTCCTATTCGGTTTGGTCGTCTTCACTATCAGACCGATATTGTCTTCCGGATGACCAGCGGCTCCTCGCATGTGCAGCGGAACCTTGCCGGGCACGGCGACGGGCACCAGAGAGACCGTGGTCGCCCGATCCCCGCCCCAGTCGACGCGCTGCTCAGCACCCAGGACCAACGGACACCACGTGACGTGCCCGGAGAATCGCTGCAATGTCCTGCTGAACGCATTCGCATCGTAAAATGAATGCCACACGCGCTCCGTGGCGAAGACGACGAGCGGCTGGTCTTCGCGCAGACACAAGAGCCCCAGGCAATGGTCCAAGTCACCATTGGTGAGCACGACGCCGAGGACTGGGGAATCCCGAAGTCCGCGGGGATGAAGCGCGGGCCAGGCCTCCATCTGCCGACCCATGTCAGCGGACGCGTTGATCACGAGCCAGCGATCGCTCGGCGGAATGCCGACCGCAACGGACTCCTGCGTCCTGGCAACGGCGAGGATCGACGAGCGGCGAAGGCCGGCGCAGTTCGGACAACCGCAATTCCACTGCGGGAAACCCCCGCCGGCCGAAGAGCCCAGGACGCGCACCCTCATGGGATCCGTGGTCGCCCCGGAGCGCGGCCCGCGGGAATGCGTGGAGCGGCGTGCCGCGAAGCGCCGGCGTCGCAGGCTGCCGGTCCGACCCGGCTCAATCGGCGTCGATCGGGACCGGTCCGCCGCCCGGCTCCTGGGCGGCTCGAATCTGGTTGTTCTCTACGTCGAAATCGTTTTGATAAGATCCGATCTCGGCGTCCATGCGAATGTCTGTCCAGCTTGGTGATTCCCACTTCATTTCAAGCTCCGTTTCCCTCGCGAGGGCCGCGTTCCGAGCCGCAATCCGTCGAAGCTTGCGTAGGGTCGGCGCTCCGCCTCGACCAGAGGCGGGCTCCATCGGACGACCGGGCCAGGACTCTTGGCGGACTCGTCGCAGGCCCGAGCGCCACGCCGGGCGATGCCTCGGTCCGCGAGCCTCGCACGCTCTCGTCCTTACTTGGCTGCTCTGCTGCCACCAGGGCTCCGACGACGGGGGAGGTTGCTTTCCGGACAGCGATGGGCTTAGCGGCGGGACCTACGTTTTCGATCTGACAGTCGACGACACGGGATTTTCCGAGATGATCCTCACGTCTCAGAACGACGCCCAGGTGACGCTCACGTTGCAGAATGCAGGATCCAAGCCCCACGGATTCCAGATGGACTGCACCAGCGTCACTGTTGCCTATCCAACCGTGCCGCAGGGATGTCCCACGGCGGCGTGTTTCCCGGCCAGCGCGTTCATCCCGCCGCTCGCTCCGGGCGCGAGCGCAACCATCACGTTCGACACGCCCACTCCGGACGGCCTCATCTATCCGTTTAGGTCGAGTGAGCCGGACGACAGCTCGGTCCCAGGGCTCAACGCCGGCCAATGGATCCTGATGTGATCGGATGCCCGAGGCGGAGCCCCCCGTGAATGCTCCCACAATACGGAGGGCAGGCAGCATCCCCTTTGCGGCGCTGCTCGGCGTTCTGCTCACCGCGAAGACTGCGGCGTCCCAGGTCGTAATGGCCGAGCCCTCCGAACCCATCGTCGCGCAGTTCCCGGCGGGAACGGCTGCGGTCGAGACTCAGGTGGTTGTCCAAGTGGTCGTCGATGCGGCTGGAGGCGTCGAGTCGGCTCTCGAGGTCTCTCGCTTACCCCGTGACGTTCCCGACACCTTTGCGCGAGCCGCCGTGGATGCCGTCAAGGCCGCCAAGTTTACCCCGTCCTCGCGGGACGGTCGCCCCATCCGCTCTCGAATCGAATACGTCGTAGTGTTTCGTCCAGCGAAGAAGAACGTCGCGCTGGCGAACTCCCGCGCGCGCGCGCCGTCGAGTCGAGCCCCCTCAGGAGGGCCGGCCCAGACGCCGTCGGCGACCGTCGATTCCCAAGGAACTCAGCCCCTCCCCATGGAGACGGTCGATGTCCGTGGAATCGCGTGGTCCTCGCCCCGGGGACTGGGCGACTTCCGAATCGATCGCGAAACTCTCACGGCCTCTCCACGTCAACAAACGAGCGAAATGCTCTCCAGCGCACCTGGATTCTTCGTCGACCATGAGGACGGGGAATCCCTCGGCAATGACGTCTATCTCCGCGGTTTCGACCTCGACAATGGTTCGGGGATCGAGATGAAGGTCGGTGAGGTCCCCATCAACATCCCGCTCCACGTTCATGGGCAGGGCTACGCAGATTCCAACTTCATCATCCCCGAGGTGGTGCGGAGCATTCGCGTCCTCGAGGGATCCTACGATCCGCGTCAGGGCGACGCTGCAATCGCGGGGAGTGCCGCCTTCGACCTCGGTGTTCCAGAGCGAGGCTATCAGCTCAAGACGAGCTACGGCTCGTTCGGCCAAGCTCGCGTGGTTGGGATCGCAGCGCCGACGGAGATGAGCGACGAAACATTTGTGGCCTTCTCGCTGCGTTCGACCCAAGGGTTCGGCGCAGATCGCGCGTCGAAATCGGCATCGCTAAACGCCCAGTACGGCGCGGACTTGGGCGAGAACGACCACCTGCGCGTCTTGACGACCGCATACGCTGCGACCGAAACCCTCCCCGGCGTTGTCCGAGAGGATGACGTCGACGCCGGGCGCATCGGCTACTACGACTCCTATCCATATTTCAGTTCTGCGCAAGGCGCCCAAGCGGAGCGCCTGATTGCGGGGGCGCAACTCGACCACGCCGTGGCGGGGGGCGCGCACTTCGAGATCGCGCCGTGGGTCATGTGGACCAGCTTTACGTCGCGCCAGAACTACACGGGCGATATCCTTAGCTCAAATCTCCAGCCCCAGATCGGGAGTCTGGGCGACCTCTGGCAGCTCACGAACGTAGAGACTGCCTGGGGGGTAGCCGCCCACGTCCGAACCGCGCCCGTTCGCATTGGGAACGCCATCGAGCTCGTAGTCGAGCCCGGAACTTCGTGGCGCGCCGGGCACACGACGCAAGGCAAAGATCTCGTGAACCCTGCCGATCTGGCGCCGTGGGATCTCCGCGCGAGCTACGGGCTGGATACCGTCGATCTGGGTGCGTATCTCGATCTCGATATCCGGCTCTGGAAAAGGTTTCGGGTTTCGGGCGGCATGCGCGCCGATTTTCTCGACGTCTCAATCACCAATAACCTGGCCGGTGTCGTGAGTCCTATCCCGGCTGGCGCCCTGCAGGGACTGTTGACCCATGCGGTCGGGATAGCGCCCGGTCCGCGCGTGACTGTCGCGTACGAGATTTCGCCCGAGCTTACCCCCATGCTCTCGGCCGGCGAGGGGTTCCGCTCTCTCGACGCCGGAAGCTTGACCTCGTGCAATGGTCCGTGCGCCCCCGGATTACCCTACTCGAACGTCGCGAGCTTCGAGGGCGGCCTGCGCTCCGAAGTCGCCAAGGGGCGCTTCACGACCGTCCTCGCCGTATATCAGACAGATGTGGGCAACGAACTGGTGTTCGAGGCGGCCTCGGGCGGCCTGACGACGGAGGGTGCGAGCACCCGTCGGGGAATGGTCAGCTCGCTGCTCGCCCGGCCCAACGCGTGGCTGACCGCGTCGAGCGCTCTCTCGGTCCAGAGCGCGACGTTCAACGCGCTGGGGACGGGGACTTCGCACTTCGTACCGAACGTTCCCTCCGTGCTGTGGCGCACGGATTTGAACGTGCACGGAGAACTTTTCCGATTCCGAGGTGCGCCCATCACGGGCCGCGTCGGCGTCGGCTACACTCTGCTCGCGGGCCGCCACGTCAACGACGCGATTGTCAGCCCCACGAACAACGTCTTCAATGGGCTCGTGTCCTTTCGTTATCGAATCGCCGAGATCGGACTCGATATGTACAACGTACTCGGGCTCAAGTACGCCGACGAGGAGGAAACCTACGTGTCGAACTGGAGTCTGAAACCCGGCCAGCAGCCGGCCTCACCGGCCGTCCACATCATCGCCGCGCCCCCGCGCACGACTCTCGCCACGCTGACGCTCCACTTCTGACCTCCGAGCGTGCTTTTCACTGAGTCTGCGTCTTCAGCCACGCGTAGATGTCCGCGACGTCCTGAGCGCTCAGCGTCGCTCCAGCGTCGTCGGTCACGGCCTGAAAGAAATCCGGCATGGGCCCCCGGAGCGCTACGCCGTTGTTGTCGATATCCGCTTGAATCGCCACGCCGAAAAGTTGGGCGTTCCATCCGGGATCCGCAGCGAGATTCGGCCCGCTGGCGGTCGTCATGTCGTTCAAACCTGGGGCGGGATACGTGTAGAGATCGCCGCCGGTGCTCGGCAGCTCGTACTCCGTTCCGGCTTCACCTTCGTCGATCGCGGGTGAGCCGGCGCCGGTCATGCCATGGCAGTTTGCACAGGTGAGGTTTTCGGCCAGGGACACGCTCTGGAACAAGCTGCGTCCGCGCACTGGATCGCCCGCGTTGACCGCCGGCGCGATGGCAACCCACGCGGAGACCTCGCCGGCGTCCGACACGGACGCGACCACCTTCACGCTCGCGTCGGCGTCGTCCCCGCGATCGACGATAAACAGAGCTCCCGGACCGTATTGCCCGCTGTACGAGTTGTTGACGAAGAACGCCGTCGGCTGGGCGCCCGCCTCAGGGAGCACGCTGCTCGGCCCTGGTTGGCTCGGATCCTGCGCGACGATGGTCACGGGCGCCGTCCAAGAGACCCGCTCCGAGGGGACACCGGCAGTCCCGCCATCGGCGAGGACGAAAACCACTGCAAGATTGAGCGCCTCACCGGGCGCGCCGCGCAATGCACCTCCATTCGTCGCGACAATCTCCAATGTTTGCGCAGCGGGCGCCCCGTCGCTCGCCGATTCCGCGGTCGCATCCGCGCTGGCATCCGCCGTCGAGACGGCGCCGGCGTCGGCGGCCGAGTCGGCATTTGAATCGCTGGTCGAGTCGGCCATCGCACCCGAGCTCGAGTCCAACACGTTCGAGTCGTCCCCAGCCTCGGTCGTTGAGGCCGCCCCGGCATCTCCGGAATTTGCCGAGCCACCGCCGCTGCAGCCCGCCATCCACCAAGCGGCTCCCATGGAGCCTAGAGCGAGTGCGACGCCATAGAGACTGAACTTCTTCATGTGGATCCCTCCTCGCACGCTACGCGAGCAGAATGCGCCCTCGTCCCCAGACCACGGCGATCGCCCAGCCCATCACCGAGTGGTAAATGCGTATACGGCATTGGTTGCACCGATGATGAACCTGCCCTTCGCCTCGGCGGGACTCGTCCAGTGCTGGATCGCCGCACCCGCCGGTGGCGACGCGCTGGCGACGGCAGCTCCAGTGTCGCCGTCGAACGCCAGCAGGTCGTTGGTGGCACCGGGTGAATTCGTCGGCCCCCCCGTCCCACCGGTGCTCATGATCCACACGAGCGCATTGGATGTTCCATCCGTGGTCGTGGCAATCGGGGACCCCTTACCCCCCGACTGAGCGCACCATGCCGGTACGAGCTTCGGCGTTGGCGTGGTGACCACGCTGAGAGCGAGGAGGTCTCCGCTCGACCCCGCGGGGCATACCGTGATGAGACCGCCGAGCTCCGTGCGAACCACGAGGTAGCGACCGGCCGCACTCGTGTACGTCGCCGGGGTTCCCTTGATTTGGCCATTGGCGATCGACAGACTGTAGAGGCCCTCGCCGGTGGTGCCGTTTCCCTGGCCCACGCCCCCCAAGTTGTCTCGATTGAGCAGGTGAACGATTCCAGCCTTGCCCATGGCCGCGGCGAGGTGGGGAGTCGTCGCGCCTGGAACGTCGAACAGAACCGGAGCCGAGCTGCCGAGGTCGGCGTCGCCCGAGTCGAGTTTCTGCCAGTTCGAAGGCGTGAAGTAGTCGGTGGTCGCACCCGAAAACGCGGGAGTGGCGCTGAGCCGGAGGAGGGCCTCTTGGTTGCCCCACGGCGTGGTGCCTCCGGGCGCGTTGCCCGTGGCGACGAAAAGGCTCGCGCCGTCGCTTGCGATCGCTCCCCAAATGCCGCCTTTCGGCGCCGTCGTTTTGAACGCGGTGACCGCGGCAGGGTTCGTCGTCGAGATGCCCACCACCCAACCGTTGTACGAGCCGCAATCGTCGTTCAAGCCAGCGTAGGGGACGTACACGGTGCCATTGAGGAGCTCCAGCGCCCCGCGGTCTTGCTGGACGCCTGCCGTGAACCCGGGCACGGTGGCGGCGACGTCGACCGGCCAGCCGGTTTTCGTGGCCCCCGTGTCGATGGAGAGCGCATACACATAGTGCTTCTTCGTCGTGCCGTTGTCGGGTGTCTGAAACGATTCGACGTACAGCGTGCGTGACGGTAGATCGATGATGGGCGTCGAAAATACTCCGTAATACGGATACGGGGGGCCGCACGGAAGACTCCCGAGGGCAACCTGGGGTCCGAGGGTCACGTCCCAGAGAACCGCCCCGGTCGTCGCGTTGAGGGCCGTCACGTGATTGTGGTCGGTTCCGACGAAGACAGCGTCGATTCCGGGTTGCCAGCCATCGACGTAAAGCGGATGACCGTAGATAATCCCCGTAACCGTCGCCGAGAAGCCCGTATCCAGATGCAGCGTTCCGGCCGCCGCCTTGGTCATCGTCGGGTCGACGTAGGCGCCATCGCGAGAGGGATGGAGGTGATGCTCGAGCACCGAAGAGCCCGCCGTGGTGTTCGCATCGATCCCCGACGCAGCGTCCTCAGCCGTCGCCGAGTCAGGGCTTCCTCCTGCCTCAGAGCTCGCCGCAGCGCTGTCGGGAACTGCGGAGTCTACCCGTGAGCCGCCGTCTGCTCGCCCACCCTCGGGCATGGGCGCAGCCGAGTCGGGCGCGCCACCCCCGCCGCCTTCGCGGCCGCCCTCGGACTGCGGCATCGTGGCGTCGGGCTTGCCATCCGTCCCTCCCTCCGACTCCGCCGTCGTGGCGTCGGGCTTGCCATCTGTCCCTCCCTCTGACTCCGCCGTCGTGGCGTCGGGTCCAACGTCGTTCGTGCCTTCCGAGGAGCCCTGGTTCTGTGCGCAGGCAAGCCAGAAGGCACTCACGAGGAAAGAAGCAGCCATCGAAGCGGCCTTGCGGCTGGCTATGTTCAAGCAATCACTCACCTTTCAAAGCCGACCCCGCACGGCCCACGGTGTCGCGGAGTTCTAAGCATCGCAGCACAACCAATAGAGACGCCGTTAGGGTCAAGTTCGGCTCAGTCAAGCCGACCTCGAACGCTTACCCCATGAACACGACCCGCCCCGTCAGGGGACGACGGTCGACCGATCGCTCCTTGACGCCTTGCGCGCGAACAATCGAATTCTGCGAATCAGGGAACGTACACGACTCCCCACGGCCGTGAGCCGACCCGAACCCGGTGAGTCACTGTCGCCGAAGCGACGTCGACGACCGACACATCGTCCGAAAACCCATTCGCCGTGTAAAGCGTGCCCCCGTCCGGGGAAATCGCGATGCCCCACGGTCGACTGCCAACCTGAATCGAACCGACCACTTCGTCCTTCGTCGCGTCGATCACCGCGACGGTCCCCCCATGCCCGGTCGTGACGTACGCACTCTTGCCATTGGATGCAATGGCAATTCCCATCGGCCGAACGCCCTCACCCTCGAGACGAAGAGTCTTGCGCACCGCGTGCTGGGGCAATCCGATGACCGCGACGGTGCCGCCCACTTCGGACGTCACATACGCCTTGGACGAATCCGGAGCGAACGCCACGGACCGAGGTCGTGCGTCCACTCTGACCTGACCCACGACGGCTCGCGCTCGGACATCGATGACACTCACGATGTGGCTCGACTCGCTCGTCACATAGACCCACCGGCCATCGGGACTCGAGGCGACCCCTTCGGGCTCCTCGCCGACGGCCAGCGTGGCGTCCACGCGCTTGGACGCAATGTCGATCATCGACACCGAAGCCGCGTCCTCATTGGACACGAAAAGCTTCGCCCCGGAGGCATCGAGCGCAAACTGCTCCGGATCCGTACCGCTTGGAAGGCGATCGATGAGTTTGGCAGTCCTCGCGTCGAGCACTCCGATGCCGTCGGCGCTGCGATCGGGCGGCCCGACGGGGCCCTTCGCGTTCGGACCGGCAGCCACCGACCCGCTCAGCGTCATGTACACGCGGGTTCCATCCGGAGATCGCTGGATTCCGCGCGGCCGCTTGCCCACCGGGATGGTCGCGACGACCTCGTTGGCGGGGAGTGCGATGACTGACACGTCGCCGGAGGCCTCGTTGCTCACGAATAGGTGCGGCCCAGCCCGAAGAGAGGGCGCTGCAGAACGCGAGGAAGCCTCCGGCGCGGGAGATCGCCCGTCGAGCGCCGATTCGCTCCGGTTGGTGTCCGGCGCGGATCGTGCGCAACCGACGAGCATGAGCGCGGCGGCAAAGGCCTCGGGTCGCATCGGGAGGTCGCAGCAGCTTATAGGGCCCACGCGGCCTTGACCATGGCCGGAGGAAAGAACTCCGAACCCATCACTGCCCTTCAGCCACTTCCCTTCGCTCGTCCTCGTCCTTGGCACGTGACTTGTCGCTCCTCGCACGAAGGCGGCCGTCGGGCTCGAGCACACGAACTCGGTGGCCCCAGTCGAGCAGCACGAGGGCGCCCTCGGAGGTGACGATCAGATGTTCTTCCCCGCCGACGACCCCGCCACCGAGCTGATCGTCTGCGAGGACGTCGACCCGGCTGCCGTCGGAAGCGACTCGGAGAATCACGCGCGGGGGCGGATCGCCCGACCGCCTCGCGACGACGTAGAGCCGACCCATGCGGTCTGCGGCGATTCGACCGCCTCGCACGGAGTCCACTTCGAGCTTCACCCGATAGAGCCTCTTGCCCTCACGGTCGAAGCACGCGACCCACTGAGCGCATTCAGCGTAGAGGCGACCGTCCCAGCCGATGCAGAGCCTGGTGTCTTCGCGGAGCACGATGGGGCGGCTGCCGACCTGCGCGACTGCGACCCCTTCGACATCCAGGAACGCGCGGCCCGGGCCGTAGAGCGGCCGAAGCTTCTCCGGTTTCGATCCGAACAGTCCTTGTAGCGGCGGCCAGGTGGCGAGCGGGCTGCCGTCGTCCGCAAATCGAACCAACCGCTCGGCGAGAAGGGCGAGGATCGTGCCGTCGACGTCGACCATCACTTGCTTCGCGTCACTGAGATCGAGGTAGTGCGCTGTCGCGTTCTCTGGTTCCTTGCCCCCCAACTTGCCAATGGTGGCTCCGTCGGTCACAGACAATACGACGAGCGAAGCCTTGACCGGTTGCCAGATGAGGAGGCGACCGCGCGGATCGAGGGCGAGTCTCGCGTCCCCTTCATCGAACTTGAGGTCGTCGCGCACCCAGCGGACCGCGAGGTCGGGACCCATGGACCAGACGGCGAACTTGTCGCTCGCGGCATCCTCGCCCGCGCAGAAGATGTTCCCTTGGGCGTCGACGACGCCGTCGGCGAACGAGTACCAGCGGAACGTTCGCCGCTGGCGAGACGCTAGAGCGGCATCCTCGATGCCGGCATACCAGCGCGCAACTGTCGCACTCGGATGCAATCGAAGCCAGAGCTCGTCCGGAAGATAGACGTCCGTCGAACAATACCTGCACCTTACCCTGCGGCTCGATCCGTCGACCGACAGGGGCGCGCGGCACTGCGGACAGTGCAAAGCGACCGGTTCGCCGCCGCGCGGCGCTGTCCCCGGCGAGCCACCGAGCTGCGCGAAGTCCTCCCCGACGAGGATCCTCGCTCCCTGCTCGGCGAACACTCCGGGAGCTCGACGCAAGCTGATTCGCTGCCCGCACTCCGCGCAGAACATCGACGTTCGCTCAGCGAAATCAGGGGAGTCAGGCCAAGACAACGCCTCGTCGGGAATCTGCGTGCGGCACCGATCACACCTCGGCGCCTGACGGCCGTACGTCAGCTCGTAGGTCTCCCCGGCATGGATGACGACGGTGTTCTTGCCTTCCCCATCGGCGAGGTCGTTGAGGCCGGCGAACGCATTCTCGACGATCGCCTTCCATCGCTCGAGGTCGATTCGCGTCACCCGCAGGCAGGCGTCGCACGTGACGGTCTCGAGAAACGCGTTGACCGGCAGTACCTTTTGGCAGTTGCCGCACTCCGTGCGCAGCTCCAGCGCGAGTCCAATCATCGTCCACCATCCGGTTGCGCGAGCACTCCCATGGCCGACGCGACCAGTGGCCACGAGAGCACGACCGCGTCGCGGCCGACGGTGCAACGGGCCCCAACGTGCACGGTCGAGACCTTCATGACGCGGTCCTCGAAGAGATGGGTCAGAAGCGTGCAGTCCTCGTTCAAGCACGCCTCGTCCCCGACGGTCACGAGATCGTACTCGGTGAGCTCGGTCGTTCCCATGTATACACGCTTGCCGATCTTGGCGCCGAGGGCACGAAAAAACCAGCCGACAAACGGAGTGCCGTCGAGCCTATCGACGAAGGGGCTTGAAGCGGTCGATGACGATCCACTTCGTCGCGAGGGCGACCAGCAGCATCACGGGAGGCACGGCGCAGAGCACGCTGAGCCCTGCGACGAGCGAGATGCCGACGCCCACGTCCGGCGTTCCCCCGGGTCGAGCAGGACGGCCTCGCCCATCGCCTTCACGACGGCCACGCCGACCGGGCTACTGTCCTCTCCCGTGTCTCCCCCAAGCCGTACGCTCGCGTCCGTGCCAGAGTGCGATGTCGTCCATGTCCCAGGCTGGGAACTCGGCGCCGGAGTCTTCATCGCCGGATTCTGCGTATTCCTCCAGCTCTACGCCACGCAACCGCTCCTCGCGCTGCTCAAGGAGGCGTTCGGCTCGAGCGAGGGCGCGGTCACTCTGACTGTGTCGGCGGCGACTCTCGCCGTGGCCCTTGCCTCGCCGCTCGTCGGAGTGATGGGCGACTCCCTGGGGCGCAAGCGCGTGATCGTCCCGTGTCTCGCTTTCATCGCGCTCGCTACGCTCCTATGCGGGACTGCACGAAGCCTGCCGGCTCTCGTCGCGTGGAGGTTCGTCGGCGGCGTCTTCACGCCCGGCGTGATCGCCGTCACGATCGCCTACATCAGCGAGGAATCCCCCGCGGGGACGGCCGCTTGGACCACGTCGCTCTACGTGACGGGGACCGTTCTCGGGGGTCTCACGGGCCGGATGGTGTCGGCGCTGGTCGCGGACAGTGTGTCATGGCGCGGGGCCTTTTTCGCGCTGGCGGGCCTGACGATGCTCGGCGCCGTGGCCACCGCGTGGCTCCTACCGCGGTCCACGCGCTTCGTGCGGCAATCCGACTGGCAAAGGTCCCTGCGCTCCCTTCACGAGCATCTTCGTAATCCTCAGTTGCGAGCCACTTATTTCGTTGGATACGCGGTTCTCTTTTGCCATGTCGGTCTATTTACCTACGCGAGCTTTCGCCTGGCGAAGCCGCCTTATTCCCTGTCGACTTCGGCGCTCGGATCGGTCTTTCTCGTGTACGCGCTGGGCCTCTTCGTCACGCCAGCCGCAGGAAAGTTGGTGGATGTCATCGGTCACCGGGCGGGCACGTCGATCGCGGCAGCCACCGTCACGCTCGGGGCCCTCCTCACGCTCGCTCCCGGACTCACGACGTTCGTGGTCGGACTGGCCGTGGCCTCGAGCGGCGTCTTCGTCGCGCAGGCCTCCGCGTCGAGTCACGTGGGCAGCTCGGCGAAAGAAGCTCGTTCGGCGGCGTCGGGCCTCTACGTCGCCTGCTACTACCTCGGCGGCTCCTGTGGCGCGACCGCGCTCGTGCTTCCCTGGCGATTCGGTGGATGGGCCTCCGTCGTAGCGTGCATCGCAGCCGTGCAGGCTGCTGTCCTCTTCGTGGCGCAGCGCTATTTCGACCCGAAGGTCTCGGCAGCCTGACGCGCGTTCCCCCCTCCCCACCTCGGCGGGGTACGCGTCTCCCTCGGCGGGGTTCGCGTCTCCCTCGGCGCGGTACGCGTCTCCCTCGGCGCGGTACGCGTCTCCCTCGGCGCGGTACGCGTCTCCCTCGGCGCGGTACGCGTCTCCCTCGGCGGGGTACGCGTCTCCCTCGGCGGGGTTCGCGTCTCCCTCGGCGGGGTTCGCGTCTCCCTCGGCGCGGTACGCGTCTCCCTCGGCGCAGTAAGCGTCTCCCTCGGCGCGGTAAGCGTCTCCCTCGGCGGGGTTCGCGTCTCCCTCGGCGGGGTTCGCGTCTCCCTTGGCGGGGTTCGCGTCTCCCTCGGCGCGGTAAGCGTCTCCCTCGGCGGGGTTCGCGCCTCCCTCGGCGCGGTACGCGTCTCCCTCGGCGAGGAATGCGTCCACCTAAGCGTGGTACGCGTCCACCTCCTCGACCGCGACCTAGCTCAGGACCGAGCCGCGGGTGTGCGTTCGACGTTCCCAAGCCCCCCGTGGTACCGTCCGACCGCACCTCGGCTCCACATAGCAGTCCCACGCCACGGAGCACTCTCCCATGCGAACCCTCGTCTCAGGAATCGTCATCGGTCTCGCTCTCGCAGCCGCGGGATGTCAGGCGTCCGCGTCGGTCCCCGCTCAATCGCCGCAGCCAGGGGCGATGACGGCCCCGCAGCCCCCGCCTCCTCCTCCGAGCGGGCATGGCGCGGAAATGATGGCTCCCGCTCACGACGGCCCCGGCGGGACGTGGGCGCCTCATCCAGAGGGTGACGAGGGCTGGGGTCATCCTCGAGACGGTGGCGGCGAGCGCATGGCGGGGTGCGCGCACTGCAGCGACCGAGGCGGACCTGCTTGGGGACCTGGCGGCCACGGCAAGCCTATGGAAGGGACGCATCCCGGACCCACGGGTCCGGACGGTGAGCGCGAAGTGATGCGAGAGCTCGCGGAACTGGGCGTTCACTATTATCCGCCTTCGATGCTCATCCGGCGCGCCCAGAAGATCGGTCTCACCGCCGACCAGGTCGTGAAAATCCGGCAAGAGATGCTCAGCACGCAGGCTCACACGGTCGACCTGATGGCCAAGGTCGGACACGCCAAGATCGAGGCGACGCGCCTGCTGACGGCCGACAAGGTCGACGAGCACGCCGTCGACGCTCAGATCGACGAAGGAGCCAAGGCGCTGGCGGAGATGCACAAGCTCCGGCTTGGGATGGCTCTACGCGTGCGCGCCCTGCTCACGGCCGAGCAGCGCCAGAAGCTCGAAGAGCGCAAGAAGGGCAAGCGCGAGGGCCCCAAGCCCGCAGCCGGCTCCCCGGGGCAGCCTCCCGCCGCCGGCGCGGCGGACGATGACGACGACGACGAGGACGACGACGCGCAGGGTTGACGTCCGGCACCGCTCGAATGCGCGGGCCCGTGGAGCTCGGTGGAGCTCACTCGACTGGCGTGCACCGAGCGTGACGGAAGCGCTCACGTGCTGCCCCGCACGACCGGCATCCTCCCGCGCGAGAGGGCCAGCCTGACGATGGTCGTGACGCTGGCGACAGCGATCGTCGACTCGAGCGCCACGCCGCCGACGGACCGGCAGAGCACGTTGTTGACGAGCCACAAGAACGTGCACGCGAGAAGCACGAGCCGCATGGGGATCCCGCCAAGGACAAAGATCGCGACGGTGGCCGCAGCGGAAGCGATCACGGGAAGCCAACCCGCGCCGCTTCGTGAGAACACGACCCCCACCGTGATATTGACGCCGATGAGCAGCATCGCCAAGAAGGGCGAGCGCGACCGGACCGACAAGAAGGAGCGCACCGCGGACACCATCGCGCTCGCGGACGCGGAGGGATGGCCGAGCAGCGCGAAGTGGATCGCATACGCGACGCACTCGCCCGCGTTGAGCAGTTTGAGCCGTCGGTCGGATTTCTGGCTGAACGCGGCCACTCCAAGGACGAACGCGACATACCCGAGACACTGGGCGGGCGACAGCAAGTGAATCATCGGGGATCTTTCGAACGATGGCGTCAGGTTCCGAGCCACTCTACTGCGGCGCCTCGTTCAGATCGGCCGCGCATCGAAATCCGAGCATCGGCAGGCGGTAGCGGCCAGGATGGTGGACCCGATTGGTCGAGCGAAGGCCGTGGGCGTCGTAGTTGTACGCGCCTCCGCGTATCGAGTGCTCGCACTCGGTGGGAATTGGATTCGTGCCGGTGAAGCCCTGCCGATGATTTCGACGAAGCTCATCGAGGGCCGCCAGGATCGCGCCGCACGGAGCGGGCCTGCCTTCGTGGGCCGTAGCTCGACGATAGGCGTACGGGTCGTATTCGTCCTGCATCCACTCCCAGACGTTGCCCGCCAGGTCGTCGTGTCCATACGGCCCTCGACCTTCCGGATGCGAGCCGACGGCCTCCGTCCGATTCGAGGCAAAGACCGTCAGCGCATGCGTGGGCGGGGCGCCTCCCCACGGAAACCGCCGGTCGTCCCCGTCGCGCACGGCTTTTTCGAACTCGGCCTCGGTCGGCAATCGTTTGCCGCGCCAGGCGCAGTAGGCCCGCGCGTCGTCCCAGGAGACGCCATCGACGGGTTGGTCGGGCCCGTCGAAATTCGGGTACTCTGCTCGAACCTGATCCGATTTGGGCCGGCACGCCCGAGCCGCAACGCACTCGCCATACCGGGCATTGGTGACCTCAGTCCGATCGAGCGCGAAGGCGGCGAGCACGACAGAGTGGGCGGGATGCTCGTCCTCCTCGCCCCCCGAATCCGCGCCCATCGTGAACGCGCCGGCGGAAACGACAGGCATGTCGAAAAATGGAGCGCCCCGAGCTGCCGGCGGGGAGCTCGGCGCCGACGAGGAGCTCACCGCCAATTCGACCTCGCCCGCTTGCGCGCGGGTGCAGTCCGTCGCTCCACCGACGACGGCGGCGAGCGAAACTGCGACGGCCGGCAACCCGTTCACGATGCCGCGCAGCGTATGACAGTCCGGCCCGCGCGCGGTAGAACCCTGCGACTTGGTCACCGTAGATCATCTCACCAAGCGCTACGGATCACGACTTGCGATCGATGACGTGTCCTTCCAGGTCGCCTTGGGCGAGGTCGTGGGGTTCCTCGGCCCCAACGGAGCCGGGAAGAGTTCGACGCTGCGAATCCTCGCCGGCTTTCTTGGTCCTACCTCGGGCCACGTGACGGTCGCTGGCCACGACGTCGTGGCGGAGCCGATCGAAGCGCGCCGGTGCATCGGCTACATGCCGGAATCCGTACCGCTCTACACCGAGATGCGCGTCGTCGAGTACCTTCGTTACCGCGCCGAACTCAAGCGCGTGGGCTCGAGCCAGCGCGCGTCGTACGTCGACGACGCGATGAACGAGGCGGGAGTCGTCGACGTGGCGAATCGGCGGATCGCGCACCTTTCCAAGGGCTATCGTCAGCGCGTCGGCCTGGCGGATGCGATCGTGGCCAAGCCACCGGTCGTCATCCTCGACGAACCCACGAACGGACTCGATCCGAACCAGGTGCGCGACGCCCGCGCCGTCGTGCGCGAGCTCGGGCGAGACCGCGCCGTCGTCATCTCGACCCACGTTCTGTCCGAAGTCGAGGCGTGCGCCACCCGTGTGATTCTTCTCCACAAGGGCAAGCTCGTCGCCCAGGGCACCACGGCGGCCGTCCGCGCGCTCTGCACGCAGCGGACGGTCGAGCTCACCGTCCGAGGTTCGCCGGCTCTCGCTGCGGTCGCCGTGGGCTCCGTACCCGGCGTCACCTCCTGTGAAGCGGACAGCCGAGCGGCACCCGGAGCGCACACACTCCGCGCGACGTTCGACCCGGCGTTTTCGGCCGAAGACCGCGGGTGCGCCATCGAAAGCCTGATCGCGAAGCTGGTCGCAGCGGGGCTTGGCGTACGCCGCGTTCACGAGACCGGAGGCTCGCTGGAGGACGCATTTGCCGAACTCACTCGAGAGGTCGAGCCCGCCATTTTTGGGCCGGGTGCGAAAACCCGCCCGCGCGAATGATGACGTTCTGGCCCCTGTTCAAGCGCGAGCTTTTCGCGTTCTTCGTCACACCCCTCGCCTGGGTCCTCATCGTCGTGTTTCTGTGGATCCAGGGGATGCACTTCTATCTCCTCGTCGACCACTTCGCGACTCAGCCTGTGGGCGCTGAGGATGAGACCCCGCTCTCGGCATTTTTCGGGAACACGGTGCTCCTCTACTTGGTCCTCTTCGTTGTGATCCCGGCCCTCACGATGCGCCTCTTCGCCGAAGAGCGCCGCTCTGGAACCATCGAGACGCTGCTCACGGCTCCCGTGTCGAGCGCGGCGGTCGTGCTTGCAAAGTACGCGGCGGCTGTCACGACCTATGCCGCGATGTGGCTTCCCACGCTGCTCTACTTGGTCATCTTGCGCCGGTCCGGCGCTCTCGACGTGCGCGTCGCGGCGAGCGCCTACCTCGGCGTCCTTCTCGTGGGCGCTGGCTACTTGTCAGTGGGGGTCTGTGCGAGCGCGGTTACGCGCTCGCAGCTCGTCGCCACGGCGCTGACGTCCCTCGCTCTTCTGTCGCTCTTCGTCGTCGGGCTTGGCGAGTTTGTCGCGCGCGAGGGCACGGCGGCCCACGCCATCTGCGCGTACGTTTCGGTCTGGGGGCACATGAACGACTTCGCCAGTGGAATCGTCGACTCCCGGCGCCTCGTGTTCTACGGCACGATGGTCGCGCTTCCGCTCTACGTGACGACTCGACTCGTGGAAGCTTGGAAATGGGGATGACCTCGCGCCGGCATCCCGCCCGATGGGCGAGAGTGCTCCAGCCGGCCGGGCTTGTCGCCGCGATCGTGCTGGCTGCGCTGGTCAACGTCCTGTCCGCCCGCCACTTCGCGCGTTGGGACTGGACGACATCGCGTCGATGGAGTCTCGCGCCGGCAACCGTCGAGACGCTGCGCTCTCTTGCGCAGCCTGTCGACATGTGGATCATCGGCGGCCGCGACGAACCATTCCGGCAATCCCTGGACCCTATTGTCTACGCGCTTCGCGCACAGTCCTCTCGGCTCGACCTTCACTGGATCGACCCCGACCGCGATGCCGCGCAGCTCGCAAGCTTGGAGCGGCGCTTCGGGCTCGAGACCGATCGGGCCGAGCAGGGGAGGCTCGTGACCGATGCCGTCGTCGTCGTCGCGAGCGGCGACAAGCATTGGTTGGTGACAGCCCAGGACCTCGCTTATGCCCACGGCGACGAGGGCGTCAAGCCTCGCGCCGAACGCGCGCTGACGCTCGCGCTCCGTCACCTGCTCGACGGGACACAATCCAAACTCTGCTTCACGGTGGGCCACGGCGAATTGTCGCTCGAGGGCAGCCGCGACGAGCGAGACGGTCTCGCGGCGCTGCACGACGTGCTCGTCAAGAGCAACTACGAACTCGCCAGCGTCGATGCGACCCGCCCCAACGCCCATGAGCCGTTCGAGGGCTGTGCGGTGGTTGTCATTGCGGGCGTGCGGGCCCCGTTCGGTCCGGACGAAGAGAATCGCCTTCGCACGTACCTGCTCGACGGAGGAAGCTTGCTCGCCACCGTGGGTCCGCTCGACGGCAGTGACGAGGCGAGCGTGTGGCCGTCCGGCCTGGACGCGGCTCTCGCCCCTTTCGGCATCGCCCTGGAGGACGCGCTCGTCCAAGAGACCGACAGCTCCGTGACCATCCCGGACACCCACGGCGAAGGCTTCTTCGTCTCGGTGCGTCCCCACCCAGTGACCGCCGGCTTGGCCGACGCCGCGTCGCATCCCCCCCGCGTCGCGGTCTTTTTCGCTCGCGCGCTCCGCCACATCGCGCCACCCGGAGCCGTGGCAGCCGCCGACGTGCTTCTCACAAGCGACGGGGCGTTTGGCAAGCGTGATCTCACGGGGGCCGCGGCGTGGGACCAAACTCCCGATCGCGCGAGCGAAGACCTGCCGGGGCCGCTCATCGTGGCCATGGCCGCCGAGCGTCCCAAGACCCGCGCCGACGCCCCGCACGGAGGGAGAGTCGTCGTCGTCGGGTCGCGATTCGCACTCGCCGACGACAATTGGCGGCAACCGAGGCCCGTTCACGGTGCCGCCTTCTTCGTCGACAGCGCCATCTCGTGGCTCGCGGCAAGCCCGGTCGTCGTCGACGTCCCCGACAAGCCGGACCTCATGGCCGGCATGAGCCTTTCGGAGGAGAGTCGAGGCGAAGTGAAGCGCTACGTCCTCGGACTCATGCCGCTCGCCGCGCTGCTTCTGGCAGCGTCTGTATGGGCGTGGCGCAGGTCCTCCGAAGACAAGCCTTATGAGCGTCGCGGGCGAGGGCGCGCACCGTGAAGGTCCGAGACGTCATCTCCCCGCTGGCTCTCGTGGTGCTCGCCTTCGGGACCATCGTGTACGCGTATTTCTTCGACACGGCCGCGACGCCTGACGGAGAGGCACCCGACAGGCAAGGCGACGTATTCCCGAGCTTCCGCGTGGACCAGGTCACGCGCATCGAACTAATTCACGGCCAGGAGACGCTCGTACTGGAGAAGTCCGACGCGGGAGATTCCGAAGCATGGAGGCTCCGGTCGCCGAGGCTTGGCCCTGCGAATGGCGCCGCCGTCGACGTCTTGCTCCGCGAGATCGATCTAGCTTCGCGCGTCCGCTCCGTTCGCGAATCGGACTCCGCAGGGCTGGACGCGCCGCGCGTGATCGGGCGGGTGACATCCGGAACCGTCGAACGCCGCTTTGCGCTCGGAGCCGACGCGCCTCGACCAGAAGGAGCGGCATATCTGCGCGTCGAAGGCGAGGGAACGTTCGTCGTGAATCGATCGCTCAAAGTGCAGCTTCTGCGCGGAGCAGACGCGTACCGAGACCGTGCGCTCACGCCCATCGGCATGGGTGACGTGGCCCGCATCGAACTGCGCGAGGCCGGGGCACCGACGGTGGTTTTCGAGCGCGCCAACACCGAGTACCGCATCGCCGCGTCGGGGCTTCGTGCGTCTCGCGCTGCGGTCGACCGACTGCTCGCGGCGCTGACGGAAGCGCACGTCGACGCGTTCATCGAAAGCGGAATCGCGCCGGACCCGACCGCCACGTCGGTCGTACTGCAACCGCGCAATTCGAGACACCCGCGCATCGAACTACATTTCGGAGGCTCGTGCCCGGTCCGCGCCGACGACATTGTCGTGGAGCGGACGGCGCCGGAGCCCGTGTCGGGGTGCGTCCCGGCATCCTTGGCACGCGCCGTCGAGCCGCCCGAAGGAGACTGGACCGACCATTCCGTACTCTTTGCGCACGCGGACGAGATCGAAGAGCTGAAGCTCGAGAGGCTCGCTAAGCCGAGCCGGACCCTCGACATTGCGCGCAGGGACCGCGGGTGGCGAGAGCGATCGCCCGCCGAAGGAGTGCTCACGGCCGACGAATCGGCGTCCGCGAACGAGTTGGCCGTGTCGCTCGCTGCGGCCAACGCGCTCAACGTGCTCCCGTCGCCGACCGGCGATGCGTTCGACGTGCGAACGCGGGCGACGTTCGTGCGCACGGGGAGCGCAAGCGTCGAAATCATCGAACTATCGGGTCCGCTCGCCGACGGGCGTGCGCGCGCCCGGCGCCTGGACGACGGCGCATGGCTGACCTTGCCGCTCGCAACGGCGCGGCGCTTCGAACCTCACTCGTTTGCTCTGCGTGGAACTTCCGCGTGGCGCGAGCCATGGAAAACCTCATCGATCGTCGCCATTGACGACGGGTGCAGCTCCCCGGCGCAGCAACTCGAGCGGACGGACGGGGCCTGGTCCATGCGAGCGCCACGCGGAATGACCGCCGGAACTAGGGTCGTCGAGGACCTGCTCGAGGAGCTGGCGGCCGCCAGGGCGGAGGCCTGGGTCGCCGAGCAGGACGATGGGACGTTCGGCCTCGCGGGGCACCAGGCGTGCGCGGTAGGCCTATCGATCGACGACGGGAACTCGCCCGTCCGGCGGACGTCGATCATCTTCGGCGACGAGGTTCCAGAGGGCGTCTACGCGAGAACGGGAAACGACCCAGGTGTTTTTACGACTCGCAAGTCGTTGAAAGACGCGGCCCGCAGTCCGCTCATCGACATGAACGCATTCCACATCGACACGGTCGTCGCAGCGACGGTCCGCGTGCGGACCCCCGGACGAAGCACCGTATTCGAACGCCGCGGCGATCGCTCCGCCGTTCGCGCTGCAAGCGCTGCTGCCGGCGAGTTTTCGGGCGAGTGGGATGACGCGTTCGAACACGGGGTCGAGGCTCTGCGTCCGACCGCAGCGGCGCATTTCGGAGCCGCGGCGGCCGACGAAGGTTTCGACTTTCCCACGTTGGCCATCGATGTCGCGAGGCGGCGCGACGCGGGCCCACCCGGCGAAGCCCACTTCACGTTCGGAGCGAGGGCCCGGATTCGCGACGCCGATGTCTACTTTGCCCGCACGTCCGCGGTCGACGCGACCTTCGCCGTCCCGGCGCGCGCCGTCCAAGCGGTGCTCGACCTTGTCGGCACTATCCAAGACCCCGCTCGAAGTGACGAAACAGACTTAGAACCTCGGAAGTGATGGACTCCTGAGCCTCGACACGGACCAGCGCCGCTTCGGCTTCGGCGGGCGACACGGGCCCGAGCAACGCGAACAGTCGCTCACGCGCCACCCGCTCGGAATCCAGAGCCCCGCGCAGAACGGCCCGCTCGCGCGGACCCAGATCGCGGATGATGCGGGCCAGCAACTCCCGAGGTTGTCCGTCGAGGCCGGGCATCAGGCGCTCGACCTCGTCGAGCGCCCAGTCGAGCGCCCGCGAGCCGCTGAAACGGCCCGCTAGCGTGCGAGCCGCCTGCAGCACGCCGCGCGCACGGCGCACGCGCGAGCGAACCTCGGTCAGCGAGAGATCGTCGAGAGAACCATTGGATTCGTCTTTCATGACGATGGCCTCTCGTGCACGGCGGGTGCCAGGGTGCTCACGGACGAAACCGCAAGGCACCCACTGCCAGCCTGCCCACCAGGGCGAAAGGCACTCCGACACGAGACACGGCACGTCCGTTCACCCGCGGAAGGCAGGTCGCCGGCGTCTGCGGGGACCGCTCGACGGCCTCGACCCAGCCCCCCCGCACCTGGCATGGTGAGCCTCGCATGGAACCCGTGTCGAGACTGCCCGCGCCCCTGCCCGATGCGGCAAGGGATCTGTCCGTGCTCCCCGGAGCAGTCCGCTAGCCAGTGGACGAAACCAACCTCCAATCATCCGCGGGCGGGATCACGGGCTCCTCGTCCCGAGGCGGCTTCGTGGCGGCCCTCGCCGCGTACCTCGCGTGGGGGCTCTTTCCTCTCTACTTCCGGGCGCTCCGGCAGATATCGCCCTTCGCGATCCTGGCCCACCGCGTCGTCTGGTCCGCCGCATTCCTGTTGCTCGTTCTCGCATCGACCGGACGCCTCCACGGCGTGAGACGGGCTTTGCTGGGACCGGGCGCCCTGACCTACCTGGCTTCGACGGCGCTCATCTCGAGCAACTGGCTGCTCTTCATCTGGGCGGTCAACTCGGGGCATGTCCTCGACACGAGCCTCGGGTACTTCATCAACCCGCTCATCAACGTGCTGCTCGGCGTGGCCTGCTTTCGCGAGCGGCTCACGCGATCCCAGGCGGTCGCAGTGGCGCTCGCCGGCGTCGGGGTCCTCGCGCTCGCCATTGAGCAGGCAAGCGTGCCCTGGATCTCCCTCGCCCTCGCCGTGACGTTTGGACTCTATGGGCTAGTCCGAAAGCGGGCGAAGATCGAGCCCGTCGAAGGACTCTTCATCGAAACCGCAATCCTGGCGCCGCTGGCGGTCTTCTACCTCGGCATTCTGTCCGCCTGCGGCGCGCCGCTCTTCGGGTCGACCGCGCCCATCGGAGCGCTTCTGCTCTCCACAGGTGTGGTGACGGCCACACCGCTCATCTGGTTTGCGATGGGAGTACGCACGTTGCGTCTCTCGACGATGGGCCTCATTCAGTATGTCAGTCCGACCAGTCAGTTTCTCATCGCGGTCGGCCTATATAGGGAATCGTTCACGCGCGCGCACGGCGCGGCATTCGCGTGCATTTGGCTGGCCCTCGCTCTGTACACGTGGGACACACTGCGCCGAGCGACGAGGGTTGGGGGCCGCGAGCGACTTGGACCGTACCCGCGATGAATGTATCCTACGGGGCATGAGGGAGTCTTCGGAACACGGCGATCCATCCAGCTTGCATGGGTGGCTATCGGAAGCGTATTTCGGCGCCCTTCTCTCCGGTGCCAACGAGCAACTCGGAAGGCGTTTGGGGCCGCGCGCCTCGGTGGACGATCCCCTGTTTGGGCCGGCAACGGGCGACGACATCCCTCGCTATCTCGCGAGCGTCGCGACCTGGCTCCTGGCCGCGAAGGCGTCCTTCGACGAGACCGCGTTTACGCTTGGCGCCGATCGCGACGTGACGGCGGGACGACTCGCGATGGATCGAGGCGGCGAACGAGTGGCCATCCCGGTCGGTGTCGTGGCGGTGAGGCGACCAGCCCGAGAGATCGTCATTCGGACCTACTTCGATGCAGGGCGTGTGGGCGGAACGCGGGCGGTTCGCAAGCCGCTTCTCCCGGCCGATGCCGACATGACCGTCCGTCCGGCGGTTGGCGCTCATCTGAGTGCGATGGACCGCGGCGACGTCGACGGCGTCGTCGCATGTTTCGAGATTGGGGGCCGGGTCGAGGATGCAGCCGGAAGGGCCTACGTAAGGGACTCGAACTCGAATTCCTTGCGAGACTACTATAGGAGCCTATTCCGTACGCCGCCGCGAGGAGTGACCTGGCACAAGGCAGGTCGCGCGGACGACGGACGCACCTGCGCGCTCGAGTACACGCTGGACGGCGCGGCGAGCGTGAACGCGGACGGCAATCCCGGCCTCGCTCTCTACGAGCTGGGCGAGAGCGGTTTGCTGCGCTCGCTGCGTCTCTACGGAGACGCGGACACGACGATGACTGCCTAGCGGGGGCTAGGACGGCCGTCAGTCGACCGCCACGCGGATCGTGCCCGTCGTCTCGCCGCCGAAGATGTCGATGACCTGGACGACGACCGCGTACGAGCCAGTCTCTTCGTATAGGTGCCGCGCGGAGAGCGCGAGCTTCGGTTCCCGGCGAGTTCTGTACGACCGCCACCGGTTGTGGAACGGTCCTACCCGGTAGTCCCAGTCGATAGCCCAGTAATCGATCCACTGCGAGAAATGGCGGATCCCCGTCCGCGCGTCTTCGGCAGCGTCCATCTGTGGCATGACGAAGTCGGTGAGGTCGACCACGAGTTCTCTCCCGACGAGGGTGGCCCTCGTCGTGAAGGAGCGAAGCTCGAAGAAGTCCCTCTCTTCGATATCGCCGCCGACGACCGCCTGCGATTCCAGCACGTCCCTGGGAATTCGACGAAATCGCACGGCGACGCGGCTTCGCGCGGCGACCTGTCGCAGCGCCTCGGTCGACTCCAGTTCGAACTCCCATGCGAGGATCTCGGCCTGGCCGCCGACGTCTCCGGTGGCGCGCGCGACATCGGCGACAATCTCTGCGATGTCGCTCGCGGTCACCGGAGCGTCGACAGCGCCGACGTAGACGAATCGGCCGGCCTTCGACCCGTGGATCCACTCCCATCCCTCGACGCGGTCGGCGCGAAAGAGCTCGAGGATGAACTGCCGGTACGCGGCCTCGGCCGCGGCGCGGTCGGTCCCGAACTCGGCGGTCGCCCAAGCGCGGCGCTCGTACTGCGCGAGAGTCTGCACGACGAACTGCGCAGCCGGCGAGTTCGCGAGAAGTCGCTTGCGCGTGGTCTGAATCGCGAATCGGCTGACGTCACAAGCGATCCACCGCCGACCTAGCTTGGCGGCGACGGTCGGTGTCGTCCCCGATCCGCAGAAACAATCGAGGACCAGATCGTTCGGCCTCGTGCACACGCCGATGATGCGCTCGAGGAGTTTCTCCGGTTTCTGAGTCGGATATCCCGTGCCTTCGGCGATGATGGGGGAATTGGCCGTCATCGACGAGATGTCGGTCCAGACGCTCCCGACCGCCCGCCCCTCATCGGCGTAGTACTTGTAATCCTTGCCGCGGATCGTTCGGACTCGGTATCGCCTGCCGTGCTCGTCGACGCGTCGAAAATGGGTCCCGAGACTTCCTTCCGCGAAGGGTTCGCGGGCAATCCGTTCGTCGTAGTTGTACGTCCACGCGTCGCCGCGCGAGTACACGAGAATGATGTTGTGCTGAATCGAGAAGAACTTGCGACTCTTGGCGCCCGTCCCGAGTCGCCAGATGATCTCGCCCCGGAAGTGGTCCGCTCCGAACGTCTCGTCCAGCACGACCTTCGCCTCGTGCCCGACGTTGTCGTCGAGGTGTACGAACAGAAGGCCGCGGTCGGATAAGAGCTCCCGCAAGACTGCGACCGTATCTGTGAACCATTGCAGGTACTTGTCGAGAGGAGCGACCCCGCGAGACATCTCCTCCGGCGACGGGCGCCACGAATCACGGTACGCGGTCATTTCGAAACAGGGCGAGGACTCTTTCGAAGACTCGTGGGCCGCTGGGACGGCGACCGCCACGGTGAAGTCCGCGCCCGTATAAAATGGCGGGTCGATGTAGATGAGGTCCACCTGATGCCCGAACTCGGTCCTCAAACTCGGCAGCACGTACTTCGTATCACCCCAGATGAGCCGGTCGCGCCACTCCCGAGGCCGGGACCAACCCACAGGAGAAACGGACGGCCGCTTTGCGCAGGCGCTCTCGTCCACCGTTTCCACCGTCGTCAACGGCAGTTCTACGCGCTCCGCGGTCGCGCGACTCGTGCGCTGGAATTTCCCGTCCCACAGGAGCTCGGCCACGCACGAACCTCTACCACGGTGAGCGACCCTACACTCCGACGAGCCGCATTTGCCTTCTGTGCGTCGGCGTGAAGGCAATCGCATACTCCCCGGAGAAACAAGCGTGACAGAAGGTGTTCTTGCCCCCGATGGCCGCCAGCATGCCCTCGAGGGATAGGTATCCGAGCGAATCCGCCGTGACGTAGCGAGCAATCTCGTCCACGGAATGACTCGACGCGATGAGCTCGCGGCGCGTCGGAGTGTCGATTCCGTAGTAACAGGGCCACTCGGTGGGGGGGCTCGAAATGCGCATGTGAACTTCGCGAGCTCCCGCGTTGCGCACCATCTTGACAATCTTACGCGACGTCGTCCCTCGGACGATCGAGTCATCGACGATGACGACGCGCTTGCCGCGAAGAACCGACTCCACCGGATTCAGTTTGAGGCGCACCCCGAAATGGCGGATACTGTCCTGCGGTTCGATAAACGTCCGGCCCACGTAATGCGACCGAATGAGGGCAGTCTCGAACGGAAGCTTCCGCTCGCCCGCATATCCAATCGCCGAAGGGACTCCCGAATCGGGGACGGGAATGACGACGTCCGCCTCGACGGGATGCTCCACCGCCAATCGCCGACCGAACGCCTTGCGGACCTCGTAGACGCTGCGCCCGCCGAGGGTCGAGTCAGGGCGCGCAAAGTAGACGTATTCGAAGATGCACGCGTGCTCTTCCGCTCGACCCAACGGGCGAACCGTCCGCACTCCGGAACGTTCAATAATGACCATTTCACCGGGATCGATGTCGCGCACGAACGAGGCCCCGATGAGGTCGAACGCGCAGGGCTCACTGGCCACGACGTAAGCGTCCTTCGCATTGGTCGCCAATCGCCCAAGACAGAGAGGACGGATGCCCATTGGGTCCCGCACGGCGATCATCGTGTCTTCGGTGAGAAAGAGCAGCGAGTACGCCCCCCGAACCCGCGAAAGCGCGTCCGCCACGCGATCCTCGAGCGAAGCCTCTCGACTGGTCGCAACGAGGTGGACGAGCACTTCGGTATCGCTGTCGCTCGTGAAGATCGAGCCGCGTGCTTCGAGCTCGTCGCGTACTTCCTCGGCATTCGTGAGGTTGCCGTTGTGGCACACCGCCAACGACCCGTGCGCATAGTCGACGGCCAATGGCTGCGCGTTCTTGATGTGCGAACCGCCGGCGGTCGAGTAGCGGACGTGGCCGATGGCAAGGCCGCCAGGCAGCTTCGCAAGCTGCACAGAATTGAACGCATCATGCACGAGTCCCATGGCCCGGTGCGCATAGAGATGCTCTCCGTCACTCGTCACAATGCCTGCGGACTCCTGCCCACGGTGCTGGAGCGCGTGAAGGCCCAAGTAGGTCATATTGGCGGCTTCGGGATGCCCGAGAATGCCGAAGACGCCACAACCGTCGTGGAACCGGTCCGATTTCTCGAACTCGTGACGCGGTGGGTCCGAATGGGCATCGAGCACGATCAAGCGGCGTTTGGAACCTGGCATCGGCGATGGGTACCTCTCGCCGGTGCAGACACCGGCGGAACAGGAACGAACAGATGTAGCGCTTCCACGAACGTCAGCGAGCGACGCCCACCGTGGGGGGATTGGATGAGTTGGGCGAGTTGAGAGCGTGACGATCCGGACCGCTACCCTCGGGCGGCATAGCCCGGTACGTGGCGACGACCGAAAACCTATAGCGGGCGTGCTCGTGGTTGACCGCATCGAGCCCGACGCCCTGCATCGCGGCGCGGACCGATGCCGCACACGCGTCCACCGTGCGCATGTCGTGAAAGGACCGACCTGAACGAGGCAAGGACACGGTCACCTTGCGTTGCCGGAAGCTTACGCTTGCAACGTATTCGATTGTGCCGCTGGACGACGACGGAGAAACACACGATGCTGCTTGTTCGATCGCGCTCGACAGTGCGCCCTCGATCGCGGGCAGTCGGTCGCACTGATCGGGCGGTGTCCGTTTCGAGCCACGGTCGTGACACCCGAGCACGTGCACTTCCGAGAGGGCGACCGGCCCCGCGTCGACGGTCCCCGCGCCCGCGTCCCCCGCGCCCACTGCCGACGGGGCTCCCGCGGGGCCAAGCTCTGGCGACACTGGATCGGCCCCCGCGTGCGGCCTTCGCCACACGAAGACGCCACCGCCGATGAGCAGAACTCCGACGAGGAACGCAACCACGACTTCCGTTCGAAATGCCCTCTCGGACGACATGAGACCCACTTCCCCCGTCACCTTAGTATGCGGACCTGCCGGCGGGCGCGAAGGTTCGAGGTGCACCATCAGGAGGCGTCCAATAGGCTTCGAACGCCGCTGGACGAGTCGTAGGGCACGATGGTGGCCGCGAGCTCGAGCCCATCCGGCAGCATTCCCTGAACCTGCCCGACGACCTGCTCGACCAGATTGCGCGCCTCCTGAAGACCGGGACCGACCATCGCAACGCAAAACTGGAGCGGACCCACACGACCCGCCGTGACCGCAATGAGAGAGAGAAGAAGCATGTCGGTGAGTTCGACCACACGGGTGGCCGCTCTCCGGAGCGCCAGCATCTCGAGAATGGTCGGTCGCTCGCTGACCAACTGGTGTGGACCGCGAAGTTCGTAGCGGGCTACCGTCAGCGGTGACTCGACCCACTCGGCGAATGCGACCTCTTCGCTTAGCGCGCGCACGAGGTGTTCCCGAGTGAGGAGCCCCGTCAGCCCGTCACGCCGCGCAAGATACGAACGGGCGCGCTGGTGCTGCGCACTATCGTTGACGAAGCTCACCAGCCGCAACCGGAGCTCGCCCAGCTGAATGTCCCCGCCGTGCATGAGGTTTACGACCTTGCGACGCTCGTAATTGAAATCCACGAACGTACCGTTCGTCGAGCCGACATCCTCGACGATCCACGTCGCGTTTTGCCACCGAAACTCCGCGTGGTGCCCGCTGACAGTCGCCTCTGGGACCACCAGGTCGGCATCCGGACGCCGTCCCACCGAAACGACCGGCGTGTTCAGGCCGAGCAGCTCACCGACGAAGTGAGTCGCGTTCGTGGCGAACGTGACGAGAAGGGACTGCGCCCCCGCGACGAAAGACTGCGACGGTCCGCGCCCTGGTGGCGGGCCTGGGTCGATCCGCTCGCGGGCCACCTGCATCGGATTGGTCGTGAGCGTCACCGGATTGAAAAACCGAAGGTGGCGCGCCACGATCCGCTGTTGGGGGTCCTCGCAGATCGAGCGGAAGACTTGCTTTACCTCGTCGACGCTGAGCCCGGCCGGCACGTCGAACATGATCTGTCGCCGCAATGGCTTCGCGCGCGGGTTGTACCCCGGTTCGGGAACGCGACAGGTCCACATCTCGAGCAACGTGAGACCGAGAGCGTAGACATCGTCTTCAGGGCTGGCTCCGCCGGACCGGATTCGCTCCGGGCTCATGTAGTTCGGGGTTCCGCCATCGGGCGGAGCGCCCGGCCTTCGGGCGGACGTGCGCGCGCGCTCCTTGGCAAAGCCGAAGTCGAGCACGATCGCTTTGCCGAACGAGGCGTCCGCATTCGTCGTCACCATGACGTTTCCCGGCTTGAGATCGCCGTGTACGAGCCCTTGACCGTGAATCGCCGCCACTCCCGAGGCGATGTCGTGAGCGATGCGGCGGAACTCGTCCGCGGTATAGCCGCCCTGGCCTTTCTTCCGACGAATGTGCGAGTGCAGGGTCTGGCCCGTGATGTACTCCATCACGAGGATGCAGCCGTACGCGCTCGGCACGAGGTCATGGACTCGGCAGACGTTCGGGTGACTCACCGACCTCGCAAGCACGAGCTCCTGGCGGAGGGCCTCGTCGTCGCCAGGCATGCGCGCCTCTTCGCGCACGATCTTGAGTGCCAGGGGCTGCTGGGCCGTTCGGTCGTGCGCGAGAAAGACCTCTCCCATGCCACCCTTGCCGAGGCTCTGGCGGATCTCGTAGCGATCGTTTACGACCGTACCAGGAGTTAGCGGCGCAAGGGTGCTTCGGTCCTCAGTCATCGTCGCCTCGACACCGTTTCGTTCCGGGGGGCCATTCAAGTGTGCGGACCCCTTGGAGCGGCGGAGCACCGAGGTCACCATTTTGCCACGATTCGACCTACAAGGCAGGACGTCATTTCAGCCCCGCACATTCTTTCGCTGCACGGCGTCGTGACGCGACGACGGAGCTGTCGCTTGACTTCACCAAGCTCTGACCGCTCACGACAGCGAGACGTGCGCGCCAGACGTGTGCGGGTCCTAGCACGGTCCTCGGACTGACGGGAGCCTGTCGCCCGTAAAACTTCGGGACTCGGTCCGCTGTCACGTGAGACTCGAGTAGAAGCCCTCCAAGGCCTCGTCTAGCTTGGCGACTTCAGGACCGCCCGCCTGGGCCATGTCCGGCCGGCCTCCGCCCGATCCACCCAGCGTCGCGGCCACTGCGCGGACGAGCTGTCCGGCATTGTACTGACGGGTGAGCTCCTTCGAGACCGTCAACACGAGCAGCGCCTTGTCCTCGGCCGCCGCACCGACCAAGACGACGCTGCTACCGAGAGTGTCACGCAGCTTCTCGGCTAGCTCTCTCAGAGTGGCCGGATCGCTCACATGGGCTCGCACCGCGAGAGCGCGCCCACCGGGGATCTCGCGCGCACCCTCCACGAGTTGACCGACGCCCCCGCCCGCTGGACCCGCGCCGCCCATGGCCAACGAACGTTTGAGGGCGGCAATTTCCTTCTCGAGCGACCGTTCGCGGTCCAGCATCTTCGCGACTTTCTCCGGAACGTCGTTCGCGGCCACGCGAAGCGCTTGCGCGGCGGCGCGGAGGGTGGACTCCACCGACCGAACGTGGGCGAGCGCCTGTGCGGCGGTCGCGCCCTCAATCCGACGAACACCGGCGGCCAGACCCTGTTCGCTGATGATTTTGAACCACCCGATCTCGCCGAGAGAGCGCGCGTGCGTCCCGCCGCAGAGCTCGATCGAATCCTTCGTCATCGTCAGCACCCGGACGACGTCTCCGTACTTTTCCTCAAAGATCGCTGTCGCGCCCCGCTTGCGCGCCACTTCGATGGGCAGCACCTCGGTGAGAACCGGGGCGTCGGTGAGGATCTTGGCGTTCACCAGGTCCTCGACGGCCACGATTTCCGGGCTCGTGAGCGCCCGTCCGTGCGCAAAGTCGAAGCGGAGTCGAGCCGGCCCCACGAGCGACCCCTTCTGCGTGGCCTGGTCTCCGAGAACCGTACGCAGAGCCCAGTGGAGAAGATGTGTCGCCGAGTGGTTGCGACGAGTGGCTGTCCGAAGTTCGTGGTCGACCTCCATCTTCACGGGGTCGCCGATGCCGACCCATCCGCGGACGACCCGGCCGATGTGGATGAACACACCGGGGACTGGCCTTTGCGTGTCCTCGACAGCGAACTCGAACCCCTCGGCTCCGCCAGCGTTCGCGCTCCGGATGACGCCCCGGTCTCCGACCTGACCGCCCATCTCGGCGTAAAACGGCGTGACATCGGTGACGATGGCCACGCTCGCCCCGGCATCGGCGCGCAAAGCGATCGCTCCTCCTTGGACGATGGCGACTACGCTTGCCTCGCCCTCCTCGCGCTCGTAGCCGATAAACCGGGTGCCTTCGCTCGACGCTCCGCCGAGGATCTCGCGGACCTCGTGCCACACCTGGTCCACGGCCACGGCGTCATTGAGCCTCGACGACTCGCTGCGGGCCCGCTGCTGCTGGAGCGCGTATTCGTAGCCGGCCTCGTCGACTCCGACTCCGCGCTCGTTCGCGATGATCTGCGTGAGGTCGAATGGAAACCCGAACGTATCGTACAGCTTGAACGCCGCCGCGCCGCTCACCTGCCCCGCCGCCACCGACCCCTCGTCGCTCGAATCGAGGGGGGCGCTTCGCGGCTCCACTCGCGCTCCCCCGTCGGCTCGCGCAGCCGAAGCCGCCGCCTGAACACGCCCGATCTCGTCTTCCAGCATCTTGAGACCGCGATCGAGAGTCTCCCGGAACCTCTGCTCTTCCTGGCTCGCCACGTCCACGATCACCTGATTGCGCTGGGCGAGCTCCGGGTACACGTCGCCCATCCGTGCGATGACCTCCTGGACGACGCTGTGCAGAAATAGGTCACGGATTCCGAGGCGGTGTCCGTGCCGAATGGCGCGGCGCATGACGCGGCGGAGCACGTACTCGCGGCCGGCTCTGTCCGGGAACACCCCCTCCGCAATGAGAAACGCCGTCGTGCGCGCGTGATCCGCGATGACGCGCATGGACACATCATCGCTGTCTTGAGAACCGCCGTACCGTTTTCCAGCGAGGGTGCTCGCCTTGCCGACGAGCGCGCGAAGCAGGTCTGTGTCGTAGTTGCTCGTGACCCCCTGGAGCACGCTCGATAGACGCTCCAGTCCGGCCCCGGTGTCGACGCACGGCTTGGGAAGGGGAGCGAGGCGAAACTCTCCAGACGAGTCGACAGACCGCTCGAACTGGGTGAATACGACGTTCCAGATTTCCATCCATCCGAGCCCGCCCTGCGTCGGCTCCTGACCGAATGCCGCGTACGGCACGCCCCGAGACGTGTCCCCGTTGTACCAGTGGATCTCCGTGCACGGACCGCAGGGGCCTGTCTCCCCCATTTGCCAGAAGTTGTCGCCAGGAACGCCCTCGATTCCGACGACGCGCGCATCGGAGAGCCCCGTGACCTTGCGCCAGATCGCTCGCGCCTCGTCGTCCGCCGGCACGCCGGGCGCCCCGCCGAACACCGTGACCATCATGCGGTCCGGGTCGAGGTCGTACACCTTCGTGAGAAGCTCCCACGCCCACGAAATCGCTTCTTCCTTGAAGTAGTCACCAAACGAGAAGTTGCCGAGCATCTCGAAAAACGTGTGGTGGCGCGCCGTCACCCCGACGTTCTCGAGGTCGTTGTGCTTGCCGCTGATCCGGATGCACTTCTGACTCGACGTGGCGCGCGTGTAGTGACGCTTCTCTCGTCCCGCGAACACGTCCTTGAACTGCACCATCCCCGCGTTGGTGAACATGAGCGTCGGGTCGTTGGCCGGTATCAGGGAAGAGCTGGGGACGACTTGATGGCCGTAGCGCTCGAAGAACTCAAGAAATGCGCGCCGAACGTCGCCAGATGTGTGGGTCATCGTGGGCTGGCTCATAGCACGCTGGAGGACGTCTCCGGGCTCCTCCCCGAGCTCGAGCCCGGGCGACCTGTGTCGCTCGGGGCTGGGACAGGTGTCACACCGGACTGCGACAGTCGGCTCGCCCGCCAATGCTGAAGGGAGCCGCGTCGTCGACGCAGCGACCTCGAACGGCAGAGGCATGGACATTGCTCACCAATGGCCCGCGCCCGGAGATGAACTCGCGCCCTCGCAGTGCACGGGACCGCGTTGCCGGCGTTCGCCGGCCCGAGTTCCCAGCCCACTCCGACGATACTCATCACACAAGAGGATTCCTATGAGACTTGGACGATTATATTGCTCACTCTGGTCCTTCGGAGGGACGGCAGCCCTCGTCACCGGCTGCGGCCTATCGTCGCAGGATTCCGCCTCCGCGACCGACCCTGCGACCGACACCAATGTCTCCCCCTTGTCCGTCCCAGTCGTGACCTCCCTGTCCGGGACCTCGTGCACGTCGGCCAACGCGGGAGCGGTCGTCTTTCTGTCGCCCCTCGCCGATGGAGGGGTGCCCGCGGGAGCCGACGCAGGTGCGGGTCAGGGAACGCTCTATACGTGCAATGGCGCCGGCACGTGGCTCCCGACCGTCTGCAACGCCAGCAACGCGGGACGGGGCTACTGGGCTGCGACCGTGGCAACGCTGGAGGCCTGCGAGCTCACGTCGACGGGTGGAACCTGGGTCGCGTTTCCGTTTGCCGCGAGCGTCGCGTCGTTCAACGCGGGAAGCGACTCGGTCTCGGTCACCGTCAACGGTCCCAGTGGGCCCATCTCGGGCGCCTTGGTCTCGCTCAATGGCAGCAAGCAGGGCTCTGTCCTGACGGACTCGCACGGCAATGCGTCGTTCACGAATCTGGCGAACGGCACTTATCAGGTTTCGGTGGGGCCGGTGGCCAACTGCACGTTTGGGACCACCAGCGACAACGTCACCGTCAACGCCACGAGCCCGACGCAGGCCCTCTCGTTCGCGGCGGTCACGACGAGCGGCTCGGCGAGTGGAGTCACTTGTGGCTCGCCGCCGGCCACGCAAGGCCCTCAGGGGCCCGCCGGACCGCAAGGGCCCGAGGGACCCACGGGACCGCAAGGGGCCACAGGACTCCAGGGGCCCAAGGGCGATGCAGGGGCCACGGGCGCCCAAGGCCCCGCCGGACCGTCCGGGGCGACGGGAGCCACCGGACCCCAGGGACTGGTCGGAGCGACGGGAGCGACAGGAGCCCCCGGACCTCAGGGCGACGCCGGGTCCGAGGCGCTCGTCAAGACGACGACGGAGCCGGCGGGGCCGAATTGTGCCAATGGCGGCGAGCGGATTGACGTCGGCGTAGACGTCAATGGAGACGGCGTTCTCGAACCGAGCGAGATTCAGTCGACGAGTTACGTTTGCAATGGCTTGAACGGTCAGAGTGCAGCAGGCGCGTGCCTTGGGCCTATCCAATGCGGGACGCCCATTTCGCTCGGAGCGAGCTCCTCGATGGGCGAGGTCGCGTGCGTGGAGCTCAAGGACGGTGCGCTAAGGTGCTGGGGGGATAACACGTCGGGCCAGATCGGCAACGGGACGCTGTTTAGCGCATGGTCCTCGACCCCCGTTCCGGCCTTGACGGACGTGGCAAGCTTTGCCGAAGGCCAGTGGCACACGTGCGCGGTGCTGCCGGACACCACTGTGGCGTGCTGGGGCGATAATCTCTACGGAGAACTCGGCAACGGCGCTTTCAGTACGGATTCGGCGAGTCCGTCTTTTGTCGTTGACCCGATAAATTCCCTCACGGGCGCGCAGTCCGTCGTCGCCGGCGCCGAGAGCACCTGCACGCTAATGACGGACTCGACCGTCGAGTGCTGGGGCTTCAATGAATTCGGGGACCTTGGCAACAACAGCACAACCAACTCCTCAACGCCAGTGCAGGTCCTCGGCTCGCCAGCGGCCCAACCTCAAGTCTTGTCGTCTGTGACGAAACTGTCCGCCGGCGCGGACCATAAGTGCGCTCTCATGACCAACGGGACTGTCTCTTGCTGGGGAGACAACCGATTCGACCAGGTGGGAATCAGTAACCCTTCATTTGTCTTGGTGGCCACGCCCGTCGCCGGTGTCGACAACGCCGCTGACATCGCCACCGGTTGGGAGCACACTTGCGTTTTGCTCACAAATGGCACCGTGGAATGTTGGGGCGACAACACGGGGAATCAACTCGGCGCTTCGTCTGTCGCAATATCGCCGACTCCCGTGACTGTCAGCGGTTTTTCGGGTCAGGTGACCGCGCTCGCGGCCGGCGCGTGGTACACGTGCGCCCTGATGGCAGACGGTTCCATTGAGTGCTGGGGGATGATTCCGTCCAATCATCTGGGCACGGCGCCCGTCGCGTACCCTGTCGCCGTCTCCGGCTTGCCCGCCCCCGCGTCGGCGATCCATGCTGGCTTTACGAATGCGTGCGCCCTGCTGAACAATCAGACTGTGTGGTGCTGGGGCGACAACCAGTCCGGCGAATTGGGCGGCGGGCTCGCGACGGCGGGCACGACGTTCTCGGCGACGCCCGTAGAAGTACAGTAACGCAGATCGGGGGTCGAACAGCACGCGCCATCGCGCAGCGTATCTCTACGCTCGCACCTCGATCCCCGCATCGCACGTGGTCACCCCGCCAAACACGTCGTAGACCCGCACCCGGACGACGACCCTACCAGCCTGCGCGTAGTCATGATTCGCTCGAAGGGCCGGGCAGCCCCCGCGCGACCGCCAGAGCGACGTGCCCGCGCGCAGGGCTCCCCCCTGGTAATCCCAATCGAGGCACCAGCCCTCGATCCACTGCGAAAAGTGCGACACGTGCGACCTCGCTTCGGCCGATGCGGGGGATTCCGCCACTTGGAAGTCGTCCAGCGCGACCTCGGCTCGGTAAACGCCGGTCGTGTCGAGATCGGGCACGCTGTCAGTCCGGAGGGAAATCCGCGCACCCCCGTCCGCACGAACGCCATCGCCGAGACTCTGCACTTCAAATGCGGGCACCGGGGATTCCGCCAGCAGGCGCTTTCGCGTGGCATGGATAGCCAGGGGCGAGGAATCGCAGACGACCCAGCGCCTGCCGAGGCGATGGGCGGCGATGGCCGTCGTGCCGGAGCCGCCGAAGCAATCCACGACGAGGTCGTCCGGGTTCGACGAACACCGAACAATCCGGGCGAGGAGGCTCTCGTTCTTCTGCGTCGGATAGCCGACTTTTTCGCCCGAAAATGACATGATCTGGATGCTGTCGAGACGATCGGCGACGTTCGCATTCCACACGTCTTCGATGGGGAATCCGGGACCCGGCGATCGGGCACCGCTGCGACGCGCGTAGTCGTGCGGATAGGGGATGTACTCCTTGTGGAAGACCGGAGTGGCCCCCGGTTTGACGTAGTAGAGAATCGTATCGTGATTACGGATCCAGTTTTTCGCGCGCGATTTGAATCCACTCACCCACCCGATTCGCCAGACGATATCGCGCTGGAATGCCTTCGATCCGAACACCTCGTCGAGGACGACCTTCGCGTAGTGCACGGCGTGGGCATCGAGGTGGACGTAGAGACTTCCGCCTTCCCGCAGCACCTCGCGGACGAGCCGCGCCGTCTCGAAGAACATGTCCAACCAGGCGTCCATGCCCAGAGCGTCGCGGTACGCCGGCACCCGGATCCGTCCCGCCTCCCCGTCACCGCCGGGCGCTGGCGCAAGCGAAACGCAGTATTCGTACTCGACCCCGCTATCGAAGGGCGGATCGATGTAGATTAGATCCACGCGCCCGCGCAGCTCTCCGAGCAGCGCCGTAAGAACCCGGGCGCCATCGCCGAGCACCAGGCGTCCTCGGAGTGCGCCGGCTCCCGCCCCGTACGCCTCGTCCGTGGTGACGGCTTCACCGCGCCTCTCACGAACGAGCCCCCTTTTGCGCAGCGCTTCTTTGCCCTTCCAGACGAGCTCCGCCACCGCGCCAGTCTAGAAGGCCGGTGTCTTTCGGTCGATCCCTGCGCGATCCCGGGGTCGAGCGCGCTCGCCTACGGGAAGTAAGCTCCGCGCGCTCCCGGCCTCGCTCGGTTTCGACCGAAATACACCGACCTTCTCGGACCCGCTGGCGGAAATCGCTGCCTACCGTCCGATGTACGACCCGAGATCCCGTTCTTCGGATACCGCGCGCAGCTTCTTGAGCGCTGCGGCTTCGATCTGCCGAACGCGCTCGCGCGAGAGATTGAACGTTTTTCCGACTTCTTCGAGCGTGTGTCCGGGGCCGCCGTCCATACCGAATCGCAGCCGCAACAGCTGTTGCTCTCTGGGCGACAGCAGATCGAGCAGCGCTCGCGTCTGCTCGTGCATGCGGTCTTGCGCGAGCTCGTCATCCGGGGAGACCGCGCGAGCGTCCGCCACCATATCTCCGAGCTGACCGCCGTCTCCATCGTCGCCCAGCGGGGCTTCAAGGCGGAGCGGTTCGCGAACGAGCCCGACGATCGCCCTCACTTTGTCGACGGGAAGCCCACTCTCGCGCGCGAGCTCCTCTTCCGACGGATCGCGGTGACCCTGCTGAGCCAAGGTGCGCCGCACGCGTTCGAGCTTGTGTCGGCTCTCAAGCAGGTGGACCGGAACCCGAATGGTCCGACTCTGATCGGCGATCGCTCGAGCCATCGCCTGCCGCACCCACCAAGCGGCGTACGTCGAGAATCGGTGGCCCCGACGCCAATCGAATTTCTCGACCGCCCTGATGAGGCCCAGCTGCCCTTCCTGGACGAGGTCGTGCATGTCGAGCCCCTGGCCGATGAACCGGCGCGCATAGGTGACCACGAGACCGAAATTGGCGCCCACGAACTCGTGGGTGGCCTGCGACGCACTGACGAGCCCGCGTTCGAACGCCCGCCGCGTTCGCTCGTCCGCCCCATAGGTTCGTAGCTCGCGAGACCACCGGGCGAAGATGTGACGCTCAAGTCTCATCGCTGCGAGTTCGGACGCGATCCTCGTGCTCCGGACGCGCCGCCGCTCCCTAATCGCCTCCGATTTCGGCCGGCGACCCGCGCGGGCCGCTACGCCGGCGGCGCGATCGAGCAGGCCGGCCAATTGCTCCCGAATGCCGTCCCGATCCGCGTTCTCATCCGCATTCCGAAGCAAGTGGGACGGCGCCAGGCGGCCGGACCTGACGTCGGTCGCCAGGTTTCGGAGCGGATTTTCCGCGCGTGCACTGCCGACGAGCGCGTGGATGGCGTCGCGCTCTCCCGTCTCAATCCGTCGGGATAGCTCTACCTCTTCCTCATGGGAAAGCACACGGCGCCTCGGGGGGCGGGCAGAAGCCGGCAAGACGTCCGTCGCCACGAGCGTCGCGTCGTTCGCAACGGAAGCTTCCGCCAATGTCTTTAGGTCGAGCTGGCTTGAATCAAAATCCTCTCGCGGGGTAGCGAGGGCTGGGCTAGGAACAATCACGGTGGTTCTGTGGTGAGATGTCGAGGCGTTGAGTAGGGTCGCGCGATCTGCGAGACAACGCGCGGCTAGGCCAAGAACTTCCGCGCATTTTTGAGACGGTCTGCGTAGCCCGGGGGCGGCCGGCGGCACAAGATGGTACGCGCAGGGCGTTCGCGCCATGCCGAATTGCGTAGTGGGAACGTATTTTGCTGAAATTGGGGTGCAGCGAAGACCCTGGAAGGTCGGCGTACTTCGGTCGAAACCGAGCGAGACCGGCCGGCCGCGCAGCCTATTTCCCGTAGGCGAGCCACGCTCGACGCCGGGAGCTCGAAGGGATTCGGACGAAAGACACCGGCCTTCCACGCAGAGTGGGTCATTGCAGACCACGCGATGCGAGCCCGGCCAGAGCTCCGGCTGCGATGAGCCACGTGGAGTTGAGCCGGAATCGGACGAGGAGCCCGGCGCTTGCCAAGGCGAGCGCCAGCGTGACCGGGTCGATCAGCGCCGCTCGAGCGAGATGCAGGGTCACGACAGCCATCAGCGCGAGCGAAGCTACGTTGACCCCGTCGAGAAATGCGCTCGCGAGCCCGAATCTCCTCACGCGCGCGACCACGGGTCGCGCGGCCGCCACGAAGACAAACCCCGGCAGAAAGATGGCGACGGTGCTGACAACGGCGCCAGGTACTCCAGCGAGTACGTAGCCGATGAACGTAGCCGTCGTAAAGACCGGTCCCGGCGTAACCTGACCGACGGCCACCGCATCGATCAACTGCGACTCGCTCAGCCAGTGCAACCGCTCCACGATATCGGCTCTTAGGAACGCGAGTAGGACGTAGCCGCTTCCGAAGACCACGGCGCCCACCTTGACGAACGTCAGGAACAGACCGCTCAGGCCGACGCTTGCTGGCGATGCGACCGCGGACGTCGCGGCGACCGAGCCGAGAGCGAGCCAACGCGTGGCCCCTGCGCCGCGACGTGCATGTGGAAAGTGACGGACGGCAGAGACCAGCCCGGTTCCGACAAGCACGACGAGAGCATCCACCCCGGCCCACGAGGCGATGCACGCGACCGCAGCGAGCCCCGCAAGCCAACGCGAGCGCTTGAGCGCTTTCGGCGCCAGGCCCCAAATGGCCTGAAACACGATGGCGATGACCACCGGCTTGATCCCGTAGAGCACGCTCGCCGCGTGTGGCAGGGACCCGAAGCGGACGTACGCCCACGCGATCCCCGTCGTCATCGCCGCGGCCGGGAAGATGAAACAAGCTCCGGCGACCAGAAGGCCCAGAGCCCCGGCCTGCTCGCATCCGAGGAATAGGGCGAGCTCACTCGAGCTCGGTCCCGGGATCAGGCTCGCGGCGCTCATCAAGTCGAGGAAGCGCTCGGAAGACACCCACCGTCGTCTTCGAACGACCTCGTCTTCCATCATGGCGATGTGAGCCGCGGGTCCTCCAAAGGCCGTCAAGCCAAGCCGGAGGAAGAGAAGCGCAACCTCGTAGAGCCGCGCTCTCCCGCCCATCTTGGCGACGACGGCACCGTCGTTCATCATTCCCAACGACGACGTAGCACCTCTCGGCCGCGGAACTCGAGCGCATGGCAGTGCAATCACCCGTCGACCCACTTGGAACGAACTCGGCTTCGGGCTAGGGAACCCCAGCCCGCGCGTTTGCCGAAGGCTTTGGTTGCCGCAGATGGATGGACCCCGATTCCGGGCGCTGCTCGCCGCTGGCTCCTGCGCGTGCTTTGGACTGCTCGGCGAGGTCCCGGCGATGGGACAAGTGGGCCCGGCCGCCGCACCCACGCCCGTCGAACCCCGTCGCTATGAGCTCGCCGGATTCCCGATTCTCGGCGGGAGCACCGACATCGGCGTGCAGTTCGGCGCAACCCTCACGTTGACCCGTTTTTTCGACCAAGTCTTTCCGTACGACTGGAACCTAGACGTCTTGCTATCCGCGAGCGTCAAGGATGTCGACGGCCTTCAGCTGGCCCAGCAGAGCCACGTGCTTCGACTCGACGCCCCCGACCTCTTCGGAGGGCGTGCGCGCATCGATACGCGCGCGAGTTTCCAGCGGACCATCAACGCCGGCTATTACGGCCTCGGCGACGCCGCGTCGGCCACGCTGCCGCCAGGGCTTTCGCAAGACTGTGCGGCCCGTCGATTCCAGTACGTCCAAGAGGAGACCCGCCTGCGTTCTATCGGGCGCCTTTACACGCGGACCAAGGGCTTCGACATCGCGATAGGCGCGAACCTGCGTTTCGAGAACCCCGACGATTACTGCAGCTCGAAGCTACAAGAGGACGTCGCTGGGCCGCCGACAGGGGCATACCCTCCCGTCATCGGGTTGCAGCCCGCCGTGCTCGGCAGCCTGTCCGCGGGCGTGATGATCGACACGCGGGACAGCGAATTTATCACGCGACAGGGGATTTTCTACCAGATCGGAGTGGGAGCCACCGCGGGATCGGCCGAGCAGGTGGGGTACGGAGAGGCCTCCGCGGTGCTCGCCCACTACGCTCCGCTCGGCGGACCGCTGCTCTTCGCCAGCCGCTTCGTAGCCAGCTTCCAATTCGGCCGCGTGCCGTTTTACGACTTACAGCA
This sequence comes from Polyangiaceae bacterium, assembly GCA_049512415.1. Classification (GTDB taxonomy): domain Bacteria; phylum Myxococcota_A; class Polyangia; order Polyangiales; family Polyangiaceae; genus Palsa-1150. The sequence continues at coordinate 49,159 of JBEKXD010000034.1, forward strand.
GGGCGGAAACTTCGAGCCGCAATATCTTCTCGGCGGCGAAAATGGCGTTCGCGGAGTGCCGCAGGGACGATACGCGGGGCCGGTGAAGATCCTCACGAACATCGAAGTTCGCAGCACGCCCTTTCCCCGACTAAGAGTCCTTGGTGAACGCTTCCTGATCGGGACGACAACATTTTTCGACTGCGGACGCGTGTGGAACCAATACTCCGCCATCTCGGCGGCTGACGGCACGTCCCTCGGCCTCAAGTTTGGCGTGGGCGGTGGCTTCTTCCTTCAGTGGGGCGAAGCCGCGATCTTCCGCGTCGAGGCGGCGTATTCACCCGATGCCGTGTCGGAGAATCCGACGGTTCCAGTGGGCGTCTACGTCTCGGACGGATTGATGTTTTAGGACTCCGTCGACCCTAAAGGCGACTCGTTCATGCCGGAGGGCGGCGACCCCACGATGCCAACCCCCCGGGCCGGTTCGACTGTCGCCTCCGTCGCGGTAAATTGCGTTCTTTACGTCGCATCGCAAACACGCTTACATCGCGTACTGGTTCAAAACCCTGCCAAGGAGGGAAGATGGTACGCCTGGGATCTCGTCTCGTCGCGGTTGCGCTCTGCGTGGGCATGACCATCGGGCTGACACAATGCAAACAGAAGCCTGGTGACAAGTGTTCCAACATTGGAAAGTTCGCCTGTACCGATGCGGCGTCGGCGCTTCTTTGCAGCGGCGGCACGGCCGTCGTGCTGCCGTGTCGAGGTCCGCACGGATGCCAGGGCACGGGAACGGCTTCACAGTGCGACGACGACCTGGCTCAGGAAGGCGACGTCTGCCAGACGACGCTCAACGAGAACTGGTCGTGTAGTACGGATCATAAGAAGGAACTCCTCTGCAGAGAGGGCAAGTTTCAAGTCGCCAGAGCCTGCAAGGGCCCCAAGTCATGCCAGATTCAGGGGAACACGATTGAATGCGACGACAGCATGGCCGACTTGGGCGACGTGTGCATCGAGGAGCCTGGCGATGCGAACTACGGCTGCAGTTTGGACAAGCAGATCGAGGTCGTGTGCAAGGCCGGTAAGTTCCAGGCGTCGAATACGTGCCGCGGCCTCAAGGGGTGCTCCATATCGTCGAACACCGTCTCCTGCGATCAATCCGTCGCGCGCGAAGGAGAACTATGCCGCCCTGTCGACAACTACTCCTGCACCGCGGACGCCAAACAGATGCTCACCTGTTCGGCGACGATGAAGTGGACAAAGTACAAAGAGTGCAAGAAGACCGGTTGCAAAGTCAAAGGTCACGAAGTCTCCTGCGACTGAAACGGCTCCACCCGGGTGGGCGGCCGCATCACCGGGTGCTTCCCCTTGGATCCCTCGGCGCGGATGCGGGAAGCGCAGCCGGATCCGCGAGCGACGCAATCGACGGGCGCACGCGCCGCGGCCTGATAAGCTTGGAGCCTCCGATGAACCGTAGACCGTTCGAAGCGTTTTCGGTGGGGGTGTTGCTCCTTGCGGCGTCGACCGTCGGCGCCGCGATCGGGGGATGCGTAACGAGCACGTGCTCCGAGTCTGCGACATGTCCTGGCGATGAACCGCGGGGGACTGCAGACGGACCGGAGCTCGGGGATGCGAGCGTGGACGTCACGCAGGCAGACGCCGCGCAGGCAGACGCCGCGCAGGCAGACGCCGCGCAGGACGCCGCGTTCGACGTCACCGTCGAGTCCAGCGCGGATGCCCCGTCCGAGGCGAGCGGTGACGGCACTGGCGAGGAGGACGGAACACTCATGGGGGACGAAGGTACCCCCAACGACTCCCCCGACGACGCTGACGCAACGCTCGACGGCGCGACCGGCGACAGCGCCGCGGGGGACGGCAGCCGTTACGATGCGGACGCAGCCTCCGAGTCCGCGGCCGACGCGGTGAGCGACGCTCGCGACGCCGGCCAGGGCGATGCTTGCAGCCTGATCCCGGAAGACTGCACGAACGGGATCGACGACAACTGCAATGGCAAGATCGACTGCGCCGACCCCGAGTGCATCACTGCCGGATTCGTGTGCGCGGCGACGTATAGCGGCTGGTTCGGGCCAGCTATTCTCTATGACCAGGATGGCGGGGCGTTCCCTCCCACGCCGCCCGTATGTCCCGATGCTGGCACGGACTACGGGCTGGACGTGTTCGACGGACACCGCTCGGTGCAAGCATCCCCTGCAATATGCCCCTGCACATGCGGGGCACCCGCCGACGCCGGGTGCCCGGGACCGTCCATCGAGCCGTTTTCTGACCCTGATTGCGGGACGTCGTCGGGGTCCCCGTCGACCATCGTAGGTTGCTATCTGCCAGGCTACAGCAATACCGATTCGGTCTGGATATCGGCACCGACTGCGCCTGCGGCACGCTGCAACCCGGCCTGGACCACGAGCGCTCCCCCGTGGACATGGACCGATAGCCAACGCGCCTGCAAACCATCGCGCGAGCTGCACGAAGGGGCTTCAGGCGGATGTTCCTCAGGTCAGGTCTGCGTCGACCCGCCCCCGACGACGCTGTTCACGGCGGGGCTATGCGTCTACCAGCAAGGCGATCTGTCGTGTTCGAACACGCCCATGTATCCGAAGAAACATCCGACCTTTGATGCCGGCACGGACTCGCGCAACTGCGACGGGAGCGGCTGCGAGTGCATGCCGGCCCCGGTTTCGTGCGCGCTCAGCAGCATCGCCACCGACGTCTCCGCCAATGATTGTACCTACGTCTACCAGGTCGCCGTGACGTCCCCTGCCGGCCAATGCGTTCCGGGAAACCCGCGCTATGTGACGGCCACAGCGACGCCGACGATTCCGTCGTCCTGCGTCGTGCTAGATGCCGGCGTCGCAACCGGTGGAGTCACTCCCGCGGGCGAGTTGACCTTCTGCTGCACGCGCTAGGACTCCTGTCGGGATCATGTTCGAGAGGAGCGGCGGCCCGCTCCGCACGAGCTCCCGACTCGCCGGGACCGACCTACTCCCACCGCGTCTGACCCGCGTGTACAGTCGAGGTCGCAAAACCGAACGCGTGCGTGCGATTGTCCTGACAAAACAGCAGATTTCGGCGGCGACGATACGGGATTGAGTACCTGACACGAGCGTCATGTTGTATGGATGCGCCCGTGGCAAGGCACATGTTTTTGGGCGTCGACGTCGGAGCGGAAACCGTCAAGGTGGTCGCGATCGAGGAGCACGCGGGCCAGCGGGTGGTCACCCTGCACCGGCAAGCGCCGCACGGCAAGGATCCGCACGCGGCGTTTCTCAACCTCATGGCCGGCATCGACGTGGAGTCGGCCGGAGGAATCGCTGTCACGGGTCGCCTGAGCCGAGTCCTGACGGCTCCGAGCGTCCCGACCAAGGCGGCGCTTCGCAAGGGCGTTCGCGCCTCGCGACCGGCGCTCGAAGCGGTCACCGTCGTGTCCGTGGGAGCGCGCGGCTTTTCGGTCCTCGAACTCGGAGCGAGCGGCGAAGACTGGTTCAAAGAAAACTCGCGGTGTTCGCAGGGCACGGGCAATTTCCTGTCGCAGCTCGTCGCGCGCTTCGGCCTCTCGGTCGACGAGGCATCCGCCTTGTGCGAGAACGTCGACGACCCCGCGCAGCTCTCCGGGCGCTGTCCGGTGATTCTCAAGACGGACATGACGCACCTCGCGAACAAGGGCGAGGGCCGCGCCCAGGTCATCGCCGGCCTCTACGACGCGGTCAGCGAGAACGTGCTCTCGCTCGTTCGTCCGCGGCTCGCTCCACGAAATGTGGTGCTGACAGGTGGCGTGTGCCGCTCCGCGCGAATCCGAAAGAAGATAGATGTCTGGCTGCGCGAGCGCGGCATGCACCTGGTCGCGGCTCGCGCGGAAGACTCCTATCTCGAGGCGCTCGGCGCCGCGACGCATGCGCTCGAACATCCGTGCAGTGTGCCCTCGTCGCGAGCCATGCTCGCATCCGCGGTCGGCTCTCCCCTCGAGACCGTTCCCGCGCTCCGGGCAGCCCTCGATCGAGTCGAGCGACTGACCAAGGCACCGCTCCCGGTCGACGTACGCCCGAACGATACGGTGCTCCTCGGATTCGACATCGGGTCGACCGGCTCGAAGGTTGTCGCTGTGGACTCGCAGACGCGTCAGGTCGTCTGGGAAGCGTACATCGGGACCGAGGGCGCTCCCGTGGGAGCCGCGCAGCGCTTGATGAGGCTCTGGGTGGATGGGCCTCGGGCACGCGTCGTCGGAGTCGGGGTCACTGGATCCGGGCGCGAGGTCGTCGGGTCGCTTCTGCGCACCTGCTACGGGGATCGCCGCGTCTTCGTCATGAACGAGATCGCGGCGCACGCACGCGGTGCCGCAGCCATCGACCCCGACGTCGACACGATCTTCGAGATCGGAGGGCAGGACGCAAAGTACATTCGCCTCGAGGGCGGGCGGGTCATCGATGCAGCCATGAATGAAGCGTGCAGCGCCGGCACGGGATCGTTCATTGCTGAGCAAGGGACCAAGTTTGAGTCCGTGGGACAGGACATCGCGGCATTCGGCGCGCTCGCTCTCCGGGCTGACCACGGAGTCTCCCTTGGCCAACACTGCTCGGTCTTCATGGCCGAAGTGATCGACGAGGCGATCAGCCAGGGGGTCGACCGCAACGCCATCGTGGCGGGACTCTACGACTCGGTGATCCAGAACTACCTCAATCGCGTGAAAGGCCCGCGCAGCGTAGGCACACGGATTTTCTGTCAGGGCATGCCCTTTAGCTCCGACGCGCTCGCGGCGGCAGTCGCTCGTCAGACGGGACGATCCGTCGTCGTGCCGCCAAACCCCGGCACCATCGGAGCCTTCGGCATCGCGCTGCTCGCGATCGAGGAGCTCGGGCTCGACGGCGAGGCAATCGACGCGCGAGCGTTTCTCGAGGCTCGTATCGTCTCGAAGGAGACCTTCGTTTGCCCTTCGACCAAGGGCTGCGGAGGCACCGGCAACAAGTGCCGCATCGATCGCCTCAAGACCGACGTCGGCGGCGTCGAACAGAAGTTTCTCTGGGGCGGCAACTGCTCTCTTTACGACCGGGTTGGCGCTAGGCGCAAGCTCCCCGACCTGGCCCCCGACACGTTCGCCGAGCGCGAGCGCCTGGTGCTCGCGGCGCTGGCAGAACTCGAGCCGGCAGACGGTCTCGTTGTGGGACTGACCGACGAGTTTTCCCTGAAAGGGATGTTGCCGCTGTTCGTCGTCTTCCTGCGCAATCTGGGAATACGCACCGAGATCCTTCGCCACGCCGGTGCGAGCACCCTTCGCCGCGGCATCGAAGGAGCGCGCGTCCCCTACTGCGCACCGATGCAACTGTTCCACGGCGCTTGCTTCGATCTCGCATCGCGGGGGATCGATGCTCTGCTCATCCCCATGCTGAGGGAGCTGCCGAGCGTCGCCGACGAGGAGGATTCCGTCCTCTGTCCGATCGTGCAGGCGTCCCCCGATCTCGTGAGCAACCTCGTCGCCTCCCAAGTGGCCGGAGACGCTCCGCGCCAGCCCCGCTCGAAACCGACACTGCGCATCCTCCGCCCGGTGATCCGGTTCGACGGCCAAGCCTACGAAGGCGGCGCGTTCAGGGCCGTCATGAAGCGCCTCGCCGCCGACCTCGGCGCCGAGGCTCGCTTCGACGAAGCGTTCCGACGGGCCACACTGGCCCAGAACCGGTTTGACGAGCAGTGCCTCGAGATCGGCAGCAGGGCGCTGGCGTTCTGCCGACGCGAAGGGATTGTGCCGGTGGCGGTCCTCGGCCGCCCCTACACGATACACAACGACGTCCTGAATTCGAACGTTCCGAGCATCCTTCGTAGTCTCGGCGCCATGCCAATTCCGGTCGACTGCCTGCCGAACCCGCCGGGCTCGCCGACGTACCACGACCAGTACTGGGCATTCAGCCAGCGCAACCTGCGCGCCGCCGATACCGTCCGCCGAACGCCTGGGCTCTACTCGGTGTTTTGCAGCAACTACGCGTGTGGTCCCGACAGCTTCACTCTCCAATTTTACACGTATGTCATGCGGGGCAAGCCCTTCGCCGTGGTCGAAACCGACGGACATTCGGGAGACGCCGGGACGAAGACGCGGATGGAGGCCTTTCTCTACTGCGTGGACACGGACATGCGAACCGGTGCGTCGACGCGCGCGCAGCGCACGGACATCACGGCCCACGAGAGGGCCGGTGCCTCGCTTCGGGACGCACGAGAACGCGACGCCACGGTCCTGCTCCCTCGGATGGGCCCGCAGGCTGAGATCGCGGCCGCCTCGCTCCGAGCGGAGGGGCTGCACGCGGAAGCGCTCCCGATGTCGACACGCGACGACGTCCGCACGGGAAGGCGCCACACTTCGGGCAAGGAATGCGTCCCGATGATCTTGACGCTCGGCACTCTGCTCAACCGGCTCGAGCGAGACGCCAAGAAGGACACCCAGTTCGTGTTCCTGATGCCGACCGCCCGGGGCCCGTGCCGATTCGGCGTCTACAACACACTGCACAAGATCGCACTCGAGCAAGCGGGATGGGGCGACCGCGTGAGCGTCTTCTCGCCAGACGACGGAGACTATTTTCGGGATACGTCGCCCGCATTCGCCATTCGCACTTGGATTGGCTTTTTGGCGCACGACCTGCTCCAGACGATGCTGCTCGACGTTCGCCCCGTCGAACGCACACGGGGGGCGGCCGATCGCGCGCATGACGCCTACTTCCGAGAGCTCATCGAGTGCATGGAGCGGCGGCCCGCGCGGGGCACGGTGTCTGAAGCCGTTCAAGAGCTCTTCGGAGGTCTCTTCGGCGCGCGCGATGTCCTCACGCGAGCCGCGGCCGAGATGGCAGAGATCAAGAATCCGCTCGTCGACGCGCCGACGGTCGGCGTCGTGGGGGAGATCTACGTTCGGCTGGACCCATTCGCCAACGACTTTCTCATCGAGAAGCTCGAGGCGCGTGGAATTCGCGTGCGCTTCGCCCCGTTCGTGGAGTGGCTCGAGTACACGTCGTACCTCGCGGAGAAGCGATGGCGCGACGGGCGTTTGCGCCAAGACGACCGCACGCCGTCGATCTTGATGACCGGCCTGCTGCAACGGGCGACGGCGCAGATCCTGTACGACATCTGCCGCGAGCGGCTCGATTGGGGTCCTCGACTCAGCGTGACCGAGACGGTGAGCTCTTCTCTGCCCTATATAGACAGCGAATTCGCGGGCGAGGCGTGCCTGACCGTCGGGGGGCCCCTTCACGAACTGCACGAGCATCTGATTCAGGGTGTCGTCGTCGTCGGGCCGCATGAGTGCATGCCCCACAAGATTGCGGAGGCGCAGCTCGGCGCCGCCGGCGAACATTTGCCGCTGCCGTGCCTTTCCATTTCGGTCAACGGCGACCCTATCGACACCGAGGCGCTCGACCGCTTCGCATACGACATCCACGAGGGTCACCGCCGCGGCCTGGCGCGCAACTTGGGCTCGATCCTCGCGCCCGAACGGCCCGGCGGCCAGACCGCGGCTGTGGGCGCGCCCCTCGTCCAACTTCGGCTCAATAAGGGGCGCCGCGCTTCCGGCGGCGAGTCGAGACTCTGACAGTCCCTCGAGGTCGGGGAGGGGCCCCTCAGTACTAAGAATGACTGGGTAGGAAACATTCCCGAAACAATTAGTGCGTTATCCCGAAACCATGCTCAGCCGCACGGACCCCGGCGACACGGCGTGGCTCCTCATAAGCAGCGCGTTGGTCCTGCTCATGACCCCGGCTCTCGCGCTCTTCTATGGCGGGATGGTCCGGAGAAAGAACGTGCTGGCGACGATCGTTCACTCGATCGCCGCCATACCCGTCCTGAGTGTGGTGTGGGTGATCTGTGGCTACTCGCTCGCGTTCGGCCCCACCGTTCATGGCCTGATCGGGAGACCCGACCACCTCTTCCTGGACGGCCTCGCGAACTCGGCCCACGGGACGGTACCCGCCTTCGCGTTCGTCGCGTTTCAAATGATGTTCGCGGTCATCACGCCAGCCCTGATCTCGGGTGCCTTTGCCGAGCGCATCAGCTTTCGTGCCTACGTGGTCTTTATCATCGCGTGGTCGATGCTGGTGTACGTTCCGGTGGCCCATTGGATGTGGGCTGACGGAGGCTGGCTGCACGAGCTCGGGGCCATGGACTTCGCCGGCGGAATCGTCGTCCATTTGACGGCTGGCCTCAGTGCGCTGGTTTGCGCCATCGTGGTGGGCAAGCGCTTGGGCTATCCAAAGCACCGGGTCCTGCCGCACGACCTGACGATGACGCTGACAGGCGCAGGTCTTCTCTGGTTCGGCTGGTTCGGATTCAACGCAGGAAGTGCGCCGTCGAGCGGTCACGTCGCGGCGCTGGCGTTCGTTACGACACACCTGGGCGCCTCGGGCGGGGCTTTGGGATGGCTGGCCGTCGAATGGCGACACCGCGGCAAGCCGACGGCGCTCGGCGTGGCCTCGGGCCTGGTGGCCGGCCTAGCAACGATCACACCGGCCGCGGGGTTCGTCGCGCCCTGGGCGGCACTGGTCATAGGTCTGGCTGCCGGCGCGGTCTGCTACAGAGCCGTCCTTCTCAAGGACCACTTCGGCTACGACGACTCTCTCGACGCCTTTGGCGTTCACGGCGTTGGGGGTGTGCTCGGGGCACTGCTCACAGGGGTCTTCGCACAGAAGGTCTTGAACGCCGACGGGGCCGATGGGGCTCTTTTCGGAAACGTTCACCAACTCGTCGTGCAGGCCACAGCGTGCGCTGCAACGGGCGTCTACTCGATCGCGCTGACCTTCGGTATCGTCAAGGCTATCGATAGGACGATTGGGCTGCGCGTGCCGGAGGCGGATGAGCGCGAGGGCTTGGATGCGACCCAGCACGGCGAAGAGGCCTACGTTGACGCGGTCGGAATCGCGTCCGACACCGGTGTGGAAGCGCACGGCGACCCCGTCGTAGCCAGAAGGTCGCCGACGGCTCTCCCGTCCTGACGCGGCCCGCGTCGCTTCACGACATAACGGGTTCTACTATTGACCGGGCCGTCCGAGCGCGTCCTCCGCGAGCGCTCGGAAACGCCCTGCCGGATACTGTCGCAAATAGCGCTCAGCGTAGTCCCCCGCGGAGCGACGATCCCGACGCGCAGAGGCCGCCTCGATCGAGAGCGCGAGCGCATCCTCGACCAGAATGCCGCGCGGGTGTTCCCTCATGTATTCGTCGAGGTAGACCGCAGCAAGAGCCGCGTTGCCGTTCGCGCGGAGCGACCGGATCGCCTCGAGCACCTGAGCCGGATCTTCGCGATCCGCGTCGGGAAGCGCCCCGCCCCTCGTGTCGGCGACTCCGGACGCTTTCGGACCGGACCGATTTCGCCCAGCAGTGACACCCGGGGAGCGAACGCGGTCGGCCGGCACGGAACCGGAAGAAATCGATGGGGCACCTAGGGCGGCCGGCGCGAAAGCTTGCTGAGCCGTCGGCTCGGCCGCCAGAGCGGCGGTCGCCACCGCAGAGGGTCGCGGGGGCGGACCGGGGGATTCGGCGGCATTCGAGGGGTCGACCCCACCGAGCGCATTGAGATGAGCCGTCCAGAAGTGGTCGCCGACAGCCGCCGCCGCCATGGCGGTGCCTCCGAACACGATCATGGATGCGAAGGTCCTTGGCAGCACGCCACATCGACGAGCTGGGGTCAGAATCACCCGTGCCAGCACGCGCGGCTTCGCGAACGGCTCCGGCTCAAAGCGCGGACTGGCGCGCACCAGTCGAACGAGACGCTCCTCGGGAGTCCCAGGCGGAAACGCGTCGTGGATGAGCCGCTTCACCGCAATCTCCCATGCGAAGTGGTCTTGTTCCCACGAGCCAACTGCGAAACCAGTTTTTGCCGCGCCGTACGGATGCGCGCCCACACGGTATTGACCGGCACACTCTGGATGCGAGCGATCTCCTCCCCGCTGTATTCCTCAATCTCGAAAAGCACGAAGGCTGCGCGCTGCGCGTCCGGTAACTTCGAAAATAGTTGCGCCAGAATCGCTTCGCTCTCCTTCGAACGGAGCGCTGACTCCGGATCAGGGCCACCGGCAACGCCGAAAGCGTCGTCCGCCAGCGCGTGACCGGTCGACGACCGAAACCAGCGCAGGCGACAGTCTCGAACCCGGCGCCGTGCGATCTGATAGATCCAGCCGGGCAGGTTCCGCCCGTCGAAGTCAGCGAGCCGGCGATGGACGATCAAGAATATGTCCTGCGTCAGGTCCTCGCGTTCCGCCTCCGGTCCGCCGAGTGCGCGAACCCATCGCGAAACCTCGTCGAAATAGCCCGCGTAGACGACCTCGAACGATATGGGACCGGCAAGCGCGGGCAACCGGGTCACCACAGTCCTCCCCACGAGGTCATCGACCGGCACGCTCACTGGGCTCACCTGGACAGTAGGGGACCCGCAGCCAAAAACCTTGTCGGAAACGCGCCCGCGTCCCGGGCGGACAAGGCCGTCTTCGTGTGTTCTCTGTAGACCGGTTGGTCCGCGTGGCTTGACCGATCTCAGGAAGCGGCCGGCCGCAGGTCGCGCGCGGGTGAGCCGTGCGCGCTAAGGCAAGCTGATTCGCGCCGCCAGAGCCGTCATGTCCGCTTCATTCGCGTCCGACACGAGCGCATATCCCAGGTCTTGGCGCCGCCAGAGCACGACGTGGAAGCCGCGCGACGTCTCGTGCGAAAATCCCGAGGACGCTGAGAACGGATGGGATAGAAACGGCCAGCGCAAGCCCTGGGCAGCGAACACCAGCAGCGTAACCGTGTGCAGGCGCCTCTTGAAAACCAGGATCGCCGCCTTGCGGTCGATGAAGTAGCCAACCAGGCCACCTTGGAGAGGAAACTCCTCGTCGCCCGCAAACGCAGTCAGCGGCGCGAAGTCGAGCTTGCCCGAAAACCACGGCACGACCTGATGCATGTTCGTGCTCTCCACCTCGAGCGGGTGCTGGCCGCTGAGCAGCCGGAGGTGGTCGTTCACAGCCTCCTCGACCATCCTCGGGTCGGGCGCGCGCGCCGGAAGAGCCGCGACCGCGATAAGCGACAGCGCTGCGCCGACTGCCATAGCCGCGATCATTTGAAAAATTGCACGACCACGGGACCGGGACCCGAGCCACTGGGCCTCAATCTGCCTCCGAAGCGACGAGGGCGCCCGTCGGAGCGACAGGTGCCGCCTGAGGGCCACCGTGAGCGCCCGCTCCGCGGCGTCCTCGTGCTGGCATGCGACGCACTCGGCGAGATGGCTGTCATACGACACCGTCAGCGCCGGAGCCATCGTGCCGCGGCGGCGATCCAACCCGAGAAGACGCGCCTCCGAGCATTCCATGTTGCTTCCTCACCCAGAATAGTCGCTCAACCGCTCACGAAGGAAGGTGCGCGCTCGGTGGAGTCTCGATTTGATCGTTCCCTCCGCGCACCCGAAAACCTCAGCCAACTCCGCTTCCGTGAGCCCTTCGAGGTCGAGCAGGACAATCATCCTGCTATCGACGGGCAGCGAGGCCAAGGCAACCTCGATATCCCGGGCGACCACGGCTCGAAGTCGGTCGAGTTCGCGGTCGCCGCGCAGCGGTTCGAACTTCGGCTCCGCTCCCTCGAGAGCCTCGTCGCCGCGCGGCTCGCCGCGGACCGGGCTGTTCGTCGCACGGCGGCGGGCGTCGATATGCGCGTTTCGCAGAATGCGAAAGAGCCAGGCGCGCAGGTTCGTTCCCGCCGTGAATTGCGCCCGAGCTCCGAACGCGCGCGCATAGGCGTCCTGAACGAGATCCTCCGCATCCGCGTCGGAACCGGTGAGATGGCGCGCCAGGCGGTGGAGAGCATCGACGCACGCGAGCGCTTCGCGGGCCAACCCCGGCTCCCATCGCATTCTCAGCCAATAACAGAGCCAGCGCTGACCTCAAGAGGCGGATCGCGCGGCGTCTACGGAGCGAACGCGGCGCTCGGATCCCCTCGAGCCCTCTCTGGCCGGACGACGCATGCGCCGGAGCACGGCGTCGAGCGACCAGGGTCCGGGGCCGACCACGAGCAGAAACAGCGACGTCAGAAGCTGCCCATAATCGGCTCGGCTCTCGTGCATCACGGCCCAGAACCCCACCTTGGGCGGGACGGGAGGCGGGGCGAGCGGAGACGTCCCAAAGTAAAGCCCAATCTTGGTCGAGACAATGGCTACGATCATCTCGATGACGAAGGGAATCGCGATGGCCCGCGTCATGAGACCTAGCATGAAGAGCAGGCCGCCCACGATCTCCAGAGTGCCGACGAAATCTGCGGTGAACACGGGGAAAGGGAACCCCAGCTTGGCCATCCGCCCGACTCCTTGATTCGCGTACACGAACTTGAGGATCCCTTCGGACAGGAAGATGCCTCCGACGACGAGGCGCATGAGCACGACCGCGGACGGGGCGTCGAGCGGCGGACTGAAGACCCGGCGGAAGAACGTTCGGATGTTGGACATGCCCGTGACAACGGGCGACCGCGCCGATGGTTCCGAAGGACCGGCCCGCGCAAACGATTTCACCGGGTGCTCCGGCCGAGTCCCAGTGTATCGTGCCGCCCCAAGGATGATGCCGCCATGAACTCGCTTCTGCGCAAAATGGACGCCTACTGGCGAGCTGCGAACTACCTGTCCGTCGGACAGATCTACCTGCTCGACAATCCGCTGCTCCGCGAGCCGCTCCGGATGGAGCACGTCAAGCCGCGCCTGCTCGGGCATTGGGGAACGACGCCAGGGCTCAACTTCATCTACGCCCACGCCAACCGGGCTATCAAGGAGCACGACCTCGATGCGCTCTTCGTGACCGGGCCTGGGCACGGCGGGCCCGGCATTGTAGCCAACGCGTGGCTCGAGGGAACGTACAGCGAAGTCTATCCCGACGTGTCTGCGGACGAGCGTGGCATGCGCAACCTCTTCAGGCAGTTCTCGTTCCCTGGAGGCATCCCGAGCCATGTGGCGCCGGAGACGCCGGGCAGCATCCATGAAGGCGGCGAGCTCGGATACGCCCTGTCACACGCATTCGGGGCTGCGTTCGACAACCCGAACCTGCTCGTGTTCGCTGTCGTCGGCGACGGGGAAGCCGAGACCGGGCCCCTGGCTACGAGCTGGCACTCCAACAAATTTCTCGACCCGCGGACCGACGGAGCGGTCCTGCCGGTCCTCCACCTCAACGGGTACAAGATCGCCGGCCCGACGGTGCTCGCGCGCATCCCCCGAGAGGAGCTCGAACAGCTGATGCGCGGCTATGGATACGCCCCGCGATTCGTCGAAGGAAGCGACCCCGAGACCATGCACGCGGAGATGGCCGCAACCCTCGACGAAGTCGTCACGGAGATCAAACGCTTGCAGGGCGATGCGCGCGCCTCGAGCACGCCGTGGCGTCCGCGGTGGCCCATGATCGTCTTGCGTACGCCCAAGGGATGGACGGGCCCCAAGACGGTCGACGGCAAGCCCGTGGAGGACACGTTCCGGGCGCACCAGGTGCCGTTCGATATCGGCCACGATCCCCAGCGTCTCGAGATGCTCTATGCCTGGCTCAAGAGCTATCGCCCGGAGGAGCTATTCGATGCCGGAGGACGCCTCGCGACCGAGCTCGCCGAGCTGCCGCCGAAGGGAACCCGGCGCATGAGCGCCAACCCCGTCGCCAACGGCGGCTTGCTCCGCAAGGACCTGCGCCTGCCCGACTTTCGCACGTATGCGGTCGCCGTCTCGAGCCCGGGCGCCGTGACCGCGGAGGCCACGCGCATTCAAGGGAATTTCGTGCGTGACATTCTGTCGCTCAACGCGGAATCGAAGAATTTTCGAATCTTCAGCCCCGACGAGACCGCGTCGAACCGATGGACCTCCGTCTTCGAGGTCACCAGCCGCAACTCGAACGCCGAGATTCTCGACACCGACGACCACGTGGCGCCCGACGGGCGCGTCATGGAGATGTTGAGCGAGCACCAGTGCGAGGGATGGCTCGAGGGCTATCTGCTCACAGGCCGACACGGAATTTTTTCCTGCTACGAGGCGTTCATCCACATCATAGATGCGATGTTCAACCAGCACGCCAAGTGGTTGAAAGTCACGCGCCACATCCCGTGGCGGCGACCCATCTCGTCACTCAACTACCTGCTTACGTCCCACGTGTGGAGGCAGGATCACAACGGGTTCAGCCACCAAGACCCGGGCTTTATCGATCACGTCGTCAACAAGAAGGCCGACGTCATCCGAGTGTACCTGCCGCCGGACGCCAATACGCTGCTCTCGGTGACCGACCACTGCCTTCGCAGCGTCAACTATGTGAACGTGATCGTCGCCGGCAAACAACCCGCCCCGCAGTGGTTGACGATGGACCAGGCCGTGAAGCACTGCTCCTCGGGGATCGGCATTTGGGATTGGGCGAGCAACGACCGCGGGAGCGAACCCGACGTCGTCATGGCCTGCGCGGGCGACGTCCCGACTCTCGAGACCCTCGCGGCCGTCGCCCTGCTCCGACAGCACGTTCCGGACTTGAAAGTTCGCGTCGTCAACGTCGTCGATCTCATGAAACTTCAGCCGTCGAGCGAACATCCCCACGGCCTGTCGGACCGGGAGTTCGACGTCGTCTTCACGACCGACAAGCCGATCGTGTTCGCGTACCACGGCTACCCCTGGCTCATTCATCGCCTCGCTTACCGGCGCACCAACAGTCGGAATCTCCACGTCCGCGGCTACAAGGAAGAGGGCACGACGACGACTCCGTTCGACATGGTCGTCCGCAACGACCTCGACCGGTTTCACCTCGT
>JBEKXD010000035.1:0-56790 GCA_049512415.1 Polyangiaceae bacterium
CGCCCGCACCCTCACCCGCGTCGTGCGCGCCGACCTGGTGCTGGCCGCAGCCTACAACGCCCTCGCGACCGTCCTCGCCGTGACCGGCCACATTTCGCCGATCGTCTGCGCAGTCCTCATGCCCCTGAGTTCCCTCACCACCACCCTGATGACCGCCGTGTGGCTCTCGCCGAGGAATCGCGTATGGAGATCATAGTCTTACAGGTATTCGTGAGCCTGGTTCTCGTGTTAGGGGGAGTGCTCCTGTTCGCCGTGAGCTTCCGCCATAGAGACTTCGAGCACGCCGACAGACTCGCGCTGTTGCCGCTCGAAAAGGACGACCGCCCATGACCGTATCGGATCGCGCCCTTCCGGACGTACGACGCGACGCATCCCCGCATTTGGAGACCAAGCGCATCGTCTTCAACGATTCCATCGCACGGTGGTTCGTCGGCGCTTCGGTCGTGTGGGGATTGGTCGGAATGCTCGTCGGCGTAATCGTCGCGCTGCAACTTGCCTGGTGGCCGGCGAACATCCCGCCGTACCTCACGTTCGGGCGATTGCGCCCTCTCCACACGAACGCGGTCATATTCGCCTTCGTCGGCAACATGATGTTCGCGGGCGTCTACTACTCGACCCAGCGACTGGTCAAAGCGCGGCTGCCGAGCGACCTGCTCGCCAAGGTCCACTTCTGGGGCTGGCAGGCGATCATCGTATCCGCGGCCATCACGCTGCCTCTCGGGTTTACCCAGGGCAAAGAATACGCTGAATTGGAATGGCCGATCGACATCGCCATCGCGATCATCTGGATCACGTTCGCAATCGAGTTCTTTTGGACGCTCGCCCGACGGAACGAGCGGAACCTTTACGTCGCCCTCTGGTTTTACATCGCGACGATCGTCACCGTGGCCGTTCTCCACGTCGTGAACTCTCTCGCCGTTCCGATAGGCCCGCTGAAGAGTTACTCGTTATTCGGCGGAGCCAAGGACGCCCTCATCCAGTGGTGGTACGGACACAACGCCGTCGCGTTCTTCCTCACGACCCCGGTGTTGGGCATCATGTACTACTTCTTGCCCAAGGCAGCCGAGCGACCGGTCTATTCGTACCGCCTGAGCGTCGTCCACTTTTGGTCGCTCATCTTCGTCTACATCTGGGCCGGTCCGCACCATCTCCTCAATACCGCGCTTCCTGATTGGGCCCAGACCCTAGGAATGGTGTTCAGCATCATGCTCTGGGCCCCGAGCTGGGGCGGCATGCTCAACGGGCTTCTGACCCTGCGCGGGGCGTGGGCGAAAGTCCGGAGCGACCCGGTGCTCAAGTTCTTTGCCGCCGGAGTCACATTCTACGGCATGGCGACGTTCGAGGGTCCGCTGCTCTCCATAAAGGCCGTCAGTGGACTCGCCCACTACACCGACTGGATTATCGGTCACGTCCACGGGGGTGCCCTGGGATGGAACGGATTGATGGCGGCGGGGATGTTCTACTGGATGGTGCCGCGCCTCTACGGCCGTCCCCTCTGGTCGAAGAAGCTCGCCGATATCCACTTCTGGATCGGCACCTTCGGGATCTTGCTTTATCTCGCCGCGATGTGGGCAAGCGGCATTACCCAAGGACTGATGTGGCGCGCAACGGACGCGCAGAACAACCTGCAATATCCGACGTTCGTCGAGACCATCAATGCCATTCGCCCCATGTACGTCATGCGGCTGGTGGGCGGGACTCTCTACCTTGCCGGCATGGTTCTGATGGCCGTCAACCTCGCGCGCACGGCCGTGCTCGGCAAGGCCGTCGACGGGCAGATCGAGGTCGTCGTCGAAGCGGACGTGTCCGTGTCGAGACCGTGGTCGGATGTCGTGTTCGGGAAACCCGTGATCGTTGTGGCCATCGTCAGCGCGTGCGTGGCGACCATGGCGGTGGTGAAGAACGAGGCGAGCATCATCTTCGCGTGCATCGCGGTCATGGCGAGCATTCTGGGTGTGATTGCGCTACGGCTGACAGTCGACCGAACCAGACCCGAGTGGCACCGTTTGCTCGAGGGGCGCGCCCTCGTGTTCACGAGCCTCACGGTGCTTGCAGTTCTTGCCGGAGGCGTAGCGGAGATCGTCCCTTCTCTGCTCGTGACGCCGAGCGACATGGCGGTGACCAGTGACACCAAACCGCTACGCCCGCTCGAACTCGAAGGCCGCGACATCTACATCCGGGAAGGCTGTTACACCTGCCACTCACAGATGATCCGCCCCTTCGTGTTCGAGTCCAAGCGCTACGGCGATCCGTCGACGCTGGCCGAATCGATCTACGACCATCCGTTCCAGTGGGGCTCAAAGCGCACGGGGCCGGACCTTGCCCGTGAGGGAGGCAAGGTTCCCAATCTTTGGCACTACCGTCACATGCTCGACCCGCGGTCGGTCTCCGCAGGCTCGAATATGCCTTCTTTTCCGCGTCTCGCCATCGACCGAGTCGACCTCTCGCGCACGGCGGACAAGTTGCGCGCTCTTCGGTGGGCGGGCGTCCCGTACAGCGCCAGGGACATCGAGACGGCGGGGCCCGACGCGGACGCCGAGAGCGCTGCGATCGCGTCCAACTTGCGTGACGAAGGCATTGCGGCCATTGACGCGCGCTCGGAGGTCGTCGCCCTGATCGCATATCTGCAAAGGCTCGGAACCAAGCCGAGCCCGATACAGACTCGCAGCTCGAATCCATGATTCGGCGAAGCCCCGGAGGATCCCTCGATGGTCACAGAGTTGCTCACTCGATCTCCGCTGCTCATGGCGCCCCTCGTCGCCATGTTCGTCTTCTTGGCCGTGTTCCTCGCGATCGTGATTCGGGCGATGGCTCAGTCGCAGGCGGAGATCGACGCCGCGGCGCGGATGCCGCTGGACGTTCGCGAAGCGCAGGAGGCTGCCCATGAGCACCGATAGACGAGAGCCGCAGGACGAGCACGTCTACGACGGCATCGTCGAACACGATAACAAGCTGCCGCTGTGGTGGCAGCTCACGCTCTACGGTGCGGTCGTCTTCGCGCTCGTGTACTGGTACGGGCGCCGCCTCGGTGCGATTCCTTCGCAGCTGCAGGTGTACGCGTCGGAAGTCGCGGCGTTGCGCGCTGCCGAGTCGGAGGCGGCGCGCAAGCGGGGAACGGTGGATGACACGATGCTGGCAACGCTCGCGCACGATCCGGCCATCGTCGGGCGCGGCAAGGAGCTATTCGGCTCGATGTGTTCGCCGTGCCACCGGGCCGACGGGGGCGGCGGCATCGGACCGAATTTGACCGACGACTACTGGCTGCATGGGAGCAAGCCGTCTCAGGTCTACAAGACCGTTTACGATGGAGTGGCCGCCAAGGGCATGCCCACGTGGGGACCGCAGCTCGGGGAGGATCGTGTCGAATCCGCCGTCGCGTTCGTCCTCTCGATTCGCGGAACGCACGTGGCTGGCGGCAAGGCGCCGCAGGGCGACTTGGCGGAACCGTAGATCATGGCGAACGCGCATGTCCCTAGTGATTCCGAGCTTCCGTCGGCGGCGCTGCCGGCCGACGGCCACCGGCGGACCATCGCGCCCGCAGACGTCGCCGGTAAGTTCCATAGCGCTCGGCGTGCGGCGTTCGTCGTTCTCATTGCACTCTGGCTGGGAATCCCGTGGATCCGCGTCGGCGGTCATCCCGCCATCTTCTTAGATATCGATCACTCGAATTTGTTCCTGTTCGGGGCGGTATACAACTCGCAAGACGCTTGGCTGCTCTCCTTCCTATTGACCGCGATTGGCTTCGGAATCGTCACGCTCACGGCGCTGGCCGGACGCGTGTGGTGCGGATGGGCGTGCCCGCAGACCGTCTTTCTCGACGGCGTCTATCGGCGCATCGAGCGCCTCGTCGAAGGGCCGCGGGAGCGACGGCTGCGGCGAAAGCGGTCGGGATGGTCGGTCGAGCGGCTGGCGCGTCACATGGCCGCCCATCTGCTGTACGCGGCCGTATCGGTTGCAATCGCGTGCATCATCCTCACGTACTTCGTCACGGCGCCGCAGGCCGTTGCGATGATCCGGCGTGGCTTCGCCGCCAATCCGAGGGCACTCACCTGGGTTTTCATCGTGGCGGTGGTTCTCTACTTCAATTTCTCTTGGTTCCGCGAGCAGCTCTGTGTCGTGATTTGTCCGTATGGACGCTTGCAGTCCGTGCTGCTCGATGAGGATTCGCTCGGGGTCGGGTTCGACGCTCGACGCGGGGAACCTCGCGGCAAGAAGGACCAGCAGGGAGCTGGAGCCTGCGTCGATTGCCGCCGATGCATCGCCGTGTGCCCGACGGGCATCGACATCCGCAACGGCGTCCAGCTTGAGTGCATCGCCTGCACCGCTTGCATCGATGCCTGCGACGGCGTCATGACGCAACTCGGTCGGGAGCACGGACTCATCCGATACGATTCGCAAGCGGGACTGGCCGGTCGGGCGCGCCGGTTCGTCCGCCCGCGACTCCTCATCTATTCGGCGCTGTTGATTTCTGGGGCTCTCGTCGCGACGGTTGTCGCGCGCCGTCGAATGGATTTCGAGGCTACGCTGCTCAGGCTGCCGGGCGCACCCTACGCCATCGAGGGAGGCGTGGTTCGCAATGCACTTCAGATCCACCTGGTCAATAAGCGGAGTGTGGCAGAGCGCTATCTCGTCGACGTGGAGCCCCGCGACGAGATGGGCGCCCTCGTACCCCTGCGCGAGGTCACCGTTGCACCGCTCGGGGACGCGCGCGCGCCGATCGTCCTGTCCGTCCCGTTGACGAGCTTCCACGGCGACTTTTCTGTCAAAGCGCGCGTGACACCCGAAGCGGACGGCACGCGGAGCGCCGTAGTCACGGCCATGTTCCTCGGACCTTCCCGATGACGATCGCTGCCGCCCTCTCGTCGGCACTTCTCATGGGGGTAGTCGGCTCTAGCCACTGCACGTTGATGTGCGGAGGGCTCGTCGGTTTGGCGAGTTCTGCGCCCGTGGGCAAAGCACCCAGCCTGACGCGGACCCAGCTCCAGCGCCACATCGCGAGCCATG
Organism: Polyangiaceae bacterium; assembly: GCA_049512415.1. Taxonomy (GTDB): domain Bacteria; phylum Myxococcota_A; class Polyangia; order Polyangiales; family Polyangiaceae; genus Palsa-1150. The sequence continues at coordinate 5,005 of JBEKXD010000035.1, forward strand.
CCGGACGAATCGTGTCGTACGCCATGGCCGGCGCCGTGGTCGGCGCGACCGGAGGCGGCCTCAAAGCCGTCCTTGGGTCCGACCGACTGCCCTGGGCGCTGCGACTCGTCGCAGGGGCTGTAATGATCTTGGTAGGCCTTCACCTCGCGGGATTCCCAGGGGCTATCCGCGTTTTGGAGTGGCCGGGGCACCTTCTGTGGCGGCGGATTTCCGGTCTGGCGCTCAGAGTGGCCGCTGCCCGATCGACGTCGGCAGCCTTTGCATTCGGCCTACTCTGGGGATGGCTGCCGTGTGGACTGGTGTATGCCGCGCTTGCGCTAGCCGGCACGACCGGCTCTGCGCCCTCGGGGGCCCTTGCGATGGTCGCGTTTGGAGTCGGCACTTTTCCCATGCTCGCGATGGTGGGCGTGACAGGGGCCATCGTCACGCGGCACACACGCGCGAGGTGGGTTCGCCTTGTCGCCGCCGCCGCGATGTTGGTGCTGGGCGCGGTCCAGATAGAGGCAGCTGGGCGGTCGATGGTGGCGTCCGCGTCGGCGCCTGCGTGCCACCACCCGACTTGACGCGCGCCGCTCTCCGGTTTTGCCCATGGCCTGCCGAGGCCGTCGGTTCAAGACAGCTCAGGGAATGACGTCGTGCATATGCCCTCGCGGGGACGCAGCGGCGTGGGCCTCGCACCACAGCCGCGCTCCGCAGCTTTCCTCTTGAACGTGCAAGCAGGCGGCGCACGCGGGCTCGATCTCGGGCGGCGGACCTGAGTGGTAGTCCTTCTCACGAACGACTACCACAGGACACGATGCGCTCCGTGCGACGCGATCCGTCACCGAACCAAGAGCCAATCGCTTGTAACCGTGGCGCCCGCTCGCTCCGATGACAATGACATCCGCCTGGATATCCATCGCGACTTGCAAGACCTGCTTCCATGCGCTGCCGACCGCCACATGAATAGCCAGCGGTCCTCCGAATTCCCCCCTCACGATGGCCGCCCGGGAACGCAGCTGCGCGCGGGCAAGCTCGGCGATTTCGTCCGGTGATGCTCGTTGGCGGGAGCGTCGCCCTGGTTCCTCGATGAACGGACGCATATCTTCGACCACGTGCACGAGATGAAGCTCGCCTCGCGGCACTGACTGCGCGAAGTTTGCGCTCGCGCGCACCACGTCATCGGTTGCCCACGAACCGTCGAGCGCGGCGAGAACGGCGAATCGCTCGGTCGATCCAGTGGCCTCCATGGATCTCGCTTCTGCTTGCGATGTCCGTGCCTAGCTTAGTCTGGTGGATCCTCGTCCGGAGATCTTCGTGGAAAGACGAGTGTGAACACCGCTCCTTGTCCGGGCGCGGTGTCGAGCGTGACCCGCCCGCCATGGCGCCTCATCGTCGCGTGGACCATCGGGAGCCCGAGTCCGGTTCCTTCCGCCCCCTTGGTCGTAAAGAACGGTTCGAACACGCGTGCCGCGACGTCGGCAGTCATTCCGGGTCCGGTGTCGGCGATGACGAGAGCCACACCGTCCCCGCGCTCGACGGTCCGAATGGTGATCGTTCCGCCTTTCGGCATCGCGTCGATCGCGTTCACGAGAACGTTGACGATGGCTGCCAGAACCTCGGCACCGCGCACCGGGGCGACCGGCGACGGGGCCAAGTCCTCCACGATATCCACGCGGGCGGCCGAGTGCGACGACAGACGCGCGCGCGCGATCCCCAAGGCCTCGCGCACAAGCTCATTGAGGTCGAGCGCACGCGGCAGCGCCTCGCCGCTCTGCCGCCCGAACGCCCTCAATCGGTCCACAGTCTCGACACCGCGCTTGAGAAGCTGCATGCAGTCCTCGAGAGCAGCTCCCACTTTGGCGCTGTCTCCTCGAATCAAGGCTCGCTGGCCGATTTGGATATGTAGGCTGAGCGGACTCAATATGTTCTTGAGGTCATGCGAAATCCCGCCAGCCATCTGCCCGAGCGCGAGAAGTTTCTCCGTGCGCGCGAGCACCTCGCGGGACGCATTGAGTTCGCTATTGGCCCTAAGGAGTTTCTGAATCTGGTCGGCTCTCCCTAGCGCGATGGCCGCCAAATCAGCAAAAGCCCGCGCGACGTCGAGAGCTTCCGAGGGAATTTCGGTCTCGTCCGAAAAGAGCAGGATCAGGGCGCCGAAGAGACCCCCGGTGCTCACCAGCGGCAAGGTCATCGACCGAACGAAACGCGGCGACGACAGCGCCGCAAAGCGAGCACCGAGCGCATCCATGCCGTCGATGTCGCCGGACCAGCCGGCAATTTCCGGCCCGACTTTGCACGACGCGGCGACACGTGCGGTACCGTCACTGAGGACCTCTACCACTACGGCCCCGTTCGCTCTCGCATAATCGATGGCAGCGTTCGCGAGGAGCGGTAGGATTGTGTCACTCGTGCTCGCCTCGGACGCCAGGCGAGTGAATCGAACGAGTACGTCGAGTACGTCCGTGTTTGACATGTCGGAACGACTATCATTCTGACGACGACGGTTGTCGTCAATCCACACGCAGTGCCTCGGAAGCTAGGATGAGCCCACGGAATTCCACTACCGGACTCGAGCTTGATGATACGACGATTCGGTCGCGGCGCGACTATTGTGAATTGACCGACGACGACCTGGTGCGGCTCCGGTCGCTTCGCGGTCTAGCTGAGAACCACGCGGATCGCATCATCGAGTCGTTATACGAACTCATGCTATCGCGCGAACACACGCGTAAGTTCTTTCCGGACGAAGCGACGATAGCTCGAGTCAAGAGGTTGCAGCGCAAGTACTTTCTCGAGCTGTTCGATGGTCGTTGCGACCTCGAATACGTCGAGAACCGATTGCTCGTCGGCGCGGTTCACGAGCGCATCGGGTTGGGTCCGGCTTGGTATCTCGGCACGTATCGACGTTATCTCGACTCGTTGCACCAGTATTTCTACGCTGAACTCGCAGCGGACGAAGCAGCCGCCGCCTTCGCGAGTCTCCAGAAGCTGGTGTGGTTCGACGTGTCTCTCGCCATGGACGCCTACATATTCGCGAACTCGGATGCGATCCGACGTCATCAGGCCGCGCTCCGGGAACTGTCGACCCCCGTCATTCTGGTGCACGACCGAATTCTACTGTTGCCGCTCGTCGGGACGATCGACAGTCAGCGCGCGCAGCAGGTCATGGACACCGTGCTGCTCCGCATCGTGGAGGAGAAGGCCCGGTGCATCATTATCGACATCGCGGGCGTCCCGGTGGTCGACACGAACGTGGCGGACCATCTCGTCAAGACGACGGCCGCGGTTCGCTTGCTAGGAGCGCAGACGATTCTGACCGGAATCAGCGCGCAGGTCGCGCGGACCATCGTCCACCTCGGTGTGGACATCACCACGATGCATACGCTCAGTCGCCTTCAAGATGGAATCGAGCTGGCGCTGCGTCTCGTCGGAAAGGCGATTCGACCGCGAAAGGGTTCTGCGCGCTTGGCCCCGCGCGAGAGCTGAACGATGCGCGGAACAATTCCTATCCTGCGGATCGATGGGGTCTTGCTCGCCGCCGTTCAAGTCGAATTGAGAGACGCCGTGGCCGAGGCGTTCCAAGTCGATGTGCTCACGGCGATCGAATCGGAGCGGGCCCGCGGCCTCGTCATCGATATCACGGGCATCGATGTCGTGGACACGTACGTGGCGAGAATCCTCACGGACACCGGTCGTTTGGCCGCCCTCATGGGAACAGAAACTGTGCTCGTCGGCATGCGTCCCGAAATCGCCGCCACGCTCGTGCGCATGGGGTATCCGATGCAAGGCGTACGCACTGCGCTCGACCTCGAGCAAGGACTCCGTCTGCTCCGCCGGAGCCGAAGGGCGACGGTCGGCAAGTATGGCCGAGGCCCAGCGTGACCGCCCGTCGTTGTCACCAACTGCCGATCGCCGTCGAGGATGACATCATCGTCGTTCGGAGGGCTGTGCGCACCCTCGCGGAGGCGCATGGCTTCGACACCTTCGCTTCGGCGGCGCTCGTCACGGCGACTTCCGAGCTCACGCGCAACGCGTGGAGCCACGCGGGGGGTGGTGTTGCGACGATCGACGTAGTCGAAGAAGGTAACCGGGTCGGGGTGAGGGTGACACTCAAGGATTCGGGCCCGGGCATCGCCGACCTGCCGGCCGCGCTTTCGGGAGGATTCAGTACGGCTAGGTCGCTCGGGCTCGGCTTGTCGGGAAGCCGCCGACTCGTCGACCAATTCGATTTGCAGTCGACTGTGGGCCAAGGCACGACCGTGGAGATTCTCAAGTGGAAGATGCTGTAGCGCCCGCGGTGGGATGGGACGACGGTGTGGCCGTCGTCGACCGGGCCTCGTTGTCGGAAGTGTGCTCCTGCGTTCGCGCCGCGAGCGCGCGGGTCCAGATGTCGGACGCGCACACGACGGCTCTTGTCGCCATAAGTACGCAGCTCGCTCAGAACCAGCTTGATCATGCGGGTGGCGGCCGCGTGGTCGTACGCGCGTCGGAGACGCTCGGCCCGGGCAGACTCGAAGTGGTGGCGATGGATCGAGGGCCCGGTATCGCCGACATTGCGGCCGCGCTTCGGCGTCGCACCGCCCGTCTTGGCAACCACGACTCAGGTCTTGCCGCGGTGGTCGAACTCGCCGACGAAATCGATATCGATGTGCGCATCGGGGAGGGGACGTGCGTACGCGCGAGGAAGGGACCTTCGTCGATTCGCCAGCGGCAGGTCGGAGTGTTCGGGCGGCCCGTCCGAGAGGAGCGCACGAGCGGCGATGATGCAGCCTTTGCCCGCCACGCGGAGTGTTTACTGGTCGGACTCGCCGATGGGCTGGGCCATGGCGCGGCTGCGCGGGAGGCGTCCGCCCGAACTGCGCGCGTACTGGCGTCGGATCCGACACAGAGCCCTGCGGCGCTTCTAGGCCGATGCCATTCGGCCGTCGAGGGCTCGAGGGGGGCCGTCATGACCGCCGTCCGCATCGAACGCGGAACGGATGCAACGCTGGCGGCAGTGGGAAACGTGACCGCGTACGTCTTCGGCGCGGGCCGGTCCGAGCGTCTCGCCAGCGGGTCGCACGTACTTGGCGCGCCCGGTGGACTCGCCGGCATGGCGACCCAGCGGTTTTCGCTCTCGCCGCGCGAGGCACTCGTCCTCTACAGCGACGGATTGCCCTGGTACGTCGATCTTACAGGCGAGGCAGCCCTGCTCCGAGAGCACCCGGCGGTCGTGGCCCACGCGCTCGTGGCTCGCCACGGACGTGGAGCCGACGACGAACTCGCTCTCGTCGTCTCCTAGGGGTGCTTTTCGCCGATCCCTTCCCGATATCCCGGTGGCGAGCGTCCTCGCCTACGGGAAGTAGGCTCCGGGCGACTCGGCGCCGGCCTCGCTCGGGCTCGACGAAAATCACCCCACTTCTAGACGTCTGTCTCCGCGATTCGCGCGCGGTCCCTGGATCCGCTGACATCGGACGACGGCGGTTCCGGTGGGATGGTGGCGACTGGGGTGGTAGGGAGCGGGGGGGCACCGTAGACGCCTGTTGGCGGTCCACGTTGTCTCGGGATAATCTAGGGGCCAATGATGGCCGCGCCGCAAGCTGGCGGACCGCGCACGATTGGGCGGTATATTCTTTATGGGGAGATCGCATCGGGCGGCATGGCCACGGTGCATTTCGGGCGCCTACAGGGCGCGGCCGGTTTTGCGCGCTCCGTCGCTATCAAGCGCTTGCATCCGCAGTATGCGAAAGACCCCGATTTCGTCGCGATGTTTCTTGATGAAGCGCGACTAGCGGCACGCATTTCACATCCGAACGTCGTCCCCACACTCGATGTCGTGGCGCAGGAGGACGAGCTCTTCCTCGTGATGGAATACGTGCGCGGGGTGTCCCTTTCTCGGTTGTCGCGAGCCTCCAAACAGAGAGGCGAGCGCATCCCGGTGAAGATCGTCGCGGCGATCGTGTCTGGAATGTTGAACGGCCTGCACGCGGCCCACGAAGCGAAGGACGAGACGGGAGAGCCCCTACACATCGTGCATCGGGACGTTTCGCCGCAGAACGTTCTCGTGGGCACAGATGGTGTCGCGCGCGTTCTCGACTTTGGTGTGGCGAAGGCCGTCGGTCGCGTGCAGGGAACGCGCGAAGGGCAGCTCAAAGGCAAGCTTGCTTACATGGCACCCGAACAGATCACGACCGGTGCCGTATCGCGCCAGACCGATATTTACGCCGCAGGCGTCGTGCTGTGGGAAGTGCTGGTGGGACGTCGCCTGTTCTTTGGAGACAACGAAGCCAACATCATGTCCCTGGTGCTTGCCGGTGAGGTGCCGCACCCAAGCCATTTGGTTTCCGACCTCCCCGCTGAATTCGACCGAATCGTTCTGCGTGGGACGGACCGCGATCCGGAGGGGCGCTTCGCGACAGCGCGTGAGATGGCGTCGGAAGTGGCGGCAGTCGTGGGTGTCGCGCCGGCGTCCGAGGTCGGCGAGTGGGTCGAGGACCTCGCGCCCGACGAGCTGCGAGAGCGCGCTCAACTCATCGAAGACGTGGAGCGCAGTCGGTTCTCGAGCGTGTCCCCCCCGAGCTCCGTCCTGACCCGCCCGGACGCAGTGCCCCAAAGGCGAGACATTTCCTTGACAGTGTCTGTGGCCCCTAGCGGCGTGGAGTCTTCGCACGTATCGGAGGTGCTCGGCGTCACCGCGCCGTCTCCGTCAACCGTCCCCGCGCCGCACGAGTTCGCACCCTTGCCGAGCTTGGCGCCCCCTCTCGTGGCGTCTTTTTCGAGGCCTCCACACGCGGCAACGCGTGGTCGCGTCATCGCGATCATAGCTCTAGGAATTCTTCTGGGGGCTGCGGGAACGGCGCTGGTCGCGCTGCGACTGCACGGCCCAGGCGCTGAGGACACCCTCGAAGCAGGGCAGACCGCTGCGCCGAACTCGAACCCTGTCGATCTGGACGAAGTCGATACGCACTCCCAGCTGCCGGGGGTCAACGCCCCGACCGGGTCCGCATCGGCTTCTCCAGCTCCGAGTTTCCCAGCTTTCGTGGAGCCGCACGAGATCTATCGTGGACCGCGGGGGATCCTGCCGCCACGATCCCCCGACTGCAGCCCACCGTACACGACGGACGACAAGGGCCACGTCCACTTCAAGCCTGCTTGCCTATGAGCTCATCGGTCCGGTTTGCTCGGGGTCGCAAGTCCGCTGCCGAGCACACTCATCACGTCCATCTCGTGTCCCTTCGGGCAGTGCAGCGTGCCCTCCTGCGCTTTACGCAGCGTCGTCCTCACGAGTGCACCACACTCGGGGCATTCGAGCTCGACAGGTTCATCCGGTTTCTCTCGGAGCATCGGCGTCTCCTACCGTAAAATGGGAGGCTACTCTCCCTTGCTGTCCGGTGTTGGCGCTTCGCGCAGACCGAGTTCCTTCATCTTGAGCTGCAATCCCTTGCGCGAGATTTTGAGCAGTCGAGCTGCGTGCGTCACATTGCCGCCCGTTTGCTGCAGCGCCCGACTCACGAGCTCTCGCTCGAGACGACTCATGGCGACCTTGACGTGCTCTTTCAGACCGCCCTCGCCGGCGAGCGCTGCCTGGAGGTCCGCCTCGGGAAGCGGGGCTGTCGACATGGCGGAGATGCCTCGAAGGTCAGGCGGCAGGTCGTCCGCACGAAGTCTCTGCGTGTCACAGAAGAGGACCGCACGCTCGATCACGTTCTCGAGCTCTCGGATATTGCCAGGCCAAGGGTATTGCCCGAGCAGCTCGAGCGCCGCAGGTTCGAGACCTTCGACATTCTTCTTGAGACGCTCGTTGAACTTCGCGAGAAAGTGGTCGACGAGAAGCGGGATATCGCCGACGCGCTCGCGCAGCGGGGGCAGGCGTATTGGGACGACGTTCAGGCGGTAGAAGAGGTCGTCTCGGAATCCACCGGCGACGATCAGCTTCTTTAGATCCCGGTTGGTAGCGGCGACGAGGCGCACATCGACCCGGATCGTCTTGATGCCGCCGACACGCTCGAACTCGCTCTCCTGGAGTACCCGCAGGAGCTTGACCTGCATTTCGACGGGAACCTCGCCGATTTCGTCGAGGAATAGAGTGCCGCCGCTCGCGAGTTCGAACCGGCCCGGCTTGCTCGTCACGGCGCCCGTGAAGGCACCGCGCTCGTACCCGAATAGCTCGCTCTCTATGAGCTCTTTCGGAATCGCCGCGCAATTGACTTTGATAAAGGGCTTGTCTTTTCGCGCGGAGTGCTCGTGCAGGGCGCGCGCCACGAGCTCCTTGCCCGTTCCACTCTCGCCCGTGATGAGAACCGTCGTCGGCTGATCTGCAACGCGCTCGAGGATTGCGTAGAGCTCGGTGATCCCGGTAGAGGTCCCGATGATCCCGAAGCGCGCGCCGTGCGTCACGGGCGTCGGCGTCGCATCGGCACCGCGCAGCTCGCGAGTCTTGAGCGCCTTGGCGACAATCTGCCGAAGTTCGTCCTTGTCGAAGGGCTTCGTAACGAAGTCGAAGGCGCCTATCTTCAGCGCCTCGACCGCGGTGTCGATGGTCCCGTGCGCCGTGATGACGACGACGGGCAGCTCGGGCTCCTCTTCGATGGCCCGTTTGAGCAGGGTCATTCCGTCGACCCTGGGCATCTTGAGGTCGGTGATGATCAGGTCGATATGGTTCTCGCGAAGGAGTGCGAGTCCCTGCTCGCCATCGTCCGCCGTGAGCACTTCATACCCATCGCGCGTGAGCTGCGCAGACAGGATCCTGCGCAGGTTGGGCTCGTCATCGACGATGAGTACTTGCCGTTGTTCCGGGAGCATGGCCCGCGCAAGTCTATCAACGCGCCTACGCGTCGGCGGGGTTTTCGTCCAAACAGAGAAAGCCCGTGGTTTTCGGTCGAACCCGAGCGAAGCCGCCGGCGAGTCGCGCGGAGCGTACTTTCTCTGCGCTGGCCACGCTGGGGGATCGCGAAGGGATCGGCCGAAAGACGGCCTTCTAGTAGACTGGAACCCTTGTTGACGCCGCCACCGCTTGGTCCGCCGTGGGACTCTCCACTCGAGCACGCTCCGTTGGCATTCGTGGATCTGGAGATGACGGGGCTGGATGCGGAGCGAGACCGCGTGGTGGAAGTGTGCATCGAGCGCGTCGAGGGCGACGGAGCGGGCGCGAGATTGTCGACGCTCGTCGACCCGTGCGAGCGCGCAGGGGGAGCCGCCGAAGTCCACGGTATCGCAGCCGAAGCTCTCGTCGGAGCCCCCCCCTTCGCACGGATCGCGGAGGACGTGCGCACCCTTTTGAGCGGCGCCATCGTCGTGGCTCATGCCGCATCTTGGGATGTGCGCTTCCTCGGCGCGGAGTTCGCCCGCGCAGGGATGGCGTTCGATCTGCCCCATTGGCTCGACACCCTGGTATTGGCGCGCCGGGCTTTCGCGTTCCATTCCTATTCGCTCGATGCCCTCTGCGGCGAGCTCTCCATCCCGCGCGGGCGCGCCCATCGAGCGGACAGCGATGTGCTCGCACTTCGGGCGGTTTTCGGGCGGTGCCTGGAGGTGCTGGAGCCGGCCAGCGCTCGCGATCTGTGGGAAGTGAGGGTCGGGCAGCGCTGCGCGAGACCCGCGATCGTCGACGCATGCCGCGAGGCGGCGACCCGCGCGTGCGCCGTCATTCTCACGTACCGACCTGCCCGACGTGCGCCGCAGCGGCTCGAGATGGTGCTCGTGGACGTTCTCGCGGATCTCGACCCGCCGCGCGTTGTGGGCTATCTGCTGCCGGGACGAGGTCGAAGGACGCTGAGAGCCGACCGCATTTTGCGCGTCGAGCCCACTTCGCTTCTGCCTCGACGGTGAAAGCCCCCTCGATGCGTACTCGATTGCCCGTCCTCGCCCTGGCATCAGCCACATTCTTCGGGTGTGGCTCGGCCGCCGCGCCTCGTTCGCCGGAGCGCCCGTCGCCGGCCACTCAATGGATCGAGCGCGCCAAGGCTAGCTATCGAAGCGCCGATTTCGACGACGCTCGCGACGCCGCGGCGCAGGCGCTCGCCCTCGCCCCCAAGGACTCCGAGATTCGTGAGGTTGGCGCCCGGATCGCGCTGGTGCGCTTGGACTTCCCGGACGCGATTCGCTTGACGGAAGGTCTGGAATCCAGCTCCGCCCGCGCCATCCGCGGGCGCGCGTTCTGGTTTTCCGGAGACGTCGAGCATGCCGCCGACGAACTCGAGTCCGTGCTGACCGACCCCGCCGTAAAGGACCCGTGGGCGCGCGAGGTCGCCGGGCTCGCTCGCCGCGGTTCGGGGCGCCGGCCCTTCGAGATGGATGGTGGCCTCGTGGCCGCGGTCGAAATGCCTCGCGCCATCGAAAAGGTGTCGCTCGGCGCCGCGAGCGTCGTTCCGTGTGAACTCGACGGCGAGCGAATCCTCGCCGTCATCGCGACAGCGTCGAGCGAAGTGCTCATCGACTCGACGTCGCGTCGCGAGGCGTCCTGGGTGAGCCTCCGGTTCGACCGCGTGGAGATTCGGGATGTCCCGGCTCTCGTGCAGGACCTGTCGCCGATTTCGCGACAGCTCGGCGTGCCCGTCAAGGCGATGCTCGGCACCCAGCTGCTGCGCCACGCGCACGTCACGATCGATCGTCGGGGCGACCAGTTCGTCGTTCGGCGCCACGACGCCTCCGCGCCGCCCGACGCGAGCCGCGTGCCTCTCTACTACGCTCGAGGCGGCGGGATGATCCTTCGCGCCTCCGTCACGGCGCGCGACGAGGATCTCATCCCGCTTCTGGTCGACACATCACGGCAATTTCCCCTTTTTCTCGAGGACTCATCGTGGAAGAAGGCCGGCGTCGACGTCCGTTCGCTCGCGCCCGTGACAGGCGCCAGCGCAAACATTCGCCAGGGAACAGTGCCGCTGTTTCGCGTCGGCGGGTTCGACTTGCCGAAACTGCCCGCCGTGTCGGGAGTCGACCTCAAGGAAAGCACGCAGGGCCTCGACATCGACCTCGGGGGCATGGTCGGAGCGGATCTGCTGGCGTTCTTCCGCGTGACACTCGCCGACGGTGGACGCTTTATGTGGGTAGAGCCCGACCCGACCCTGCTCAGTCCTGCCGCAGCAACTCCCTCCGGAGCGCCCAGCCCGCCAGCCCCGGGAGCCCCCGACGGACCTCCAAACAGCGCGGCGGATCCCGGCGCCCGGACCGCTCCCACCGCTGCCCCGACGGGACGTCCCAAACAGCCATGACATCGGGAGATGGCCGGCCCTTCGCTCGCCTCGCGGTTTACGCGGGGAGCTTCGACCCGCCCACGCTCGGGCACCTCGACCTCATCGAGCGCGCCTCGGCGCTGTTCAGCGACATCATCGTCGGCATCGGCAAGCACGCGACGCGCAGCCCGCTCTTCACGGTGTCCGAGCGCGTCGATCTCGTCCATCGGATCTCGGCGCACCTCGCCAACGTCCGCGTCGAAGCGTTCGACGGTCTTCTCATCGACTACTGCAAGCAGATCGGGGCACGCGTCATCGTTCGAGGGTTGCGGGCCGCGACCGACTTCGAGAACGAACTCCAGATCGCGCATGCCAACGCCGACCTGGACCCCGACGTGGACACCGTTTTTTTGCCGACGAGGACGCGTAACGGCTTCATCAGCGCGTCGCTGGTCCGAGAGATCGCCAGCCATGGAGGGAGCGTGAGCCGTTACGCGCCCGCGGTCGTGTGCGAGGCGCTAAAGCACAAGTTCGCGTCCCGGACCTAACCCGCCCCCCCGCTCGCGCTCACTCGAGGAAGTACACGTCGTCGACCCAGATGTCGGTGGAGACGGGGCCGGCATCGGGTACCGTGTTCTTCTGGCCCTGCCAGTTGATGCCGTAGACCTGCGTCGGAATCCACCGCGCGTTCTGATAGCCCCAGGTCGGATCGATGGCGATCCCCCCATCCGGCGGCCCGTCCACGCCCCCATCCCCCGGATCGAGCAATACGATGAACTGCTGCCATGCGTTCGTGAAATTCACATATGCGGCGTAGCTATTGTAGCAGTACGTATAATTCAAGCTTCCGTTGTTACACACGTCGCCCCGCGGATCGGTGTCGGTATCGGGGAATTGAACTTTGACCTGGAGCGTGCCGCCGTCGTCCGGCGTGGTCGTCATGCCCCAGAACGTGATGCCCTTGTACTGGCTGATGTCGAAGGGGATGGTGACCCTCGGGATCGAGGGACCCGCATCTCCCGCATCTCCCGCATCTCCCGGGTCGGCGACAGTGGCGTCTACGGCGGAGGCGTCCGCTACGCCCGCATCGAGCTCCGGTTCCTGGGCGAACTCGAAGCCGACGCCGCAGGTGTCGTAAAGGCCGGTGAGCACGCAGAACTGGCGCGCGGCGTGCTCGCTGGTCTTGCCATTCAAGGTCGTGGTCGGCGTGGGCAGCGCCGTGAACACGAACGCGAGCTGCGGCGGGATCGACATATCGCCGCCATCTCCGGCATCGAGGCCGACCTGCGCACCGCTGTTATACCAGTAGCCAGGCGTGAGCGGCGGATCGATACCCGCGTCGAACTCGATCGGGCCATGGGTGGTCGTCTCCATGTCGTCGATGAGCACGTACGTCCAGCTCGGGGAACCGCCCTCGGTTCCGGAAGAGCCGCCATCAGCCCCTTGGGAGGCTCCATCAGCTCCCGGGGAGCCATCCGCCGCCGTCCCTCCGTCGCCGAGCGGGCTGACCGCGTCCGACTGCGGGACCGCGGAGTCCACCACATTGCCCGCATCACCGTTGGACACCGCATTCGAACTGCTCGAACAGCCAGCTTCCCACCCGAGGGCGGGCAACGCGAGAAGAGAAAGCACCGACCGATAAAGCTTCTTGGACATCACTGCACCCCTATCACATTCGTCGACGATTCTATCGCATCGGTCCGGCGAGTCATCTCGCGGAAGGGGGGTATTTCGAACGAGCTCAGCGGCCCTCCCGACGCTCGTGGCGTCGAAGGAGGGCCGTCTCGCTTCATATGTGCGGATGGGAGGCGATCACTGGATGCTGACGGAGTAGTCGGTCGTCGTCCAAGCGCTGCCGCCGTAGACCTCGAAGCCCGCCTGCACGCCGAGCAGGTACGAGCCACTGGTGAGGCCGGCATATCCGTGACCGGCTGCGACCGCATCTTTGAAGAATGTCAATAGATCGATACTGGCGCTGTTCGAGTCAGTCGCAGGCACGTAGCTCACGACGGCTTGCTGGGTCGTGTTCTCTCCTACGTACGGGGTCCAGCTATTCGAACCGACGGTCAAAGCGGGACCGGCCGCAGTGCCGTAACCGAGCGGGTTCTTGCCGCCGTGGTTGATCCACACCATGAACTCGACGCTGGGGGGAAGGGTTGGCTCGGCGGACCCATTGCTGAACCACACGTCGTAGGCAGCGTCTCCGTTTCCGGAGCCTCCGGTCGTAAACGACCAGGTCGTTTGCACGCCCGTGAGCGTGGCGATGGTCTTACCGCCCTTGTAAGGCCCATAAAACTGGATCCCTTGCTCCCCTGGACCCCAGCCGCTGATAATCGCGGGGAACGATCCCGGGCCGTTGGACATGGTCGAGAAAGGACTTCCCGGCGTGTAGATGAACCCGACGTGGCCGGCTGTGGTCCCGCCCGTCACCTGCATCGTCATCGGGTTCCCGTTTGTAGCGAACGGGGCGCTCTGCACGGCATAGCCGTTGACCCCGTTGACGGCTTGCGCCGTCTGGTTGTTCCAGACCGGTCCGTAATTCCCAGTGCCGACGGCGGGGCTCGGCGCCTGCGTGAGCGGCACGATCTTGGTAATGCAGAAGTCGTATGTGTGCGCGACGCTGTCGGGGAGGAACGCCACCTTCACATCGGTCAGCGTGGTCGGGTCGACAGAAGTTCGGTTAGTTTTGTCATTGGCCAGCACCGCGTCCGAGAAGAGCGCGTTGTACGTAATCGAGGTACCCGCCACACCGGGCACCGTGAGGCCGGGGGCGTCCTTGGTGGACGGATCCAAATCCCCGGTCGTCGGATACTCGAGGTTGAGAACCATGCCATTGGTGCCCCTGCCGCTGGCTCCTGACGCAAAGGTCACGGCGAAGCCGACGATGTTTTTCGTGCTCGCGTTCCACGCATTGAATCCGGTGCTGCCTGGCGGTCCAGAGTTGACCTTGAAGCCGATGCCCGCATACTTGTTGACGCCCGGGGTTATCGCGCCGATCGTCCCGCTAAGGCACATTCCGTTCGACGTTGCATTCCAAGGAATGACGCCCGTGCCCTGGCTCGTGCCGCCGCAGCTATTGGTCGAATCGCTGCCGTCGGTGTAGCAATACCAGGCACCCTGGATGTTCCATTGGTTATTACAAACATAACCGGATGCATCCAGATTGATTTGACTCGTGTCGGTGTTCGTGCAGGCGCCGCCGTCGGTACCACCGGACGAGGTACCGCTGCTGCTGCCGGAGCTGCTGCTGCTGCCGGAGCTGCTGCTGCTGCCGGAGCTGCTACTGCTGCTTCCGGAGCTGCTGCTGCTGCTGCCGGAGCTGCTGCTGCTGCCGGAGCTGCTGCTGCCGGAGCTACTGCTTCCGGAGCTACTGCTGGACTTGCCGCTGCTGCTTCCGGAGCTGCTGCCAGAGCTGCTACTGCCGGAGCTGCCGCTGCTGGAACTGCCCGAGCTGCTACTGGTGCCGCTGGAACTGCTGCTGCTGCTCTTGCCGCCGGAACTGCTGCTTGACCCACTCGAACTCGTTCCGCTGCTGCTGCTGCCGGAGCTGCCGCTGCTACTGCCCGAGCCACCGCTGCTGCTGGAGCTGCCGCTGCTGCTGCCCGAGCTGCTAGAACCCGAACTGCCCCCGTTGTTGCCCGAGCCGTCGCCCGACGAGCCGCACGACGAGGCCATGGCAAGACAGAAACCGGCAACCGACAGGACGAGAAACGGCCGCCGAACCCTATTTTCAGGCGCTATCGGACAGCTTCGTTGTGAGATCGACGAATCGCGGGCACCCATGACGAACCTCCACGGACTAAGTACGAATGTGGAACATCTAGTATCACAGCGGTGTCAAGAGAGCTCGTCAAATGTCCTGCCGTGCGGGTGTCGACCGGAGGGAGCGGCGCAGGCGCTGCGATTCGCGCCGGTGCGCCAGAAGCGCAGCCCCAAAGTTCGAGGCAGCTTCTGCGTCGCGCAGCGTCGTCGACCGCGGGGCGTGCGCGTGGAATTCACTTGTCGGCGGCCGCAGACCGACCCGCGGGTGTGGATCGAGCCACCTCGTGAGCTTCATTTGAATATTGCGTTCATTGGGGCCACAATATTTTCGAGCTACTTCACTAGGAGCGAGGGGGCGCGTTCCTGTTTGCGAGGGCGGAGAGGCCCCCGGCGGGGGCGGGTGATTGGCTAGGCGAGCGGGTTGGCGACCCCGGCGATGGGATTCGGCGTGGTCGTGAAGTGGACGTCTCCCTGGTCGGGGTATCCGGTGCGGTTTCCGAGGAAGACGCATCCCTGCGCGGAGTAGACGCATCCCTTCGCGGGGTGAACGCATCCCTGCGCGGGGTAGACGCGTCCCTGCGCGGGGTAGACGCATCCCTGCGCGGGGTGAACGCATCCCTTCGCGGGGTGAACGCATCCCTGCGCGGGGTAGACGCGTCCCTGCGCGGGGTAGACGCATCCCTGCGCGGGGTAGCGTCCCTGCGCGGGGTGAACGCATCCCTGCGCGGGGTAGACGCGTCCCTGCGCGGGGTAGACGCATCCCTGCGCGGGGTAGACGCGTCCCTGCGCGGGGTGAACGCATCCCTGCGCGGGGTAGACGCGTCCCTGCGCGGGGTAGACGCATCCCTGCGCGGGGTAGACGCATCCCTGCGCGGGGTGAGCCTCTCCCTCATCGTGATCCTACTTCATCCGAACGACGACCCGCTCGGGATGCACGTCGTTGTCGAGCAGCAACGCGCCCGCGTGCGCACCCCGCTTGTCGAGCTCCGTCATCACTCGCGCGGCCTCGTCGAGCTTCCGGCGAAACGGAGGCGTACCGAGCGAGATAGGCAGGGCGCCCTTGCCCACCACAATGGAGAACGCGCCGTCTCGACTGACATGAACTTCCTCGAGAGGAGAGCGGGCGGCGAGCGGACCATTGGAGTACTCGGCGGCGAGGCCGATCGCGCGCCGCACAGCGCGCACCGTGCCTTCGCGGTCCTCTGCGAGACCCTCGGGACGAAGGCCGGTGACGACCGGGAGATCGACGGGGTCGCTGGACTCGAGCCGTTTGAACGGCTCGCCGTCGGGGGTCGCGAGCATCAAGTCACCGAGCGCGACGATCGCGGCCGCGACGCGCTCGCGAACGTGGATGACGATCGTCGCGGGCAAGCTGCGGACGAGCGACACGTCTTCGATCCAGGGATCGCTCGCGATTTTGGCGCGCGCTTCGTCGAGGTCGATCGAGAACACATTGACCCCGACCGACAGCCCACTTTCAGCGATGACTGCGTCGACGGAGCGGTGGGAGCACCCCGTGACGCGAACGTCAGCGACGGAGAAGCGCGGGCTGTGCGTCATGTAGTGGCGCACCGAAGCCGCCAGTCCGACCGACGCGGCCATGACGAGCGTCGCTCCGAGTATCGTCCGAAGCGCGGAAACCCAACGACGGCCCGAGCTCCGAGACGCACCCCGGCGCGTGTCCGTCGGGGACGCGCGGTCGCACTTGGAAGCCGGCTCGGTCCGTCGATTGAGGGGTGTCATCCTGTCTCGCCTCCCGCCAGGATTGCGAGAAGCTCGCGGGCGGACGCGTTGATGTCCCCGGCGCCGAGCGCGATCACGAGATCCCCGGGCTCCACGACCTCCGAGAGAGCAGCGGCGACGCGCTTCTTGTCTCGGACGTAGCTGACCCCTCGGTGGCCGTGCGCTCGGATCGCATCGGCCAACGCCTCGCCGGTCGCTCCCTCGATCGGGGCCTCGCCGGCGGGGTAGACCTCGGTGACCAGCAGCACATCGGCCTTGTTGAAGGCGCGGGTGAACTCCTCGAACAGCAGCTGCGTGCGCGTGTAGCGGTGCGGTTGGAAAGCCACGACGACTCGCCGATCGAACCCGCGCTGCGCGGCGTCGAGCGTGGCCTCGATCTCCGCCGGATGGTGACCGTAGTCGTCGACCACCATGACATCCCCCCTCCGGCCGCCGCGCTCGAAGGCCGGCTGCCCGAGGACCGTGAACCGGCGCTGAACGCCCCCGAAACTCTCCATGGCCTCGCGCACGACGTCGAGAGGAACCTCCAGTTCGTCGGCGACCGCGATGACCGCGAGGGCGTTGAGGACGTTGTGAGCACCCGGCATGTGCAGCGCAAACGTCCCCAGCGTATCCTGCCGGCGGAACGCGTCGAACCGGGCTACCAAGCCGTCGTAGCTGACGTTCTTGGCTCGGTAGTCGGCCTGGCGCGAGATTCCGTACGTGACGAGGCGGCGCTCGAGACGGGGCAGGATCTCCTGCACCGCGGGGTGGTCAATGCAGAGGACGGCGAGTCCATAGAATGGGACTCGATTGGCATATTCTACGAATGCCTCCTTCACGGCATCGTGAGTCCCGTAGTGATCGAGGTGCTCAGGATCGATGTTGGTCACCACGGCAATCGTCGGCGTGAGCTTGAGAAAGGATCCGTCGCTCTCGTCGGCTTCGGCGACGAAGAGATCGCCCTCGCCGAGGCGGGCATTCGAGCCGAGCGCATTGACCTTTCCGCCAACGACCACCGTGGGGTCGAGGCCGGCCGCACGCAGCACGGTCGCGACTAGCGACGTCGTGGTCGTTTTGCCGTGCGACCCGGCGATGGTGACCGCGTAGCGGGTTCGCATGAGCTCGGCGAGCATCTCGGCACGCAAGATGATGGGGATCTCGAGCTCGCGCGCCCGAACCATCTCGGGATTGTCCGAGCGGACCGCGCTCGAGTAGACGACCACGTCGGCGCCGACAACGTGGTCGCCGGCATGCCCTACGACGACGCGGGCGCCGAGGCCCTCGAGACGGCGCGTGCTGTCGTTGGCGCGCAGGTCGGAGCCGGTGACGTCGAAGCCGAGAGTCCGCAGGATCTCGGCGAGTCCGCTCATGCCGATCCCGCCGATGCCGATGAAGTGAATACGACGGACGCGCCCACGAAACATCATGCTTCTCCTGTTCGCGGCCCCGCGGACCGCGTCCGATCCGCCCGGCGCCTGTCGTCGTCGTCGCCCGGGCGCTCACGCCGATCGATTCCCGCGAGCGCGAGAAGGTCGATGGCAATCTCCCGCGCCGCCCCGGGTCGCCCTCGTCGAGCGGCCGCCTCCGCCATGGCCGTCCGAAGGGGCACGTCCGCAAGGAGCCGTTCGATATCGGACGCGATGCGCTCGACCGTGGCGAGATCCTGCGCCACGCACACGGCCGCTCCCAAGCGCGCTACCTCTTCGGCGTTGTAACGCTGATGGTCGCCGGTCGCGTGGGGGAACGGGATGAGCAGCGCAGCGCGCCCGATGGCGGAAATCTCAGCGAGCGTGGCGGACCCCGACCGACTCACTATCAAGTCCGAAGCCGCCATCGCGTTCGCCGGATCGTCGACGAACGGCACGACGTCCGCGTGAATCCCGGCGCGCTCGTACGCGGCCCGGACGACCGGCTCCCTCCCGCGTCCGGACTGGTGCAGGACCTCGATCGCCCTGTGCCCTCGGAGCCTGCCGAGAGCCTGCGGGACACGCTCATTGAGCGCCTCCGCACCCTGACTTCCACCCATGACCAGCACGCGAGGCACGTCCCTCGGAACATAGGGAGCCCTCGCGAACCCGGCGCGCAGCGGAACGCCGAAGGTGCGCCGAATGCGTTTGGGGAACCTGCCGGCCGCGGACTCGTAGGCGACGTAGGCCCGTCGCGCGACAGGCGCGAGAATGCGATTGGCCAAGCCCACGACGCTGTTCGTTTCGAGCAATGCGACGGGAACGCCGCACAGCGCTGCGGCGAGCGACACGGGCCCCGACGCATATCCCCCGACGCTGAGCACAACGCGCGGTCGCCACCGGCTCAAGACAGCGAATGAGCGCGCGGTCGCCATCCCGGCCACGAGGGCCCCGCGCACGGCGCGCGCGGCGCCTCCGCCCTGCATGGGCGCGACGTCGAGGAGCTCGAGAGACCAGCCCGCGGCGGGGACGATCCTCGCCTCGACTCCGCGCGGAGACCCGCAAAACACGACCTGTACGGCCGTCAGTGACCGCAGCGCCTCCGCCACCGCCAACCCGGGGAACACGTGACCGCCCGTTCCACCGCCGGCCACGAGGACACAAGGAAGGCTCATGCAGGGCCTTCACTCGGTGACACGCGCTCGACTGGCACACCGGCCGGCGACCGCGTGGAGCCGTGTCGCGTGATGTTGAGAAGGATTCCGGCGGACGCGGCGTTGACCAGGAGCGACGATCCCCCTGAGCTCACGAAGGGTAGCGTCAGTCCCTTGGTCGGGAGAATGACCAGTGCGACCGACAGATTGACGAGCACCTGGACGGCGAAGAGCGAGGAAAGGCCGAAGGCGAGGAATGCGCCGAAGTCGTCCGGCGCGCGCAGGGCGGCGCGGACTCCGCGCGCGACGATCGCGACGTAGACGCCGCACAGGGCGACAATGCCGATGAAACCGAGCTCCTCGCCAACGATCGCTGCGATGAAGTCCGTGTGCGCCTCGGGCAAATACAGCGTCTGCAGCCCCCTTCCCAGACCCACGCCGGAGATTCCGCCCGACCCGAACGACATGACGCTCTCGAAGGGCTGGTAGGCCAGGTCCTGTCTGTGTTCGTCCATGTTCATCCACGCGAAAAATCGAAGGGCGCGGTACGGGCTCGTCTCGATGGCAATCCAAGCAAAGCCCGCGGCGAGGATCGCCGCCCCGAGGATGTAGCCAATCTTGGCTCCCGCCACGAAGAGCATCGTGAAGGCGAGCAGCAGCAGAACGACGGAGCTGCCGAAGTCCGGCTGCTCCAAACACAGGATCATCAGGACGCCGGCCACGAGGAGATGCGGCACGAAGCCGACCGCAAATGTCTTGACGCGCTCCGCCTTCTTCGCGAGCGAATACGCCAGCCAAATGACGAGAGCACACTTGGCCATCTCGGCCGGCTGGACGTGGACCGGCCCGAGCGCGAGCCACCGAGCCGCCCCCCCACCCGAGTGGCCGAACCTCGTCACGCAGAGGATCATGAGAATCGAGACCAGCGCCAACAGTGGATACGTAAGCTTGTAGAGTCGGTGGTAGTCGAATCGGCTCGCCGCGATCATGGTCGCCAGGGCCGCCACTGCGAAGGCTGCCTGGCGCTTTAGGAAGTATTGCGGATCATGATATTGAACCGTCGCCTGGTTCGCGCTGGCGCTGTAGACCATGACGACGCCGAATCCGACGAGCGCCACGACGACGGCCGCGAGCACCGCGTCCATGTGCGCGCGCGCACGGACTGGGTCCCCGGTCGCGTCGAGCGGCGCTGCCAGACCCGAACCGACGGCTTTGCGCACGTTCTCGAGGCGCGATCCAGCGCCCCTCGGGGCTCGGGAAGGCGTGGCCGAGACTCCCGCAATCACGAGGCCTCCGCAGCGAGCGAGCGCACTGCGCGAACGAACTCGTCGCCGCGATGCTTGTAGTCGCGAAACATGTCGTAGCTCGAGCATGCGGGCGATAGCAGAACGGCATCGCCATTTGCGGCAGCGGCAGCGGCAAGCCTGACCGCCTCGTCCATGGTGCCGGCCCTGCGAACCTGGACCAAGTGACCGACGGCGCAGGCGATCGCGTCGGCCGCTTCCCCTAGCACGATGACCGCCCGACCTTTTCGTGCGAGAGCGTCGGCGAGGGGGCCATAGCTGCCACCCTTGTCACGGCCCCCCGCGATGAGAACGACACGGGGCTCACGCATCCCCGCAAGGGCCGCGACGGACGCCCCTACGTTCGTGCCCTTGGAGTCGTCGTAAAAGCGCACGCCTCGGACGTCCGCGACAAAGGCCGTGCGGTGAGCAAGTCCCTTGAATTCGCGAAGGACACCGGCGATGAGGCTCGCGTCGAGCTCGAAGGGCCGAACGCACGCGATTGCGGCGGCCACGTTATTCGCGTTGTGGTCGCCCTCGAGAGCGATGTCGCTGCGGAGGAACCGGTGGTCCCGATCGACCACCGCGTCGCGCGCCACGTCCACGTCACCTCCCGGTCCGAACGTCAGCCGTCGAGCGCAGCCCCGCCGCGCCTGCCTCGCGCAGACCTGGTCGCCGACGGGGATGACAGCCCAATCTTGCTCGGTCTGCCGGGCGAATGCGTTGCCCTTCGTATTTGCGTAGTCTTCCATGCCTGAGTAGCGATCCAGGTGGTCGTCGGTGATGTTCAGGAGCGCGCTGACCCTCGGTTGGAACGAGCGAACGTGCTCGAGTTGAAAGCTCGACACTTCGAGAACGACGGCGTCGAAGACCTCGTCCGCGTGATCGGCGAGCGGTTCGCCGAGGTTTCCGCCGACGAACGTGCGCCGGCCCTGCGCAGCCAGCAGGGCTCCCACGAGCGACGTCGTCGTGCTCTTGCCGTTCGTTCCCCCGATCGCGACGACTGGGGCACGGTGCACTAGCAGCTGGGTCGCGAGCTCGACCTCACCCACCACGGGAACGCCGCTGGCCTCGGCCGTGGTTACCTCCGGAATAGGCGGCACCCCAGGCGAGACGACGATCACGTCGGCGTCGCTGAGCCGCGCGTCTCGGTGCCCTCCACATACGATCTCGGCTCCGAGGCCGCCCAGCGAGCGAGCCGCCTCCGAGAGGGCTTCGTACGGCTTCGCATCGTTGGCGACGACGCGAGCTCCACGGCGCAGGCACAGCCGCGCAGCCGCCACTCCGCTGGCTCCGAGCCCAACGACCACGATCCGTCTTCCAGCAATTTCCAGCACGCGGATGACTCTCCTAGACCCGGGAGCCCTCGCGAGCTCCTAGCGCAACTTCAAGCTCGAAAGGCTCACGAGTGCCAAAAGAATGGAGACGATCCAGAAGCGAACGATGATTTTCGGCTCGGCCCAGCCCTTCTTCTCGAAGTGGTGGTGAAGGGGCGCCATGAGGAAAATCCGCCGACCGGTGAGCCGAAAACTGGCGACCTGAACGACGACGCTGAAGGCCTCGAGGAAGAAGACGCCGCCGAGAATGACGGATAGGAGCTCATTTTTCGTGAAGACGGCGCACATCCCGAGACCGCCGCCGAGCGCGAGAGCCCCGACGTCGCCCATGAATAGCTGCGCTGGATAGGTGTTGTACCAGAGGAAGCCAATCCCGGCCCCGACCATGGCGCCGCAGTAGATCGCCAGCTCTCCCGCCCCGGCGATGGCTGGGATGTCTAGGTACCGTGCCACGTTAAAGTGCGCGGCCGTGTGCGGGATGCCGAACGTCGCGCCCGTGAGGTACGCCCACAGGAGATACGTCGCCGCACCAATGATCACCGGACCGATGGCGAGGCCATCGAGGCCATCGGTCAGATTCACGGCGTTCGACGTCCAGACGACGACAAGCACGACGAAAGGCAGGTACGCCCATCCCGGCAAGACGATGACGTGCTTCGAGAATGCCAAAAATGGGATCGCGAGGTCGAAACGAATGTCGAGCCAGTCCTGCGGGAGGTGCGCGCGTGAGAGGAATGCGTGCGACAGGACCGCACCCGCGATCGCGAACTGACCCAAGAGCTTGTAGCGCGCGGGCATGCCCCGGCTGTTTTTCAGCTTTATCTTCAGGTAATCGTCGAGAAAGCCAATCACGCCATAACCGGCAGTCACGGCGGTAGTCGCCCACACGAAGACATTGCGCAGATCGCACCACAGGATCGTCGGCCCTAGCACGCAGAGAAGGATCAGAGCGCCGCCCATCGTCGGCGTGCCGCTCTTGACGAGGTGCGACGCCGGCCCGTCCGTGCGGACGACCTGCCCGATCTGCTTGCGCCGCAGCTCTCGAATAAACCATGGGGCCACGATAAACGAGAGAAGCATCGCCGTGACCGTCGACGCGATCGTGCGGAAGGGCACGTATCGCAGAACGTTCAGCCAGCCGAGCCAGGAAGCGTCGTGGCGCAACGGGAAGAGGAGTTCGTACAGCATCAGAAGGCGTCCTCACGGTGCGCCCGCACGAGCGCCTCGACGACGCGCTCGGCTCCGATGGAGCGCGAGGCTTTCACGAGAACCGTGTCGAGCGGCTGGACGGCATCGAGCACCGCGCGAGCGGCCGCATCCGCGTCGGGCGCGACGATCACGGCAACGCCCAGGCGGGCGGCGCCCGCGGCGATGCGGTCGGCGAGGCCGCCGCACGAGACGAGCAGCCCCACGCCGGCCTCCGCAGCGGCGGCACCGATGGCGTCATGCTCCTGCTCGGCGGCAGGACCGATTTCCTTCATCTCCCCGAGCACCGCAACTCGACGCGCGGTGGCCACTTCGGCCAGTGTCGCGAGCGATGCGCGAACGCTCGTCGGATTGGCGTTGTAGGAGTCGTCGATCACGCAGATTCCGGCGGCAAGACGCACGAGCTGGAGCCGGCCCTCCATCGGGCCAACCTCCGACAGGGCTTCGTGAACGAGTGCGTCGTGGATGGGCCCGCCGATCGCCGCCTCGGCCGCCGCGAGCGCAGCCGCAAGGTCGACAGCCGCCGCTTGTCCAGACAATCGGAGGCACAGGTCGATCGGCTCGCGGCCTGGTCGCCGTAGGGTGGCAAGGTCCCCGTGCTCGCCAAGCGGACTGCGCGCCAGGACGCGATAGTCCGCGCCTGCTGCTACCCCGAAGGTGACGGCTCGTACTCTCTGGGCTCGACGAAGCTGGTCCATTACGGCGGCGTCGTCCACATTGGCGACGGCAATACCGGCCGACCGAAGGCTCTCGAAGAGCGCTCCCTTTTCGCGCGCCACATCGGCGAGCGATCCGCCCACACCCTCGGCGTGAGCGAAACCGACGTTGGTCACGATCCCCACATCGGGTTCGACCAGAGCGCACAGCGTCGCGATCTCGCCGGGCCGGCTCATTCCCATTTCGATCACTGCGAACTCGTGGTGGGGCTCGATACACAGGATCACGCAGGGAACCCCCACGAGGTTGTTGAGATTTCCACGCGTAAAGTGGCACGATCCTGCGGTCCGAAGCAGCGCCGCACAGAGTTCCTTCGTCGTGGTCTTGCCCGCACTTCCGGTCACCGCGACGACGCGCGCCATGGGCCGTAGGGCGCGCCAAGAGCGGAGATGCTCGCGGGCGATCGCCCCGAGCGCCACAAGCGTGTCGTCCACCTCGACCACGTCCACCCGCGGGTCGCGTGGGCTGCGGCCTCGTTCCACCACGACGAGCGCCGCCCCGGCGGCGACTGCGGCGTCCAGGTGGGCATGTCCGTCGTGCGTCGGTCCGCGCAGGGCGACAAACGCTCCGCCCGGGGTGATGACCCGGCTGTCTGTCGCTACGCCGACAGCGACACGACCGTCTCGGTGTCGCACGACGGTCCCGCCTGTAGCCCGTGCGACTTCGGGCGCACGGACCGGCGCAGAGTTCGCAGGAATCGGGGTCGCCACGTCACATCCCGCGGCGGCGCGCGAGCGCACGCCGAGCTTCCACACGGTCGTCGAAGGGCCGCTTCTCGGCTCCCACGACTTGAACCGTCTCGTGACCCTTTCCCGCGATGAGGACCGCGTCGCCAGGTCGTGCCGAGCGTATGGCCAGTTCGATGGCGTCCGCACGTCCCAGTTCGACGACCAGTTGGCCGGCGGCCGCGCTCACGCCTCGAGCGACCGCATCGGCAATCGTGCTCGGATCTTCGCTCCGCGGATTGTCGCTCGTGACGATCGCGACATCGGCCCGGCGCCCCACGACCTCGCCCATCGGCTGCCGCTTGGTTCGATCCCGATCGCCCCCGCATCCGAAGACGCAGAGGATGCGCCCCGCGCACGCTCCTCGCACCGCATCGAGGACGCGCCCAAGGGCATCAGGCGTGTGCGCATAGTCGACGAGAACCATGATGTCGTCGCCCGGTTCGTCGCACCGCTCGAGACGACCCGGGGCGCCGGGAGCTCGCGACAAGGCGGCGCCCGCCGCCCCCGGATCGAGGCCCACGGCAACCGCGATACCGAGCGCCAAGACCAAGTTGTCGAGATTGTGAGCTCCGAGAAGCCGCGATGTGATGGTCACGTCGCCTTTGGGCGTGCCGACTAGCGCGTCGATTCCCGCGGCGTCGACGCGCGAAGAGCGAACGGCCACATCGGTATCGGCTCCCAGCCGCGCACTCACGCGCAGCGGGGCTTGCAGGCGCGACGCCAACTCTCGCCCCACCGCGTCGTCGACGTTGAGCACCGCTGCGGCCGGTCCATATTCCTCGAAGAGACTCGCCTTGGTCCTCGCATAGGCCTCCATCGACCCGTGGAAGTCCAGGTGATCCTGGGTCACGTTGGTGAGCGCCAAAGCTCGGAACCGAATGCCGCGCACGCGGTCGAGAGCGAGCGCGTGCGACGATATTTCCATCGCTGCGTACGAGGCGCCGCGATCCCTCATGGTCGCGAGAGTGCGCGCAATGTCGTCGGCCTCCGGAGTCGTTCGATCGGCCGGCACGCTCCACTCGCCGAAGCGTTGCTCGATCGTCCCGAGGATACCGCAGGCCGGCCTGCCGAGCGCCCCGTCCACCGCAGCCTGAACGAGATACGCGGTGGTCGTCTTTCCGTTCGTGCCCGTGATACCGACCACGTCGAGGGCCATCGATGGGCGACCGTAGATGACCGACGCTGCGTATGCGAGAGCGCGAGCTGGGTCGTCGACGAACACGGCAGGCACCCCGAGAACCACCGGGTCGACGGCCCCGCGCCGCGCGAGGACGGCGCGGGCTCCCCTTGCGATGGCATCGACAGCGAACGCTGCGCCGTCTGCGCGAGTACCCATGCGAGCCACGAACAGATCGCCTGGCGCCACGCCACGCGAGTCGTGCTTTACGCCCGTGACGCGCACTCGAACGTCACCCGCCACTTCAGCGGACATCGGCAGCGCCCGCACGAGATCGTCCAGACGCAATCCCACTCGTGGATCGACCCGAGCGTCGCCTGTCATGACGGGGGCTCGAGAACTACCCAAATGGGGCTGCCTCGCGGAGCGAACGTCCCGGCAGCGGGACTCTGGCGCACGACACGGCCCCAACCCTCGAGGCGGGCGACGAAGCCCGCCTTGGCGAGCGCCACGACGACGCCGTGCGCCCCAAGCCCTCTTGCGTCGGGAATCCGGGCCGCGCCGACGGCGTCCACGGAGGCGGTCGGAGGGACATCTGGCCCGCTCGGTGGCTGTTCGGGGCGATGGGTCGCCGCCAGCGCCGCGTCGGCCGGATCGCCCGCTCTAGACACATCGGCGATGCTCGCCGATGCCGACGAAGGCGTCACGCCGAGATATCGCATCGAAGCCTCCGCGACACGCCGAAATACGGGGCCCGCCAAATCGCCACCATAGTGCCCAATCATGGGTTCGTCGAGCACCACGGCCACCACGATCCTCGGTCGTTCAACGGGTACGAATCCAACGAAGACTGCCGTGTATTTGTCAGGCGAGTACTTGCCCGTCGTCGGGTCTACCTTTTGGGCAGTCGAGGTCTTGCCAGCGACTCGAAACCCTGGAATCCCTGCTTCGACGGCCGTGCCGCCCTCTTCGGTCACCGCCGTCAACATCTCCGCGACGGTCCTTGCGACGCTCGGCGTCACCACCTGACGGCGCACCCGAGTCGCCGATTCGCGCACGACCGCACCCGTCGGGTCCGTCAGGGACTTGACCAGCACGGGCTCCAGCAATCGACCGCCGTTCGCAATCGCACCCATGGCCATTGCCAGCTGCAGCGTCGTGACCGTGATGCCCTGTCCGAAGCTGGCGCTGGCCGTCTCCGTGTCGTTCCAAGGCCTCGCCTTCGGGCGCAGTACGCCCGACGCCTCCCCGGGCAGCGCAATGCCCGTCGCCTCGCCAAAGCCGAAGCGTCGGTAGGCCGCGTAGAGCGCTGGCTCACCGAGCTGTAGGCCGATACGGAGGGCCCCGATGTTCGAGCTTCGCGCAAGTATTTGGGTAGGCGTGAGCCGATCGTTGATGTGGGTATCGTGGATTGTCACCTTCCCGATGCGGTAGATCCCGTGGCCACAATCGATCTCGTCGTTCGGCTTTACGGCGTCGGCCGCCAGTGCCCCTGCGAGCATGAACGGCTTCATGACCGAGCCTGGTTCAAAGCGATCGGTCAACCCACGGTCCCGACGGGCATCCGGATCGCTCTCAGTGTAATCATTCGGATTGTAACCGGGGGCACTCGCCATGGCGAGGAGCTCTCCGGTGAACGGATCCACGACCACGAGAGACCCGCCCCGCGTTTCGTAGGTTCGCATGGCCGAATCGAGCTCGCGCTCGGCGACGTGCTGGATCCCTTCGTCGAGGGTCAGAGTCAAGTCATCGCCCTGGAGGGAGTGTTCCTCTCCGGGGCCGTCAAACAGCAGGCGTCCGCTTCGGTCTCGAAGTCCTCGAACGTCATCCACACTGCCGCGAAGGTCCTCGTCGAATGCCAGCTCGAGACCGTCCTTGCCCTGGCCGTCGGGCGCGACGAATCCGATCAGGGGACCGGCGAGCTCTCGACCCGGGTAGTATCGATGGCCTTCGCCCTCGAGGGAGAGTCCGCGCACGGGCATCGCGGTCTTCTGTGGATCGCCGAGGTCCCTGACCGCGGCCGCCTCTTCGGCAGAAATGCGCCTCTTGACCCACACGAAGTGGTGGCGCGGATCGAGCTTGGACCGCACTTCGTCCGTCGATAGCGAAAGGGCGTCGGCCACGCGCTTCGCGGCATCCGTCAGCGCAAGCTCTTGTCCTTTCGTATCCCTCCCGCGGACCATCTCTCCAACGTCCGCGGCGACACTCGGAACGTCGACGCTCACAGCCAATGGGGAGCCATTGCGGTCGTAGATGGTGCCACGCTTCGGATCCATGTGCAGTCGACGCTGACGCTGTCGATCGGCTACGGCACGCCACGCTGGACCGTCTTCCACCTGAACCCGCCACGCACACGCAATGAAGCCTCCGAGCGCCACACCCATGACGCTGCACAAGAAGCCCATGCGGGTGCGAATCCAGCGGGCCCGAGCCGGATCCAGATTGTTCACGGCGCCTCATCCGTCGGGACGACCGCGAGACCGCCCGAGGCGCTGCGGCTCGCCCCCGGCATGCGACCGACGGGGATGATCCGATCCGGCGTCGGCGCCTCCATGCCGAGAAGTGTTCGTGCGACGATCTCGACACGCTCAGGGGTCTTGAAGCTCGCAGCTTCCAGGGTGAGAACGCGCTGCACCTCCCGTAACCTTACCTGCTCTTGACGAGCGCGACCGAGTTCGTAACCGAACTGCATCATCCGTCCGCGCAGCGCCAGGTGCACGATGAACGCACACGCGGAGGCGGCGACTGTCAGCGTCCACAAAAAGAGGAAAGTATCGCGCGGACGAGTCATGGCACAGTCCCAGGACACCAGCGCGCCGCACGCAGTTTGGCGCTTCGAGCACGAGGGTTCTGCTCGCACTCCTCGTTCGTCGCGGCGACCGGCTTCTTCGTGAGGGGAGCCCAGCCTGATTCGAAGAACGCGCGCTTGACGAGCCGGTCTTCGAGCGAGTGAAAAGAGAGGATTGCGGCGGTGCCGTCCTGGGCGAGGACATCGGACAGGGCCGAGAGCAAGGACGCCAGTTCGTCGAGCTCACCATTGACGGCGATGCGAAGCGCTTGGAACGTTCGCGTCGCCGGATCGATTCCGCCGACTCGGGCTGGTCCGACGGCTCGAACGATGGACCGTCGCAGGTCCAGCGTCGAATGCAGGTCATCGTCCATCAGTGCTCGCCGGATGCTCCGCGCAATCCTTCGAGAGCGACGTTCTTCGCCGTATCGGAAGAGGATGCCGGCGAGGTCCTCGTCGTCGAGGCTTCGAATGATATCGAGCGCTGTAGGTCCAACTGTGGGGTCCATGCGCATGTCGATGGGCCCCTCGCGGCGGAAGCTCATACCGCGCGCGCCATCGTCAAGCTGGATGGAGCTGATGCCGAGGTCTGCAATGACGCCATCGACGCGCGTGATGTGGAGCGCGTCCAGCTCGGTCCTCAGGCATGAGAAGGGAGCGCAGCGAAGAGCCACGCGGTCCGCCACCGGCCGAAAGAGTTCGCGCACGGCATCGACCGCTGACGGATCCCTGTCCAGGCCCACGATTCGGGCCTTCGGCTCGGCCTCGAGCAGCGCCACGGAGTGGCCGCCCGCTCCGAGGGTCACATCTACGTACGTCGCACCCGGCCGCGGGGCGATGGCTTGGACAACTTCCTGGCGCATCACGGTCGCGTGCTCGAACCGCTTCACGTTGTCCACCTCGTCGAAGTCATCTCGCCAGACCCACTCGTCCGCCGGCTCCGATAGAATCAGCCCTGGAAGGGCGAGCTGGACGCTTGTCATAGCTTGAGCTCGGCGAGGCGCTGGGTCATCGCAAGCTTTTCGTCTTCGGTAACTTCGACCTGCTGCTTCCACGCGCTCTTGTCCCAGAGCTCCGCGTAGCGCCCGGCCCCAGCCCAAAGAACGTCCTTCTGGAGGCGCGCATACTCGCGAAGCGTGGGCGGCACGAGGATACGCCCCACATCGTCGATTTCGCACTCGACGGCCCCAGAGACGTACACCCGCTTCAGTTTTTGGACAGCGCGATCGAATTGTGGCAACGCCCCGAGACGCTCCTCGAAGGCCATCCATTCGGTCAGCGGATAGGCGACCAGACATGTGTCCAATCCACTCGTCAGCACGAGCCGCCGCTCCCCCGTGACGGCGAGCACATCGCGATACCGCGCTGGAACGCTGGTGCGTCCTTTCGCGTCGATCGTGTGCTCGTACCGCCCGCGAAACATGGCCGCGCCCTCGCTTCTCGATCGACGTTACGTGGTTTGGTACTTCTTACCACTGCTTCCCACGCTCCAGCCAGAAAGTATGGACATAGCGAATGCTTGTCAATCTTTCCCGCGTCGAGAAGCTGCCTTCGCACCTCCGTTGCCTGCACGCATGCCCAGGTTCCAACGGCAGCTAGCGCGGACGAGTTCTCTCGCCCCGAGCAAACGCCGAACGGACTATTGGACCAAGTAAGCTATGAAGGCGCTCGCTCCTGGGCCTACCGGACCGTGCGCCACGGGACGCCACGGTCGCCGCGATCCCCCTGCGCAGAGCCGCCGGTCTTGGCTGGCCCAGCACCACTGCGAGACATGGCTCTGCGTTCGAGATCTCGACAGATACCAAGGCGCGAGTCGCCAAGAAGCGGCGAGTCGTCACGCAGGTCGCAGCGCCACAGGACGTTGGAATGAAACCCTCACGAACTTTGGCGCCTTGGCGATCTTCGCGATCGACTTTCCGTAGTAAAGTTAGGAGGCGAGCACTTGCTTGGCGATGACGAGGCGCTGCACCTCGCTCGTGCCCTCCCCGATCTCACAAAGCTTGGCGTCACGCAGGTATCGCTCGACTTCGAATTCCCTTGCGTATCCATAGCCACCAAAGATCTGAACGGCCGACTGACACGCTCGGGTCGCGGCTTCGCTCGCAAACAACTTGGCCATCGAAGCCTCACGCGTGTGAGGCCGCGCGTGATCCGCGAGCCAAGCCGCGCGATGTGTCAAGAGAGAGGCGGCATCCAACTCGGTGCGCGCATTCGCCAACATCCATCGAATCGCGTCAAACTCGCCTATCGCCTTGCCGAAGGCACGACGGTTCCGCGCGTGCCCCACCGCCCTCTGGAGGGCACCATTGCCCAGCCCGACCGCCATCGCAGCGATTCCGATTCGCCCCCGGTCGAGAATCTTCATGGCGTCGATGAATCCGTGATCCACGTCGCCCACGCGCTGGTCGTCTCGGATGCAAACGTCCTCCAAAGCAATCTCGGCTGTGTCGCTGGCGCGGCAGCCGAGCTTTTGCTGATGGCGTGACACGGTCACACCCCTAGACGCACAATCGACGATAAACGCCGTAATACCCTTCGCCGTCGGGGTGGACGCGTTCGTCCGCGCCAGAACCACACAGAAGGCGGCGACCGAGCCTTGAGTAATGAAGGTCTTCGTCCCGTTGAGAATCCACTGTCCGCCGTCTCGACGCGCAGTCGTGCGCACAGCGGCTCCATCGCTGCCGTTGCCTGGCTCGGTCAATGCCCACGCCGCCAGCGCATCGCCGCTCGCAGCGCGGGGCAAATACCTACGCTTCTGGTCCTCGGTCCCAAAGGCGAGAACGTGTCCTGTCCCTAACCCGTTGTGTGAGGCTACGGTCAGCGCAGTGGCTCCGTCCGCTCGAGCCAACTCCTCCACGCAAATAGCGTAGGCGAGCATGTCCAGCCCGCAGCCTCCATACTGCTCCGGAATGCGGACCCCTAGAAGACCCATCTTGGCGAGCTTCGGCATGAGGTCGGTCGGGAAGCGTTCTGCCTCGTCCCAGCGCGCCGCATTTGGAGCGATCTCCGTCAAGGCAAATCCCCTGACCGAGTTCTTAAGGATGTTATGACTTTCCGAGAGTTCAAACTCCATGGGCTCGCCGATCCCTTGTACAAAAAAAGGCTCCTCGGCACCATGTCATGAGCCAGCGCCTCTTGCCAATGCAACCCCCCGGCAGATGGCGACCAGGGCCCCCGAACGCGATCTTCACCTGACACAGGCGGTGGCTGCCTCGTTCGTCGCCAAGCAGCGGTACCGGGCCGGGCAGCGATCGTGGACGCCACACAGTCGAGAGCAGTACTGCGCATCGGAGACCGCGAGACAGACCCCCGCGGCGCAATCCGATGCGCGCTCGCAGTACGAGCCGACGTCCACCGGGCCGACCGTGTCTTTCGCGTCACCCGTATACGTCGCCGGTCCCGACGACTGCTGCAGCGCTCGGGAGATGAAGTCGAGGCGGGTATCGGCCCGCGCGTAGGCGTTTTCAGCATCCGGCCCGGAACACGCACTTCCCACCGGTTGCGATGCGACGCCGACGACCTCTCCCGTCGTTTCTGCGAGGGCCGGCTCTCCCGCCATGGGCCAACAAGCCTCATCAAGGCGCAGTTCGGAGACCGTAGTCAGACGGACGTGGACATGGTCGCGCACGACCTTGCGAGCCCCCGCATCCCCGACGACAAACCCCGACGTGCGGACGTGATCGCCCGTCGCCACCCCGGTCGCCTGGACCTTCAGCGGCCGGATCCCGTCGATCGGCTCGCTCAACACGATGAGCGCAATATCCGGCTCACAGAGATTCGCATCGGTCGGCACGACGATCTCCCGCCCGATGCCGAGCGCCGCCCGCGTGGACACACTTTCACCGACCAGAATCCGCAGGGATGCCGCATCGCGGGCGTTTGCGGACAGTCCCGCCTCGATGGGGCAAGACAATCCCGCGTCGGCCCCACCTATCATCACGCATTGCCTCGCGGTAATCACGACATCCGGCGCGACGAGAGCCCCGCTGCACGTCACTTGTCCGTCCACCACGATCCCGACGACCGCCGGATCGTCGTTGTCCGCGACCCCCGGCGGCGTCACGGTAACGTCGGCTCTGGGGGATGCGCTCTCTGAACCTGTCGGGATCCCTTCGCCCGAGCAAGCGAGGGCCCCCGCCGATACGATGCACGCGAAGAACCATCGATTCCGAAGTCTATGGACCATTGCACGCCCTCCTGGATTGAGTCACGACTTGCGCATGAACAGCGAGACGCATGCCGTCGTCGTGCACCTCAGCGTCACGCGCCCGTGAAGGGTCCTCCGCGTGACCACTACAACCCGCGCTCTGTCCCGGACAGGGGGCCACAGGGGGCCACGGTGGAGGTCGAGCCGTCAGGGCCGATTTCACGGTCGTGGTCGACCCCGCCGACGCCTCCGCCCATGTCGTCCTCTCAGTGCGACTTCGGCGTCTCTCTGATCTCTACCGCGGGTCCCTTCGGTTTGGACGGGAGTCGAGATCGTCATGTCATTCCCGGGATACGCGGCACCGCATCGGCCACGCGCGTGGTAGAACGTCGCTCTGCGGCGATCCCCGAAGAGATGAAGCACAAGGGGGAGCGCGTCTTGCGAAGGCGGATTATTGCACTACTAACAAGGTTGAGCTCATGACCCGAGGCAAAGCGATCGTCATTGGCGCGGGGCCCGCAGGGCTTACTGCGGCTTACGAGTTTCTAAAGGATGGAGACACCGTGCCGGTGGTATTTGAAGAGAGCACTGCGGTCGGCGGACTGTCCCGCACCGAAGTGTTCAAGGGCAACCGCATGGATATCGGGGGGCACCGCTTCTTCTCCAAAGTCGATCGCGTCATGGACTGGTGGCGCGAAATCCTTCCCCTCCAAGGCGCCCCGGCTAGAGACGACATCCTCCTCGGCCGCGAAGTTCCCCTCTCGACGCTGCCCGACGCACCCGACCCGGAACAGACGGATCGCGTCATGCTGACGCGGCGCCGAATTTCACGAATATTCTATCTGCGCAAGTTCTTTGACTATCCGGTAACGCTCAATCGCGGGACTGTCGTCAATCTTGGCGCCGCGCGCATGGCGCGCGCTGGGATGTCGTACGCCTGGTCGCAAGTCCGCCCGATCCGGCCGGAACGGTCCCTCGAAGACTTCTTCATCAATCGCTTCGGACACTCGCTCTATGCCACCTTCTTCCGTGACTATACGACCAAGGTCTGGGGGGTGCCCCCCTCCATGATCAAGGCCGAATGGGGAAGTCAGCGTGTCAAGGGCCTGTCCGTCAGCGAAGTCCTCAAGCATGCGGTTCGATCATTGGCGACAACGAAGGAGGGCGGCGATATTCACCAGAAGCGGACGGAGACGAGTCTGATCGGGCGCTTCATGTATCCCAAATTCGGACCGGGCCAGCTCTGGGAGGAGGTGGCCCATCGCGTCCGACTACGCGGAGGTGAGATCCACTTCAATCAACGAGTGGTCGCCCTCGAAACCGAGAATTCGCGTGTTCGGGCGGTCATCGTGGAACATTCACCCGACGGGCACCGCACGCGCCACGAGGCGGACCACTTTTTGTCCACGATGCCGGTCCAAGACCTCGTCGCTGGCCTTCAGCCCGCTGCACCCCACGACATTCAATCGATCGCTGCCGGTCTACAATACCGCGACTTCATCACTGTGGGCCTGCTATGCAGACGGCTCAAGATCCGGAATCACGGCCCCGTGCGCACGGTCAACGACGTCATTCCCGACCTGTGGATCTACGTTCAGGAGCGGGACGTGCGTATTGGACGATTCCAGATTTTTAACAACTGGAGTCCATATCTCGCCGCCGACCCTTCTACGACCTGGCTTGGACTCGAGTACTTCTGCACCCAAGGTGACGACCTCTGGCGCATGCCGAAGGACGACTTCCGTGCCTTCGCAATTGGTGAACTCGCGCACCTTGGCATACTCGATCCTGCGGATGTGCTGGATGGCACGGTCATCAAGGTGAAGAAGACGTATCCCGCGTATTTTGGCTCCTACGATGATTTCCCGCGAATCCGAGAATATTTGGACGGCTTCGAGAATCTCTTCCTCATTGGCCGCAACGGCATGCACAAATACAACAATCAGGATCATTCCATGCTCACGGCCATGACCGCGGTCGAGAACATCCGCGCCGGTCGGAGGACGAAGGATAACATTTGGGCCGTTAACACCGAGGAAGAGTACCACGAGGAGAAGCGCGATGTCCGCCGGAGCGCCTCCTAAGCCCGCGCGACGCGGGGCGCTCCGCCTCGCCCTTCTCTGCCTGGGCATCCTCCTGCTGGTGGTCGCGACGTTCTTGCGTCAGCGAACGCCTGCTCACATCGCGGATGCCTCAATAAGACAACCGGATGGATCTACACACGCCATCCAGTTTCCCTATGTGGGTGACGCGGGGCGCAACCAAGTCTACGAATTCTCTTTCACAATTCACGACGACTGGCTGACTCCACGGTCTCTCGTCTTCGTCCCGGATGACCGTTTCATGTCTCTTGCCGTCAATGGCCAAGACATTTCGCTAGCGCACTTCGACCCGCAGCTCCTTGAGTACGAACACGGGGGATTCACCTTCGGAATCGCGCAGTACCTTCGACCGGGGACCAACAGCGTAACCGTCCGAATCCTCAACCGGACCGGGCCTTGCGCGTTGGACGTTAGACCAGGCCTGCTCGCGTGGCCGGCCGTCGCGGAGAACCTATCGATCGCCGGGGCGCTGGTCCTCCTCCTCGGCGTCCTCGTACGCCAACTCGAAGTACCTTGGGTCTTCGGGGCTCCGTTTCTATTGGGTGCTGCACTACGTATGGGTTATTTGGTCATCACCCCTTACGCCACCAGA
The DNA here is from genome assembly GCA_049512415.1 of Polyangiaceae bacterium. Classification (GTDB taxonomy): domain Bacteria; phylum Myxococcota_A; class Polyangia; order Polyangiales; family Polyangiaceae; genus Palsa-1150. The sequence continues at coordinate 40,201 of JBEKXD010000035.1, forward strand.
GCCCACGACGTATACGGCCACATTGAATACATCGAGTATCTCGTAACCCATCACGCCCTCCCCGATCCGTACGCGGGATGGTCTTTTTATCAGCCGCCCCTCTACTATATCTTGGCAGCACTTCTGCGGCCTGCGCTCCTGCTGCTTCGAATCACGGGTCGCGATGCATTTCTGCGCGCGCTGCAAGTCCAGTCGCTGGTCTACCAGCTGGGCTTCGTCGCTCTCTCGATGCTGACGGCACGACACTGCCTCGCCGCCGTCGACGAAAACCGGGGGGGCTTACGCCCGGCGGTCCGAGCGCGGCTCTCCGCCCTTTTCGCCACCCTGATCGCGCTTTGGCCCTCTGCCATCATGCACTCCGTACGGATCGGCAATGACGACCTACAGTACCTGTGCTTTGGTGGCGCGTTCTACTTCATCAGCCGCTGGTGGACGCACGCACGCCATCGAGACTTCACCGCGGCAGCGTTCTTTGGGGCCGTTGGAATGCTGGTCAAGAGCAATAGTCTCGCGCTCTTCGGCATATTCGGCGCGCTGTGCCTCGTTCGGTTCGTACTGGACGACAATCGAAGGGTCTTGGCCTATCTGCGATGGCTTTGGCCTTCTCTCGCATTGATGATTGCCTCGGTCGCGCTGACGCTTGGACCAGCCGCGATGGATACCCTGCGAGGCCGGCGATCGAACCTGATCGTCGGCAACGTTTCGCGGCTTCGATCAGATTTCACAGTCGGCAATGGGGCGGAGAACTACCTATGGTTCGACACAAAGACGTTCGTCACACAGCCCTTCGCAAGCACCATGGAGGAAGGCAAGAACCGTGAGTGGTTTTGGAACTTCAGCCTCAAGAGCGGTCTGTTCGGCGAGTTCATATTTCCTAGCCCGTGGCTTTCGAACCTCGCAGTCATCCTTTCGGTGCTGTTTCTTGCGATGGGCGTGTGCTTCCTCGCGTGGCTTGCCGCCAGTCGACGTGAGCACTGGATTCAGGACCTTCCCAGCCTGGTGACGATCGGGGTTCTGTTCGCGAGCCTCGCTCTGATGCGCATGTCCATACCGGTCGCCTGTACGAGCGATTTTAGGTATATCTTGCCCGTGTTGACCCCGCTGCTCTGCGTGTACGTACGCGCACTCTCCGAGTGGTACAATCGGGCCTGGACACGCTTGGCGAGAACCGGCGAGGTTGTCGCGTGGTCGTTCGGCGTTGCCTCGCTCTCTTTTTTCGTCACGATGTTGTTGGTCGGATGATATTGTGAAGAGGGTTGCGGTAGGTGCGGATATGTACAGGCGAGATGTAGAGTCCGGTTGCGTTTCATGGCGTCTTCGGACATGGTGACCCCGCGACGGCAGTGGAGCGTGGGCTCGATAGCCCTTGCAGTATTTGTCGTTGCATTCGCGGTTCGCTTCGTGTGGGCGGTCTTCGTTCAACGTCCCCATGCGGCGGTTTACACGGACATGCAGGGGTACGTAGACCGAGCCGTCTGGTTGCTCGACAATTCAGCCCCACCCGATCCGCGCGCGCAGACGTTCTACCCGTATGGAGCACACGCGCTCATCGCGCTCGAGTTTCTCGTCTTTGGTCGAAACTCGGAGATTGCGATCGCGATTGTTCATGCTTTGGTCGGGGCCGTTCCGGCTGCGTGCATGGTTCCGCTGACGTTGCGCCTCATTCCATCTAGATCGGCCGCCGCTTTCGTCGGCTTGGTCGTGTCCTTTTGGCAGCCGCAAATCATTTATGTTGGCTTCTTTCTGTCGGAGATTTGGTTCTGTGCGGCGATTGCTCTCCACGCGTGCGCGACTGTCGACGCCCGGCGGAGCAATCTGCGTTTATTGGCTGCGGGCGTCCTGTCCGGCATCGCGTTCGTGGTCCGTCCGCAGTTCCTACTGACTTGGGTTCTCGACTCCTTGGAGCATGCGATTGCCTGGCTGCGGCGACCTGGGCTGCGCCGGACGCTTTGGGCCATCGGTTGTCTGGTGCTGCCGATGGCCCTGGCCGTCGGCTACAGCGGGGCTCGACACTATCGGCTCACGGGTCGCTGGGGCCTGATCTCCGACAACGCAAACCTCAATCGGTTTTTCGCTGACACTGACGTGTGTGAAGTCCAGGGTAACTGGATCACGCCGACGGGCGACCGTTGGCAATACGTGTTTGGGCCACCCGCCAAGCCTCAGCCGTGTGGCGGAGACCGAGTCGTTCATTTCGACGGCTACATCGGCGATCCGACGATTCTCGACCACCTGCGGCGCGCGCGGCTGCACGGAGTGCCTTGGTTTGACCGGATTGCGCGCATGGCCGGGAACGTAAGCTTGCTGGCCGCCAAGAACACTCCCTTTCCCGAGTCAGGCCGTGGATGGCGAGGAATCCTTCAGCGCGACTTTTCGGCAGTCGTCCTGTGGGCGGTTTTTCCGCTGTGTGCGGTCGGCCTAGCGCTGGGGCGCCGCGATCGTCTGAAGTTCGTGGCCCTGGCCAACTTCGCTAGTGTCGTGGTGGCTGCCGCCCTGTACTACGGGGAGTCTCGGTACCGCGTTCCCTACGATCCCTTTGCGATACTCTTTGCCGCGGTCGGAGTGTATGAGGTTGCAATACGAGTAGGTCACTTGGCTCGACGCGCTCGCGCGATGTTACTTCAGTCGCGGCGCAATGCTGGCCCGTTGGAGGGAGAATAACAGTCATGGGTGAGGGTGTCGGGCCTGGCGCGGAGCCCACTGCGATCACGACAGATGCGGACCTGGCGCTTCGCGCTCGGTGCGGGATCGCAAGACTTAAGGCCGAGCTCGCAATGGTGGGGGCGGGCCTCGACGTGTGTAGGGAGGCCGCACCGCTTTGTGCGGCGCTCGTTCGGGCCTGGCGTGCGCTTTCTTCGGTGCAGTCGCTGGTGGCGGGCGCGCCGCTTGTCGGCGAGACTGCGTTCATTCGCTCCCTGACCGATGGTGACCCGCCGAGCGACCCCGCCATCTTGCGAAACGTCCCACCGGCGTTCGTGGCGACCGTCGTCGCTTGCGCCCGCGCCGAGCCGTTCGCCGAGACGCCTCCGCTCGACCTCCGGGAATTGGAGCGTCACTACCGGCGGCTCTTGCGCTCTTCGGCGGACACCAGGCGCCAGGTCCTGGACCGGTTCGGCGGTTCGCGTCCCTGCCAGCAAGGGCGCGCCTTTCGACGCGTCGCACTGGCGTGCGGTGGCCTGGTGCTCGTCGCGGCTGCGGCCTCAATTTTTCTCTATCGCAAACACTTCCGGCCTCGTTGGCTCGCGTCGTACTACGGCAATGAGACTCTCACGGGGGCTCCAATGAGGATCGTAACCGAACACGATCCCAACCACGACTGGGGATTCGGTGGGCCCGGCATCGGTCTTCCGACTGACTCCTTCTCTGCCCGTTTCGAAACGTGTCTCGTCATGACCAAGCCCGCGAACGTGGTCTTTTCCGTCGGCTCGGACGATGGGTCCAGGCTGTTCGTCGACGACAGTAAGTTGATCGATTCGTGGGTGGAACAGACCTACATGACCCATGAACGTGCCACGAGCCTAACTGCCGGAGTTCACCGAATTCGGCTAGAGTTCTTCGATCATGCGTGGAACGCCCAGGTCACATTCGGCGGACGAATTCGCGAGACCCTAGCGGACATCGACGGCATGCTGCGCCTTCCCGGGCCCTCGGGATGCGGCCACTGAGCCCCGCAATTTGAGGCGGGGCTTCCTTCGGTTGGGCGCTCTCCTCTCCGAGCTGGCTCCAGCCCGGAGAGCAGACACGGGATTGCACAACGGTCAGGCTACTCTTCGTTGACCGCAGAGAGTGCCGTCTCTGCCGAGCGCGCCGGCGGAGCGACATACGCATCGTTGTCGTCGCCCTCGACCACGACCTTGAGCTTCTGATACGCGGGAAGTCCGGTCCCCGCGGGAATGAGCCGCCCCATGATGACGTTTTCCTTGAGACCCCGCAGGTGGTCCACCTTGCCTGCAACCGCAGCCTCCGTGAGCACCTTGGTCGTCTCCTGGAACGAGCTGGCACTGATGAACGACTCGGTCGACAGGCTCGCCTTCGTGATGCCGAGGAGCAGCGGTTCGGCAACTGCGGGGTGACCCCCACGCTCGATGATCCGCTGGTTTTCTCGCTCGAAAACGTGTTTCTCCACTTGTTCGTCGATGAGGAAGTTCGTATCGCCGACGTCCTTGATGCGCACCCGCCGCAGCATCTGGCGAACGATGACCTCGATGTGCTTGTCATTGATCGCGACGCCTTGCAGTCGGTAGACCTGCTGAATCTCATTGACGAGATACGCCGCGAGTTCCTTCTCCCCCTTGACGCGAAGAATGTCGTGCGGATTCGCAGGCCCATCCATGAGCGGTTCCCCTGCGCGCACGCGGTCGCCCGGCTGAACTTGAATGTGCTTGCCCTTCGGAATGAGGTACTCGCGAGCCTGGTCCGCCATCGGCGTTCCGTCTTGGTCAAACGGAGTGATGAGGACCTTGCGCTTTCCCTTCGTATCCTTTCCGAAGCTCACCTCTCCGTCGATCTCGGCGATAATCGCATGATCCTTCGGCTTCCGAGCCTCGAAGAGTTCCGCGACCCGCGGCAATCCACCTGTGATGTCCTGCGTCTTGGTCGTCTCGCGCGGAATCTTTGCCAGAACGTCCCCGGCGGCAATCTCGTCGCCGTCCTGAACGACGATGTTGGCACCGACCGGAAGCAAGTACCGCGCTTCGAGAGTGCTGCCCGGCAGTTTCAGCGTCTCGTTCGTATCCAGGCTCTTCATCGAGATGCGGGGCCGCAGATCCGCGGCACGACTCTCGACAACGACCTTGCGCGACAGACCCGTAACCTCGTCCAGCTTCTCCGTCATCGTCACGCCCTCGACGATGTCTCCGAACTTCACGCGCCCACCGACCTCGCTGAGAATCGGCATCGCGAACGCATCCCACTCGGCCAGAAGCTGACCCGGCTTGACCTTGTCGCCTTCGTTGACCCGTAGGATGGCTCCATACACCAGGCGGTGATGCTCGCGTTCTCGTCCGGTATCGTCCACAAGGACGATTTCCCCGTGACGATTCATGACGATCGTTCCATCCGATTTCTTCGCAATATTGGCGTTTCGAATGCGCACGTGACCGTCATTGCGCGCCTCGAGGGAGCTCTGCTCGATCTTCCCCCGAGCCGCCGCCCCTCCGATGTGGAACGTGCGCATCGTGAGCTGCGTGCCGGGTTCGCCGATCGACTGGCTGGCAATGATTCCTATCGATTCGCCGATGTTGACCTTGTAACCACGAGCGAGATCGCGCCCGTAGCACTTCGCACACACGCCACGCTTCGTCTGACACGTGAGGACGGAGCGAATGACAACCTCTTCGATGCCTGCCTCCTCGATCAGATGCACGAGACGCTCGTCGAGTTCGGTATTCGCGGCCACGATGACTTCGCCCGTCAACGGATCGACGATGTCCTCGAGCGCCACACGGCCTAGAATTCGGTCGCCAAGCGGTTGGATGACCTCGCCAGCGTCCTCGAGCTTGGTGACCCGAATCCCATCGAGAGTCCCGCAGTCGAATTCCGAGATCACCGCATCCTGCGCCACATCGACGAGGCGCCGCGTCAGGTACCCGGAGTTCGCCGTTTTCAGCGCGGTATCTGCGAGCCCCTTGCGGGCGCCGTGCGTGGAGATGAAGTACTGGAGAACGGTCAGGCCCTCCCGGAAGTTCGCCGTGATCGGCGTCTCGATGATTTCGCCCGAGGGCCGCGCCATGAGCCCACGCATGGCTGCGAGCTGCCGAATCTGCTGAGTCGACCCTCGCGCCCCCGAGTCCGCCATGATGTAGATCGGATTGAAGCTCGGCTCGATGAGCTCCTTGCCCGTCTCCGGATCGACGACCTTCTCCTTGCCGACTGCGTTCATCATCTCCTGCGTCACCTTGTCGGCAACGCCGGCCCAGATGTCGACGATCTTGTTATATCGTTCGCCATCGGTGATCAGGCCCTCTTGGTATTGATCGACGACGCGTTGAACTTCGGCTTGCGCCTCGGCGAGCAGCACGCTCTTCGCTTGCGGAATCACCATGTGGTCCATGCAAATGGACACGCCTGCTCGCGTCGCATACTCGTACCCGAAGGTTCGCAGTCGGTCCGCGAGGAGCACCGTCGCCTTGTTTCGGTATTTTCGATAACAAGCATCTATGAGCGACGACAAAGCCTTCTTGTCCAACGTCTTGTTGACGAGGTCGAACGGCAAGCCCTTCGGCAGGACGTCCGCCACTAGGCAGCGCCCGACGGTCGTGTTCACCATGCGCGTCTTTCCGTCGTCCGTCGGCACGCGCACTCGTACTCCGGTGTGGAGCGTGACCTGGCCGTGGTCGTACGCCATACGCACTTCTTCCAGATTCGCGAAGACTCCGCGCAGATACCCTTCGACCTCGTTCTTCTTGTTGAGATTGAGGGAGTCCTCTCGATAGCAGCCTTTGGCGAACTTGCGCTCTCGGGTCGCGTAGTAGAGGCCGAGCACGATGTCCTGGGTCGGGTTGATGATCGGCTTGCCGTTGGCCGGGGACAGGATGTTGTTGGTGCTCATCATGAGCACCCTGGCTTCCATCTGAGCTTCGACCGACAGCGGCACGTGAACCGCCATCTGGTCGCCGTCGAAGTCCGCATTGAATGCGGAACACACGAGCGGGTGCAGTTGAATGGCCTTGCCCTCGATGAGGACGGGCTCGAACGCCTGGATCCCAAGCCTGTGCAACGTCGGAGCGCGGTTCAGGAGCACCGGATGTTCGGTGATGACTTCTTCCAGAATGTCCCAAACTTCGGGGCGCTCCTTCTCCACCATCTTCTTGGCGCTCTTGATGGTGTTGACGTACCCGCGCTCCTCGAGCTTGTTGTAGATGAACGGCTTGAAAAGCTCGATAGCCATCTGCTTGGGAAGGCCGCACTGGTGAAGCCGAAGAGAGGGACCCACCACGATGACCGAGCGCCCCGAGTAGTCGACGCGCTTGCCGAGCAGGTTCTGCCTGAAGCGCCCTTGCTTTCCCTTGAGCATGTCGCTCAGGCTCTTGAGCGGCCTCTTGTTCGGCCCGGTGATCGTCTTGCCACGCCGCCCGTTGTCGAAGAGAGCGTCGACGGCCTCCTGCAACATCCGTCGTTCATTGCGGATGATGATCTCGGGTGCGTTGAGCTCGAGCAAACGCTTTAGGCGATTGTTTCGATTGATGACGCGGCGGTAGAGATCATTGAGATCGCTCGTCGCGAACCGGCCGCCGTCGAGCGGGACCAGCGGACGCAGGTCCGGCGGGAGTACCGGGACCACCGTGAGCATCATCCACTCCGGGCGGTTGCCGCTCTCGCGGAACGCCTCGCAGACCTTCAGTCGCTTGACGATCTTCTTGCGCTTCGCTTCACTCGTCGCAACGCGCATCTCCTGGCGAAGCTGCTCGCTCAGCGAGTGCACATCCACCTGCTTGAGCATCTCGAGGACCGCTTCGCCGCCCATCCCCGCAACGAACTTGTCGTCTCCGTACTCCTCGAGCAGCTGCAAGTAGCGCTCCTCGCCGAGCAGCTCCCCCCTGGAGAGACCGGTCTCTTTCGGATCGATCACGATGTAGCTCTCGCAGTAGAGAACCTTCTCGAGATCCTTCAGCGAGATGTCCAGCATGTTGCCGATGCGGCTCGGCAGCGACTTGAGAAACCAAATGTGTGCCACCGGCGTCGCGAGATTGATGTGACCGAGTCGCTCGCGACGGACCTTGGATTGAATGACCTCGACCCCGCACTTCTCGCACACGATCCCCCGGTGCTTCATGCGCTTGTACTTGCCGCAGTTGCACTCGTAGTCCTTTACCGGCCCAAAGATCTTGGCGCAGAAGAGTCCGTCCCGCTCGGGCTTGAACGTTCGATAGTTGATTGTCTCGGGCTTCTTGACCTCGCCATGCGACCACTCGCGGATCTTCTCAGGCGACGCGAGCGAGATGCGAATCGCGCTGAACGAGAGGGGATCCTTGGGCTTCTCAAAGAAGCTAAAGATGTCGCGCATCGGGTTCTTCCTTTTCCTGACTGCTTACGAAACAAACTGTACGAACATTCACCCGGCGAGACGGCGCGAGGTCGAGAGACGCAAGCCGGGCTCACCGAGCGTCTCCATCCTATCCGAGCGATCTCGCTCACTCCTCAGCCGCGTGCTCCGCGCGAGCGGCGGTCGGCTCCATGAGTTCGATGTTGAGGCAAAGCGCCTGAAGTTCCTTGATGAGAACGTTGAAGCTCTCGGGAAGGCCGGGCTCGAGGTTGTATTCGCCCTTGACGATTGCCTCGTACATTCGCGTCCGCCCCTGGACGTCGTCGCTCTTTACGGTCAGGAATTCCTGGAGTGCGTACGCCGTGCCGTAAGCCTCCATCGCCCACACTTCCATTTCCCCGAGTCGCTGACCGCCGAACTGCGCCTTGCCCCCTAGAGGCTGCTGCGTGACGAGGGAATACGGCCCGATGGATCGAGCGTGGATCTTGTCGTCCACCAGGTGGTGGAGCTTGAGCATATACATCACGCCGACGGTCACGTCCTGGTCGAACGCCTCGCCTGTGCGCCCATCAAACAACACCGTCTGGCCGCTCGTCGGCAGTCCGGCAAGACCGAGCATGGCCTTGATCTGTTTTTCCTCCGCCCCGTCGAAGACCGGCGTGGCGAAGTGAATTCCGTGGCGGAGCTTCTCCGCAAGCGGACGGATTTCGTCATCGCTGAGCTTGGATAGCCACTCGCTGAGATCGCGGTCACCTTCGTAGATCTTGCGAATGTGCTCACGGAAGGCCGCCACGCCCGCGCCCTCGTCCAACATCTCTTTGATCTGCTGGCCTAGGACCAGACCACCCCAACCGAGATGCGTCTCGAGAATCTGACCGACGTTCATCCGGCTCGGAACGCCGAGCGGGTTGAGTACGATGTCGACCGGCCGCCCGTTTTGCAAGTACGGCATATCCTCCTCGGGGAGAATGCGCGAGACAACGCCCTTGTTGCCGTGGCGCCCCGCCATCTTGTCGCCGACTTGGAGCTTCCGCTTGATCGCGATGTAGACCTTGACCATCTTGATCACGCCCGGTGGCAGCTCGTCACCTTTGCTCAGGCGGTCAATCTTGTCGCGAAAGTGTTCTTCCCGAACTTGGACGATCTCCTCGAGCTCATGAACCTTCTGGGCGATGGCTTCCGAGCCCTCGACTGGCAGCTCACCCCAGTACTTGCGCGGGACCTCATCGAGCGAAGCGGCATCGATGACGGCACCCTTCTGCAGCAGGACCTTGCCCTTGTCATCGACGAGCTTCCCCGTGGTCGTCACCCCGAGGAGTTGACTGCGAATCTGCTTGTAGAACGAGTCGCTGAGGATCTTGATCTCCTCGAAGCGCATCTTTTCGAGACGCAGGCGCTCCTGGTCTTCGATGTCCTTCGACCGCTCGTCCTTTTCGGTTCCCTTGCGCGAGAAAACGCGCGCGTTGATGACGATGCCGCCGACGCCCGGAGGCACACGGAGACTGCTGTCGCGCACATCGCCAGCCTTCTCCCCGAAGATTGCGCGCAGCAGCTTCTCTTCCGGGCTGAGTTGGGTTTCGCCCTTCGGCGTGATCTTGCCAACGAGTATGTCGCCCGGTTTGACTTCGGCGCCAATGCGCACGATCCCGCTCTCGTCGAGATCCTTGAGCGCCTCTTCTCCGACGTTGGGGATGTCGCGCGTAACCTCTTCCTTACCAAGCTTCGTATCGCGCGCGACGCACTCGAATTCCTCGATATGGATCGAGGTGAAGACGTCGTCCTTGGCGATTCGCTCGCTAATGAGAATCGAGTCTTCGAAGTTGTATCCCTGCCATGGCATGAAAGCGACCACTACATTTTGCCCGAGAGCGAGATCCCCCATGTCGCAGCTCGGACCGTCCGCCAACACGTCGGCCACGGCGACGCCATCGCCAGCGCGAACGATCGGCGTCTGGTTGTAGCAAGTGGATTGGTTGGACCGCTGGAACTTGGTCAGCGGGTAAATATCCGGGATCTCCGGTTTGTCGCTGTCCGGCCGCACGACGATCCGTGTCGCGTCCACGCTCTCGACCACACCGGCTCGGCGAGCGAGCGTGCAGACGCCCGAGTCCCGCGCCAGGCGGGCCTCCATTCCAGTTCCGACGAACGGCGCGTGGCTGCGAATGAGCGGCACGGCCTGGCGCTGCATGTTCGCGCCCATCAGCGCACGGTTCGCGTCGTCGTGCTCCAGGAAGGGCACGATGGCCGCCGCGACGCTCACCATTTGATTGGGCGACACGTCCATCAACTCGATGACGTCGGGCGTGACCATGTGAGGGTCGCCGTTGAAGCGCGCGGTGACGAGGGGTTCGGTGAATTTCCCTGTCTCATCGACTGACGCGGAGGCCTGCGCGATGTACTTCGCTTCTTCCTCGAGCGCCGAATACCATGCGACTTCGTTCGTGGTCTTTCCGTCGGCGACATGGCGATACGGCGTCTCCACGAAACCGAATTCGTTCACGCGCGCAAAGGTGGACAGCGATGCGATGAGTCCGATGTTCGGACCTTCCGGGGTCTCGATCGGACAGATTCGGCCATAGTGCGTCGGGTGAACGTCCCGCACTTCGAAGCCCGCTCGCTCCCGGGTCAGCCCCCCGGGGCCGAGCGCCGACAGACGGCGCTTGTGCGTCACTTCGCTCAGCGGGTTCGTTTGGTCCATGAACTGCGAGAGCTGGGAGCTCCCGAAGTATTCCTTGACGACGGCGCTGACCGGTTTGGCATTGATGAGATCGTGGGGCATCAGCGTGTCGATCTCTTGCGACATGCTCATGCGCTCCTTGATCGCCCGCTCCATCCTCACGAGGCCAATGCGATACTGATTCTCCATCAGCTCGCCGACCGCGCGGACTCGCCTATTGCCCAGATGGTCGATGTCGTCGACCGAGCCACGGCCATTCTTGAGCTCGATGAGATGGCGCACCGTCTCGAGAATGTCCTGCGGCGTGAGCACCGCCGTGTCGATCGGAGGGCGTTTGTCCTCCGAGAGATCTCGATAGAACTTGTAATTGAGCTTGAGGCGGCCGACCTTGGACAGGTCGTAGCGCTCGGGATTGAAGAACAGGTTGTGAAACAGAGTCTTCGCGGTCTCGAGCGTAGGAGGATCGCCCGGGCGAAGCCGGCGATAGATCTCCATGATGGCATCTTCGTTCGTCTTGACCTTCTCCGCGAGCAAGGTGTCACGAAGATACGAACCGACGTTGAGACCATCGATGAAGAGAATCTTGAACTGTTCGATTCCAGCCTCGCGAAGCTTGTCGAGCTTGGCCTCGCTGACCTCCTCGTTCACCTCGAGGAGCACCTCTCCGGTCTCCTTGTCGACGACGTCGTGAGCCGCAACCTTGCCGACGAGCTCGTCGAGATCGACCGGCAGTCGATCGACCTTGGACTCCCGGAGCTTTTTGATGGCGGCCTTGGTGAACTTCGCATTCTTCTTGACGATGACTTCGCTGCCGACCTTGACGTCTCGCGTGGCCCGCTGGCCGGGAAGCAGCTCGAACTCCACGCTCTTCGCGAACTTGCCCCCCTTCTCGAGGAAGACCTCTTCCGTATTGTAAAAGTAGTTGAGAAGGTCTTGAGTCGAGTAGCCGAGCGCCCGCAAGAGGACCGTGGCGTGCATCTTCCGACGACGGTCGATGCGCACGAACATGATGTCCTTCGGGTCGAACTCGAAGTCGAGCCAAGAGCCGCGATACGGGATGATACGCGCGCTGTAGAGGACCTTGCCGCTCGAGTGCGTCTTGCCTTTGTCGTGGTCGAAAAAGACGCCGGGGCTACGGTGGAGCTGGCTGACGACGACGCGTTCGGTGCCGTTGATGATGAACGTACCCGTCTCGGTCATCAGCGGGATCTCGCCGAAGTAGACCTCCTGCTCCTTGATGTCGCGGACGATGCGCTCCCCGCCCTCCCGGGCGTCGTAGATCATGAGCTGCGTCGTCACCTTGATTGGAGCCGCGAACGTCATGCCACGCTGTCGGCATTCGTCGACGTCGTACTTGGGCTTCTCGAGGTTGTAGCTGACGTAGACGAGCTCACTCGTCCCGTTGAAATCTTTGATCGGAAAGACGCTCCGGAACACGGCCTGAAGGCCGAAATCCGCCCGCTCGCTCGGCGGCACGTTCGACTGCAGAAACTTGTCGTACGACGTCTTCTGGATGTCGATGAGGTTGGGGACCTCAATGACCTTCCGGACACGTCCTAAATGCTTGCGGATGCGGAAGTTCGACTGGATGACACTCGCCATCGCTGCTCCTGACGTTTTCGCTTGCCGTCCCCACAGCGCTCGGCGCTTTGGGCGTGCAGCCGACCACGCGACAAAGGACAAATACTCGACGCCGCCCGGCACGCGCGTTTGACGGGCGTAGGTCCACTGGGTCGCGGCCCGGACGTTAGTCCGAAAATTGACCGCGTAAAGCAAAATACACGCCGCACGGGGTTTGTAAGCCTAGCGTGCGGAAAGGATTGCGCAAACACGACCAGGGACGGACGCCGGGACGCTGGGGTCCGGGCGCCGCCCCTGAATGTCGGGCAGGGTGTTATTAGCACGCGTTCGCTACCTGCGCGTCGACCCTACTTGAGCTCGACCTTGGCACCCGCGTCCTCGAGCTTCTTTTTCATCTCCTCGGCGTCCGCCTTCGAAACGGATTCCTTGACCGTCTTCGGAGCGCCCTCCACCATGTCCTTGGCTTCCTTCAAGCCAAGTCCGGTGATCTCGCGGACGACCTTGATGACGGCGATTTTGTTGCCACCGGCTTCCTTCAACTCCACGTTGAATTCGGTCTTCTCCTCCACGGGAGCCGCAGCAGCAGCCGGGCCTGCTGCCGCCGGACCCGCGGCCACGGCGACCGGAGCCGCCTTGACGCCCCACTTGTCTTCGAGCGTCTTGATGAGATCAGCAAGCTGGATGACCGGCATATTGGACAGGTAGTCGACAACCTGTTCACGCGAGATATCTGTCATTGGAAACTCTCCGTATCAAAAAAAATAGAGGCAAGTTCTTGTTCAATCTCTCGGGTAGCCCGCTGCGGACTACTTGCTCGCGCGCTCCTTCGCCGACAGCACGTAGACGAAGTTCTGCGACGGGGCTGCGAGCAGCGCGACGAATTTCTGAAGGGGCGCCTGCAGGGTCGCCAGCAGTGTCGCGCGAAGCTCGTTCTTTCCGGGCATCGTCGCGAGCCGGTCCTCGACGCCTTGAGCGTCGAGCACTGAGCCCTCGATGAGCCCCGCCTTGATCTGGAGTTTCTCCCCCGCAGGATCCTTACGGAAGGCCTTGACGACCTTTGCGGCGGCACTGGGATCTTCGTAGCTCCATGCGATGCCCGTCATTCCGACGAGGGCATCGCCGAGCTTGTCCTTGTAGGCTGCGTCCTTGAGCGCGTGCCTTACGAGCGTGTTCTTGCAAACCTTGTAGTCCACACCCGCCTTGCGGAACTCGTCTCGAAGCTTGGAGACGTGTTCGACGGTCATCCCTTGGAAGTTGAGGAAGACCGCGGCGGACATCTTGTCGAACCGGGTCCTGATCTCCCCGATCTGCGCATCTTTCACTGGGCGATCCATGGCTCCCTTATCCTTCCTCGGCCTGGCTTACGAAGTGGGCAGGGTCGATCCTGACGCCCGGACCCATGGTCGAGCTGACAGTGATGCTCCGCAGATACGCCCCTTTCGCGGTCGACGGCTTCTGGCGGACGAGCGCCTCGATGAGCGCGGTCGCATTGTCGGCCAATGCGCCCTCGGCGAAAGAGACCTTCCCGATGCGCGCGTGGACGATCCCCGCCTTTTCGACTCGGTACTCGATCTTACCGCCCTTGGCGTCTCGCACCGCAGGGCCCACGTCGAACGTCACCGTTCCAACCTTGGGATTCGGCATCAACCCGCGCGGGCCGAGCACGCGACCGAGCTTTCCCACCGTCCCCATCATGTCGGGCGTTGCGATGACCCGGTCGAAGTCCAAAAACCCTTCGGCCACCTTCGCCACGAGCTCATCGCTGCCGACAAAGTCGGCACCGGCGTCGCGAGCTTCGCGCTCTTTCTCGCCTTTGGCGAAGACCAGCACTCGAACCGTCTTGCCGGTCCCGTGTGGAAGAACGATCGCTCCGCGGACCATTTGATCGGCGTGCTTTGGATTCACGCCCAACCGAACCGCTAAGTCGACCGTTTCGTCGAATTTCACGTAGTGCGCCTTCTTGACGAGGGTGCACGCCTCTTCGACGCTGTATTTGCGCGCGACATCCACGACCTGGGCTGCCGCGGCGCGTTTCTTCGGGATCTTCGGCATTCTCCTCCTGTTCGGCGTTTCGCCTCCCACCGGGACCCGGACAAGCTAGGGTCCGGACGGTGGTACGAGGGGTTGCGAGCGCCTCCGGCCGAACCATTCGGCGGCGGTGCTGCGCGACATCTGTGTCAGTGAGCAGTCAACAATCTGGTTCTTGCAGTGTGCAGGTGGCGGGGTTCAATCGGCGACGTCGATGCCCATCGACCGAGCCGTTCCCATGACGGTCCGGATCGCGGCCTGGAGATCAGTGCAATTCATGTCAGGCATTTTCTGGACCGCAAGCTCTTTGACCTGGCTCATCGTAACCTTGCCGACTTTGTTCTTATTCGGCTCCTTGGAGCCAGAACCCGGCTTCTTGCCCGTCGACAATCCGGCGGCCTTCTTCAGAAGCACGCTGGTCGGGGGCGTCTTTAGCAACATGCTAAACGAGCGGTCGGCGTAGATGGTCAGGACGACGGGGATGATCATGTCGCTCCCCTGGGTCTTGGCATTGAACTCCTTGCAGAACGCCATGATGTTGATCCCGTGCGGGCCGAGCGCGGGCCCAACGGGCGGTGCCGGACTGGCCTTCCCAGCCGCCAGCTGGAGCTTGACCATTCCCGTGACTTTCTTGGCCATGATGACTTTCCTGCTCTCCTGCCCTTATTGGCGTTCTTTCTCGCCTAAGCTCGTCTGCACACCCCTCGGACTGTCCACCGAGTCGCTACGCTCTCTTCTCCACCTGGGCAAAGTCGAGCTCGACGGGCGTTGCGCGCCCAAAAATGGAGACCTTGACACGCAACTTCTGCTTGTCAGGCTTGACCTCCTCGACCGTCCCGGAGAAGTTCGCGAAGGCGCCGTCAATCACACGAATCTCGTCTCCCGTCTCGAAAGTCACCCGCGTCTTGGGCTTGATCGCCCCCTCGACGATGCTCTTGCGCAGGTCGTCGATCTGCGGGGTGCTCACCTCTTGGGGCCGCTGGTTGCCAATGAATCCCGTGACCTTCGGCGTGTCCTTGACGACGTGCCACACGTCTTCGCCCATCTCCATCTCGACGAAGATGTACCCTGGGAAACTGGTCTTCTGGCGCGTGCGAGACTTGCCCCCCGCGCGCTGCTCCGTCACGGTCTCCGTCGGGATGAGGACCTCGCCGAAGCGGTCCTCCATGTGCTGCTCCCGTATGCGCTGGAGCAGACCTTCTTTGACCTTCGCTTCGTAGCCCGAGTAGGTCTGGATGACGTACCACTTCTTCGCCATAGAACTCAGGTTCCCCCGTAGACGAGGTTGGTGACAAACCCCCAGAATCGGTCCATGAGCGCAAAGAACACGGTGGAGACGAGTGTGGTGATGATGACGACGACGGTACCGTTGGACACTTCCGTTCGCGTGGGCCAGGTCACCTTCGACATCTCGTCGGTCACCTCCTCGGCGAGCTGACGGGCGCGCGTTCGGAACCAGTAGTAGAGGGCGACCCCGATGCCGACCAAGGCCGCCAGCGGCATTACGATCTCGTCCCTCGGTTCGCCGACCACCGGACGCCAGGCCTGCAGCTTGAGCCAGGCAAAGTCGATCATCTTCGAAAGCAAGAACGCAATGCCTATCGCCGCCGCGAAATAAGCGGCGTAGACGAACCGGCGGACCCCCAACTGGCTGGGAGCCATCGCTCCGACGAGCGCAACATCATGCGAACCATCCATCGCATGGTCATCGGGCGTGGCCACTTGGAGCCCTTCAGCACCGGGCCCAGCATCCATGCCAGCCTCGACTTGAAGCTCGTCCGCGGGGAGTTCGGAAGCATCTCGCTGCCCCGGCTCGCGCTCTACGTCTTGCTTGATCGCCATTGTCACGCTCTAACCTGAAAAGCTGCTTTTATCGGCAGGGGCTGGGGGGTTCGAACCCACGACCTGCGGATTTGGAATCCGCTGCTCTACCAGCTGAGCTAAACCCCTGTGAGTCGTCCCGAACACTGGGTGCCGGACCGAACGGAAATGCCCATCCGCAACGTCCGACACTCCTTCCGTGCGCATGGGGGGCAACGTTTGAATTCGCTAACTATTTCGTCTCTTTGTGAATGGTGTGCCGTTTGCAGGCTGGACAGAATTTCTTGAGCGTTAGCTGCCCAGCTTGGTCGTCCCTGCGTGTCGTTTGATAGTTCCTCGACTGACACTCGGAACAGGCGAGCGACACGCGGGTCCGACCCGAGTCGCTCACGCCAGAATCTTGGTGACGATCCCTGCGCCGACGGTACGTCCGCCTTCACGGATGGCGAAGCGCTGCTGCTCCTCGAGCGCGACAGGGGTGATAAGCTCTATGGTCATC
>JBEKXD010000036.1:0-60854 GCA_049512415.1 Polyangiaceae bacterium
CTTTTCTTGTCAAGCTCTGAGTGCTCTGCAATCTCTGCAATGACCTGCGCCTTCGTCAAACGCTTAGCTGACATTACGGCTTCCTCCTGTCGACCCGATCGACCGAACTCTTCTCACGCCACATGTTGCGACCGTCCACCCCGATTGGTCTGGCGCTCCTGCGAAGGGCGGCAGCTTCTCCACCGTCCTCGATTCATCCAACGAGAAAAACGAGTAGCATCCTGATTTCGCACTCCGCAAGGGAAAACCAGCCGGTTTGGTGATTTTTCATGCGTTCGGCATGTCAGATGGTCCGCGCTTTGGGACGAGATTCAAGGTCTCACCGCGGACTGGAAGGCCACGAGCGCAGTCGTTGGGGGGCCTCTCACAGGGCCGCACGCGCTTCCTCGGATTCCATTTCGAGGCCCCTACCGACATCGTCGGCGGCGGGCGCATCCCCTCCTGAGCCCCCCAATTTGGCCCGTGCGAGCTGCACGGGACAGTCACGAGGTAGTTGCAAGAAACTTGAAGCGTGACGGCCGTTCCCCACGTGAGCAAGCGGCTAGCAGCGCCGGTCGCGCGCACTAGTTCTCGCCTTTCCTGGTTCGTCGACGGGATTGGCCATTGGCGGCCCGAGCGCTCTGACGATTGACATGTGCGCCCTGTGCACCCTTGGTGTTCGTTTCAGCAAGCGCGCACAGTCGGTCCGTTTCTCGGCGCATGCGGTGGTCCTTCGCCGGCGTATCGTGGTCCCAACCCACCAAATGGAGGAGGCCGTGCGCCAGTAGCCGCGTGACCTCTGCGGCTACCTCGAGACCACGGTCCGTCGCTTGCCGGCGGGCCGTGGGAACGCTGATGACGACGTCACCCAAAGGTTGGTTCGGAGGATCCGGGAAGTCGCCTTGTCGTTGAGAAAACGACAGCACGTCCGTCGGGCGGTCGATGTTCCGATACAGTTTGTTCAGTCGTTGGATTTGATCGTCATCAGTAAGGAGGATGGAGAGCTCCGATCTCTCAAGTTGCAGCGCGCGAAGCATTGCACGCCCCACCCGGGCCACGCGGGGGCGCGAAATGCCTGGGTCGGCTCCTCCCTGGATTCGTACTCCGACGGTATTCTCGTCCGAGCAGGCTGCTTGGGACGAAGGAGCGTGATGCAAGCCATCGGGAGGAATCCTGGATCGTCTCATAGGCGGAGATCCTACTCTCGCGCTATCGCAGGCGACGTCGATAGCGCCACGGTGCACGTGCACGAGTACGCTGCCCCGAGGTGTGACCGTGTAGGCCGGGCACCGGCTCCAAAGAGGGATGTCGTGATGAGATGCTGCGTCGTCGTCCCAGCGCTAGATGCTAGGGATACGGTTGGATTTGTGATCGAAGACATCCGCACCTCGTGTGGGGTCCCCACAATTGTCGTCGATGATGGCTCGTCCGACGGTACCGACGCGGTCGCTCGCGACCATGGATCGGTCGTCCTGCGGCACGGCCGCAATCGAGGCAAGGGAGCGGCGATCGTGACTGGATTCGTCGAGGCAGCCAGAATGGGTTTCGACTGCGCCGTAACCGTCGATGCCGATGGGCAACACCCCGCGACATCCGCGCACGCAGTCCTCACTTGCAGCGCCGAGCAGCGCGCGCTCGTATTGGGTGTCCGCGATCTCGTCGGAGACGGCGCACCCCGAAGCAATCGTTTCGGAAACCGCGTATCGAACGTGTTCCTGTCCGCGTTTTCGGGACGTCGGCTTCGCGACACGCAGTGCGGCCTTCGCCGCTACCCAGTGACCGACACGCTGGCGCTTGGGTCACGCGCTCGAGGCTACGCCTTTGAGGCGGAGGTCGTGCTCCGAGCCATCGCTGCCGGCCTCCCGGTAGTCGAGGTACCCGTCGTCTCCGCGTATCCGAGCAGCGCTGTGGCTCGAACGCACTTTCGTTACTCTCGGGATCCAGCGGCGATCGTAGCAACCGTTGTCCGCACGGCAATTGAAACACGGCTAGCCCTACGATGACCTCGATGCCGACACCCGACCTATTCCGCCGAGTGCCCAGGTTGCAAAAGACGGTGGCGCTCGTGGTCGGAACCGCAGCTGCAACAGTAGTGTTCCACATCTCGCTGCGAGCCCTTGTCCGGATGACGCCACCGCCCGTGGAGCTGCCCCCCGCAAACGCGAGGACGTCCTGGACAATCGAACGCGCCGGCGTGACGGCGATCCACCTCGAAGGTTCCCCAGAAGCGATCGGTGCCGCCCACGCCCGCCTTCTGCGCCGTGCCATGATTGCCGATGAGGAACAAATATGGAGTGATTACAGTCACTTGGTACCATGGTCGCTCGCGCGCATCGCCCTTGAGGACGTGAGCCTACTGCGCTACCGCGCTCTGGACCGGGGGCTTCCCGACCCAGTCCGGCGAGAGCTCGCTGCCGAGGCGTTGGCCATGCAGCCTGATCCACTGGCGTGGCACCTCGAGACCTACCAGCGCCTCGTCTTGCTTCACGCCGTCTACGACATCGCGCTAGCCTTCGAGCATTCGCCCCTCGTCGGGTGCACGAGCTTCGCCCTTGGACCCTCGCGCACTCGGGATAACCACGTCCTCGCTGCGCGTGCATTCGACTTCGAAGGCGGCGACATCTTTGACCGCGACAAGGTGGTCCTCCTAGTCCGGGGTGAGAACGCGATACCGTACGCGAGCGTGGCGTGGCCAGGGTTCGCCGGCGTCGTGACCGGGCTCAATGCCGAGGGCTTGTTCGCGGTGGTGCACGGGGCTCGCGCAGGAAGTCCTCGCGTCAAAGGGATCCCTGCGGCACTCGGCGTTCGACAAGTGCTCGAGCGCGCCCGCGACGTGGGGGAAGCGTTCGAGCTGCTGAGCCGCCAGGAGGTGATGGTGTCCCACATCGTCTTCTTGGCGGATGCGCGTGGGCATTTTGCCGTCGTCGAGCGCGCGCCCGGAGCTGCAGCGATGCTTCGGCAACAGTCGGAAGCAATGTGGGTGACCAACGAATTCGAAGGACCGCTCGCAAGCGATCCCGAGAACGTTCGCGTGCGCCGCGAGACGACGAGCTCCGCGCGAGGCAAGCGGATCGCGAGCCTGCTCGCGTCCGTACGCCCCGCATCCGGCACGCCCGCGCTCGCCTTGGAGTTCTTGCGCGACCACGAGTGCGTGGACGAACCGACATGCCCGTTAGGCGATCGACGGGCCATCGATGCCCTGATTGCAACGCACGGCGTTATCGCCGATCTCACGCAGCGCTCTCTTTGGGTAAGCGCGGGGCCGAATCTGTCCGGACACTTCGTGCGGTTTGACCTCCTGGAGTTGCTCGGAGCAAGTCAAGAGCTTGCGTCCGACGGACCCGCCGCGACGCTTCCCGACGATCCCATTCTTCTCGACGGACGGTTCACTGCCGGCCACGCCCGCGCGCTACGAGAAAAGAGTCCGTCCCCATGAGATTGTCGAGGAGGGTCCTTCTCTGCGCCGGACTCGCCTTCGGGATCGAGGCCGAGGTTCGCGCCAGCGACGCGGAGGATCGCGTGCTCGCACGAATCGCTGCTGCGAGAGTGACCCTCCGCACTCTCCGGGTCCCTTTCGTGCAGGTTCGAACGATAGTTCTCTTGGCCACCGAGGTTCGCTCGCGCGGCATGCTCACTCTTGTTCGACCCGAGCGCATCCGCTGGGAGCTCGGCCCACCGGATAATGTGACGTTTTGGCTTGGTCCGGAAGGGCTGTCCTTCCGCGGCGTGCACGGAGGCGGACGCGTCCCGCGGACGACCGCCCGACTCGGCGATGCACTGGACGACCTGCGAGATCTGCTCGGTGGTGATCTGACGCAGCTGCGCGGGCGCTGGCAGATTGATGGGATGCGCGACGACTCGGCCGGGGTTGAACTCGAGGCCACTCCTCGCGACGGCACGCGCTCGCCCATTCGGCGTCTGCGGCTCGCGCTCGCCAGCGATCTCATTCGGCCGAAGACCGTTCAATGGTTGGAGGGAGCGCGCGACGAGACGGTCCTCGAATTTGGTACGTGCCTCGTCAATGCACCGGTGGCGGAGCCGGAGATGCTACCTCCGGCAGGATCGTGAGGCGGTGACCCCGTCGTGAAATCCAGTGCATCTGCCGTTTCATCGGACCTCACCATGGATGTGATGACCGCGAGCGACGTGCCAGAGGTTGCCTTAATTGGAGCCGATTTGCACGTGGATGAGGCCCAGTTGCGCGAGGAGCTAAGCCGGCCGTGGTCCACGATTCGGGTCGCGCGCGAACCCGGCGCGGGCATCATTGCTTTTGTGGTCGCCTGGCGTGTCGCGGATGAACTTCACGTCCTGCAACTTGGGACACGGAAGGACCGGCGGCGGCGCGGCATCGCGCGCACGCTCATCCAACAGGTCATCGCGGACGGTCGACGCCTCGGAGTTCGCTACGCCTTCCTGGAGGCGCGCTGCTCGAATGTTGCGGCCCTGGCTTTCTATCGCTCGCTTGGTTTTTCGGTCGGTCGCATTCGCAAGGGCTACTACTCGGATGGTGAAGACGCGGTAGAGCTGATGCTCGAGCTTCGCTGACTCTCGCAGTATGTGGAAGGCTCCTAGCGCCGTACTTCGCCATGATTCGGTCCTACTCGCAGAACGGCGATGCCGGTCGTAGCGGGACGGCTCGGGTCCTCCTCGGTGGAGAACACAATGCTGCCCAGTTGCTCGTGTCCCGCCATCTTTTCGCGCCAGGTCGCCACGTAGGCAACCCCGCTTTGCCGCGACGCGGATGCGATGAGGTCCCAGGTGTGCGGGTCGTCCGTCCAATGGCGGTCAAATCGCCGTCGATCGACACCGCTCAAGATCTCGAACGTCGCGTCATCGCAGAAGATCCGGCTGTCCGCAGGCAGGGACCGCAAGAACCCTCCGAGCCGCTCGCGTTCGGGCCAACCCCGAAGCACCGACGCACGCCAGATGTCCATCCACCGAACCGTCAGCAGGGCCAACACCCCCACGGCACCGGCGCTGAGGACGTAAAACAAGACCCGACCCGCGGCGACCGAAGCTAACGTCGTGCAGGCCTTCTGGACGAGGGATTGCCCCCAGTCACAAATAACCGCCAGCCCTTGAGCGGCGAGGACCCCGTAGAGTGGCACGACGACAACGAAGTGCCTGTCCAGACCCAGCGACGAACGCTGCAGCCAGCTCAGCGTGATGGACCCGAGGCAGGCTCCGAGGACCAATACGAACCGCACTCCCTGTTGCTTGAATGTGCGGACCAACCCGATCGGCACCAGCACCGGCGCCACCCCCATGACCCGCCACGGGACCGCGACGGGATAGTGCAGGAGATCGGTGGCAAGGCCCTTGATTCCGTGGTCGAAGGCGCTCTTCTCGTGAAGCGCCCCGTTCGCAAACTCACGTGTCTGAGCCACAAAACCGAACCAACGCCCGTCGACCGGCATGCGAAGAGCCGCCCAACACAGGATGAGGGCCATGGGCACGACCACGGGCAGCCAAGCGCGCCGACCTGGTGCCGTTCCTCTCCACGACTCCCAACCGAGGACCACGCTGACCACCACGACAATCGCCCAAGCCTCGTAGCGAAGCATGACTGCCAGGGCGAGGCAGATCGTCGTCGCCACGGACTGCCTGCGCTCGAAGGCGATGGCCGCGCCCAACACGAGTGGCGCAAACACGGACTCTGGCTGCGCAGTCGTTCCCATCTGCATGCCAATGGGCGACAGGGCGACCCATAGGGCCGCAACGAAAGCGACGGCATCAACCGGGATGCCCGAGCTGCCCGGCCGCGCAGTCGACCGCATGTAGGCGAACACCATGATGGGAGGCACCGCCGCGAGCAAAACGTTCGCCCAGCGCACCCACTCCATGGTGCCTCCGAGAGCGACCAACGGCACCTGGACATAGTGAAAGAGGGGCAGCCACACCCAGTGAACGGAGAGATCAGACGGGTCTTCCAAGAGCGCCCGCGCAATCATGTGGTGCGCGTACGCATCCGTGTCTTGATCAGGTCCTGCCACGACGCAGGCGACCCGCCACGCGGCGAGGCCTACGAGAATGACCACGAGCGCGAGTTCGGGCCATCGTGTGAAGCGCATGCCGGCGGGTCATACCATTGACTTGCACCCGCCGGGAGACGATGCGCTCGTCGACGGGAATGAGGCCACCCCTTGGCGCACACGTCTACTGTGCGGTAAACGCGTCTCTCTCGACGTGAGCACGCTCCAATCTGACGGCGCTATCGATGCGGTCGCACCGCATCGTCGTGACGCCCATTTGCTGGCAATCGATCCTTGGCCCCTGCCCGCGCGCGTGGTGGACTACTTCGTGGGCGAATCTCGGCAAACGACTTTGTTCTACTGGCTTGGCGTCGCCCTGACCGTTGCTGGGCTCTTCGTCACCAAGCTCCTGCCGTGCGTGGATTACCCGCAGCACCTGGCCCTGAGCGACGTCGCCCGTCGTCTCGCGATTCCCGGTGCACCAGAGCGGGATGGGTACCAACTAAACTACCTCACGTACAATGGGCTGTTTCACGTCGTCGTGGCACGCCTTGCGAACTGGATGCCGATCGAGGTCGCCGGGCGTCTGGTCGTCGCCCTGTCGATCGCGGGTCTCGGAGCCGCGGTGATGGCTCTTGTGCGCGTTCTCCGTCGTCCGCCGGCCCACGCGCTGCTCTTCCTGCCGATTCTCTTCTCGTTCTCGCTGGGATGGGGGTTTGTAAACTACGTCCTCGGGACGGCGATCGCTGCGTGGGCGCTCGTATTCGTCGCGCATACCGCAGCGCGTCCGCATTGGGGCCCCATCGTCGGCGTGGCCCTCACGGGCCTCGCGTGTGCCGTCGCGCACGTGCTGGCGATGCTGATCTTGTGCGTCGCCGCGGCCGCCGTCGGACTCGAACTGGCGTGGCGAGTCACGCCATCCCAGCGTCAATGGACTGCGCGCGCTCGCGGGGCTGTGGTGCGGGCCACCGTGGCCGTGGCACCGCTGCTGCCCGCCTGTGCGTACTGCATCTTTGTCTTTCAACGCCAGTACATCTGGGATCCCGGCATGTATCGTGACCCAACGATGGAGGGTAGCGTGCCACCCCTCTGGGAGAAGTTCTTCTTCTTCAGCTCCTTCGCAACCGACCTCTACACGGATTGGACGGACCAATTCGTGCTTTGGGCGTCGATCGTCGTGATGGGCCTGGCGATCGTCCACCGTTGGCGGCACCCGAACGAGAGGGCCGCTGCCTGCCGGTCAGCCGACATCCCGATCGTGGCCCCCTTTCTTGTGCTCTTCGCGGCCTACTTGGCGACGCCGATCGTTATGGTAGGCACCCATTTGGTTTTTCCTCGGCTCGGTCAATGGGCCATCCTTGGGGCGGTTCTTGCGATTCCATGTTGGAGCGGTCCGAGCGCTCCTCGGGCGCGCGCCTGGATGCTGGCAATCGGCCTAGCCGCCGGCGTCAATACGCTGGCCCACTGCCTGCTCTACGCATGGGAAACATGGGACGCCTCGGCAGTCATAGACGACCTTCCCTACGGACAGGCTGCGAGCGCTGTCATCTGGGAGCCGGGAACCCTGGCGTTCAGAAACGAGACGCTGGCGCACTTGGCGGGCTACTACGCAGCGCGCAAACACGGACAGTGGGCATTCTCGTTCGCTCGCTATCTGAGTGTGCCTGTTCGCTTCAAGCCAGGCTCTCAGCCGGCTTGGCCCGCGCACGGGTGGGAATTCGCGCCGTCTAACTATGATGCGCGCTGCAAGTACGCGAGGGCCTTCCCTCTCGTCATTGTGAAAGCTCCGGCTGAGCTATCCCGCGACGCGGAAGGCGAAACTGCCGTCAGAATGTTGGTGTTTCAAGCCGACTGGTCTTCGGTGCGTTTGATGTCGCATCACGGGCGCTACTGGGCGTTCGACACGCGCGGCCTGCCGGAGGATGGTGTTCTCTGAGGGTGGGAAACACAGCCCCCCTGGAAGTTGCCGTGAAACCGAGTGGCCACGTACTGATACGCGTTCAGAAACATTGCCGAAACGTTAGCAGGCACGGCGCGAAACACTCCCGGAGCCATACGGTTCAGCGGTTCAAGCAACCCCTGGACGGGGATCTCGAAGGAGCACACTGTGATGCGATACGTTGGCTACTGTTCGCGAAGCCTGAGGACGCCAGGCGCCTCACGGTGGATGGGGCCTTTGGCTCGGCTGGTCTCCCTCGTCACGTTGCTCTTGTCTGCGTCGTCGATTGCGTACGCGAGCGGCAACGAGCCGAATACAGGCGGGCGACCCGACAGCCAGTGGTGTGCCGACATGGCAGGCCGCGTCTCCGATCTTGAGGCGTACGTGTCGAATGGGACGCCCAAGACACTGGCGATTCCAGGACCGGGTCACAATGCGTGGATGATGACGTCGACGGCCCTTGTGCTCTTCATGACGTTACCGGGGTTGGCACTCTTCTACGGTGGACTGGTCCGGCGCAAGAATGTCCTGTCCGTCATGGCGCAGTGCCTCGGGTGCGCGGGCATCGTCACCATCTTGTGGTGGGCGGTCGGCTACAGCCTCGTATTCGCCGGCGGCACTCCGCTTCTAGGCAGTCTCAAGTACGCCTTTCTCAACGGCGTCGGGGCGGAGCCCAATCGCGACTATGGCCCGTGGGTCGCCCACAGCGTCTTCGCGATGTACCAATTGATGTTCGCGATCATCACGCCGGCACTCATCGTTGGAGCGATCGCGGAGCGGATGAAGTATTCAGCCATCATGGCCTTCATCGTTGCCTGGATGTTCGTCGTATACTTTCCGCTTGCCCACATGGTGTGGGGCAGCGACGGGTTGCTCAACGGACTATCGAATGCGAAGGCTTCGATTCGGGCGATCGATTTTGCTGGTGGAACCGTGGTCCACATGTCCTCCGGATGGTCGGCTCTCGCACTCTGCCTCATTCTAGGCAAACGCGAAGGCTTCGGACGGCGCGCGTTTTATCCTCATAGCCTCGTCCTGACGATGGTCGGGACCGGCATGTTGTGGGTCGGATGGTATGGATTCAACGCGGGGAGCGCCGTGGCCGCGGACGGCATCGCCGCCAACGCGTTCATGACGACCACCCTGGCCACAGCCGTCGCGTGCGCGACCTGGCCCGCGATCGAGTGGGTGAGTCGCGGCAAGCCGACCGTCCTCGGGTTCTGTTCGGGCGCCGTTGCTGGCTTGGTCGTAATCACACCCGCCGCCGGCTTCGTCACGGCAAGTGGAGCCGTGCTCATTGGCCTCCTCGCTGGGGCGATTCCCTACCTCGCATGCATGAAGCTCAAGGGGTTCTTCGGCTACGACGACGCGCTCGACACGTTCGGCGTGCACGGTGTCGGCGGCACGCTCGGTGCGCTCCTGACAGGGTTTCTAGCCACTCCGACCGCCAATTCCAACCTTATGGCGAATCTCGGAGGCATCGTGGGAAAGACCCTTTGGATCGAACAGCTCAAGGCGATGGGATTCACTCTGGCGTTGGCCGTCGTCGGAACCGTCGTAATCGCCTCGGTCGTCAAGGCGGTCATCGGCCTACGCGCCGATCGCGACACCGAAGAGGAAGGTCTCGATCAAGTCGAGCACGGGGAGGCTGGCTATCACCTCGAGGAGATGCTCGCGCTGACATCACCCCACGGATCGATGGGGGAATATGGTCATGCGGCCGCATTGCGACGCGCACCGACCGGAGAACCGACTCGCGACGAGCCGTAATTCGGCCTGTGCTAGAGATGCGGGGCCTGCCTGTGACACGCGCCGCGTTCCGTGGTATCGGTCCGCGCCAATATGCACGTATTTGTCGCCGGCGGAGCCGGCTACATCGGGTCGGTACTCGTTCCCTCCCTCCTCGAACGCGGGCATCGTGTCACGGTTCTCGATCGCCTGTTTTTCGGCAATTCCCTCGCGGCGTGTGAAACGCGCTTCGCCGATCGGCTGCGTGTCGTGCGGGGGGACGTCCGCTCGTTCGATCCGCAACTTCTGTCGTCGGTGGATGCTGTCGTGGACCTCGCTGGCATCTCGAATGATCCGTCCTGCGCCCTGGAGCCCGACCTGACGCGTAGCGTTAACCTGGGCGGGACCAAGCGCTTGGCGGCTGCGGCGCGCGAGCGCGGAGTGCGCCGATACGTCTACTCTTCCTCGTGCTCGGTCTATGGACACGGACAGGCCACCGGCCTCAGCGAGACAAGCGAGCGCCATCCGGTCTCGCTCTACGCCAGAGTCAAGGCTGATGCAGAGGATTTCCTGTTCGACGTCGGCCAGCGATGTCGTGGCGAGATGCAGGTCTGCGCGCTGCGCCTGGCGACGGTGTTCGGGCTCAGTCCGAGAATGCGATTCGATCTGGCCATCAACGTGATGACGAAGAATGCGTACATCTCCCACCGAATCACGGTCGACGGTGGTGGCCGCCAATGGCGGCCATTCGTGCACGTGCGCGACGCCGCAGCGGCCTTCGAGCGAGTGCTCGGGGAGGGCGACTCTACTGTAGGCAGTCAAGTATTCAACGTCGGATCGGACCAGAACAACGTCCAGATATTGAACCTAGCTTTTCGCGTCCGCGACGCGGTACCGGGCACAGAAGTGGTCCACGCGCCGACGGACCCTGACTTGCGCGACTACCACGTGTCCTTCGAGAAGGTGCAGCGCGTGCTCGGATTCCGCCCGGAACGATCGATCGACGACGGTATCCGGGAGATTCTCGCGGCGTTGCGTGATGGCTTGATCGATCCCGAAGATCGGCGCTGGTACACGCTAAAACAGTATCTTTTTCTTCGCGAGGCCGAGCGGGCGTGGACTGAGCTGGCGCTCGACGGTCGGTTGCTCACGGCAGCGACATGAGTGCGGTCGAGTTCTACAAGCATCAGCTCGGTGAGACGGAGGCTGCCTCGTGGCGCCGAGCGATGGACTCACTCTTTCTGACTCTGGGCCCGCAGGTGGCGGCATTTGAGAGTGAGCTCGGGCAGTTTCTCGTGCGTGGGCGCAGCGGCCAGCCGACGCTCAGCGTCGTCGGCGTCAATTCCTGCACTGCCGGGTTGGTCGTCGCTTTGCGCGCGCTGGGCGTAGGACCCGGCGACGAGGTAATCACGACGCCGATGACGTTTGCGGCGACCACATCTTCCATTCTTCACGTCGGAGCCACCCCCATACTCGTCGACGTCGAGCCGGCGACGGGGCTCATCGACCCCGACTGCGTGCGCGCCGCGATCGGACCGCACACGGTGGGCATCCTTCCGGTGCACCTGTATGGCCAGCTCGCCGACATGCGCGCGCTTCGGGCGCTGGCGGACGCCCGCGGGCTATTCATCCTGGAGGACTCAGCCCACGGCGTCGAGATGGAACGCGATGGCGTCCGTCCGGGCCAACTCGGCGAAGCGGTCGTCTTTTCGTTCTACGCCACAAAGAATATCACGTGCGGCGACGGAGGCGCCATCGCCACGGGCGATAGAGCGCTTGCTGAACGCATGCGCTTGCTGCGAAACCACGGGGTGACCAAGGCGGCAGCGGACCGTCATGGCGGTCCCTACAAGCACTGGGACCTCCTCGAGCTCGGATACAAGGCGAACCTCACGGACCTCGATGCGGCCTTGCTTCGACCGCAGCTATCCCACGTCGACGAGAAACGCGCACAGCGAGAGGCCCTGGTTCAGCGTTACGAGAGCATGCTTACGGAGCGCATCTCCGACTTGGCGTCGGGCCCACATCCAGGAAGCCGAGCGTTTTGGCTCATCGAGCGCCGAGGACTGAGTAGCCATCACTTGTTTACGATTCACGCGCCTCCTGGACGGCGGGACGCGCTACTCGCTGAGCTCGGACGCTTGGGCATCGGCACGGCTGTCAACTATCGCGCTCTGCATATTCTCACCTACTTTGCCGAAACGCTGCGCATTCCTAGGGGAGCACTGCCCGTCGCCGAGGAAATCGGCGATCGCACGATCAGTCTGCCCCTCTACCCGACGCTCTCCTCTCACGAACAACTGACCGTAGTCGAGGCCGTCGTCACGGGGTGGCGCTCAGTCCTAGATGCGAGCGTCCCGCTTACCTCCGGACCGGCTCGCGCGCAACGCTCAGAATGACTGCCCGCGTCCCCCGTTGGAGATGCAGTATGACTTCCTCCGCGAGTGGACCGCTCATCCGGTCACGCGCCTCTTGCATGGTTCGCACGGGTGACCCGTCAACCGCGCTGATCACATCCCCGACCGCGAGCCCGGAACGCTCTGCCTGGCTGCCCTCGGCGACCGAGGTTATGACAACTTCGACCGGATCCGCCGATTCGCCGAGCGTTACGGCTACGCTGCCGCCGACTGTCGGTTCGATATTGGCGTCGTCACGCGAGCCGCCGACGAGCACGATTCGTACGCCGACCATCGTTCGCCCGGCCTTGACCGCGATTCCCTCTGCGCGACCGCGCCCAGCCCCCGCGGCGTAGGCTTCCAGCGTGACGCTGCCTTCCGGAAGTTCCCCGATCGAAAACCGCCCGCGCGAATCGGTCGCGACGACGCCCCAGGGAGTCGTTCCGACTACGATCCACGTGGGGGCATGGTCCTTGGCCACTCGGGCGTTCGCAACAAAGTCCCCCCTCGAGTCCACCACTTCGCCTTCGACGACACCCTCCGCTGCGAGTTCGACCGGCGGCAGCTCCGTATCGCGACTGCCATCCATGGCGGGAACGGTGGCCTGCTCGGTCCCCTCGGCGAATCCTTTCGCTCGAACTCGCAGTTGCACGACGCCGGGGGCCAGACCGTCGAGATCGTAGGTCCCGTTCGCCGACGTCCTCGCCCGGCGAACGCCGAGGGATGAAACCAACATTACGTCGGCTTGCGCCACTGGATCGCCAGTGCGCGCGGTGACGACGCTGCCCGTGGCGCGCACAGCAGGCACCATCTCGACGGCGACGTCGGACGGAGCACTATCGACCGTCACCCCGCGCCGAGCGTACCGAGCCGCACTTGTCTCGATTCGCAGCGGCAATCCGCGGACGTGCTTGACGACCGCATGACCTCGATCGTCGGTAAACTCGGTGGCTCGCAGCGGAGTGTCCGCCGATAACGAGCTGACGCTTACCTGCGCGCCTCCAATCGGCGAATGGCGCTCGTCGACGACTGACACGTCCATCGACTCGCGCGGTGGCGGCAACCGAACCACGAGCTCGCGACGACCACCTTCAGGGATCGAGAGTGACATCTTGATCTCGTCAGGATCGTCGTCGGTTCCCGCAACAAGATCGATCGACTCCGGAAGGCCGAGGACGGCGAACGTACCGTCGCCAGCCGTGTGGGTCGTCCGCTCGAGGGGGCCACGGGTTGCAGTTACGTAGATTCGAGCGCCGTCGACCGGGCGGTCGCGGGCGTCGAGGACTCGACCCTCGAGCGCGCCCCCTTCATGCATGACCACGTCAATGTGCGCCTCACCACCGGGTAGCAGTCCCACGACGGCGCTGTCCGCTTCCGCATACTGGGGGTGGTGCACGACGATCCGCAGTTGCCCAGGCGGCGCGGGCTTTGCCGAAAACGTGCCGTCCGCTCGTGTGGTCCACGGCTCCACGGAGGGCGCCACCCAGCGCGGCCGCGCATCCATGCGTGCTGCGACATCTACGCGGGCAGCGCCAGGAATGGAAGGTACAGGACCCGGAAGGATGCCGAGCTCTCCTGCCGGAAGCAATGGAGAAGGACCGGAGAGCATCGCCTGAAAGTGAGTAGCTTGAACACTCGCTCGCCTCGGATCGACGAGGATGGGGTCACCCCGAACGTCGGTACCCGTGACCTCGATCGTCGCTCCCTCGATCGGGAAGCCGCGCACGTCGGTGACCCTTCCTGTGAGCGCACCCGCTCGATCGAGTGCGATGCGCGTTTCGGTTGCGACGACTTCCGCCAGGGGGATCCCGCCGCGCGACATGAAGCCATCGGCTTGGGCGCTAACCGTGGCGGAACCTGATGCGAACGGTCCAAGTCGCGCCAGCCCACGCTTGTCAGTGACGGCCTCGAGGGGAAACGGCGTGAGGCCACGCTCAGCCAACGTTACGCGCGCTCCGGGCACGGCCACAGCGTCCACGTCATCGCCGGCTGTCACTCGAACGGTAGCCCACCGCCCTGGCGCCAGACGCAGCACAACGTCCGCGTGTCGCTCGGCAGCCACTTCGACTCCGATCTCTGTCGTCGATACCAGGTCATGGAGCGTCGCGCGCAGTTCGACAGTTCCCGTCGGTAGTCCCGTGATGGTCACCTGTCCCGCTTCATCGGTGTCCGCCGAGCGCGCTGGCCAGAGCGCGGCGCCCGCGACCGACACGTGCGCGCCCGCGACTGGTCGATCGAGCCCGTCGACCGTACGCACTCGGAGTTCTGCGAGCCTACGGAGGGCGATCACGACGCCTTCTCCGTCGCGAGTCGCTCGCGCTATCTTCTCCTCGTACCCGGCTGCGCGCGCCGCCACACTCCATGGTCCTTCGTCGAGGCCTCCTATCCGAACTGTCCCGTCCGCCTGCGTGCGCGCACCGACTGGCATCGGATCGACTGCGCCCGCGACCTCGACCTCCGCGCTCACGAGCGGAGCGGAGCGGTCGTCGGTGACGGTGACGGCGAGGGTGTGTTCTGGGTTGAGTTCCAGTGTCAATTTTGCCGGCTCTCCCGCAATGGTCAGCGGCGACGAACGCCGCGCGAACCCGCGAGCGTCCGCGACAATCCACGCAGCGCCATCCGGCAGCCCGCGCAGGTGCGCAACGCCCTGCCCGTCCGTGAAGCGCGTGTCCGCAAGGTACGCCTTGTCCTGAACGCGAACGAACGCTCGCACGACGGTCAACGGAATCGTAGCGCTCGTGGACGCGGCGCGCACAGTGACGTCGACCGCTCCACGATTCTCGTCGGCGCGTCGAATGGCGGGGGCCGGGATCCACGCGACCGGACGGAGGGACGCGCCCGGGATTCCACCGAACGCGAACAGGACGAAGAGATTTGCCGCGAGCGGACGCAGGCGTTCGAAAGCGGACGAATCGGGCATGGCGAGTAGGCCGTAGGTGCGTGGATGGCCGGAGCGTATCGTACGCCGCAGGATGGAATCCTCCGCCACATCGTGCATCCCGTGCGCGCACACCGTCTTAGGTCCGCCCCTCCCGTGGCTCCACCATCCACTCCTGGCCCTGCTGCGCCTCGCGTGGCCGACGGCACTGTCGATGGTCTCCTTCAGCGTCATGACGATCGTCGATACACTTCTCGTTGGGCATCTTGGCACCGCTGAGCTTGCGGGAGTGGGTCTCGCGGGGACGACCGCGTTTGTGCTGCTCTGTTTTTCCTTCGGGCTCCTTCAGGGCGCCAAGACACTCGTGGCCCAGGCGATTGGAGCGGGCCGACGAGACGCTGTCCTGTCGTATGTGGGCGTGGCGCTCTGCAGTGCTCTCGTGCTCGGTGCGGCAACGACAACGATCGGCGAGGTCGTTTCGACGGTCATAGGCCGCTTGACTGCCTCCGCCGCGGCCAGCACCGCTGCGCGTAGCTACCTGGCCATCCGGACGCTCGCGGCCCCCGTCGTTCTCGTACAGGTCGCACTGCGCGAGACCCGGCAAGCACAGGGCGACGCGCGCTCTCCCATGGTCGCGACAATTACGGCTAACGTGGTCAACGTCGTTCTGGCCGTTGTGTTCCTATTCAGACTGCATTGGGGCGTCAGGGGGGCGGCGTGGGCCACTGTTATCGCCCACGGCGTGGAGGCCGGCGTCTTGCTGCTCGTCCAGCACGCAGCAGGTGGCCTTGGAGTACGGTCTATCCGCCGCGCGCACTTCCGGGAGCTGGCGCGGATTG
Source organism: Polyangiaceae bacterium (assembly GCA_049512415.1). Lineage (GTDB taxonomy): Bacteria > Myxococcota_A > Polyangia > Polyangiales > Polyangiaceae > Palsa-1150. Next base: position 15,732 of record JBEKXD010000036.1, read on the forward strand.
GCATCCCCACGGCGCTCCAGTTTATGCTCGAAGTCGGTGCATTCGCGCTTTTGACATTCGCCATATCCATGTTTTCGGAGCTCGACATGGCAGGACATCAAATCGCGCTCCAAATTGTCCACTTCTCCTTTCTTCCTTGCGTCGCCGTCGGGGAAGCTGCCGCCATTCTCTCAGGGCAAGCAGTCGGTGCGGACCGAGACGAGCTGGTTCGGTACGTGGCGCGGCGTGCGACGGGGATCGCCGCAACGTACGCCGCCATGTGTTCGATTGCGATGATCGTCTTCGGTCGCACGTTGGCGGGCGCGTTTACGCGCGAGGGCGAAGCGGCAGCGATCGCAGCGCGCCTTCTTCAGATCGCCGCGCTCTTCGGAGTGGTCGACGCCATCAACATCGTCGCCCGATGTGTCCTGCGTGGCACCGGCGACGTACGATATGCCGCAGTTGTGGCTGTGGTCGTCTCGTGGCTGTCCACTCCGGTGTGCGCCTGGACGCTCGGTCACGGCCTCGGCCTCGGCGCTCTCGGCGGCTGGCTCGGAATCCTCATTGAGGTCATCGTGTCGGGCGTCATCTTGGGATTGCGCGTTGAGCGACTTGGATGGGCGCCCGCGGCCAAGTCGGCGCGCGAGCGACTGGTCGCGCTTGGTCGAGGCGATTCCATCGCGCTCGTAGGCGACGGGGCTCTCGTGAAGACGATGCTTGTGGAGGGGGAGCGGTGAAAGAAGTTGCATTGGCGAATTTCGCCCACAGCTTTGGTGGTAGGCGGCCCTCCGTTCCATGTTCGGTAGGTCAAGGCGCCGACCTGACGACATCGGCGGCGTATTTGTTGTCGAGCTCACGAGATCGGAGCGGCTCTTCGCGGCATGCCCGGGCCGAGCCGACGCTCCCCGCGTGCGTCCCATCGGGGGCGCAGTAGACTAGTAGGGTCCAGCGATCCGAGAGCATTCCCCGAGGCTCACCTGTGCCCGCGCGAGCGAACATGTTCACGTCTCCGATGACGATTCGCCGCGCTGTCGCGGGGCGCTTGGCTCTGGTCATCGTGTTCATCGTTGCCTGCGGTCAGCCGCGGAACTTTCCGACCGAGGGGGACGACTACCTCGGCGGCGCGTCGTCGGGCGGCTCGACAGGCGGAGGGACGTCCGAGGGCGGAATCATTGATGAAGGCGACGCCTCGGCGGCTGTGCCAACGTGCACCCTTGGTCCTGAAGGGGGAGTGTGCGACTGCGTCGACCAACCGCTGCTGGGCGATCCTCCGACGCTTTACTTCGTGCTCGACCGCTCGGGGAGCATGAATGATGACAACAAGTGGCTTGCCGTTCGGGAGGCGCTTTTCGGCGTTGTGGTCTCGCTTGGGCCCCGCGCACGGATTGGGGCGGCAGTTTTTCCCGACCCAACCAGTGAGGAGGAGTGCGCCGCAGGCGTCGAAGTATTTGCACCCATGCGGGGAGACAGCCCTGCAGGCACGGAAGGGCCCGTCGAAGCGTCGTTTTTCAGTCGATTCAGCAGTATCCCTGCCTCGGGCGGGACGCCGACATGCGCCACCTTGCAGGCCCTCTACGCACGACTGACTTCGTTGCCGGGGGTTGTCTATGTCATTCTCGCCACGGATGGCGGCCCGAACTGCAACGCGGAGGCGCAGTGCGATGCGGGTCAGTGTACCGTCAACATCGAGGCCGCGTATCCGGAATGCCCCGTAGGGGGACCCCCAAATTGTTGCGCTGCGTCCGGCGGGGGCAGCGCACTCGACTGTCTCGACAGCGATCCGACCACGCAGGCCGTTCAGGCCATCTCCGATGCCGGCATACCTGTGTACGTCATGGGCATCCCCGGCAGTGGACCGTACGCGAGCTTGCTGGATCAGCTCGCGCAAGCCGGCGGTACACCTCGAGCTAGCGAGCCACTCTACTATGCGGTCGGAAGCGCCGACCAGGGGGCACTACAACAAGCGCTATCCGCGATCGCCGCGAGCGTGACCGGGACATGCACGCTGGCGCTGAGCGGTGCGCCAAACCCCGGACTAGTCAACGTTTTCTTCGACGAGCAACCACTCAACCAGGCGGGCCCCGACGGATGGACTCTCGACGGAGGCGTCGTGACCATTCTTGGCGCAAGCTGTCGGCAGATCCTCGCCGGGGCCATCCTCGACGTTCGCGTCGTGGTTGGTTGCCCAACGTATGTTCGATGACGCGGGCAGAAGTGGCATGGGCTTCCAGTCAATGGACCGTGTAGTATCGACCTTCGTGCTCGACGACGCGCACCCCATGGGACACGGGGGAAGAGCGCGAGGCTTGAGCGGATCCGGCGTTTTCGTCCAGCGTCGGCGCTGCGGCATGAATGGGTGTTGGGGCCACGGTGGTAATGGCTTGAGGTTCTTCCTCGATAGCCCACTGAGCGAGCTTAGCCTTCGCTCGTCGCCGGCGAATCGCCCACGCCACGACCGTCAGTGCAACCACGAGTGTCCACAGCACGCCACCGCCCGTGAGGAGGGGCAGAAGACCGTACCTATGAGCCACGTCTTCGCGCCATTCGTATTCGAGCTTACGCAGGTCCACACCGTAAGCATCGCCGAGGGCACGATCGAACGGAACGCCGCCGCGAACTCGCTCCACGAGAGAGCCGAATCGCGCGCGATCGGATTCACGCATTAGGAACTGGACGAAATCGGCGGATTCAGCGTAAGCGAGGGCAACTCCGGCCGGGTCCTCTGGAAAGGATCGTTCCAGCTCCGCAAAGGGCATCAGCTGACGGGCGGCCGAAGCATTGATGAGAGACATGCGCCGTTGCCAGGGGAGCTCCCCGGACTCTCGAATAGCAAGCCCTTCGTTGAACCAACGAGCGACGGGGTGCTTGTTGGTCGCGTCATAGAGCGCGAGGTGGGTGAGCTCGTGACGCAGGAGCTCACCAAGATCCGTAGCTTCCCACGTGCCAGGACTCAGCAGGCTCAGGATCGCCAGACGCTTCCCTTGGTATGCCACGGCCGCGGCGTACGGGGGCGGGGCAAACCCGGCGGGGGCCAGCACGATCATCTGGCTCGGCGTGCGCGCGATTCGAACGAGCAGGCCTCCCAAGAGGACCGGGTGGCCGAGGTCCTCCGAAAGTCGTGCCCGAAAGTCGTCGGCCACTCGGGCCAGAGGCTCCACTCGCGCTCGAACGCTGTCAGGAAATTCGAGGGTGATCCACTCGCGTCGGAGAACTTGAAACTCAGGGGGCGCTGCGGGCAGCACAGCCTCCTGCTCCGCAACCACATCTCCGGGCACCGCCGGCTCGCCCGCCGACTGCGCCCATGCGAGCTTTTGGCCGAAACCGAGAAAGAACAGGACAACTAGCCAGGCGCACAGCGAATTGAGACAGATGCGAAGAGCAGATCTCAATGAGGAACCTGCATCTGAAGATGGATCGTGTTCGGTCCGTTGTCTGCGCCCGAAGACAAATAAATGGCACCCCCGACAAGGGCTGCCGCGCCGATGGCTCCCCAAAACCAGGCCGAGTTCCAGAACGGCTGCGGTCGGGCGGGAGCAGCCACTATCGCGGCAACCGGCTGGGTCGCAAGAGCTGGGGCCGGCGCCATACTGAATACGGGCGGTGCTGGGCCCGCAGGCAACGACCTCGGAGTGGGTGACGCGAATACGACGCGCTCGCGCCGATCTTTCTCGCCCTGCATGATCACCCACGTCGCCTCCACCGATGGAAGCCCGGCTGCTTGGAACACTACGTGGTGCTCTCCCGGGTCGATCGGGAGCGGCTTTCCGTCGGCCCTCTCCGCGAACGGCTCGCCATCCACGATAACACGCACCGCGCTGAGGTCGGATCCGTCAGTATCTTTGGCTGCCAGTACTACCGTCGGCAGCTTTGCATCCACACGGGCGAGGCGTTGAAGGCACTCGTCGCGGATGGGCCAGGGACAGATCGGTTCGGAACACCTCGCGAGTTCCGTATGCGCGTCGCGAAGTTTGGCGTCGCTCTCGCAGGCCTGAGCACGTTGGCTAGCTACTGCGCACCGATGCGTGATGGATTGTTCGGAGCCATCCGCTGACGCTCCGCTGGCAACCGCGAGGCCGACAAGGATGGCTGGCACCCCAAGCCAGCGCCCGGCCCCACCCCATCGACGCCCGCTGCGACCGCTCATGGCCACGTCGCTCTAGCACAGAGCGTCCCCTCCAGGCTCATCGCAAGCGCCAGAGTGGAGGCAACCGCCGGAGCACGTTCGCTCAGCATTGCGCGGACCCACGCTACGTGGAGCAGCGGACTACCGATACTGATGACGGCAACCGCGAGAGGTACGCCGCCAAGGGCCAGCAGGGAAAGACCGGGCAGCTCCGCCACTGCGCGTCTCGACGCAACGAATGCGCATACGCCAAACAGAGGAACATCGACGAGCGCCAGCGCAGCGCCTGAAGAATTCGGATCGGCGTCCGGCGTCCGCAACAGGTGGACGACGACCCAAGCGCATGCAGTCAGCTCCAGAGCCGTTAGCGCGCCGACAGCAACCCAGCGCAGCGGCGCCCGCGCGGCCTCGAGAAGTCGCACAATCCGGACACCGGAGAACGTCACAAAAAGCGCGACTACGACCGCAAAGCACGCAAACGTCACACCAGCGAGGACATGGTTGTGCGTCGTCGCACGCAGCACGCTGCCCGTCAGAGCGAGCCCCAAGAAAAGCGCCACGATGCACAGCACGAGGACGAACAAGCGAATGGGAGCGGAGCCGGCAAGAACCTCGCGGATACTCCGCTCCGACAGTCGGAATGCCAGTATGACCACCGTCATCGGACCCAATGCGACGCACGCTAGGGCAGCCCATAAGGCCACCGTCGCGCGCGGCGCGAGCGCGGACAAGCGAGCGGTCGCAGGCGCGACAGCGACCAGTGCGGCGAGCGTTACGAGACCTACACCGGTCGCCAGGCGAATCACCGTCGACTGTCGCGGAATCGAGCGGGCGGCAACCGAAGACCGATTCACGGCACCACTCTAGAGCCACCGCATCGCGCGAGCCGCGATGTCCTGGCCAATGGCAAGCGATGCGGTGGCGGCCGGAGATGGTGCATTCAGCGTGTGAATCATGCGCTCGGATTCGACGATGATGAAATCGTCGGCCAACGCCCCCTGTCGTGTGACTGCCTGCGCCCGAACTCCAGCGCCGCCACTCGTCAAGTCCGAGGCAGTGACTTCCGGGACAAGTTGTGCGCAGGCTCGGGCGAACGCTCTCCGACTCCAAGAGCGGGCAAGTTCGTGAATCCCCGGACGCCAGTGGCGCCGAGCCATGCGCCAAAACCCAGGCCATCCAATAATCTCGAGGGTGTCGCGCCAGCTGAAACTAGTCCGGGAGTAGCCTTCTCTCGCCAAGGCCAGAACGGCGTTGGGGCCCGCTTCCACGCCGCCGCCGATGCGGCGCGTGAAGTGGACGCCCAAGAACGGAAAGGCGGGATCGGGCACGGGGTAGATCAGATTTCGGACGAGGCGCGATCGCTCGGGCGATAAGAGCCAGTACTCGCCGCGGAACGGAATGATCGACACATCTACTGAGAGACCGGCCCGGCGCGCGACGCGATCGCTCTCGAGACCAGCGCACGCAATGAGGACGCGCCCTTGCGTCGTGGCAGCCGTCGATTCGATGACTACGCGGTCCTCCATGCGGCGAAGACGGGTCGCTCGCGCACCGAGCACGATCCGACCGCCGGCCCTGCTTATCGCACCAGCGTACGCGTGAAGCACTTTCGCGTAATCGACAATTGCGGTTTCCGGCACGCTCAGCGCAGCGACACCGGCGGCGTTGGGCTCAATCTCTCTGAGCTCCTCGGGCCCCAATCGCCTTATGCCCATGAGACCGTTAGCCCGGCCCCTGCGTTCAAGCTCGTCGAGACGTGGCACTTGGTCCGCTCGCGTTGCAACGACGGTTTTCCCGCAGCGGTCAATCGCGACGTCGTGTTCTTCGCAAAAGCGTTCGAGCAGTCTTCTCCCGCGACCGCAAGTGATAGCCTTGAGCGAACCAGGCTTGTAGTAAAGACCCGCGTGGATGACGCCGCTATTGTGACCTGTTTGGTGCGCGGCGAGTGTCGGCTCCTTTTCCAGCACAACGAGTGAAATACCCGGTCGCGCGGACTGCAGGGCCAGCGCGGTTGCAAGGCCCACGATCCCGCCACCGATGACCACAACATCTTCAAGCTCTCGAGTCATGGAGGACAGTCGCTTTCCGTCGATAGGCACCCACCGGTCAAATGTCGAGATTTCGCACGTGTAGTGCGTTCTCTTCGATGAATTGTCGTCTGGGTTCCACTTGGTCGCCCATGAGAAGCGTGAAGATCTGGTCAGTTTGAACCGCATCGTCGAGACGGACCTGCAACATGACTCGTGTGTTGGGGTCGAGCGTCGTCTCCCACAATTGCTCCGGGTTCATCTCCCCGAGTCCCTTGTAGCGTTGGAGCTCGATGCCCTTGCGGCCGCGCGCGTCAATGTACTCCCACAGGCTGTCAGCGTCCTCGATCAACGTTTCCTTCGAATCGTCAGAGCCGGAGTCTCCAACGAAGTATGGCGGAGCGCCTACCGAGCGAACATCCTGTTCGATAGCGTAGAGTTCTTCATATTCGGCCGAGTTGACCACGTCCCAGTCGATGACTATCGGTCGTGCCGCGCCGCCGCGGCGCGGATAAATATGGATGCAAGCCGCTCCGTGTTCCGCTTCCCAATCCACGGTCACTTCGACAGGAGCGATATCCGGTCGGCATTGTTCCAACCGAGCCACAATCGCAGGAACACTGCTTTCCACCTTCGAGCGTTCTCGTAAATCGGATTTCCCCAGCGCCACCGCATGCAGCGTTTGCCCCAAAACCCATGGGTCGGTTCGGTGTTCGAGCTTCGCAAGCGTTCGTCGAAACATCCGCAGACGCTCTGCGAGGCGGAACAAGGGATCGCCGGTGAGTGTCAGTCCCTTGCTGGCACGAACGCGAAGGCCTTCCACTCCGTGCTCTAGAAAATACCGGTCGAGGGCCTCTTGATCCTTCAGGTAGACATCCTTGCGTCCGCGGCGCGCACGGAAAAGCGGAGGCTGCGCGATGTACAGGTAGCCTCTTGCGATAAGCTCAGGCATCTGGCGGAAGAAGAACGTCAGCAACAACGTACGGATGTGGCTCCCGTCGACATCTGCGTCCGTCATCAATATTACTTGGTGGTAGCGAATTTTCTCAACATCGAAGTTGTCCTCGCCGATTCCACATCCAAGCGTTGCGATGAGCGTGCCGATCTCGGCGCTTGAAAGCATCTTGTCGAGTCGGGCGCGTTCGACGTTGAGGATCTTGCCTCGAAGCGGCAGTATGGCCTGAAAACGCCGGTTGCGTCCCTGCTTGGCAGACCCACCTGCGCTGTCGCCCTCGACGATATAGAGTTCGGCTTCGACTGGGTCGCGCGTCTGACAGTCTGCCAGCTTACCGGAGAGCGTCGAGTATTCGAGTTGTCCTTTGCGCACCACCTCGCGAGCCTTTCGCGCCGCGTCGCGCGCCTTAGCAGCGAGGATGACCTTATCGATGATGGTGCGTGCCATCTGCGGGTTTTCTTCGAAGACTTGGCCTAACTTCTCGTAGAGTGTACTTTCAACTACGGTCTTGACCTCGCTGGAGACAAGCTTGCTTTTCGTCTGAGAGTCGAAGCTTGGATCGGGGTGCTTGATGCTGATGACAGCCGTCAGACCTTCCCGGATATCCTCCCCCTGGAAGCCGTTCTTTATCTCTTTGAACAGGTTGTGGGTAGTGCCATAGCTGTTGAACACCTTCGTGAGAGCAGCGCGGAGGCCCGTCAGATGCGTACCGCCATCGCGGTTTGGCACGTTGTTGGTGTAACAGAAGACCTGTTCGGTGTAGGTAGCATTCCATTGCATCGCGACTTCGAGACCGATGGGGCTTGCGCTACCCTCAGGTGTCTGCTCTGCGACAATATCGATAACGGTCTCGTGGACCGGCTCTTTCGTCTTGTTGAGATGTTGGACGAACTCTCGGATGCCGCCGCGGTACTCGAAAATCTCTTTGCGCCCGGCGTCGCGCTCGTCGGTCAGCACAATCACGAAGCCGGCGTTGAGAAAGGACAGCTCGCGCAGACGGCTCGCCAGGATATCGTAGTGAAAGTCCATGGACGTGAAAATGTGGGAATCCGGCTTGAAGGTGATGCGGGTTCCGGTCTTGGGCGTGTCACCAATGACGACCAAGGGAGCGACAGGGATTCCACGACGGTACTCCTGGAAGTGTACGTGTCCCTCGCGTCGGATCTCCATTTTCAACCATTCGCTCACCGCATTCACGGCGCTCACACCGACGCCATGGAGGCCGGCGCTGAGCTTGTAGCTGGAGTGATCGAATTTGCCGCCGGCGTGAAGAACTGTCATAACGACCTCCGCGGCGCTGACGCCGCGGTCGCTCATGATGCCAACGGGGATACCGCGGCCATTGTCGTCGACCGTAACCGAGCCGTCGAAGTGGATTGTGACTTCAAGACGGGTGCAGAATCCGCCGAGGTGTTCGTCGACTGCGTTGTCGATGACTTCCCACACGAGATGATGAAGTCCGGATCCGTCATGAACGTCGCCGATGTACATGCCAGGACGTTTGCGGACCGCTTCCAGTCCTTCGAGAACAGTGATGCTGTTGCTGTCGTAACTGGACGCGGCCGGAGGTGTGGTCTCGGGTGCGGGTGCGTTCGACATGAGGTGAGACGTTCCTTCGTTGATTCATCCACCGTGGCAGGGAGTGGACATAGGCCGCCGTAGCGAGGGGCGACTGTGAAGCGGTGGTTGCTCGCGGCACAGGAGAGACGCCCGGCAAAATACGGGATTCTCGTGGCCGGATGGTACGCGGAGACGCGACCACGCGCAAGTGGATGTGGTCCGTTTTTGGCGGGATATCGATGAGTTATGATGTCTTCGCAGGGGAGGCGAGACGCGAGTTAGCGCACAGCGTCGGGCTGACCGGACAAAGTGAGCGGGGCCGCCACTTTGGCGGCGCTTCAAGAGGGAACGAGAGTGCCGGCGCGCAAACAGTGGTGCGCGTGGTCGGAGGCCGTCCATAGGTTCCGGTGCGGGATGAGTTCCGGGCGCGTAGTTGTCAGCAGGACCTGGGGGTCGGCGTCTCGGACGGCAGACATGAATGCTTCCGTGCGCGTCGTGTCGAGCTCGGTTGATATATCGTCCAAGAGAAAGATTGGGGTTACGCCGCGCAACCGCCGGAGGAGACGGATCTCAGCCAGCTTAGTGGAGAGAACGATAACTCGCCGCTCTCCTTGGGAGGCATTGAAGCGGGCGCTGCGAGAGTCCAGAGCGAAATGAATGTCGTCCTTGTGGCGTCCAACAGCGTCGGAGCGATGCCGTCGGTCGTGCTCGCGCGCTTGGACTAGCGCGGCGCGAAAGGCGTTCGGGTCATCGGGAGCGCCGGGACGAAACCCCATGGAGAGCGATGAAGTCATTCGCCCGATGGCCAGAAACACCTCGTGGGCAAATACCGCGAGGGAATGCACCGCTGCAGCTCGCGCTGAGGCCCACGAGGAGCCGTGACGTGCCATGAGTTCTTCCCACGGATCCAAGTCTCGGGAGGTACTTCCCCGTGTTTCGAGAACGCGGCGGCGAGCGCGCATAGCACGCGCATACGCGAGCGCATCGACATACGAGGACGGTGAAGCGTAGAGGGCCAAGCGGTCCATGAGCTTGCGACGCTCTGGCCCGGATCCAGTCACGAGGCTCAGCGACGTCGCGTCGAAGACGACGACAGGTGTCAGTACGGCATACTGCGCCAGCGGCCGCGAAGGTTTCCCTTCCACTTCAGCGAAACGACCAAGATGGCTTATGCCAACGGCCTGATGTCGGTTGATGTCCTGTTCACGCACGTGGGCATCGACGTGAGCTGCATCTGTCTTGAATGCGATGACATCGGCGACGCGATTCGTTCGAAAACTTCTAGAAGTCGCAAGCACATATGTAGCTTCCAACAGACTTGTCTTGCCTTGCGCATTGTCGCCACATACAACATTGAGTCTCGGGTTCAACGTTACGTCTGCACTAGCGATGTTGCGGAACGAGCGAACTCGGAGAGTAACGATGGCCAACGGTGGCATCGCCATCAAATACGCATCGGCATCACGACAGCAAGAAAGTCGCTCCGTCCCACGGGCCGAATGACTGCGGGGTCGAGTTCTCCACCAAGGCCAATTTCGACTTCGTCGTCCTTCATGACGCCGAGAACATCGAGAAAATATTTTGCATTGAATCCGACTGTCATCGGTGCTCCGGAGTAGTCGACGGGAACCTCATCAAAGCCATCTCCGCTGTCGGGAGACTCAGTTGCGATCGCCACTTTTCCTTCGCCCAGGATGAGCCGAACACCGCCAGTACGCTCATTCGCTGCGATGGATACGGCTCGGAGCGCATCGGCAAAGGCGGTTCGTGCGACACGCAGCACCTTCTCGTTGTGCTGGGGAATAACCTGTGCGTATGGCGGAAACTGTGCATCCACCAATCGTACGGCGAAGGTCATTCCTCCGCCGGTGAAGAAGGCGTTGGCACCACCTTGACTGATGTCAATAAATCCGTGAGAGGCGGTCTCACCGAGTGTCGATGTCTCCGCGTTTTGGATGTCTTCGCAAAGACGACGCAGCTCGAGTATAGCCTTGAGGGGAATGAGCATGACTGCAGACGCCTGGCGTCCGCTCACAGTCACTTCCATCTTCGAGAGACGATGACCGTCCGTCGTCACCATCCGTACGATCTCGCCGTCCCATTCGAACAAAGATGAATTGAGATGGGCTCTGGTTTCGTCGGTCGAGATGGAGAGATACGTACGAGCGATAAGATCCTGAAGAACGTCGACACCAAGAGAGAGCGAGGTGGCCGTTGGATTTGGGACGGGAAGGACGGGATAATCATCACCCGACATGCCGCGTAGGGTGTACCTGCGCGATGTGCCAGCAGCCTTCAGCGTCATGGATCCATCACGTACAACGATGCGAATAGGTCCATCCGGCATCATGCGCACGCGGTCGAGAAGATCTCGAGCTGACACCGCGACGCTGCCGCCCTTGACCACATCAACGGCGATGCGGCCCACCAAAGCAAGATACATGTCGGTTGCAGCGACACGGAGTGTGTTGGGGCCGTCGATGGTGAGGAGAACGTTGGAGAGAGCGGGCATCGTGCTCTTGCGTTCGGCAACGCCCTGCATGCGAGTGGCGAGGCGGAGAAGGTCTCGTTTCGGTACGGTCAGTTCCATCGGTCTTGTCTACGTAGCATCCTTAGAGGAGATCTGTAGTAGTGTCGATAGGGTGTGTGGGGACCGGGGGAAACGGGAAGAGACGAGTAAAAACAGGTACTTGTAGAGCGAGGAGGATGTGGAGGGGATGGGGGAGTAGGATGGAGGAAGGGGGAGGAGAAGGAAGAACGCGATTATGTACGCAAGTCATCCCAAGCAAACGGCAGGGTTGCGCAGGGCTTGTCCCCAAGGTCGCGCGGCAGGCCTGGGCCCCGGGAGCGATGCTCGACTCAGGGGTGGGAACTACCGGGTGGCAGTAGGTGTCGGTGGGAGGCGGGATGTAGGCGGTTGAGAGAATGTGGGTGGCTCTGATGGGAGGGAGCTGGCCACGCCAGGGTGCGTTGGATTAGGACTGGCGGAGGAGGTGAGCTAGCTGGTTGAGGAGGCGCTCGCGAATACGCGAATAGGTGCGGGGGCCGACGCGTCCCGAAGCGGTGGCTATCTCGAGCTCGAGGAGGGCGGAGAGGACTGAATCGCGTTGGGAGTTGGGGCCAGGCCGGGGCGTCGACGGTGGGCGGGGAAACGCGGCAGAGGCGAAACCGAGCAGGAGAAGGAGGAGCGTCAGAGATAGCGCAACCCAGCGGGCTGTAGGCGCCACCGGAAGGCCTCGGAGCGTGACGTGCAGGTTCGACGGCTGAATGTCGTGAAGCGTCCAGTGTTTCTCCGTTACCAGGAAATGGTGGCCTTGATTGTCCAGACGGACTTGAGTTTCAGGAAATCCGTCAACCATCAGACGAAGGGAATGCGCAGCGGGTGCCATGATGCGGGCGGCGAAGGTGCGAGGGAGGATTGCCAACGTGAGAGAAGCGTCGCCGGTGCCGGGCCACGGAAGTTGCCAGCCGAATACTACTAAGTGCCGGCCTGGTGGATAGGTACCGCGTAGGTTCAGGTTGCCGAGAGCCTCGACAAACGTCTGGTCCGTCATGGATGGTTGTGGGCGAAATCCGGAAGCGTCCAAAGGCAAGGGGAGGCGCACATCGGTCGGAACCCAGGCCAGACGACTCCAATTGTAGATGTCGATGCCTTGGTCGATCTGAAATCGGTCTTCACGAAGGTCGACGGCAGTAGAGAGATCAAAGTAAATGCCGGCCCGTATAGGATCGTGGGTGACCTCGTACATATGCAGGAGCACGCGTATGCCGCGATCGTGAGGTAGGCGGAACGGGGGTGCAGCGAACGTGGCGCCTTCCGAGTGAACGGAGACACGGTATGCGACGCGAGTACCAACCTCCAGATTGGGAAACGTTGCCTCGCCTTCGGCGTCGGCTGTCATGTCGAGCTGCGAGTGATTCTCGCCGTCAGGGACGGAAGTGGTCAGCACGCCTAGAACCACCGTGTGGTGACTGGCAGCCTTATCGTCTGCGTCTCGAAGAAACACCCGAATGGAGCCACGGGGCAGCGTCGGATCCTCGTCAACACGATCCTCCGGTGGATGCGCGGGACCAACAGTTGCACGTAGTGCGTCTTGCGTGGAGGCCCCACCTTCCGGAGCGCTGGCGTCCACGCTGGCCGCGGTCGGCAGGTTGCGGGCTACGCTACGGCCTGGTGCTTCATCCACCTCAGGCGATTGGGCCCGCGCAGATGACGTGAACGCAACTGTGCAAGCCATGACAGCGGCGCCAAGAGAGCGCCCGACCACAGAGACGCACGAACGCAAGTTTCCGAGCGGGATCATCCGCGATCCACGACGAGTCGGGCTCCGCAACGCTTGCAGAATATCGCGTCGGTATCGTTTGCCGTAGCGCAGGAGGCGCACGCTGGGTCCGCGCGCTGGGAGCGAGGGACAAGAGGACGTGAGATATCCTGGGATGAGGTCACGCGCTGGCCTGGGGAAGCAAATCCATGCTTGCGGAGATGGTCTCGGGCGAGCTCCTCGGCGCTGCGGCGATGTGAGGATCCCTCCTGGACAAGATCGCGAAGAATCATTTTGGCGTCCGCGCGCGAGTGCGCCATTGCGACCGCATAATCCGCATCAACAATCTTTCCGAGTGCGTGCTCGTCTGCTAAGTCGTATATGGCCGCTAGCGCCAGCCGCTTGTCCTCGCCACGAGCTGGCGAGCTCGCGTCCAAATCGTCCAAGGGCGCCGAGCGCGAAGCATCGACCAAGTCCGTCGTGATGGTTCGAATACTTGCCCAAAGGATGGCGATGGAGAGCATCAAGATCACCACCGCAATCAGGAGGAACATGGGACCCATGCCACCCCATCGCGCCGCGCCAGCTACCGCGAAAACGAGGACGATCACTGCGCCGACGCGTATCGCTTGCGTCGATGGTATTTGAAAGATTCGCCCGTTGGGCAATGACGGCGTATTGGAAGTAGAGTGCGTGGGGGCAGGCTCGCGAGCCTTGACGCTTGACGACATGGATGGCAACCGTGCGCGGCAGGATAGCTCAATGCTCGACGCGCGTCCGGTGCCCCGGCGGAAGCGGGGGCCATCAGGGCACGGGCGGGGGGGCGTGCCTCCCGTCGAGCGAGTGACTGTCGGTGGGATTGGTCGGCCCCATGGCAATGCGCGCGAGCGGAGTTGCGGCGAGGGAGACGCCGAACACGAGGCTGGCGGCGACCCCCGCCAGAGTCCGTACTCCAGCCCAGGCGCGGGACTCCTGCGCTGCGACGGCAGGCCACAGACACACGACACTTCCCAAGATGAGGACGATACAGCCCAGCCAGATCCAGGTTACCAAGGGATTGACATGGATCTGGAACGTCGCGACGTTTTTGTTCGTTGGCGTAATCGTTCCAACAACGAGGTACACGTCCTCTCGCAGCCCGTGCGAAATAGCGACTTCGGACGTCGGCATCTCGGGTTGCTTGCGGTAAATAAACTTGGCCGGTGACAGGCGCCCCTCGTAGTGGGCTCCGTCGAAGAGATCGACGTCCGCAAAGATCATGCGCTTGTTGTCGTCGGCTTCGGTCCGCGGTCCCACGTACCGCAGGGTGTGGCCGTGCAGGGTGACGCTCTCGCCAGGGAGGAGCGAGACTTCGCGGTCAGAGTTCCAGGAGAGGCCCGTGAAGCCGAAGAACATGAGAACGATGCCGAAGTGGACTATGTACCCTCCGTAGCGTCGTCTGGCTCGTTGGGGAATCGAGGAGATGTCTCCCAGCAGCGTCCAAACGCGCCTAAACCGTCGACCAGCGAAGGTGGCAGGAAGGCGTTGGGAACGGGCGCGCACGAGAAAGACGAATTCCTGGAGAATGACGGCCACATTGAAGACACATAGAGCAAGACCGAGCAACGGCGTCACTGCGTTGAACCAGCGCAGCGGCACACCCAGAAGACCCGAGTAGAGGGGATCGCTCAGGACGACCGCTGGGAAGCCCAGTGCGCGTCCGACGGAGAGATGGAGAAGTATGGCTGCGACGGTGGCGATGCCGGGAGCCACGGACGCACGTCTGAGCGCCAAAGGGCTAGTCTTTCTCCATCCGAAAAGCGTACCCAGACCCATGAGTAGGAGAAGGAGCAGGCCAAGAGGCTGAACCCAAGCCTTGTAGAAAGGCGGGCCTATGGTGACGGACTCGCCGTCGAGGGCTTGGCTCACGAGCGGAAACGTGGTCGCGACGAGGACGAAAAAGAGAAGGCTGCAGAGGATCCAATTGTTTAGCAAGAACGTAAATTCCCGCGACCAGGGCGATTCGATGTGTGGGGAGCGGCTGCGCCGATCGAGTTGAGCGGTGATCCGGCGGAAGACGAGTTCGAGCGCACAGAACACACCCAGCCCGGTTACTCCTGCGATGAGGCCGACGCGCCAGCCCACGGGAAGCTCCAGACGCCAAATGGCGTAGGCACCCGGGAGAGAAACGCCGAGGATTGTCAGTCCGCTGCCGAGGGCGGCCCAGCGCAGTCGAGGGACGGGGACTACGTCGCGCAGTTCCGGCCATCGCCAGAGCACGAGTGTCGCCGCGAAGACGACCAACAAGACGAGAAAGACGGCGAAGTATGTGCCGATCGAGGACTGAGCGAAGGAATGGACACTTGAGATCACGCCAGAGCGGGTAAGGAACGTTCCAAAGATCGTAAGGAAGAAGGTGAGACAAATGAGACTGACGTTCCAAACCTTGAGCAGACCCCGGCGTTCTTGGAGCATGACCGAATGGACGTAAGCAGTTGCGCTGAGAAACGGCATGAACGCGGCGTTCTCGACGGGATCCCATCCCCAATAACCGCCCCACCCCAGCTCCTCGTAGGCCCAGATCATGCCTAGGGTGTTGCCAATGGCTAGAAACAACCATGCGAAGAGTGTCCAAGCACGGCTTGCCACCAGCCACTCATGATCGAGGCGGCCCGTGACCAGGGCGGCGACGGCAAACGCGAACGGTACGGAGCATCCCACGAACCCCGTGTAAAGGCACGGGGGGTGGATCACCATCCAATAGTTCTGCAGAAGAGGATTGAGTCCATCGCCGTCTGCTCGCATGCCTGAGAAGCCGACCGTAAATGGATTTGCGGCGAACGTCATCACAACGCAGAAGAAGATCACGATCGCCATGAGCGTGGCGATGACGTACGGCTGGAGCTCGCGGTATCGGGAGCCCAGCCAGCGCACGCAGGCGCCGACGTACACGCTCAGGAGAAACAGCCACCATAGGAGCGACCCATCCTGCCCGCCCCACAGCGCCGTGAGAAGGTAATGCAGAGGCATGGATCGATCCGAGTAATGAGCCACATAACGGATCCTAAAGTCGTGAGCCACGAAGGCATATGCCAGGCAGAGGACGGAGACGGCGATGAGGGCAACCGTCGCGTACGCGCCTAAGCGCGCGGCGCGCAGCGTCCGCGCCGTTCCCTGGGCGCCGGCGGCGAGCGCTACCGCGAACGTGTAACTCGCGACGACCATGACGGCGAGCAAGAGCGACGTTCCGAAGGCTGGAAGGCTTGTCCCAATGCTGTCGAGAAAGGTCTCCATGAGTCTCCGGATGCGCGCATGGTGCGTGCGAGGCCAGCGGAAGGGTCGTAGCGCGTTTTGGTCGTGTTGGCGACGTGTGAGGCCATGACCACGCCCGCGTCGGCAGAGCACGGTCGAGGTCAAGCGCTTCTTCGGATGAGAAGGCCGGATGACTGCGCTAGGCGAATTCGTGAGCCCCTTGGGGCATGTGACAGATTATGGGCAGTCCGGGTCGGAAACGCGCTCGATAATGCGGACACCGACCTCTCCTCCGATGTCGATCAGATCACCTCGGGCAACCGGAACGCCGCCGACTCGCAGGATCACGGGCTCTCCGATTCTATGCCCGAGTCTCACGATTGCGCCAGGTGCGAGCGCAGCCCAGTCGCGCGCCGGCATGACGGCATTCGCGAGTTCCACTCGGAGGGAGACGAGGGCATCGCCGACCGTCGTCACGATTGCATTGTCTTCTTTCTCGCTCATGGGATCAGTCGAGGCATACAGAACATCCAGTTCACGTCCTAGCACGAGCGCGCCGGCCTCATCGAATCGGGCGCGGACGCCGAGCTCGGCGAACGGGCTTGCGAGCCAGACCGGTCCGCCGCACCAATGCCCCGAGACGCGCCGCAGAGGCCAATCGGACAAGACCAGCGCATCGTCCGGTCGAGTCTCGACCCAGTGCGCCGCAGACCAGAGGGCCGACCACGCGACGATCGGAACGGAAATGGGAACGGGTCCGAGGCGAGCGAGGTCGTCGCGCGACCACGGCGGATTGGGGGCCCAGGCGAGGACGGCTTCCGGCGCCACCACTCGCGCATCGTAAGCGGCATCCCCCAGGAGGACCGTGATCCGGGCGATAGTGTAGGACGCGTCTCCCGACGCCATCGCTTCGGCGAGGTCGGGGCTCGCTCCCGTGCCCGCAACTCGCAAGAACTTATCGGTATGAACCCGCCTCAACGCGGTCGCGAGCACCGCGGCAAAAGCGCCCGCGATGCGCGCTGATGGCTGAGCTCGCAGGACGACGGTCCCCGCGTCGCGTTGGGTCGCAAGGGCGACGGCGTGAGCCGCGAGGGCCGGCTCGATGTCGAGCAAAATACGAACCTTGCCATCGTCGCATTCGGCGGCCTCGATAAGCACGCCGAATCCCGTGGTGGCCGTGTCTCGAGCGTCGCCACAGCGGACGCCGCGCGGAATGACCTCGCACCGGACTCCCAGCAGCGACGCGAAGGCGCGTTCGAGGTCTTCCAGGCGCGCGCGCGCTGCAATCCACAGGAGCAAATGGTTCCAAGCAGTGGCTTCGGCGCGCGTCAACGCTTCCAACGAGCTCCACGGGAAGGGTCGGACCTGATCGCTGTGCGAGGGCACGGAGTTTCGCCTACTTGCCGACCAGAACTTCACGACCGACGAGGTCGCCTGCACGGCGGACGAAACGCTGCCAGTCTGCGTACGCCTCGCCGGGGGCAACGCGACCCGCAGGGAGGTCGATGAGCCTGTCGAAGTGCACCGATCGTACGTCGGCGGTATCGGACACGACGACGACGGCGTCACCGAACGTCTCGCGCGAACGCAATACGTCGGACAGCACATGCAGTGAATCCGGCAGCGTGAGGCGGATGCGGACCTCCAGGTGCCACGAGGTTCTTCGCAGCAGTGGCGTCTGCCGCGAGGGCAGAGCCGCGAATTGTGCCAGCGGCAAGGCAAACGGGGGACGTACGGAGAGGCCCTTGCGGTCGAACTTGGCAAGCTCGGGGACGACGGCGCGCAGGTGCAGGACGAGCGGCTCGTCGAGAAGCTGAGCGCCCTCGATCTTCATGTCTCGCACGTGACCGCCATCAAAGAAGGACGCAATGAGTTCGCGTTCTACGAAGTCGACCGCTTTTGACGGCGCCACTTGGTCGAGCGCGCTCCGCCACGCGATCGCTCGGCTTCCGCTGAACGCCACCGCTAGATCGATCTCCGCCGAGCCGTCTTCCCGGAGCGAGGCTGCCCCGTCGTACACGACTCCGTCGAGTGCGCCCGAAGCGCGAACGACTTCGCGCGGCATCTCCGGAACGAGAACCACCGCCGGCTGGTCTCGCAATTCGGCCGGAACATATCCGTACGGCGCAAACTTGTCGTGGACCGTCAGCCATCGGACGCCGCGCTCGGTCATCAGTCGCATGACCAGCGCGTCGTACATTTCCACTTCGCTCATGGGTCCGAGAGGCGGAGCCGCGAGACGATTCTTGACAAGCGCGAGTTGACTCTCGATCCCGATGGCCCGCAGGAGGTAGCGAAAGGCCGCTTGACGGGATCCCGAGCCCCCCATGACCACCCTGCGGCCGTCCGAGTCCTTACCGTCTTGTATGTGCTCTACCACCCATCGGTAGAGATGCCGCGCTCGCTCGTCGACGGACGCCGACGGAATGCCAGCGACCATCGATAGGGCCTTCTCGCGTATTCTGGGGTCGACAGGCGTTGCATCCCAGGCAGCGTCCACGAGGCGAGCCAACGTCGTGTCGAGGGACACCCCCCAACCGACCCGCACACTGGGGAGGAATTCGGTGATGGGCGGGCTGTCGGGTTCCATCTCTGCTGGAGGGCTCAGGTCGACCCGCCAACGGCGTTCGACGAATGGCCCATCACGCGTGACCTGCGCGCCCGGAACATGCCCGTAGGTCTCCACCACCAGGGGCTTTCCGGCGGGCACCACGACGATGAATTCGCTGCGCCAGTATCCCTTGTCCGCCTCTCGAAAAAACCAATGGGGACTATGGTATTGTCGTCCTTTCGCGCCGTCACTGGGCTCTCGAGTGATGTGCTCGATCTCGACAAAATCCCCAATGTCCAAATGTGGGAGTGTCAGCGTTGCCTTGCCAGCCACCGGCTCGGGCTCGAGAACGCGACCATCTGCCTTGACGACGCGCATGCGCAGGATCAAGCCCGTCGGCAACTCCGCCTCGGATTCCGCGTTGATGGCTTCCTGAGATTGGATCTTCTGAATCTCGTGTTCTAGCATATCGCTCGAGCCGTCGTCGTGGACCCAGACTGCACCGTAGTCGAGAATTCGTGCCGAGGTGCCGTCCAACCGGTGTCCGTGATGCTCCCAGTCCTGGAACTCGCGGATCACCGCAAGGCCGTCCTTACGGTACGGCTCCAGGGTCGTCGCCCCCTCGACCAGATCGATCGCCGCCCGCAGATCGTCGTAGGGGGCTCCCACCTGGAGGGCTGTCGCTAGGGCTCGCCGCAGTGCGCCTGAGTCACCCGAGGCGAGGCGACGATCGGCGACGCGGAACCGGGCGTTGGCATTCAAAGGTTGTTTGGCGAGCGCCGCTTCAATCTCGCGGGCCGCTCCGACCGTGTCTCCCGAGCGCGCCAGGACATCGGCCATGCGTGCGGCGACCTGTCGGTCCTTGGGACTGCGCTTAGCTAGGCGTTGGAGCTCGCGAATGGCCGGACCGTAGTCGTGGCGCGCCAGGGCTCTGTCGAGGTCCACCTCGGCCGTCGGATCGAGTCGCTTGACGCGCGTGGCGATACGGTCTGCCTCGTCCGGCGGTCCATCGTCGTCGAGGGCGTCGAGATACGCGAGCAAGGCCGGGACATCGTCCGGAAATCGCTCCGTGAGATCCATGAGGGCGTGAAGCCGTTCGCTTCGCCAGCCGAGCTGCGCATAGACCTGAGCCAGCTGTTCGAGAACCTGAGGCTCGGCCGGGACTTTCTTGGCGAGCAGCTGGAGAGGTACGACGGCCTCTGCGAGGCCCTGGTTGTGTGCCGCGTCCATCACCGACCGAAGTCGAGAGTGCCAGAGGCTCGGGTCGGCCGCCAAGGCGCGTTCCCGGAGAGCGCGCTCTCGGGATGCGCGAACGTCTTGCGACAAGGAGGGATCTCCTGAGCAGAACTCCGAGGCCAACTCGAGAGCCAGAGGCGCTGCATCGGGGGGATCGACCAGTGGCCCCAGGAGCGTGGCTGCCACGTCGTCCAATTGCTCCGAGTGGGCCGCGTACGCCGCGAGAGCGCTCTCGACGGGAGCGTCTCGAGCGACGTCGTGGCCGACCGCAGCCTCCCGCGTGAAAATGTCGATGGGATTCGGATCGGCGAGCGGTCGCGGGCGTATCATAGAATACGGAGCATTCGGTGCGGCGTCGACTGCGACGCCCGCCGCCGTGCCGTCGGGGTTCAGGATGCGCACACTTGCCATCGCTCCAAGCACGCGAGCGACGATGCGGTGCCTGCCGGCAGACACTCGAACTTGGGCTCCAAAGCGCTGCCAGGATCCCCAGTCCTCGAGCGCGCGCGTTAGAACGACCGTATCGTCTATCCAGATAGCCACGGCGCCCTGAACGGCGATGATGAGGTCGCGCTCGCCCTGCGTGGCGAAGAAGGTTTCAGCATAGAAGATCCCGTCTTGCACCTGTTCGTCGGCCACCGTCAGGCAACGCTGTTGAGCCACGGCCAGGACGTGCGGAATGCTCCCCCGGACTTCATCCGGCGGCCACGCCGATGGCCACGGCCCGGGGCTTTCCGCAGGGAAGCTCAAGGAGCGATCTTGGACGGCACCGTGCCCGAAAGGTCCTGCCAAACGCAGGACTCCGGCGCAGCCAGTCTGTTCGACGATCGCTGCATCGTAGGCATCGTCCGTCTGTCCGGACCGAGCGTACCCATCAGCGGCGCGCCATTCTTCGAGTTCGGCGACCGCGCGCCATCCCAAGTGGGCTGGACGTTCAATCAGCGCGTCGAGCACACGGCGATGACGATCGTAGAGATCGGAAACCGACGCACGCAGATCCTGCAAGTGGCGAACGGCCACCCAAGCAACGAGCGGGGCCACGGGGTCCGTATTCGACGCCGCTGCGACGAGCGCATCGACAGACGCCTCCGAGGCGTGGCCCGCCTCGCCGGAAGCATCGTCCTCGAGCGCTCGGGCCAGGCTGGCCCACATTCCGTCGCGCGGGAGCTGCTCGAGTCGCCGCCGAGCTGCCCGTGCTGTGTTCGGGGTCCCCCCCGGCACCAGTAGCTCGTGAAGGAGCCAACGTCCGACCTCCTCACCGTCCGCGGAAGACGCGCCCCTCGCGCGTAGCTGCGCGAGCGAACGAGCTCCGGTCGGACTGTGATCGCGCGGGATGCAGGCCAAGGCGGCCACAGTCACGGCGACGCTGAGGAGAAGACGGGTCATCGGAGGTCCACGGTCGCGGTCATCCCGAGCGAACGGTCAACGTGTTCGCACCAGGCTCGAAATCGTGCGTACTCTCCCACAGGCACCCGCGTTCTCGTGGCAGTGACCGAGGTGGTGACGATAAGCGTGTTTCCGGCAGAGTGAATGCCGATATCCACCGATCCGAACGGACTATTATCGTGCACCGGGGAAGGAACCGCCTGGAGTCTGGACCCCGCCGGAAGGCGAATGGTCCAAGATTCTCTCCGCGTCCATTGACCAGCGAGCCGCTCGTCCGACGTACGCGTTGCTAGCGGCGCATAGTCGCGGACCATATGCTCCTTCGGACCGACAGGGACCAAGAGCGAGCCGCCGTCTACGCGAGCGAAGTGCGGTGCGCGAGCACGAATGCCCAAGCGCGCATGGTCTTCGATGTTCTCGAGAGTCGCGTCATGAATATTGATGACATCACTTCCGGGAAAGAGGGACGCCATCAACTGTTGAGCGCGCTGAAGGCGCGTGGCCTCCGCGTGAAAGCGTACACGCCATTCCGGCGCTTCGAAGCCCGTAACGTCAACCCGCCAATCCAGGCGGGCTGAACCATCGGGGCCGATCGACGCGTCCACGTCGAGCGACTGGACGGAAGCCGACGCCACGGGCTCTGGCAGGCGAACGAGCGTGGCGGTCCCATCGTCGACTTGCAGCGCGAGGGCACCTCGATCCATCGCCGGCAATTCGAGCGACCCCGTGTACTCCGCCGTCCCATCCAAGTAAAGGGCTAGCGAGGGGACGTACGCGATCATGTGGTCGAACGCGGCCAGACTGGCGGGAGAGGTCTCGATGTCTCCTCGGTGCAGAGTGCGCACGATCACAGGGACCGCGTGAATTCCTAGCGCGCCAAGCATTGTCACGAGTAGAGTCGCCTTGTCTTTGCAATCGCCGAAGCCGCGTGCAAAGATTTGTGAACATCGATATGGTTGATACCCGTGGATGCCGAACTCCAGCGCGACGTAGCGCGTCTTCTGGACGACATAATCATAGATGGCCCGCACCTTCGCCGCGTCTTCGGGCATCCCCTGCGTGAGGGCGGCCGCTCTCCGACGGACTTCGTCATCGGGCGTAAACTGGTCCTTGACGAGGCCCCAGTACCAGCGACCCATCTCGTCCCAAGAACGGAACGTCGAGACGTGAACGTGGCCGAGGGCTTCTGGCCATGGGGGCTGCAATGGCTCGGGCGTCAATCCTCGTACGTTCAGGGCCACGAAATCGTACGTGCGCTCGTCCTGGGTCTCTGTGACCGTCCGCTGTAGTCCTGGGACGGAGGGCGAATTGAAGTAGAATGTCCGCGACTTCGGTGTCACAAGGACGTATTCGGCTCGGAAGATGGGTTCCGTGCCTTGCAGATAGGCAATCTCTCCGAAGTAGTCCGTGAATGCATTGCGGGCAGCGACGTCTTCGACGCGGTACTGAACCTCGACGACGTCGCCGGGTTCGAGGCGTGGAAAGCGGATGACGTACGTTCGCGAACTCGTGTACATCGCGATGGACTCGTCATCGGCGGTTGGCCCCGGCCCGCTTTCTACGGACTCGTCGATGGTGCGCCCGTCGCTGCGAAAGACTCGGGCCGAGCGAACCTGAACCATTTGCGAATCGGTTTCGTACGTAAACACGTAGTCACGAGAGGTCGAGGCCGCGGCCTCGGTCAGGGGCTGATAAACAACTTGACGAAAGCGGCTGGCGAGTCCGTTGGCAAACACGGAGGTAACCCTTAGGTCGACCAGCGAACGGCGGGCCTGACCGTCGGCGGGAGCCGACCTCTTTGCCAAGAACTCAGCGGGGGGACGCGCGCGCAACTCGTCGGTCCGCGGTGCCGCGAGTTCGATGTGTGCGACGTGCTCGCGCACGTCCTTCGCTTGGGGCATGCGGTCAAGGACGCGCTTGAGCAGCTTGAGCTGTTGGTCGCGCTCTCCGTTGAGTGCGTACGCGTTGGCCAGCTCGCGCATCGCGTCCGTGTCGTCGGGGGCGAGATCGAGGGCCGCGCGGTAGGCCCCGATGGCTCGAGGTCGGTCGCCGAGGCGAGTCCATGTCTCGCCACTCGTACGGAGCGCCGCCACGCCGTCAGGATTGATGTCGAGCAGGCGGTCCAACCAGTGCGACGTGGTCGCGGGGTCTCCGCGAGCGGCCGCCAACTCGACGCGCGCGCGTGCAAACGCGGGGTCGTCGAAGCGCAACGCGACATAGCGTTCCGCCATCTCGTCGGACTCGGCCTCGCGATCCGCGTCGCGTAACGCGGCAGTTGCTGCGCGCAGAAGAGCAACGCTGCGCGGGCGGCGTGCGAGCGCATTGAGCAGATACGTCAGGGCCGTGTCCCGAAGGCCGACCTCATCGTAGAGGTCGACCTTGGACAGGATGGCCGTGACGTTGTCTTGGTCCAGCGCGAGAACGCGTTCATAGATCGCGAGGGCATCGCGCCAATTGACGCCAGAGCGAGCGTACGAGCCGTGGGCGAGCAGGAGATCGATTCGCTCGGCGTCGGACGGCGGCCGCTTGGAAGCGAGTGCATCTGCCTTGTCGATCCAGGAAGCCCTTTGATTCCGATTCTCCGCGAGCTCACCGGCCAACAGCAGCCGGCCCACTGTCGGCGCGGCATCGGCGGCGCGGCGAGCTAGCTCACGAGCGCGGTGCTCGGTGGGATCGTCGCCGCCGGTGGTCTCGAGGTAACGCGCGAACCCCTCGAGCACGACCGGGTTGTTCGACCCGGACAGGCGGTCGAACGCTTGCAAAGGTCCCTCGAGGGGAGGTCCGCGGTCTCTCGTACCGACGGCGGGAGCAATCGAGGCTGGTGATCCGATCGAATGGCCAGGGTCGGCGTCTGCCTGAATGTGCTCGTCGGGCGAGCCGTCCAGCGTACCGATTCGGACGGTCAGCATCGGCGATCGCTCGTCGCTGCATACTTTGGCTGCGACGCGATTCCAGCCATCGTGGAGAATCACCTTCGCCGCGAAGCGGTCAGGGTCGATGTCGCGGTACTTGTCGTCGCGCAAGACGGAGGCGCCATTCCAAAAGAGCTCGAAAGCTCCAGTGGCTCCAGTCCACACCGAGACCTGTCGGCTGGCACCAGGGCCCAAACGAAGGTCGCTGACGAACGTCTGGGCGTAGACGCACGCCTGCTCGGCCGGTCGCACATACGCCCCGAAATCAACCCAACCGTACGGCGATACAGGAGGCAGTACCCTCCACCGCACCGGCCTGTGGTCCTTGCCGTCGAATTCGCGTGACGGGTCCACCGCACGAGCAAAATCCTTTTCCGGACCGAAATCGGTCTCAAAGCCCGCCTTCGCGTCGTTATCGAAGGGTCCGACGATGGCCCAATGGCCTACGTAGCCGAGCCGCGCGATGCGGTTTCGAGCGCCGGCGAGGTCCCCGCGCCGGCGCCGGGCATAGCCCTCGAGCAGGCCGGCATAGGCGCGAACTTGCGGAGGTTGCTGGACGTCGCCGGCGACAGCGTGGAGGACTTCCTCGACTTGTGTTGGATCCGCGCGATCCCACTCGCTCCAGATGGAGCGCAGCGTGACGTAGGCGAGCGGCGGCGGCTCAGAAGCGAGCTGATGACGAAGCTGCGACACCGATCGACGGCTCAGCGCGGAGTCCGCGCGCGTGACGGGGCACATCAACACAGTGGCTACGAGAAGAGCCGCGGCGACTGCGAGCGCTAGCGGTCGGGCTTTGGGCAAGGGACCAGGACTGTCGTGCGCGGACCCGGCCCCCGTCAAGTTTGGCGACACGTGTCGGGCCGCTCGAGGTCGAGCGACGCCCCCCCCGCGGTCATCGGCGCGCAGCGGAACCGGCGTGAGTGAACCCGTGCGCCCTTGCCCGCGTGGGCTAGTGTGTCGGCTTGCGTCCGATGAGCTCTATCCGTTCCAGCCCCGAATCGCTCGCCGCCAAGCCTGGCGCGTGGACCGAGCTTGCTCTCACCCTCCCCATATTCCTCGCGTACCAGTTGGGAGTGGTGTTTCTCAACGTGCGCAACGGGACCGACGTGGTGTCCGCCGAACTACTGGAGCTATCCCACGGCGATCGCATCACGTACCTCGCGGTGACCGCCCTTCTCGGCGCAGCGATGATCGCCGTGTTCGCGACGCTAGGGCGTGGTCAGGCCTTTCAGGCGCGTAAGTTCTTGCAGATCGCGGTGGAGGGTGCGGCCTATGCGGTCGCGATGAGTAGCGTCGCTTCATGGGTCGTAGGGAGGCTCTTTGCAGGGCCGAGCGCGCGAGCGGTCGCCGGTGTGTTCCCGGGGTTGGTCCTGTCGTTGGGCGCTGGCTTCTACGAGGAAGTTGCATTTCGAGTCGTGCTTTTTGGGTTGGGCGCGCGTCTCTGGACTTGGGTATTGTTGCCGAATCCGCGCACGGAGCGCCGACAGGCCCAAGGGCTGAGTCGTCTGGTGCTGGCGGCGGGTTGGGCAGTGCTCTGCGCAGCTGTATTTAGCGGCGTCCACTACGTCGGGACACTCGGGGACGCGTTTGACGGGCGGTCGTTCGTGGCGCGAAGTGTGCTCGGTCTCGCTCTCACTACCGTGTACGTGACGCGAGGATTCGCGACTGCCGTCTGGGCGCACGCGCTCTACGACATATGGGTGCTCGTCCTCTAGAATCTAGAAGTGTGCCGCCTTTCGCCGATCTCTTCGCGATCCCGGCGTCGAGCGTCCTCGCCTACGGGAAGTAGGCTCCGGGCGACTGGTCGCCGGCCTCGCTCGGTCTCGACGAAAATCGTCGCACTTCCAGCTATCTGTCTCATCGGATCACCGAGACAGATCGGCACGTGAGCGGTGATTTTTCAGTGGGGTCGGTGTTCGTCTCCGGCGGCGATTGAAGCCGTCGAGCCTAGTCTCGCGCAGGCTTCGAGTACGGCTTCGAGCCCCGCGTACGCGGCCAACGTTTGGATCTGCGCTCGGTCTCCAGAGAAGACCCGATGGCGAATCTCGAGCGGTCCGTTGGGGGTGGCTACCGCCAAATAGACGGTGCCAACCGGCTTCGTGTCGGTCGCGCCGCTAGGTCCGGCGATTCCCGTCAGCGACAGGCCGACATCGGCCCCCGAAACGCGCCTCGCCCCTTGGACCATGGCCGCGGAGACCTCCGAGCTCACGGCTCCATGCCACCGGATGGTTGATTCATCGACTCCAAGGATGCGCGACTTGGCGCTGTTCGCGTACGTGACGGCGTCCAACAAAAGAAAATCGCTGGCGCCCGCTTCGCGCGTCAGCATGTGCCCCACGAGACCCCCCGTGCACGATTCCGCGATCGCGAGCGTCCATCCGCGCGTTCGCAAAGCCCTTCCCACCGTCCCCCCGAACGTGTCGTCGTCCTCGCCATAGACGTTCGCCACGAGTCGCGCGCGCACTTCGCTGACCGCGCGTTCGCAAAGCGCTCGCGCCGTCGCGTGTGACGTACCTTCCGCCAGGACCTTCACTTCTGTCTCCGGGAAATGCACTCGGTAGCCAATGGTCGTGCCTGGAAACGCCGCCTCAATTCCCGTGAGCTTCTCCGCTACGAGGCTTTCGCCCAAGCCCACGACGTGCAGGCGCCTCTGAAAACGATTGTTGGTCGCAAGGTGGCGAACGCGCGGCACGACGTGAGACTCGAACATCGTCATCATCTCGTGGGGGACGCCGGGCAGAAAATAGGCAATGCAATCCCCGAGGCGAACACCGAATCCAGGCGCCGTCCCCACCGCATTCGGCAAAATATCCGCGCCCTCCGGGAAGTCCGCTTGCTTGAAGTTGAGATTGACCATAGGCCGTTTCAGCCGTTCGAACCGTCGACGCATATGTTCGATGGACGCGGCGTCGCGCACGAGCGGGACTCCGAGCACCTGGGCGACGGCCGCTGTCGTAATGTCGTCGCTGGTCGGTCCGAGGCCACCGGTCGCGATGACGACGCGGGCCGTTTCGGACAGGCGACGGAACGCTCCTTCGATGCGCGCCGGGTGGTCGTCCACCGCGCAGTGTTCCACGACCTCGAAACCGATCGCGGTAAGTTCGGCACTGAGCCAGGCCGCATTCGAGTCGACCACTTCCCCGCGCGTGAGCTCGGTCCCGATCGACAGCACGCAGCACGACATGGGACGAACGACGATAGCTCAGAGGGTCTTCACCGGCAAATGTAGCCACTTCGGGGCAAGGAACGTGGCCAGGGTCCTCTCGCATCGAGCAGGGGGGCGCTCCGCGGCCCCCCTCGAGCTCCCCCGAGGGCTAGGGCGAGTACGCGCATCGCACTCCTATCCTCGGGTCGCGGGCACTGGCGGCCACTTCGAGGCGGGACCAGGGTCGTAGTTCAGTCGCGATGGCACTCTGCCACGAACCGCCTTTCGCTAGTCCGTCGGAGCCTCCTGGGCCGGCGGACGTGCTCACCCATTCCGCGACGTTTCCAGCCAGGTCGTGCAGCCCCAGGGCCGAGTCGCCGTCGGCGTGGGCGCCGACCGTGTCAGGTCCCGTCCCGCCAATCGAACAGGGGCCACCCGACAGCCCCCACGCGGCGCGTCGGCACACCGCCCCCGTGTCTCCCCATGGGTACCGTCGTGTCGCGTTGCTTCCGAACGCGGCCGCCGCCATCCACTCGTCTTCCGTGGGCAACCGTCCGCCGCGCGACGCACAAAAGGCAGCGGCCTCATCGCGCGTCATCCCACTAGCGGCGCGCGCGCCGTCGCCGGGCGGCTCGGGCTCGCTCGGGCGGACCGAGCGCCAAAGTCGGACGGTAGTTTCGAACGCATCGAGGCGAAACCCTTCCGTGTGGATCCACCGCGGCAAGACTCGCCCCTCGGCCTCCCAGTCGGACGGGCCCAACCAGAACGAAATGGGTGGAATGGCGACTTGAAGATCCGGCGCGTCACATGCCTCGGAGACGGCGATGAGAGGCTTTGGACACACCCCATCCGCGAGTTCCGCGTAGCACCGATTCCCGCGCGCTCGAAACCCACCGCCGCACCTTGCGAGCAGCGCGTCGCGCGAGTGTCGGACTCCCAGAAGAACGGCGGCGAGAGTGGCGAGCCCGACAATCGACAAGGATGGGGCCGGACAAAAGGAAGTTGGCTCGACGCGCGTGGCCACGGTCATCCGAGGCTACGCTACGCTGGTCTCCGATGGGCGCAAGGATTCGGCTAGCGTTTTCCCCGGACAGCGACGACATCTTCATGTTTTGGGCGGCTCTAGGGGGCAAGGTGGACACCGAGGGACTGGACTTCCAGGTGGAGCGGGCGGATACCGAAACACTCAACGCCCGTGCCGCTGCGGGCGACTTGGACGTGATGGCGCTGTCGGTGGCGGCATGGCCGAGCGTCGCAGACCGATACGTGTTGCTTCCGACCGGCCTGTCGGTCGGGCGAGGCTACGGCCCAGTTCTGGCTGCTCGCGCTCCGGTCGTCCTAGGGGCGCTCGAATCGGCTCGAATCGGCGTTCCGGGCCTACGCACTACTGCCTATCTGGTCCTTCGGTTGCTGCTTGCCAACTTCGAAGCGATCGTCGTGCCAATCGTGCCGTATGGGCGTGTGTTCGAGGCCGTGCGCCGCGGTGAGGTGGACGCCGCGCTCCTGATCCACGAGGGGCGCCTGACGTTCGAGAGCGAGGGGCTCTTCGCCGTGGGCGACATCGGCGAACACTGGGCCAGATTGACGGGTGGACTCCCTATCCCGCTCGGCGCCAATGCTGTCCGGCGATCGTTGGGGGCAGATACGGTCGCTCGAATATCGCGCGTGTGTCGAGCGTCGATGGGGTGGGCTCTGACGCACCGAGAGGAGACGATGCGCGCGCTGCTGGACGATGAACATCGCGAGGGCCTTCGACTCACGGCCGCGATGCTAGACCGATACCTGGGAATGTACGCGAACGCTGACACGCTCGAAGCCCCGTCGGACGTTCGCCGAGCCGTGGACGTCCTGTTCGAGCGCGCGGTCGAAGCTGGGTTGATCGAGGGACCGATTCGTGCCGAGTTTGCAGATTAGATAGAAGCGTCACGTCCATCGGCGGGTGGCGCGGGCTGTCGGAAAGCGGACACCGACCTGCAGTGTCTCCAATGGCTCCGAGGCGTGCCCCGGGGCGGAGATCCGGCTGCAGAAAGCAAGTCGGGAACCGCCGGAGTGCGCGCACGATATTTGCTGTTACGCTGCCAGGTCGGATGCCAAAAGCTGACCCATCGCTGAGCGCCGCTTCGAGCGAACTTCGCATGCGTGCGCGCTTTGGAGCACTGCGCCGGCGCGCGCTAGAGGACATGGGCCGGGAGGCCGCTCGCTGGCGCCTTACGTCGCTCGTTCCTTACAAGGTCTTCGTTATTGCGCTCCTCGTCGCTCACGGTGAGGCGCCGTGGCGCGCGGTCGTGCAGTGTATAACCGTCGCTGTCGTCACGGCGCTGATGCTCGCGGCGACTGTTTGGCGGAACAAGAACATCCAGGCGAGCGCATTCATACTCGGGATCGTCGGATTTTTCGTCGTTCTCGGCACAACCGGTGGTCTTGCGAGCCCGCTGCTCGCCGTAGGTGGGCTCTCCATTGCGGCCATCGCGATCACGGTTCGAGAGCCGGAGTGGGTTCGGCACGTGGCGTTCGGGTTCTTCTTGACGGCGTTCGTAGCGCTTGCCGTTGTCTCGAGGACAGCGATTGGCGCCATGCCGAATCCTCTGGCACCTTCGGGGGCGTGGCCCAGTCCCGTCTACATAGCGATAGCGCTCACATCCGCCGTCTTCGCCATGATGGGGATCTACCGCATCGCCTGCGCCGTTACGCACGCCTACGAGCGTGCGGCGCTCGAGCTCGCTGAGCGAAGGGAGGAGCTGTGCTCCGAAGGGGAGGAGCGATCGCGCGCTCTTGAGGCCATGGCCGCTCGCTTTGCTCACGAGGTCAAGAACCCGCTCGCTGCGATCAAGGGGCTTTCCGCTCACATGGCTCGTCACGCGACGGAACCGAAGATGGCGGAGCGATTAGGGATTGTGGCCGCGGAGGCGGATCGGTTGCACGCGATCGTGGACGAGTTCCTTTCGTTTTCGCGAGGCTTTGACGATTTGAGCCCGGCGTCGGTCGCGCCCTATGCGGTGGCCCGCGAACTGAGCACCCTTCTCGAGATTCGCGCGGGGGAGGCCGGAGTCTCTCTCGGGGTGTCCGGTGACGCGGAAATCGTCGTGGAAGCCGACGTTCGCAAGCTGCGCCAAGCACTCCTCAATCTGGTGCTCAATGCGATTCAGGCGTCGCCCCGTGGTTCGTCGGTTCGGATGGCCGTCAGCGGTGAGCGTGACGGCGTGCGGATTGTGGTTCAGGACGAGGGAGAGGGGATGACCCCGGAGGTCTTGGAGCGCATACGCAAGCCGTATTTCACCACCAGGGTCGGAGGAACCGGTCTTGGAGTCGCGGTCGCTCGCGGGATTATCGAACAGCACGGCGGGCGCCTGGAGTACGCGAGCGTCGTGGGTCGAGGGACGTCGGTCACCCTCTACCTTCCCACGAAGCCGAAGGCTTGTTGTCGGTTGCCCAATCCACTGCGTCAGACGGCGTCCCCCGGGTCGGATGTGGATGCGCCACGGTCTGTTGCGGCGGCGGCACGTTGAGGATCCATGAGTCGAGTGCTGGTGATCGATGATGACGCAGCTCTTCGATATACGCTCGAAGCAGTCCTGAGTGACGAGGGCCTCGTCGTCGAAACTTGTGATAGCGGGACGAGCGGTATGGCGGCCTTCGACTCGCGCGGTGCGGATGTGGTGCTCACGGACCTCGCGATGCCTGAGATGGATGGCATGCAGGTGCTCGAGCGGATGCGGGCGAGCGATCCGAGCGTACCTGTCGTCATGCTCACCGCGCACGGTTCCGAACGGGTGGCCGTGAGCGCCATGAAGGCCGGAGCGTACGACTATCTTCCGAAGCCGTTCGACCCTGACGAACTGGCCATGGCAGTCCAGCGCGCAGCCCAATGGCGAGAACTGCGCCTCCAGAACGCTCGTCTGCGCACGGAGGCGGCGCTCGGTCGGAACATCGTGGCGGAGAGCGCTGCGATGAGGCGCATCATGGACCTGATTGCCCGGGTCGCGCCCAAGGACGTGACGGTACTTCTGACGGGCGAGAGCGGTTCCGGTAAAGACGTGGCTGCAACGGTTCTGCATGCGCACTCCCGGCGGGCGGACAAGGATCTCATCCGCTTCAATGCCGCGGCGATTCCGGGTGAGCTCGCGGAGGCGGAGCTCTTTGGTCACGCCAAGGGGGCCTTCACGGGCGCATCCGGAGCGCGCTCGGGCTACTTTCAGCAATCCCATCGCGGCACGTTGTTCATCGATGAGATCGGCGAGCTAGCTCCGGCCACCCAAGCGAAGATTCTTCGGGCGATTCAGTCAGGCGAAGTCCAACCCGTGGGCGGGCGTACCGAGACGGTCGACGTTCGCTTGATCGCAGCGACAAATCGCGATCTCGCGGCCGAAGTCAAGGCAGGGCGTTTTCGCGAGGACTTGTTCTATCGCCTCAACGTCGTTCCGATCCGTATTCCGCCCTTGCGCGAGCGCATGGAGGACCTCGACGCTCTCGTCGCCACGTTCGTCCGACGCTACGCGGAGCGATACGGCATGGGGGTCGTAGAGTTCGAGCCCTCGCTCCTCGATGCTCTGAGGCAGCACGCGTGGCCCGGCAATGTTCGCGAGCTGGAGAATACGGTGGCGCGTCTTCTGGCCCTCGCTCCCGACGAGCGCATTACGCTCGCCTTGTGGCGCTCTCTCTCCGAGGGCCCCTCGGCGGCGGCAACGCCGGTCGCCGCTGCCGGCGACCCGGGACCGGGCCATCCTCTGCGCGCTCGTGTCGAGGCCTTCGAGCGGTCTCTCATTGCGGAGGCGTTCGAGAGCGCGGTGCACAATCAGAGTGAGACGGCTCGTCGCCTCGGCGTCTCCCGCCCAGCGTTGGTCGAGAAGCTTCACAAGTATGGGTTGATCGCTTGACGACGCGGCGTGGCAACTGCGCTGCTCTACTCCTCTAGTTCACTCGCAAACATTCGCGTTGCCCGCGTAGCCATGGCCAAGCAGCGACTCGACCTCGTCCTCGTGGCGCGTGCTCTCGCACCATCTCGGGCGCGCGCGCAAGCGTATGTCTTGGCGGGCAAGGTGTTCGTGGAGGGCAAGCGAGCTGACAAGCCCGGCACCCCGATATCGGAAGGCAGTGGCATCGAAGTGCGCGGCCCCGACCACCCGTACGTCTCGCGTGGAGGCGTGAAACTGTCGGGTGCCCTCGAGGCGTTCGGCGTCGACGTTCGCGGGCTGCGCTGTCTCGACATAGGCGCCTCTACGGGAGGGTTCACCGACTGCTTGTTGCAACGAGGTGCTGCTCAGGTTGTCGCGGTCGACGTCGGGTACGGGCAGCTAGCGCACAAGCTTCGCACCGATGATCGCGTGGTCGTGCGCGAACGGACCAACGCGCGAACGCTCACGGCGGAGGCCATCGGCGGCGTCGTCGACTTGACCGTCGTGGACGCGTCGTTCATTGGCCTGGGGCATTTGACGCCGGCCATCGCTCGATGCACGCGCGCCGGCGGACTCCTCGTGGCGATGGTCAAGCCACAGTTCGAAGTCGGGCATGAAGAGGCCTCGCGCGGAAGAGGTGTCGTGCGCGACGAGGGAGTCCGCTCGGAGGCGATAGAGCGGGCGCTCCAAGCGATTGGCAATGCCGGGTTCATCGTCACACAAACGAGCGATAGCGTGCTTTGTGGGCCTCGCGGCAACCGAGAGGCGTTCGTTCGTGCGGAGCGCTCGCGCGACCCGGCGGGCGACAGGGATCGGCCGCCGTCCTAGTACTTCGCGTCCGCAAGAGCGCACCACCTGCGGTAACGTCTGTCGCACACGCTGCCGGTTCGGCCCCCTCGTGATCCGTGAACCCATTCGATCCGTCGCCCTTGCCCTCGTACGTTGCCCGCCCCGAGGAAGCGCTGCGTGCGCCGCTATGGAAGCGCTGGGCGCATCGCATCGCAGACTACTTCCTCGGCGAAGACCCGTCGCTGCTGGTCGCTCTGGTACCCCTCGTTGCCCTGTCGATGCTGCTGTACACGCGGAGTGTAACGACCAACTTCATCTTTGATGAGCAAGAGGCCCTTCTAGCGAATCCATATGTCCGGGCCGGTGCCGATCCCAAGAGCGGAATCCCGTGGCTTCAGGCGTTCCGTCGGGATTTTTGGGGCCTGCTCCCAGCCCACACCATCGGATCCTATCGACCGCTTCCGGACCTCGTCTGGCGTGCGATGTGGAGTGTCGGTCTGCGTGACCAGAGCGCATTTCCCCACGCGTACCTCAATGTGCTGCTCCACGGACTGAACGGGGCCCTGCTCGTCCTCTTGGTGTTGGGCTGGACGCGCAATCGCATGACGGCCTGGCTCGCCGGCGCGTTCTTCGTCGCCACAGCCGTGCTGACGGAAGCCGTGACTGGCGTCGTCGGGCTTGCCGACGTTCTCGGGGGGACAGCGGCCGTCCTGGCCTTGCTTGCTCTCGAGCTGCCGATGTCCGTGATGCCGGTCGCGCTATTTGGGGCAACGCTGCTCGGACTGTATTCCAAGGAGAGCGCGCTCTGCATCGTGCCTCTGGTGCCCCTCGGCGCTCTGCTCACGTCGCACCTGGACCATCCGCTGCATCCGCGCCGCGCCGCGCGAACCGCGCTGGCGTCGGCGGCCGTCGCCGTGGCGTTCGTTCTCTATGTCGAGCTGCGTCGGCACTGCTTTCCCTACGCTGCGGCTCCCGAAATGTCGCCCGAGGCCATGGCGCACAAGCCCTGGGCGGTTCGGCTGTTCGCAGCGGCACTGCGCTGGTACGCGCAGCCCATGCTTCCCCATGATCCCCTGAACAACCCCCTCATCGAAGCGCCCTTCGCCTATCGGGTTGCTGGAGCTCTCCGCGTATTCGCTCGCGGTCTCGGTCAGGTGTTTCTTCCGCTTGCGCTCTCCGGGGACTACTCCGCCCCTCAGGAGCCCATTCCGACACGTCTGGTATTCCCCGAGAGCGTCATCGGGGCCGCGGCGATGGTGCTTCCCGTGGTGTGGACGCCGATAGCGGCCGCCGCGTCGTGGCTGCGCGCGCGACGGGAACGCGACCTGATGCCACTCGTTGCGTTTTCTGCCGCGTGGATCGTGATTGCCTACTTCCCGGTCTCGAACATCCCCGTGCTGCTTCCGACCGTACGCGCCGAGCGTTTCTGGTACTTCCCTGCGATCGGGACCTCGGTTCTGCTAGCGCTCGCGTTCTCGAAGGCTCTCTCTCGGCACGACGCTCCCTTGGCGCGCTCGGCGGCGGTCGGGCTTCTGGTCGCTTTCTTCGGATTTCAGTGCTTCGCAGCCTTCTGTCACGCGAGAGACTACGCGAGCGATCTTGCCTTCTGGGACGCCACTCGCAAGGCCGTACCCATGAGCGCGAAGGCCCACCTAAACTATTCGGTGATGCTCGGTGCGCGCGGCGACCTCGCGGGACGTCTGGCCGCCAATGAGGTGGCGCTCGGACTGGCGCCGCAGTGGCCGATGGCGAACGTGTACGTCGGGGACACCCTGTGCCGATTGCATCGCGCTCCGGAGGCCCTCCCGCACTACATACGCGGCTTTGCCCTCGCGCCCAACGACGTGAATCTCATCGCGCTCGGAATTCAGTGCCTATGGGATGAGCACCAGTTCGACGAACCGGCCGTTGCGAGGGACGCACTCGAGGAACTTGCCGACAAGAATCCCGGTACGTGGCTCAAGTACCTTGTCGACGACACGCTCGCGAACGGCGAAGAAAACAAGGGAGTCGATCCCAAGTATCGGCCGCGCGGATACAACGAGGGACCCAAGAAAGACGAGTGATCAGCGGTCACCTGGCGGTCGACCGATTGCGCCACGCCGTGTTGAACTCGGCAATCGTCTCGATGGTGCGAGGGTTCCATACCATCTTGCGGAGGATCGGCGGAGTCACTGTCGGGATGTGAGCCCCTGCCTCCAGGGCTTCGTTGACGTCCATCAAGTGGCGCATGGATCCGACGATGATCTTCGAGTCAAGGTCCTCACGCTCGAGGATCTCTCGAGTCGACGCGATGACTGGGCGGACGTCGTATCCCATGTCCCTGACTCGCCCGCTGAAGATGCTGACGTAGGTCGCGCCAGCGAGGGCCGCGAGGTACGCCTGGTTCATCGCCATGAGGCAGGTGACGTTCGTCTTGATCCCGCGCTTGACGAGCTGGTGGAGGACCTTGAGCCCGGTCTCACTGAAAGGGACCTTGATCGTGATCCGCCTGGGCTCCCAGGCATGGTACTGGAGGGATTCCTCGATCATCTCTCGCTCGGTCTCGGTCGTAAGCTCGACCGACACGTCGCCAGTGCTCACGGCCACGATCGCCCGGATTCGCTCGCCGAGGTCCGCGTCGGGCGCTTCCCGCGCAATGATGAGCGGGTTGGTCGTCACGCCTGACAAGACGCCCCACGAGAAGAGCTCCTGGATTTCCTTCGGTTGCGAACTGTCGATAAATAAGCCCATAGCCACTCCTTGCCGCCTGCCATAGCACGACGGACCCTGCGTCGCCCCACGCATCGCCGTCCAGGGCGACGGCTCATGGCGCCGCCTGGGGAAGCAAGGACAGATCGAGATCGGGCTGCTTGAAATCGGCTACGGGTCCGACGGGAGGGACAGGATAGCCTGCGCGATCGCCACAAGATTGGGTCCGTGCACGTCGGGTGCGAGACTGTTCGGTCCATTTCGGAGAGGGCATAGCTCGCAGCGATGGGTCGAAAAAACCAGCGCGCGATTCACTCCGGCGGCGCGACCTGCCTCGAGGTCGGCTGTGCTGTCGCCGATCATCCATGAGCGCGAGGTGTCGCCGTCGAGGTTGGCCAGGATGGTCGTAAGGAGTCCCGGCTTCGGCTTCCGGCAGTCGCATCGACGCACGAGCGTCGGATCGGCGCCGGGACCTCCGTCGGGGTGGTGCATGCACGCCTCCAGCGAGCTCACGAGGACTCCGTGCTCGCGGAGCAGGCCCATGAGGGCGGAGTTCGTGCGACGGACGGCGTCCGCCGATATCTGGCCTTTCGCCGGACCAGGCTGATTGGTCGCGATCGCGATCGCAAAGCCGGCCCGCTGAAGCAGGAGCATTCCTTCGACCGCGCCGGACAAGAGCCGGAGCTGGCTAGGATGATAGGCGACGTGCGTGACGCCGAGCTCCTCGTCACGCACGACGTCGATGAGGGTGCCGTCGCGATCGAAGATCGCGACCGGGTTCACTTGACGCTTTCCCACTTGGTCGTGGCCTGCTGAAGCGCCGGATGGCTCACGAGCAGATGCCAGAAGACAGCACAGAGTCCCTCGGTGTGCGGCGTGGTCCGATCGCTCGCCACGGTGGGCACGACGATGCACGCGTCCGCGACCTGTTTGGTGAAGCCGCCGTCGCGACCGACGATTCCAAACACCTTCGCTCGCGCCTCGCCTGCGAGTTCGAGAGACCTCACCAGGTTCACGCTCACGTTCTTCGCGCGGTTGCCGCCGCCCACCGAGAACACGAGGATGCCGTCGCCTGCCCTAAGGCGCGAGCCGCGCAGCCACTCGACGAAGGTCGTGTCCCAGCCGTCGTCATTGACCCTCGCGGTGAGCTCGCTGACGTTGTCGGTGGGAGCGTACGCTTCGAAGCCGCAGATCTTGCGAAAATCGTTGACTGCGTGACTCGCGTGCCCTGCGCTGCCTCCGACGCCGAGAATGAACAAGCGTCCGCCCGCTGTCCGCACGCCAGCCAGGCCCACGGCCATCGCTTCGATCGACGCGGAATCCACCATGTTCAGAATCGCAATGGTCTCGCTCAAGTACTTGGTCGAAAAGGATTCCATGGCGTGTCCCTCGAGGAAAATCCGTCCACTAGGACCGATGAAAGTTGGCCACGATGCGCGCGCCATCGAAGTCGAATCGGAACCGCAGTGGAATCAGCCCGCGACTCGACAGGGTGTGGTGCACGCGACGTCGCTCTCCCTCGCGGACGTAGAACATGAAAAAGCCGCCGCCCCCGGCGCCCATCAATTTGCCACCGATGGCCCCGGCAGCCCGTGCGGCGTCGTAGTGTTCGTCAATCACGCTGTCGGCCATGTTCGAGGCGAGCTTGCGCTTATTGGTCCAGTGCTCGTGAAGGAGCTCGCCATACGCGTCGATATTGCCAGAGAGAAGAATTCGCTTCGTCTCATGGCCTAGCGCCTTGATACGGTGCATCCGCGCGATCGCGGCGTCGCGATTCTCGACGATGCTCTTGGCCTGTTCGCTTAGCACGGACGAGGCCGAGCGTTCGACCCCGGAGTAGTAGATGACGAGGTTCGATTCGAGTTCGTCGATGACGTCGTCCGGCAGCGGAAGCCGCTCGATATCCACGTCCCCGTTGGGATGGAAGGTCATGGCGCTCACGCCGCCGTAGGAAGCGATGTATTGGTCTTGCTTGCCGATCGGCTCTTTTAGAATGTCGATCTCAATCTGGCAGGCTTCGCGTGCAAGCTGCTCGGTTGGGACGATCTCGCGCTTGAACGTGTGCAGCGCGTTCAGCAGGGCGACCGTGAACGTACTCGAAGATCCGAGGCCCGTGTTGGCCGGCACATCCGCCAGGCTGTGGATCTCGATGCCCCTCGCGATGCCCGTGAGGCGCATGGCGGAACGGACAATCCGGTGTCGGATTTGCTCGACGGATTCGACGATTTCCATCTCGGAATACGCGAGTCGAATCGTCTGGGAGAAACGGCGGGCTACGCAGACCGATACGTACTTGTCCACGGCCGCGGCGACCACGAACCCCCCGTGCTCCCGGGAGTAGCTTGGAAGGTCCGTCCCCCCTCCGCCCAATGAAAAGCGTACTGGCGCGCGAGAAACAATCATACGCAAGTTCTCGTTCGAAGGTGTCGGTCAAGCTCAGCCAGGCCATCCGGGGAGCCGATTTCGAAGAACCTGTCACGGGCCACGAAGGCCCGCAAGCGTTTCCGAGCTGCGAGGGCGTGTTGTAGGGCGTCGAGTCCGCAGGCACGCCCCGGTTCAATCGACGAGACGATTGCGCGCCGGAGCGCGGTCGCGCCGTAGTCGATGTGGTCGTAGGCTGGGTCGAGGCAACCCTTCTCGTAGCGGATCACCCACGTGCCGTCGGTGACTACGTTGGACGTGTCCCACTGCCCGGAGTTCATGTAGACGGCCATGACCCCGTCGCAGTCTTCCGAATGCTCCAAGAGCTTCAACGGCTCGCCATAGTCGAACGGCAAGTAGCTGTCTCCGTATGTGACGAGAAACGTCTCGTCCAACAGATGCAACGCCGAGCGCAGCGCGCCGGCGGTCCCGAGTAGCTTCGGTGCTTGGGAGGGGTCCGACGGCGAGGTCGTCGCATCCTCGGACCACTGGACGTCGAGCCCGAATTGGGCGCCGGTTCCGACGCGGCTGCGGACCTGATCCCCCAGATATCCGACGCACATGAGGACGCGGTCGTACCCGCACGCCGCGAGGCGCTCGAGCTGCCAGTCGACGAACGGTCGTCCCGCCACTTCGAGCAAGGATTTGGGCACGGTGAGGGTCTGCGGCCGCATGCGCGTGGCCAGACCCCCGGCGAGGACGACAGCTTGCACGGCGACCGATCTCATACCAGAGCCGCGGCCTCTTGCGCGCCTTGACATGCGGGCTAGGGGCGGTTAGGTAGGTCGGCCCGCGTCCCTAGGGCCATTAGCTCAATTGGTAGAGCAGCGGACTCTTAATCCGTTGGCTGACAGTTCAAGTCTGTCATGGCCCACGACGAATCTGGGGGAATCTGGGGGGACGCGGAAGGCGCTCGGGTGAGTGCGTCGCGGGGCGTGACGCTTCGGGTGCTGGGAATGGCCGTGGCGAAGGCTCCGATTGGTAGACGTGGAAGCGCGGCGTCGGGGTCGCCCGGATGGGTGCCGTGGGCATGACATCGCGTTGGTGGACCTGGGGCTCGTGCGTCCGGCGCGTTCACTGCGTGCTGAACACTTGCACCTACCCCAGGAAGACGGTGGTGAACTCGGGCCGGAACTAGGGCGCCAGCCCCCCAGGTCAGCTCGCCTCGTAGCTCTTGTGCACCAGGGGTTTCGCCTGTTCGAAGTCGTCCAGCGAACGGACAGTGATTTCGATATCCCCCGACCCCCAGTGACCAATAGCGCTGACATCTCGGGTGAAGCCTTCTTGATGTCGAATCGACGCGGGGTCGCCCTTCACGTAAAGAAGCAGCTTATCCTGATGGGCGAGCAGGACGACGCAGAGGAAGTTCTTGATTCTGCGAAATGCGACATAGCGCTTTGTCCACGTCTCCTCGACGTCGTCTCCGAGTTTGAGCAGGTATGCCTTCACGGCTTCGTAGAGGTCT
Source organism: Polyangiaceae bacterium (assembly GCA_049512415.1). Classification (GTDB taxonomy): domain Bacteria; phylum Myxococcota_A; class Polyangia; order Polyangiales; family Polyangiaceae; genus Palsa-1150. The sequence continues at coordinate 55,357 of JBEKXD010000036.1, forward strand.
CGGAGTTCCGGGCTCGCGTTGGCGAATTCCTCCCGCAGCCACGATGTCTGCGATCCTGTCGCCGACCGTGATGAGAGATCCGGGCTCGCGTCGGCGAATTCCTCCTTCCGCGTCGCCCTGTCGGAGGCTGGCAGCGTCACCTTCGTGGCACGCGACGCGGGCTGTTCGTTGTTCTCCGCTGGCGATGCCTTCACGGAGTTTACCAATTCAAACAGCAGCAGCTCGTCGCCGTACTTCTGATATCGAATGAGGCCGATATTGCGGTTCATTTGTTGCACCGCGTGGACGTCGTACTTGGAGAAGTCGCCCGCGATGCAGAGTAGGCGGGGGCCGCGCCATTCGATCGCCCCTGAAACGTCGGCTCCGAGCGTCTTCAGAGCGAGCAGCTCAAACTCCCCCTTATGGTCCATCAACCAGTCCAGGTAAAAGAGTCCCTGGCTGACTACGTTCTCGTTCGTCGCTCGCTTGTACTCGATGATCACGGGGCAGCCGTTCTCATCGATCCCGAGGGTGTCGATCCGCCCACCGTGAACCCTACCCGTGGAGTATTCAGTCGCGAGAAAGCGCACGCCGAGGAACGTTTCGAGGTGACCCTCGATGAGGGTTTGGAGGGATTTTTCGAGCGCGACCGAACGGCCGACAAGCTCGACGGGCGGTGACGTCTTGACGCGAAAGAGCCTCAGATCGCTCATGCCGTCGCTCCCTGGTCATCGATCGCGCGGGTTGCCACGATTGGGCCGGTGGGGGTCGACGTGTGCGGGACCTTCGCAGCGGTCCCGTTCGGGGCTTGGTCGTTCACCATCGACGGGCGAGATTACACCCGCTAGACGGTGTCGATGCGACGCTCGCGACGCCCGATCGCGAGTAGCGTGGTGCGTCGCGAACCGCTCACGCGTGGCTCGCACCGATCTCGCAGCGAATCGCGAACGCCTCACGGTCAAGGACATGGCCCTCTGCGAGGTCTGGTAACCTGTCACCGGCTCGTAAACGATGGCGACAACGGTGCAACTCACACCCGTCACCGGCAAGGACGCAGGGCTTTCCGGCGATGATCAAATTCGCATCGCCCTTCGCGAGATGGTCAAGCGCGGGGGCCGCGCGGTCATGGGTGATCTCTACACTGCGGTCGAAGCCGTCGTGAACGCCAAGAACTTCACGCTCTCGGAGCAAGGCAAGACGAGCCTTCGCTTCTTCATTAACAAGATCGCGGTCGAGGCGGGCTACGTGCATCCGCACGACAAATCCGATCCGGGATGGCGAATCACTGAACGGGGACGCGAATTCGCTTCAGACGAGGCAGGGGGCAGGGACGAGGAGGGCAACGAGGAGCGCGCCATCGACACGGACACGGGTCAGGAGACCATCGTCCGGTCGAACGTGGCCCGCGGCGACGCGTTCGAGCTCTACATCCTGAAACTCTTGAAGGTCATCTATTCGAACTACTCATGGTATCATCAGGGTCGGGACAAGCGGCGCGAACGAGGTGTCGATTTCGTTGGCAACCGCTTGGGCGATGCGCGTGGCGAAGCGTCGACCATCGGGGTCCAAGTGAAGTTTCACCTGGCGCAGAACGCTCCCACGGAACGCGAATGGCTGAAGTTTCTGTCGGGGTGTTTCGCACGGCGCCTCGAATCGGCAATGTTCGTCACAACGGGACGTCTCACCGGCGAGCAGCGCCGAGAAGCCCAAGAGGCCCGCGTGATCGTGATCGAAGGTGAGGCGGAAGTTTCCCGGCTCGCCCAGATTCATGGGCTTGGGGACTTCTCGCTGTTCGCGTCTGCGGGTGACTCGGCCTCGTCGACGGACGACGATTACGAAGCCTGAGCGTCTGCCCGGCGTTGTCACATTGCGAAGCACACCCTCGAGTCCCGTGCGACGTTGCGCACCACGCGGAGCGATCACCCATCGCCAGCGGTTGCGATCCAGAGTCCGGCCCATGGGCCGGGCTTCCACGCCGTCTCTTGTGGGTCGAGCCACTCTACGCCCACCCGATACTGACCTGGACCCTGGACGGGGAGACCGCGCACCCGCGCAACTATGGTTCCGAGGTGATTTGGAACGAGCCTCACCTGCTGCTCGCCAAGGTCGCGTCGGTCGCCGTGTGGTCCGAACAGAGCGAACCGAATGGGGAACGTCAGGGGCTCCGTAACGTTGTCTCGTCGCCAGCCACTAACGATGCATAACTCAAGCGAAGCGAGCACCAATCGATCGACCGGGAGCGGGTCGGGCATGAGCGCTCGGTCGATCAGCTCGACGAGGCTCATCGCTCCCGTGTCCCGATCAACAATGACCTTGGAGCAGAGCAGCAGGTAGATCGGCTCAAGCATTCAGGCAAATGTCCGTAACCTGCACCGTTGCCCTGCTGCCGAGCGTTGGCTTTGCACCCACGGTTGCGGCGCTGCCAGGCTCTCCTTCGATTGGCGAAAGCGTCGAGCTCCTCTCCGCATCGTCCAAGGCCGAAATCAAGGTCGACGTCACAGCGACATGCTGGCCTCCGAGAAGGATTTGTGGGCCACTTCTGAGATCTTCGAGCCACGCTTCGAACCCAGCGCGAACCGCCGGGTCGAAATTCAGCTCAGAGCGGGCCTGCCGCAATGACTTGGGGTCGGCGGACAGCAGTTTGGTCAGGCCGGCGTACAGTTCATCACGCGTTAGGTCACCCCCACGGTACGCCTCGACAAGTGCAACACGCGTCATTTGATTCCTCCGCGGAGCCGACGCAAAACGCCCGCCCCGACATCCCACGCTTTATCGTGCAAATTCCCCGGTCGACCAGGTCCCAGGAGCTCGATAAGCTCCGCGCCCGGGATGCTACTCCGAGCCTCGAACATCCCGCGAAGGGTATTGATCTCGTGCATTTCGTGGGCCAGCACCTCGACGATTCCCTCGTCGCTATCGAGCACCGTCGATCGCAATTTTACCACCATCTTACCCCGGATCAGTAAGTCGTCCCAGGTGTAGGGGCGCGTCGACGTGAAGCCCGCATAAGCCGCGTACACCTCGGCGCCCTGCATGTTGAGCCAGGCGTCGTTCACAACGATCCGGACGTCGTCCTCCACAACCACACCTAAGTCCTTCGCAAGAGCGACGGCGTCGGCGACGGAGCGGCGTCCTCCAGGATTGGGCCTCCAAGGCTGGCCAAGCGGCCTCTGCGCCGTGCCGGGTTTGGTGCTCATGGGCGCGTCGCCACGGCGCGCCGCCCTTCCTCTCCAGACGGCAGCAAGCTTCCGTCGCAGACTCGTCGCGGGCTCGCGGAGCACGTCCCTTATGCGCCAGAGCCGCATCTTCTCGCCGAGGCTACCCGGGCCAAGACAGGACGGCTAGGTATTGCGCCGCTTGCGCTCCCGCACAAGGTCGACAATCGCCGCGCGTTCAATGTCGCGCAGCCGCTCCGCGATCACCCGGACTGCGTCCCACGCCTCCGCTACGATCGCTGCGTCGAGTTTCGCGCGGAGCATCTCGACCGTGATCGTCGGAGCCGTCGGGGACTGCGCCGACCTGTCCGCCGAGTCCCGCGTGACGTTTCGTGACGAATCATCCCGAAGCAACGGGAAACAAGCCGGATCACGATCCACCCCTTCGCCCTCCGACTGCGGCGCAACTCCGCGCAATCCTTCGCTTTGCGCCCCTTCCTGGTCGCCTCTTAATCCGTTGGCTGACAGTTCAAGTCTGTCATGGCCCACTGTTGGCTGTCCGAACGCCGTCGAGCGAGCGATCTGGACGCCACCGGGCGGCCAACCCAAGAAGTTGGCCATCGGGGAGCCTCTTCGCGCTATGTCGCGCATTCACTCGTGAGACCGGCGGGCACACTCCTGGGATTCCTGTCGACCCTCTTGGTCGAGAGCGTCATGGTCGCCGGACCGCTGGCACTTGGTGTACTCGGCGCGATCTGGGGAACTCAGATTGCTGACCTTTCGAAGTGGAAGTGGAGCGGGGAGTCGATCGTCTTCGTTTCGACAGCGATAATCACGACTTTCGTTTCGCTGGGCTCGGCCCTTGGGCGACGGGCCGGGGCTAATCTTGCCGAGCGCGCCGCAAAGGCGGACCGCGTCGCCCGCTCCCTGAGGGAGTCTCTGCCAGGTGAACTCGACTCGCAGCCCCACGACGTCGGGATTCGCATGGTCCTTCAGGCCATCACCAAGGTGGCCTGGACATTGGATGGCTGTCCTCCAGAGATGAACTACGGCGCGAACGTCATGGTGTTCTCGAAGAAGAGACCGGAGGCTGTTCACTTCTGCGAGGCCGGAACCAAGATGCGCGGGTTTCTCGTTCTCGATCGCACCCTCAGTGCGACGCGCATCGGAGCCGCGGCGGCGCCCGATGGGCTGCTACCAGAGTTTGGCCTGCCAGTTCCGGAGGATCCGAGCAGGTGCCTTCCCGGCGCACCCCTTGCGTTCCGCGACACCGGCACCGACTTCTACGCGGACACGCATCGGCTTGCGCGGTGGTGTCGGAAGCAAGGCTTCTCCGCCGCTGTCCAAGACGAGATTCGTCGGTATTTCTCGACCGATGGGAAGAACGTTCGCAGCATGCTATCCGTGAGGCTGCCCGTGAATTCACCCAGCGCTCCGTTCGCGGTATTGAACCTGCATCGGTACCGTGGTGGTATGTTTGGCGACGGCGCCCCTACGGCTGAATTCGTTGGAATCGGCGAGTCGCTGTTCGTACTTCTCGGCCAGCGCCTCGCGCACCGCGCGTCCGATGGCCATACTATCGAAGGAGCCCTAGACCATGAACACAGGGATGAGCAGGGCAAAGCTACAGGGCGATGGCGGTCGAAGCGCCGGCGACGATAAGAAGGTCGCGGACGCCTGGAAGCGCGTGTCGGAACAGGCTGATCGAGCTGCTGAGCGATCCTACCAGGCCGTCCGTCGCGGACCCGGACACTGGCAAATCGTGCAAAGAGATGTTCCCAAGCGCTAGTGCGCAGTAGCTCGCGCGACAGAACCACCTTCTCTACGCGAGATCGCAGTCGCACGACCGAGGACCGCTCTCTCTCGGCGAGAGACCGCCGCGGCCGAGCTAGGGATGGCGGATGCAGCGCGAGGGATTGGCCACGGTGCCCTCACGGTACCGTCGCCAAGAGGTGCGCCTTATACGTGATCCCGCCGCACGTGGGCGTGCCATCGAGATTGGAGACAAGGATGGGCTGGCAGTCCGTGCTCCAGGACCACGCGAGGTAGCTCTGGGGGGGGGTGAGGCCGTCCAAATAGGTCATGATCCCGCTGATGAAGGCCCCGCCATTGGCCGGTTGGCCTCCGGCACCGCAGGCGGCGTCGCCGATCTCGGTCGCCACGATCGGTACCTTGGCGGCGACCGCGGCCGCGTCCGTAGCGTAGGCTGACGCCCCCTTGGTCCCGGTCATCGCGCTGTTCGTGTAGACGTGCCAGGCGGCGGCCAGGTTGTTTGCCGGGTCGGTCGGCTCGTATTGGAGCCACTTCGTCAGGTCATTCGAGTACTCTAACCCACCGAGCAACACGAGGTTGTTCGCGCCCGCG
>JBEKXD010000037.1:0-54002 GCA_049512415.1 Polyangiaceae bacterium
TCCTCCTTGGCCGGACGGGATTCGAACCCGCTGGATTGCTCCGTGAGGTTTCTGCTTCTGTAGTCGCTCTACATCGCTTCCTCCTCACCCAGGCTTTTCCTGGCGCACCGAAGGGATCGGCCAAAAGACACCGACCTTCCGAACTATTCGACCACGGCCGCCCCCCCCGCAGCCATCGCCGCCATGAGCATGTCGCGCATCCCCATGGCCATCGTCTCGGGAATGTGATCGGCGGCAAATAGCCCCACTTCGGCGATCTCGAGCGGGTTGTTCGGCGGCCGGCGCGGAGGCTCTACGACACACTCCAATACGACGGTCACGGCGTGAAACCGCGGGTCGCGATCTGGTCGCGAGAAAACGCCGACGAGTCTCAGCACGTCACAAGCATCGACGCCCGCCTCCTCGGCGATCTCGCGAGCTGCACAACCTCGGAGCGTCTCGCCCCACTCGAGGGTTCCACCGGGCAAAGCCCACTCGCCGACATCGGTCCTTCGCACGAGCAGCCACCGGTCGTCCCCTCTCGTTCTCCCCGCGACAGCCACACCGACGACCGGACGACGGACCAAGTGGCGCGCGATTTCGCGGATGACTGCGAAAGCGCCCCGCGGAACGCGAAAAAACATGATGAGATACTAGCGTGGCACGCGTCCCCACCCGCTCCACAAATGCGAGCAGGCTCGCTCTGTCGCGGGCATGCTCGATCGCGGCGCTGCCAAAACCGCGTGCAATTTCTTGCAACTCGCATCATAGCTCGGTTACGAGAAGGATTCCCTATGGCCAACCTGCGGCGTTTCACGGTAGTTCCTCGCCTCCCTCCGTCGCTCGAGCGCCTGCGTGAGCTCGCCTACAACCTGTGGTGGGCTTGGAACCCAATCGCTCAAGAGCTCTTCATCCGGATCGACCCGGATCTGTGGGTCGAAGTGCGCGGGAACCCGATTGAGCTGCTCGGGCGCGTCGATCAGGGGCGCCTCGATGAGCTAGCAGGGGACGACGCGTTCACTAACCACCTGGACGCGGTAATGCAGACGTTCCAGCGCTATATGCAGCGCGAGGGCTGGTTCAGCAAGACCTTCCCGGATGCCGCCGGAGCGCGAATCGCCTACTTCTCGATGGAGTACGGGTTGCACGAATGCCTGCCCGTCTATTCAGGCGGCCTCGGCGTTCTCGCGGGGGACCACTTGAAGACGGCCAGCGATCTCGGATTGCCTCTTATCGGGGTCGGCCTGGCGTACGCCGAGGGATACTTTCGGCAGGCGCTCAACGCCGACGGGTGGCAGGGCGAGAACTACCCGATCAACGACTGGCACAGAATGCCCGTCACACCCGTTCGCGAAGGCTCGGGCCAGCGCCTCGTCATTCGTGTCCAGTACCCCCACGGCATCGTTCTCGCGCAAATATGGAAAGTCCAGGTCGGGCGCGTTCCGCTGCTTCTCCTCGACACGAATCTCGAAGACAATGACCCGCGCGATCGGGAAATCACCGGCCCTCTCTATGGTGGGGACAAGCAATTCCGTGTGCGCCAGGAGATCGTCCTCGGTATCGGGGGGATTCATGCGCTCGAAGCGCTTGGACTGTCGCCGACTGCCTGCCACATGAACGAAGGCCACTCGGCGTTTCTGGCGCTCGAGCGCATCGAGCGAGTGATGCGTGATCGCCAGGTCAGCTTCTCGATAGCGGCCGAAGCCAACAGCGCCGGAAATGTCTTTACGACGCACACTCCGGTTCCTGCGGGCAACGATGCGTTCGAGCCAAGCCTCATCGCCCGATACCTCGAACCCTACCGCGGAGCGCTCGGCATCTCGGAACACGACCTGCTCGGTCTCGGCAGGGTCGACCCATCCGACGAGAACAGCCCGTTCTCAATGCCGGTGCTCGCGATACGCGCGTCCGACCACTACAACGGAGTGAGCGAGCTGCACGGCGAGGTCTCACGAAAGATGTGGTGCGGGCTCTGGCCCGAGCTCCCGACTCACGAAATCCCGATCGACTTCATCACGAACGGCGTTCACATGCCCTCGTGGGTCGCCACGGAGCTCGGTGCGCTCTTCACTCGCTACCTGGGTCCACGCTGGACCGAACAGTGCGACGACGCGGAACTGTGGGCGCGTGCGTCCGAGATCCCCGACGCGGAGCTATGGGCCGTGCACGAACACCGACGGCACCGGCTCGTCCAGCACGCGCGCCATTGGGGTCGCCTGGCCGCGGAGGCGCGCGGCGCGGGCATCGAGGAACTCGCACTCACCGACGAAGCGCTCGACCCGAGCGCGCTCACGATCGGGTTCGCGCGGCGTTTCGCAACGTACAAGCGCGCGACCCTTCTCTTCTCCGACCTCGCGCGCGTCAAGAAACTCCTGGGCGATCCGGCGCGACCGGTGCAGCTCGTCTTCGCCGGCAAGGCCCATCCGCAGGACCGAGGCGGCAAGGAGCTCATACGGTCCATCATCCACGCGAGCCGTGACATCGGGTTGGTGGGCCGCGTCGTCTTCATCGAGGACTACGACATGCGAGTCGCCCGCGTCTTGCTGAGCGGGGTGGACGTGTGGCTCAATACGCCGAGGCGGCCGCTCGAGGCCAGCGGGACGAGCGGAATGAAGGCGGCCGCGAACGGAGCGCTCAATCTGAGCGTCCTAGACGGGTGGTTCGCCGAGGCCTGGCGCGATCATGGAGCCGACATCGGCTGGGCGATCGGACGAGGCGAGGAATACTCGGAGGCGAGCGGAGATGCTCGCGAGGCTGAACTCCTTTACGACCTGCTCGAACACGAGGTCGTACCGCTCTTCTACGCTCGTGACGGCATGGGTCGCCTGCCACGAGGATGGATTCGTCGCATGAAAAACGCCATTGCCCGGCTCGTGCCACGATTCAACACCTCGAGAATGGTTCGCCAGTATACGACTCGATTCTACGTTCCGGCCATCAAGCTCACCCGGCAGCTGACCGACGACAACCTCGCGGCGGCTCATAGACTCACGGCCTGGAAGGAGCGCGCCCGGGCTGCGTGGACCGGCGTTGCGGTCAAGTCCATACGTCTAGAGTCAGCAGACGAGGTCGCCGTTGGCGAGCCGGTTCGCGTGTCCGCCGAAGTCGTCCTCGGCGCCCTGACCCCGGACGACGTAGCGGTCGAGCTTTACCATGGCCCGACGGGCGGCGGACAGAGCATCGAGCGCGGCCGCACCGTTCGCATGCAGGTCGCCGAGCGGACAGCGGACGGGTCCTGGCGATACGCGGGGGAGATCGCGACAGGCCAGAGCGGGGCCCACGCGTTCGCCGTTCGAATCGTGCCCTTTAGTGCAATCATGAGCCACCCGTACGAAACCTCGCTCATTCGATGGGCCTAGTCCTCGGGAAGAAAGTCAGGGATTTTCTGTAGGCGCGGAGCTTACCGGGGAGAGGACCCATGGTCTTCTTCCGGGACCGTGGGTGAGGGCCCCGCATGAGGACCAATCCGGAGGGCGCGTGCTAGAAGGCCCGTGGTTTCTCGCGATGCGCGGTCTCGTAGATTTGCATTGCCATTGGGTGGCCAGCGTGGACGACGGCGCGCGGACGGTGGACGAGGGACGCGACATGCTCGCCGGGCTCCACGCCCTCGGATTCGACGCGGTCGTCGCAACCCCCCATATGCGTCCCGGACTGTTCGACAATGACAAGGCGGGGCTCGTACGCGCGTTCGAGTCCATGCGGCGAGCCCTTCCAGACGGGCGCCCCAACTTGCCTGTCCTCCACTTGGCCTGCGAGCATTTCTTCGACGACGTGGTGTTCCAGCGACTGCTGGCGGGCGAGGGCCTGCCCTACCCCGGAGGCGGTATTGCGCTCGTGGAGTTCGCGCCCATCGCCTTCCCGCTAAACGTCCACTGCCGCTTTTTCGATCTGCGTCGCGCCGGCATCGCCCCCATGCTCGCCCATCCAGAGCGATACGCGCCCGTGTGGAAGGACCCGACCTGCCTCGAGCCGTGTCTCGACGCGGGTGCGATCCTGCTCCTCGACATCTGCGCGCTCGTCGGCAAGTACGGCCACGCGTCGCAACGCGCGGCCGAGGCGTTGTTGGAGCGGCAAGCGTATGAGGCGGGCTGCACCGATTCTCACCGCCCCCGTGACCTCCCCGAGGTCGAGCGAGCCATTGCGCGGCTGACGGCTCTCGTCGGGGCAGAGGAGTCCGAGCGGCTTCTCGGCGAAGCTCCTCGAGAACTCCTGAATCTGCCGAAGGGGTGACAGCCCTATTTCACCTGATCCGACGCGACGCCGTGCTTCACCGCGTTTGGACAGCCTAGCTCCACGCCGGTCGGCACGCCGTCCTTCTTGAGGATCTTGAACTCGACGCGCCGGTTCTTCTCCCACGCGGCCTCGTTGTGGCCCGGATCCTCCGGACAGTACTCGCCGTACCCCTTGCTGCGTAGACGGGACGCAGCGATTCCTCGGGCCACGATCGCGCGCATGACGGAGTCGACTCGCAACTGCGTCAGGCGCAAATTGTACTCATCCGTCGAGCGCTCGTCAGCATGACCGGCGATCTCCAGGAGGTCGAACTCGGGATGGTGCTGCAGCGCGATGGAGACCATGTCGAGGATCGAATTGGACGCCGGCAGAATCTCTGCGCTACCCGTCTTGAACTTGATCTTCTCGAGAATGAGGATGTTGTTGTCCTGAATGACCACGCTGCCCTTGTCGGGGCAGCCGTCCTCGTCTTCGAATCCGTTGAAGGTCTCGGGCTCGTTCGGGCACTTGTCGAGCACGTCGGGAATGCCGTCTTTGTCATTGTCCGGATCGGGGCAGCCGTCTTCGTCCTCGAATCCGTCTTTGTCCTCTGGATCGTTCGGACACTTGTCGTCCTTATCCAAGATCCCGTCCCCGTCGTTGTCGGGGTCCGGGCAGCCGTCGTCGTCCTGAAATCCGTCGCGGTCCTCGGGCTGATCGGGACACTTGTCCTTCGAATCGGGGATTCCGTCGCCGTCGCGATCCCCATCGCGCACTTCGGGACACCCGTCCTCGTCTTGGAACCCGTCGTGGTCTTCAGGGACGTTCGGGCAGTGGTCGTCGACGTCGGGAATCCCGTCATTGTCGTTGTCGGGGTCGGGACAGCCATCCTCGTCCTTGAATCCGTCGAAATCTTCGGGCTCGTCGGGACACTGGTCGACGTCGTCCTTGATGCCATCGCCATCGCGATCGCCAATGGATGGTTCGTACGTGAATCCGAGAATCACGCGTTGATCCGCGGCCTCGAACCCGCTCGTATAGCGGACTCCGCCCGCCAGCATGAGATAGGAATTGCGTTCCACGAAGAGCTTGAGCCCCCCGATGGCCTCGTTGCTCATCTTGACGGAATTGCCCGCGTCGGTCGACGTGAGGTACGTCCCGTACGTCTCGACGGCAAGGTCGACCTGCTCGAGCACCCGAACCCCGAGGCCGCCACCGTACGTGAGGAGGTCGCCGTCGTGGTACGAACCGGCATCGAGCGGCAGCGTGGTCCCTGTCGCGACGTGGCCGCGATACCCCCCATTTAGCGCTATCCTCAAGCGATTGCCTGGACCGAACCGCTTGTCCACGATGAGGCTCGGCCAGTACCAGAACCCTGGGTCGGCCGAGGCGTTCGACGCTGCACCGCTCAAGCCTCCACCGATCTGGAGGCCTACGGCGAGACCGATGGCCTGCTCGGACTTCAGGATGCGCCATTTCGCGTGCGCCGCGAAGAACGACACCCCCTGATACTCCAACTTCCCCGGACCCCATTGGCCCGGATACGCGCTTTGCGGCGAACCCGAGGCGAGGTCGACCGGCATGTCCAAGCCGACCACCAGAACGTTGGCCACTCCGTAATTCGCTTGAATCGTACCTTGAAACGAGTTCTCGACGAGCGCGGATCCCCCAGCCCGCAACAGGTTGTGGCCGTAGTCGAGCACGAGGCCAAAGCTCATTTCCTTCGCCCCGAGCACGTCGCTGCCATTGACCGAGAAGAGGCCTTTGGAGTCCAGGGCCGGACGGAACAGGTGGGTATCGAGGCCGTTGCCATTCGCCGTCGGGACGACGTCCGGCGTGGACTGGGCGCGTGCGCTCCCCGAAAACAGGACGACCAGCGACGCTACGACCTGGAGTCCATGTGCACAGCCGCGGCGAATCATCGTTTGTAGGCCCATCCTTTTCTCGAGCGCTCCCATGTTTGAGGTGCAGCGCCAGGACGCGTCGCGGGTCCCTAGGGAACTACTACGGACACGTTCCGCCGCGGTATAGTAGCGGCCGCGGGCGCCACCCGGGAAATTACTCGCGAAACTGGCGCACCTAGGACATCAGCGAAAAGCACGCCACTTCTGGGGCTTGCAGCACACGAGCGGCGTGGCCGATGCTAGACGGCCGATGTTGGGGCTCGACTTGGTTCATCCGCTCGAAGCGGACTGGCGCGACACCATCGACGACGTCGCCCGCGATCGTGGTTGGCCCACGTCCCGCGACGCTTCCAAGCTCGCCGCCCGGGTGAGGACCCTGTCGGACGCCTACAACGACCCTCAGCGGGCACGTGCAGCGGACGAGGCCCACGGTGCGGCGCGGCTTGGCTTCTTCTTCGCTCGCGACGTCCCGAAGACCGCAGCGGCGGTCCGTGAGCTCGTGGCAACAGGCGCCCTGCGAATCGACAAGATCCTCCGAGTTCTCGATCTGGGCGCTGGCATGGGCGCCAGCACGTGGGGAATCGTCCGGGCTCTGGACGCTGCGGGCGAACGGGGAACGGTCGAGGCGACGTGGGTGGATCCAGACCGGACGGCGCTCGAGGTCGGTCTGGCCCTCGCGCGCCGAGCACCACGTCGGCCTGCGGTCACGTTGCGCGTTCGAACGATGGGCGGGCCGGTCGCGGCTCTAGGCGCACTGGGCTCGTTTGACGTTGTCGTCGCGAGCGGACTTTTGAGCGAGCTCGATGTGGGCGCAGATCCATCCGTTCGGGTCGAGCGACACGCCAAGCTGCTGTCGCAATGGCTCGACACACAAACGGACAGGCGCGGCGCCCTCGTGGTCGTGGAACCAGCGCTGCGGGATCGTGCGAGACATCTCCATGCCGTAAGGGATGCGCTGGTGTCGTCCGGATCCGCGAGCAGGACGGTGTTTGCACCGTGTCTTCACCAGGCGTCGTGTCCTGCGCTCGATCGCGCCGCGGACTGGTGCCACGACGACATCCCGATTCCGCTGCCACCGTGGCTGGTGCCTGTCGCGCGCGCTGCCGGCCTGCGCTACGAGGGGTTGACGCTCGCGTACCTCGTCGTGAGAAATGGCGGGGTGCGCCTTGTCGATTTGCTCGACGCGCCCGCGGGGGCGACTCGGGCGCGCGTGGTCTCCGAATCGATGCACACCAAGGGCAAGCGCGAGGTCTTCCTGTGCGGTACGTTTCTGACGAGCTCGGAGCCGCCCTCGGGTGCGTTGGGCGCGCGCGTGCGGGCCGCACGGCTCGACCGGGACCGAACCGAAAGGAACGCAGCGTGGGAAGGAGTCCAACGTGGGGACCTGCTCGTCGTCGACCCACCGCTGGAGGCGCCGACGGCGCGGATCCGCCGAATCACCGACGTGCGATCCATCGAAGGAAGGCCCCCGCGTTGACCGTGGGGCAAGCCATCGACTAGCCATTCGCGCGAATGCAATTGCGCGGCCTCTACGCCATCCTCGACCTCGAAACACTCCAAGCCCGCCGCGTCGACCCGATCGCCTTCGCTCGCGCCGTGCTGCGCGCGCGTCCGGCTGCACTGCAGGTCCGCTCCAAGGCGTCACCCCTGCGCGAGACGTTGGGTCTTCTGCGCGAACTCCAGCCGCTCTGCCGGCAGGCGGGCGTGCCTCTTGTCGCCAACGACCAGGCTGAACTTGCGACCCTCGCTTCGTGCGACATGCTCCATGTAGGTCAAACTGACGAGCCTATCGCTCGCGTGCGACGTCGGTTCCCCGGACTTCCCGTGGGCGTGTCGACTCACTCGCTCCGCCAGCTCGACACCGCGCTGGCCGAATGGCCGGCGTACGTGGCCTGCGGTCCTGTCTTCTCGACACAAACGAAACTCTGTGCCGGCGCCGCCATCGGCGTCTCCGAGCTCGCCGAAGCTCGGACGCAGGCGGCCGCGGTCGGGATCCCTTTGGTCGCCATCGGGGGAATCACTCGGTCTCGAGCTCCGCAGCTGGTCGGCACGGCCGATGCGGTCGCAGTGATCTCAGACCTCCTGCCCAGAGGGCCGGCGTCGAGCTCGGGCACCGGGGCCTGGTTTCGCTGTGTGACCGAGCGAGCGCGCGCCCTCCACGAGATGTTCACCTCGGACGATCCGACAGTCAGACGGCACGCATCTTGACGAACATCGCCTCGAGCGCGAGCTGCAGCGATGCGTTCGCGTCGATGGCGCGGAGCGTCGCAAGGGCGATGGCGTAGCGCGTCGCCGCGACATAGGACTCGCGAGGGGCCGAACCGAGGACGTCCTTCGCGCGGACCGCAAGGGCCATCGCAAACTCCTCCAGGTGGGTTATCGCGGCGGGCTTGTCGCTCTTCTTCGCCAACTCCGAGAGCACCAGCGCAGTCCCCAGGTCCGGCGTGCTCAGCGCCTCCATGCACTTTGCCACGAAGGTCTCGCGCTCCGCCGTTCTATCCGGGTCGGCCAGTGCCACCGCGGCGGCCATGCTCCCGCCGGCGATCCGAGCGATTCGCGCTGCATCCGCCGAAGAAGCACCCCGGGCGACGAGCAGCTCGCAGATGTCTTCTTCGGGAAGCGGTCCGAACCTCACACGCTGCGTGCGAGAGCGAATCGTCGGCAGGAGAGCTTCCAGCGTTGCCGTCAGGAGGACGAAATACGTTCCGACCCGCGGCTCCTCGAGCGTCTTCAGGAGGGCACTCGACGCGGAGACACTGAGTTCCTCGGCACGGCGAACGACGAAGACCCGCGCCCGGCCCTCGAGCGGCGCAAAGGCCGCACGGCTCAACACCAACGTGCGGACCTGGTCGACGCTCAAGTCCTGGGTCTCGGGGCCATGGCGACCGATCGCCGCTGGCTCATAGAGACCGCGCTCGAGAACCACCACGTCGGGGTGCGAGGCAGTCCGTTGTCCAGGGGATGGGATCGCTCGCTCACAGGCCGAACACCCCCCGCAAGCTTGCGCCCCGGTCGGACGTCGGCGCTCGCAAACGAGCGCTTGCGCGAGACCGAAGGCCGCGCGTTCCTTACCTACCCCTTCCGGACCATCGAAGACGTACGCGTGGTGAACGTGACCGGTCGCAAGGGCCCGCTGCAAGGTCTCGATCGCGGTCGATTGCGCCCGGACCGTAGTCAGATGGGCCATCGTCATCGCCGTCCTATCCGAGAGATGTGGCCACCTCGAGAATGGGCCCGCGCGGAGCCACCGGCTTCGTGCAACCGCGAGCAAAAATCGCCATGCGACTGACGGGAAGCTCCTCGCTGCCCGCGAGGTCGTGCCAGCGCTCGTCGAGCTCATCGCGGACCAGAAAGGCGTACGACCCGGGCGTCAGCGTTCCGGGATCCATGAAAAACAGTCGCTCCGAGTCGTAGCCGACCATGACGACATAGTGACCTGCATCCCAAACTTCCCTCCAAGGGCGATCCCCATCTCGCCAGGCCTGCAAATCGACGAGCGGGGGAAAGCCAGCATCGACCGCGAGCTCGAGGTCGCGGACGGAAACGTCCTCGTGTCTGTAGGTCGCGGTCAACCCGGCCCTGCGGTCCAGAAACGCAGCGATGGGCTCTGGTTCGGTACCGCTCGCCTCCGTCGTGTGCAGCGCGGCTCGAAGGTCGTTCTCCTCGACCCGGGAGTACTCGTCCCATTGCCAGTATCGAAGCAGCGCAAGCGTGGCCGCGCTGCCGCAGCTGAAGGTGGTCTTCTGTTTGACAGACGGCACCGGTAAGAGATTCGCGGGCAAGGGTGCGACGAGGCGCTTGGAGATCGGCTGGATCACTTCGGTCCCTCGAACGAGCAAGACCCCCCTCCTAGCATTTTGGCCGCATGCCTGTCCTTACGCGGTGCGCAACGCGCTGGCGCACCCGGCGTCAGGGAAACGCGGGCGACTCCGGCTTCACGTAGATCTCCTTTAGCGTCGCACGTTTGGCGGCCATCGCGTCGATCATCTCGCTGAAGAGTTCGGCGCGAGCCGGATCGCGACCCAGGTCCTCCGTCTCGCCGGGATCCGTTGCGAGATCGTAGAGCTGGTACTGGCGTCCGCCGAAGTGAATGAGTTTGAGGCCGGGCGTAGGCCCTCGCAGAAGCGCCCTTCGCATTCGCGTGTGAGGCCCGTCGGGCATGTCGACATAGACGTCGCGCTCCTCGAACGGTTGGCCAGACTTCGCCATCAGATCGGCTGCCATACTGCGCCCGGACAGCTCACCGGCCGGCGGCTGGGGCAGTCCCATCACGTCGAGCAATGTCGGCACAATATCGACCGCGCTGCGCTCGACGGGCACGCGATGGGGCGGCAGGCCCGGCGCTACGATCAGAAGCGGAATTCGAATGAGCGACTCCCAGATTTCCACACCGTGTTGGTAGGCGATGCCATGGTCGCCCATCGACTCCCCGTGGTCGCTCGTGACCACGACGGCCGTCTTACCGTACCAGTCCTGCGTGCGCGCGTAGGTCAGGATGCGCCCGATCTGCTTGTCGGTATACCAGATCTCGCCATCGTAGGCGGCGCGCGTCCGCCCAGCGGAGGTCTGGTCTCCTCCGGACAGGTCCGGTGCGCCCGGGTGCAGTACGTACTGTGAGTGCGGATCGAAGTAATGAATCCAAAAGAAGAAACGGCCGCTCCCGCCGTAGTGCACGAGCATGGCCAGCGCGGCGTCGGTGAGCTTCTCGCCCGTCGTCGTCGTGTCGGTGTCCCCCTGTCCGCCACCGGGCGTGGCCGACAGGTCGAGGGCGTCGATGCCCTGCGTCAACCCGAAGACCGGGCGGAAGTACCAGTGAGAGGCAGCCGCCATCGTGAACAGTCCGGCCGCTCTCAAACGCTCGGCCAGAAAGGTATTGGTCTCAAAGTAGGTATTGAAATGTCCCCAATCACGATCCGTTTCGCTTGGATATTTTCCGATGAGCATGGGCGCAAGCGCCTTGCCCGTGTACGACGCCATCGCATAGGCTCGCTCGAACACGACGCCGCGTTCGGCGAGAGCGTCGAGGTTGGGGGTCGTCGGCTTGGAATAGCCCATGAACCCGACGTCCTCGGCCCGAAGTGTATCGACCGTGATGAGAATCAAATTGAGGTCGCGGTCTACGATGGGCGTGGCAGTCGTCGGTCGGGGAGGCTCGACCGGCGTCACGCGAGTGTCGGATCCGGAGCAGTCCTCGTCGATGCCGTTACCGGGGATATCGGCGGCGAGCGGCGATATGTTGGGATTGCGGTCGTCGCAATCCCCCCCGCCAAAGAGAGCGGACACCCCGTCGTTGTCTCGGTCGGTAAGCCTTCGGAGCAGGCCGATCGACAGACGCCCGAGCGCCGGCGACGTCTCGAGCGCATGCGCAACGCCCGGAGCCCCATTGAGCGCCACCGCCTCGCTCACGGTCAGCGCCGGCGGCCCGAAGAGGAGCGACGCGGAGAGCAGGAGCCATGGAAGGCCCAGGGGGCCGTCGCCGTGAAGATGTGGGACGAGCCAGGCTACGGCCAAGATCAGTCCGGCGTGCGTCACCGGACGCACGTCGAGCTCCGGGCGCTTGAGCACGCCGAACACGCCTATCAGACCTCCCCCCGCTCCGCCCGAGTCTCCGAGAAGCATGCCCGCTCCAATCGCGGCGCAAGCGAGACCCATGCCTATCACAGCCCACAAGGCCGGCGTGGCAAGCACGGACCAAAACCCACCGACCGCCATAAAACACCGGCGGAGCCCGGGCCACGCGGCGAGTCCGAGCAGAGCGAAGCCAGCGAGCCAGCCGAGCGACTGCGCGGCGAGCCCCGCGCCGGCAGCGATCGGGGAGCCGCTTGCGAGTGCGGAGCGCGCCAGGGTCGCCGACACGACGAGCCACGCCACTGCGACACCCGGCGCAATGACGTTGCGCGCGCAGGTGCCTGCCCGAAGGACAGCCAAGTCCTTCGATGTAAGCTTGGGGGATGCCCTCGGGCTGGAGGGACCGACAACGGGCTCCAGCCAGCACGCCGCCACCCCGACGAAGAGCCCGACACCCATGCCGACGGGGGCGATCACGCCGAGCTCGGCGAGCGCCAATTGTACCGCACCGGGAACTCGTGAGCCCATCGCGGAGAGCGCCATCTCGCGCGTCTCCAGAAGAGCAACGAGGATCGACCCGAAAGACGCCCCGATGAGCGCCAAGACAATCCGCCGGACCGTGCTCGCCACCGAGGCGGGTTGTTTATCGCGATCGCTGGTATCGCGCGAGCTGGCCGACGTACCGGGGATCGCTTCACGGCGGTCCTGCGAGGCCGCCGAAGTGAGTAGAGTCGCCGCTGCCGCCCTCCGCGGCGGGTCCCATGAGTCTTGCGTCCGCCCCCACGACTGAACCGCCGCAGGCGCGCACGCTGGGCGTCGTCGGCGGTCTCGCCTTCGCGGTTCGCCTCGCGGTCGCGATATGGGCGGGAAATCGGTTTCCCCCCGCCCACGATGGCGTGCGCTACTACGCACTGGCGGCCCGGCTCGCGCGAGGCCAGGGATACTCGTGGCAGTGGCCCGACGGAACCGTGACCGCTGTCGCCCACTACCCCGTAGGCTATCCGGCCCTGCTCGCAGCCGTGTTTCGGTTCCTCGACATCGAGCCGCGCACCGCGAGCCTGCTAAACGCCCTGCTCGGCACCGCGGTCGCGGTGTCCGTCTTCCTCGCCGTCCGGGCTGTGTCCACGCCACGCGCCGCCCGCCTCGCCGGATTCGGCGTCGCCCTCCACCCGGGGCTCGTTCTCTTTACGCCGTGCATCATGTCGGAGGGAGCCTTCGCCGCCGCGATGTCCCTCGCCGCCCTGTGCGCGATCCGAGCGTCCGGGCGACCGGACGGTCCCCGGTTGTGGATTGCGCACGCGCTGCTCGGACTCGCGCTCGGAGGTGCCATTCTCGTGCGACCCCAGGCGATCTTGTGCGTCCCCCTCTTCGCGTGGATCGGGGCCCGCCGTGTGAGGTCACGAGTTCGGATGGCCCTCGCTATTGCAGGGGTGGGCGTTCTTGCACTCGGCGTAGCCGTTCCCTGGACGGTCAGAAATGGCCGCGTTCTTGGCCGGTACGCGTTCGTGAGCATGAACGGAGGGTGGAATCTGCTCATCGGGGCGCAAGCTGGGGCCACAGGTGGTTGGCAAGAAGTCCGGGTGCCTCCGGCATGCGAGGGTGTATTCGGGGAGGCCGAAACCGACCGCTGCTTCGGCGCCGAGGCGGGTCGGATCATCGCACGAGCCCCGATCCGGTTTGCGCTCCTCGCGCGGCGCAAACTCGCGATGACGTTCGACTGCGGCGCGATCGGCGGCTACTACCTCTTCCTGTCCAACCCTGCTCTCTTCCCGTGGCGCGCTACCCTCGCCGCCGCGGGGTTCGAGACCCTGTTCGAGAGGGTTGCGCTGTGCGCCTGTGTCGCATGGGAAGGACGCCTGGCGGGGACCCGACGGCGCCTCTGGACTCTTCTCGGGTTCGGCTCGGCGGCATTTCTGCTCACGCCAGCCGCATGGGTATCCGTGCTGGGTCTGGCTGTGCTCCTCGTCGTCAACGTGGCCGCGGTCGCTGCGGACCAGGTGACACCCCTGCGTGCCGTCCTCGCCGCCCTTGTCTGGACCACGATCGCGACGCATGCAGTCTTCTTCGGCGAGCCGCGGTTTGCCTTCGTGACCTATCCCTGGGTGGTCGCCCTGGCGGCGGTCGATGTCACTACGGCCCTTCGTCGCCCGCACTCACCCGCCCTTCTTGGCCTCCAGCCACTCCCACCGCGCCAATAATGTCGCGGATTCGTCCCGCGCAGCCGCGAGACGCGCCGTCAGAGCGGCAACTTCATCGCTTCGAAAAGTATAGAGAGTGGGGTCCGCGAGGTCGGACTCGAAACCGGCCACTCGTTTTTCCGCCGCGTCGATAGCCTCGATGATGGTCTCGAGCTCGAGACGCTCGGCGTACGTGAGGCCCGTTTTGGCCTTCGGCTTGGCCGCAGCGCTCGCCGGACGCTCCCGCGGAGGCTCCGAAGCCTTGGTGAGCCGCTCTCGGCGCTGCGAGACGTAGTCGGAGTACCCTCCGGCATACAGCGTCACGTTCGCCAATCCGGTCGCCGCGTCCGGCGCATCGAAAGCGACAATGCCCGTGGCCACCCGGTCGAGAAAGGCTCTGTCGTGGGTGACAACGAGGGCAGAACCCTCGTAGTCGATCAAGATCTGCTCCAGCGCCGAAAGCGTCTGCAAGTCCAAGTCGTTGGTGGGTTCGTCAAAGACAAGAAGATTCGCTCCCTCCCGAAGCACCTTCGCCAACGCCACGCGCGCCCTTTCGCCTCCCGACAGAGACCCCACTTTTTGGCGCTGCTGCGACCCATCGAAAAGGAAAAGCTCTAGATAGCTCCGCAAATCCATCGTATCGGTGTCACGCAGACCGAGACGAACGACGGAGGCCCCCCCGTCGCCGCGCACGTCGTCGAAGATCGACTTGTCATCGTCCAGACCCGCTCGCGCCTGGTCGAGGTACGCGACGCGCGTATTCTTGCCGACCACGATTTCGCCCATCACGACCGACGGGCCACCGTCCCAGTCGCCCGACGCAGCGGCGACCACCGCTCGGACGAGCGTCGTTTTGCCCACGCCATTGGGACCGACCACACCGATGCGGCCGCCCGCGGTCAGCGCGAGATCGAATGGAACGTGCAAGGCTGGGCGACCGGACGCGGGAGCGAGGGCTACCGCGTGCAGCTCGAGGACCGTCTTGCCCTGCCGTGCGGCGGACATCCCGACCATGGCGACTTCGCCGGGCCGCCCGGCATTCGCGGGGCCGCGCGCCTCGAGTTCGGCCGCACGCTGAATCCTCGCCTTCTGCTTGGTCGTGCGGGCCTTCGGTCCACGCGACAGCCACTCACGCTCGCGACGCAGAAGGTTCTGTCGGTTTTGCTCGACACGCTCCTCGTGCGCCATGAGCTCCGCCTTCTTCTCGAGGTACGCGCCATAGCCGCCTGGAAACGACGTGAGTTGGCCGCGCTCGAGCTCGACGATGCGTTCGACCACGGCGTCGAGGAAGTAGCGGTCGTGCGTCACGAGCAACACGGCACCGCGAAAGTCCAAAGCAAACGTCTGCTCGAGCCACTCGACCGTGTCGGCATCCAAGTGATTGGTCGGTTCGTCGAGAACAGCCACGTCAGGACTTGCGACGAGAAGCTGGGCCAGCGCAATTCGCCGCCGCTCTCCGCCGCTGCGCTGCCCACAAGGCCTGTCGACATCGCGAACGCCGAGGCGCTGCAAGAAGCCGAGCGCTTCGTGGCCGCGCTCCCAACCTCCGAGCCGAGCGACCGTGTCCGCGAGCTCGGCTTGCTGCGCGACGAGCGCTTCCCTCGTCGCCTCTCGCGCGGCGCTCTCCAGGCGGCGCGTCACTTCCGCGTGCCGCGCCATCGCATCATTCCAAGCCGTGAGCGCCTCTTCGACAACGGCCCGCGCGCTTGCGGTGGGGTCTAGTAAAGGCTCTTGAGCGAGATAGCGCACCGTGATACCGCGCCGCACCGCGAGCGTTCCTTCGTCGGCGGTCTCCACTCCGGCAAGGATCTTCGCGAGCGTGGACTTGCCGACTCCGTTCGCGCCGATGAGCCCCACGCGCTCGCCTCGCATCAGCGTAAACGTTGCGTCTTCGAGCACCGGACGGGACCCGAACGCCTTGCGAAGGTGGGCCGCTGTGATGGCGGGCACGGGATACGCTCACTCGTCGGCGGCCAGAGGGCACGCGCATGCGCAATGCCCGGACGCGTCCGCCACGTCGATTTGCAAGGTCGTGTGGTCGATGTCGAATCGGTCGTGGAGGGCCTTGCCAGCTTCGGCCAGAAACGCGGGCGAGGCGGCGCGGCTCGACATGACGAGGTGCGCGGTGAGCGCGGTCTCCGTCGTGCTCATGGCCCAGATGTGCAGGTCGTGTACATCGACGACGCCGCCAAGCGCTCCCAGGTAGGCCGTAACTTCCTGGGGGTCGATGTTCTCCGGTACGGCGTCGAGCATCAGATTCAGCGACTTCTTGGTGAGCGACCACGCGCCCGCGAGAATGACGAGCGCGAGCAGCAGGCTAGCGACCGGATCGAGCCAGTACAGGTGCGTCACGACGATCAGCCCTCCTGCGCCCGCCACGCCAAACGCGAGCATCGAGTCCGACGCCATGTGCAGGAATGCGGCGCGCACGTTCAGGTCTTTCTTGCCGAGCGCCATGAAGGTCAGCGCAACGAAGGCGTTGATCACGCCACCGAGCAGCGCAACGGCGATCATGGTGCGCCCCTCGGTCATCACGGGCATCCTGAGACGCTGAATCGACTCCCATACGATGCCGCCGGTCACAAACAGGAGCAGGAATGCGTTGGTGACCGAGGCTACGATGGTCGAGCGACGGTATCCGAAGGTTCTCCGCGCCGACGGTTTCACTCGCGCGAGCGCGGTCGCTCCCAACGCAAGGAGCAAGCTCAGCACGTCGCCGACGTTGTGCCAGGCGTCGGCCAGAAGCGCGAGGGAGTGGGCCAGAACGCCTGCCGTCACCTCGACGAGGACGAACGCCAGATTGACAAGGATCGCGACGAGGTAGACGCGTCGATGGACCCCGTAGCCCTCGGCGACGCTCGGGCCATGTTCCTGGTGATGATCGTTTCCCAATTCGACTGCCTCGCGAGGACGGCGGACTCGGCTCGTTCACCGCCGGGATGCGCGGCCAAGGGAGCGGGGACGAGCGGCCATACGTTCCATCCTCATAGAACGTCGCGAATGAGCCCGCACGTTCGATTTCTTGGTGTAGGGCGGTGCGGCGTAGTACGACGACCGTGGATGCGGCTTCGGCAGGCCTTGGTGATCGCGGCTATCGTGTCGGCCACCGGATGCAGCACCGACGCTGTCGGGGTCGACGCGTGCCGTCAAGTGGAAGAAGCTCGCTGCCGACAGGCACCCGCCTGTGGCATCCCACTGGAGCCGCCCTACCACACGGCTGGCGACGACGTTGGCGCGTGCATACGCTACTATGACATCGCGTGCCTCCACGGCCTGGAGCTCGCGAGCGACCCAGGCACGCAAGCTGTGAATGCCTGCGTGACCGCGATCGAGAACGACGGGTGTGCCGTCGTGTCGGAACCGGAAAACGATCCGGCCTGCGCGTGGCTCGTCCCACCGACGACTGAAGACGCGGCTACCGACGGCGACGACGGGCCCGATGGCGACGTGGACGCGGTGGACGGCGACGACGGGACCGCTACGACGGAATGAGGTCCGCAATCCCATCGTGGCCCGCGAACGCTCGTCTCAAAGATGCTTGCGCTTGGCCCATGCGATGAGGTCGTCTCTCAATTGCGATTTGACGGAAAGCATTTTGTGTCCGACGCCAGGGTATTCGAGCATTTCGATGTCGACTCCGGCCGCCCGCAGCGATTCGGCGGCTGCGCGTGACTTCCCCAAGTCGAGGGCGTCTTCGGTACCGTCGAGATAAATCACGGGGTAGCGCGCAGCGCTCAAGTCGGCGCGTGGATCGTATGAGAGATAGCTGTGCCAAAAGTGGAGGGAGTGGCCCCAAAATTGGAACTTCGCCATTCGAGTTTGTCGCCGCATTTAAACTGCCGCAGGTGAGCGTGAGCGGTGGAACTCGAATGTGTCAATACAGCATCGTGCTGGCCCTGGGGACCTCGCCGATCACAATCCCGGGGGGGTGCGCGCCTCCGCAACCGGAGCAGCGGCTTGTCTCGGCCCGTATTCTCGACGAGTGGCGCTATTGATGGTAGCGAGAGCAGCGTGCCCCGCGGCTCCATCGTCGGCTACACCACGAGCGGCAAGCGGCGCGACGCGGACATATCGAACGCTTCGAAGTTGGGAATGCGAACGCGCTCGGCATGCACGCGGTGGTCGAGTTCGACTGCCCAGTACGACGGCGCGTCCCCGCTGTTGCAACCGAGCGTGAGCGACGGGGCGGCGAAAAGATCGAAGTCGTACCCAGCCGGATGACGACGCTCGCTGATGTGGCGGTGGCCGTGCATCACGAGAGTCGCCCCGATGTCGGCCAGGGTCGACGTGAACGCTCTGGCGTCGTCGAGACGCATCCCAATCTCGGTCGGCGGCCTATGACCCAGCTGATACTGCAGGGGGACGACGTGGTGATGGACGAGCACGACCCGGTGACGGACGTCTCGCCACGACCGCCCCTGCGCCAGGCTCCTCAGCCACCCAAGCTGCGCAGGGCCGATGGCTCCGTTCTGGCGGAAGAACACTTTCTGCCCTAGGACGCACGAATCGAGGCCGACGATCATGGCGTCCGCCTCGGGCACGATCCGCTTCCACGCGCCGCACGGCTCGAGTTCGAACTGGATGCGCCCCGCGAAGTCCCGCCAGCGCGCGCGCTTGACGTCGCGCGTCGGTCTCGGCCTAGCGCTGCTGCCAATCGGGAAGAGGAAGAGATCGTGATTGCCCGGGATGACGAACAAACGCCCGCGCTCGTTCCAGCGCGCGAACGCGGCTTGGACGAGCTCCCAGCCGTCCCCGTCGTCGGTGCAGTCCCCCGTCACGACGACGGCGTCCACGTGCTGCTCGGCCAAGAAGCGCGCGGCGGTCACCAGCCTGAGATTGACATTGCGCGGCGACGCCTCGAGCAGCTTCGCGAGCCTCTCGTCGCTGGGTGGCTCCGCCGACAAGGCGCGCGCGCTGCTCGCCTCGAGCCTACGCGCCCTGGCGACCCCTCGCTCGACAGGGTCGATCGGGGCCCCGAGCTTGCGCTTTCGCGACAGAGCGTGCACGTACCCCTCCGGGTCGAGGAGCACCGGGCGCCGCCGGCCCCGCCCCCTGCGGCGCACGATACGCCAGCCCGCCTCGCTCCAGCACGTCTCGAAGTCGGTGCCGAGCCGAGCCTTCCGCGCGCTCCGATGGACAAGCCGCGACCGATCGTGGAGGGTGTCGCCGAACGGCGACACGTGCAAATCCGAGACGTGCGCGAGCAGGAACGGCATCGGTCCTCGCAGCGGCACGGACCTCAGGCACAAGCGCCACGGGGCGGGGCACCGCTAGCCAAAGCACCCCGCTCCGATACTCCGATCGGCGGCTACATTCCACCGACGATCTTGAATGAGTCCCCGTCGGGCACTAAATCGAGGCGGTTATCGGCGACCGCGTGGTGCCACTGGGGCGCCTTGCCACCAAGAATCTTCCATGCGGCCGCGTATCGATAGTCCACGTAGACGTGATTGGTCTCGGTCATCGTGATGCGCCGGTAGCGGATCTCGTAGCGAATCCCGCCGCTCTTTGCGGCGAAGTCGCCCACCAAGAACTCGCGGGTCTTGTCGTAATCCGCGTCGTCCTCGTTCTTCGTGTTGCCGCCGTCCTCGAAGTACGCAGGGCTCATGATCTTCACGAGCGTCGTGACGTCCTTATTTTCGAGGGCATGTCGGTATTGCTCGCAGAACTCGACGATGTGGCGGTTGCGGCCGTTGTCCTCGACGTCGGTGTTCGGGATGTAGACCTTCGAGCAGCCCGCGGCGGCGTACGACGCGAGAAAAAAGAGGCACGGGATCCACGGGCGGAGCGTTTGGCGACTCATGGGCTGGCAAGACATGCGCGAACGGGGATTCGCGACTGGACCGAAACTGCTCTCAGCAAAGGTTGGGCCGATGCCCGTTCGCAGCGCGCACGCTGGCCTTCCGCAGCAAGAAGAGGATTTCGAGACCTCATGGCGTGCCAGGTTGTCACGGTCGATCGCCGTCGAGCGTCGCAGCATGCCGAAGTGTCACAGCCGATCGAGGCCTACGCTGGCGTGGGCATCGGGCGGAGAAGAGCTCTCGAGACGTGAAGGCGGAGACCCACGGGCGAGGGGCAGCAGCGCCTGGTGACCCGGACCAATGGGCACGGGAGCGCTAACGCCACGACGCAACGACACGGCTCCAATTCGGGCGAGGGCCCCGCTCGGATCGGCCGTGACGAGCGTCGCCACGGCTCCAGACGTGAGCGCAGGCCCGGCCAGGGCACCCGAGACAGGGCCCACTTCATCGACGGCCACGACTACCATGCGGTCGGCATCGCCGGCTTCCACGAGTACGGCCGCCGTGGCCAGAGCTTCGAGCCCAGCATGCCAGCCTCCGCCGACCGACAAAGACGGCCCCGTGAGACCGAACGCGCTCGAGGCTTCTCCGGCGACCGCGTTCGGCGATGTGTAGGGGAACAGCCTCGGTCCGGCAGACCGCGCACCGTGTTGGCGCAACCGCCGAGCGAACACCGCATTGGTCTCGACCGTCGCGAGCGCGGCTCCAACGACAATTCCGGCTCCCTCCAACCCGCCGCGAGACTCTCGCAGGGCGAGCACGGCGGACAGCGCGATCCGAACGAGGGCATCGGCTCGCTGGATGCGCTCGACGGGCACTGCCAGAGCCAGGGCCAGGACGTCGGGGGCGAGGCAACCAGCGACGCTCGCAGCGCGCGCTACGTACGCCGGGCGCGGACTGCGGACAGACGCTTGCGCCCCCTGGGGTCCGACCACGAGGGCGGAGTTCGACCCGCCGAATGCGCTCGAGAGCTTGAGGGAGTGATACGGGCTGCCGCTGGCCGTGTGCTCGAGGAGCCGGACGGGCGCGTCGGGGTCGATCGGCCCATCGCCCGCGGCGGCAGGAAGGACCCGGCGCCGCATCGCGTCCACAGAGGCGAGAAGTTCGAGCGCCCCGGCAGCGCCCATCGTGTGGCCGATCTGCGCCTTGAATGGATGGACGACGACCGAACGGCCTGCCTCGGCGCCGAGCGCCCGAAGGATGGCCCGCGCTTCCGACGCATCGTTGAACGGAGTCGCAGTCCCGTGAGCGCTCACGAGATCGACAGTCGACACTCCCGCTTCATCCAGCGCAGCGGAAGCCGCCAGAGCGAGGCCGACGCCATGGCGATCGGGCGCCGTCAGATGCCGCGCGTCCGAGGCCGCTCCGAACCCGAGCACGCGGGCCGCCGCCGCCGGCCACGCTCTCGCGAGCGCGAGCACGGCCGCCCCTTCCCCGAGCGCCATCCCATCGCGACCGAGCCGGAAAGGGCGCGGCGGGGGGGCAGACGTCGTCGCGCGCAGCGCCTCGAATCCCGCCGCTGCGAAGACGGTGACCTCGTCGTAACCGCCGGCGAGGACCAGGTCGCACGAGCCGCGGGCAAGCCAGCGCGCACCCAGGCCGATGGCGAGCGACGACGAGGCACACGCCCCGAGCACGACCACCACCGGGTCGAGGACCCTCGCGAGATCGCGCGCCACGGCGGCGACCGGCCCGAAGTACATCGCCTTCTCTGGCTCGGTGACCGTTCTGCCTCGTTCCAAAGATTCGAACGCTCCTTCGGCCGCGCGCATGCCGCCACACGCCGTACCGACGATCAACCCGACCCGCTCGCAACGCCATCCTGGTCGCACCGCGTCGAGCTGCTCGGCGCACCGGGTCACCGCGTGTCTCAGGAGCGAAGTGGCGCGGTCCTCGCCGCCCAGCCAGCTCACACGCGCCGCGAATGGATTGCGCAGGCCTGCTCGAACCAGCTCGTCATCACGCTGGATAGCGACGCGCGCGCGGCTCCCCACGTCGCCGGCCCACACCGCTTCCCACTGCTCGCCGAGCGCCGACACGGCCCCGAACGCGACGAGGTCCACGTCGCTCACAGGGCAGCCCCCCCCGCCTCTGGGTCCGCGAACGCCGAGGGCTCGGGCGCTCCCGTCGAGACGGACTCGAACGTCACACGGGCCACGAGCCCTGTCCGAACGTCGGCGTAGCGCGCCCAGTTGCCGGGCTTCGGACGTCCATGCGCGAGGCACTCCTCGATCTGCTCGACCACCCTGCCGCGAACGCGGCGCGACGCGCGGGTGAGCTCTCCGCCGTCGCATCGGCCCAGCCGGATCTCGAGAGTCGCCTCTGCGTCGCGCACACGAAGGACTCGGTCCTCGCCCTCGACCGAGGCCGACGCGAGTGTCCCCTCGAACGGGCGAATGAACCAGCGTCGAAGGAACGACACGGGCAGGTCGGGCGGAGCATCGCCGGAGCCGCGCTCCACGCGCCCCCGGACCGGAACGGCAACACGCCACCGATCGGACGCCACCCACACGTCGAGCAGCGTCGGTCCTCCGGCCATGAGAAGGATGATGCGCACGGAGCGCCCGGGAGCCACAGCCATCCCCCCGCGACCTTCGAGGGTGGGCCCGGCCCGTGCTCCACCCAGGGACGCGGCAATTCCCGCGGCCCAAGGAGGTCCTGTTCGCTCCGCGCGAATCCTATCGAGCCAACGCTGCCCATCGGCCACGGCAACCGATTGCGAAACCGTCTCGCGGACACCTGCGCCCTGTCTCGCGGCGCACGACGCGAGCAGGAGAAAAGCGCCGACGATCTTACGTGCGCCGAAGGACAAACGCGTACCCGCCTTCGCAATGCGACCCAACCACCAGGGCCTCGTCTATCTTCCCGACCGCCAGACGCCCGACCGCTGCGGCAATCGCCACCGCGCCGAGCGCGTCGCTCTCGCCGACGACCGGAGCCAACACGAGGCGCGCACACGATCCCCACGGGGTCGCGGCGAGCGACGCGACGAGTGTCTCACTCTCGCGCGCCGCTATCACCTCGCTACGCGGACCGCGCGGCGGAGTCACGGTCGCCATCGTGCACGCCCCGCCCCTCCGCCACTCGAGCCATTGGTCGACGGACGCGAGCGCGCGCGCTCCGCGAAGCGCCGCCTCGGAGCGGCTTTCTAGGACCACCGCAGCCGCCAGCTCCGGATGTCCGAGCCGATCGGACATGCCCGAGGCGAATAGCCCCGCCAGCACGTCCTCGACGATCGAGCTCCTGGCCTCGACGGCTCCGGCCACGAGGGTTGGACCCTCCCCCGCAGTCACGAGCTCCACCGCCTGGACGATCGCGCTCTCTCCGCTCGTCGAGAGAGCCGCTGTCATGAAGCTCGGTCCGTGCAGGCCCAGGTAGATCGAGACGTGTCCCACGGGGGCGCTCGGGACGAGATTGGGGAACTCGGCTGGGTTCGCCGCGCGCGGACCTCGATCGAACATGCGATGCATGAACGCCGCGGAGCCATCGACGTTGCCGAACGCCCGTCCGAGAATGATTCCGGTGCGAGCCGCCGGGGTGCCCGCGTCGCGCGTGGCGCGCCCGACAGCCACCGCAGCCAGGCGCGAAGCGCGATCGAGCCGGCGCGCCCGCTCGCGGTCGAGATGGAGTTCGGGCTCGGCGGGAGCGGTCACGTCGAAGGCTTGCTCGCCGAGGGTCGCACATTGGTCTGTCCCGAGGACGCCGCAAGAGCCAAAGACGGCGGCGCCGGTGACGACGCACGGGACGCGCAACGGCTCGCCGACGCGCAGGTCGCCCGCAGCCCCCACCCCGGCTCCAGCCGCGTCGCCGCTCCCCTGCCCCGCGGGGCGCGCGGGGCGGGCATCGCACCATGATGCGCGCTTGGGGGCGAACTCCGGCTCCGCGAACACCAGGACGCTGTCCATGCCGCCAAAGCCAAACGCGTTGGAGATCGCGGCTCGAACGCGCGGCACCACGCGTCCGACGTGCGGCACGTGGACCAGCCGGATGTCCGGATCGGGCTCGTCGAGCCCCGCCGTCGGGACGAGCGTTCGGCGTGCGACGACGAGCGCGGTGACCACCGCTTCGATGGCTCCCGCCGCACCGAGCGTATGCCCGATCTGGCCCTTGCAGCTCGACACGGCGATGCGGTCCACGTCGGCGCCGAGCGCGCGCGCGAGCGCTGCGGCTTCGATGGGATCGTTGAGCTTGGTTCCGGTTCCGTGCGCGCTCACGTAGTCGACGTCCGAAGGCGTCATGCCGGCCCGGTCCAAGGCGGTCGCGACGAGCGAGACAATCGTCGCTCCGTCGGGAGCCGGGTTCGTGATGTGATGGGCCTCGGAGCCCGACGCCCATCCGGCGAGCTGCGCCACGGGGTGTGCCCCGCGTGCCCGCGCCCTCTCGGCGCGCTCGAGCACGACGAATCCCGCCCCTTCACCCAGACTCGTACCCTGCCGCCGCCGGTCGAACGGGCGGCACGGACCGGCATCGAGTGCACCGAGAGCGTTGAATCCGCCGAACGTCAGTCGGCACAGTCCATCGCTCCCTCCCGCCACGACAGCGTCGAGCGCCGCATCCTCTTCGAGGGCTCCCTGCAGCCAGAGCGCTGCGACGATGAGCGCATTGGCGCCGCTCGAACACGCGCTCGATACCGTGCGAATGCGCGCGAATGGGCCGACGACTTCGGAGAGGCGGTCGCCTGTCGCCGTCAGGGGATGCGACAGCATCGAGCGGGGCGGTACGCTCGGGTGCGGACCCTCGCCAAGGCGCGCCAAGAGCTCCTCGTTCTCGAACATGCCGCCTGTCGTTCCACCGACGACAAGGCCCACCCGGCTGCGTTTCGCGTCCACGCCCGCGGCATGCATCGCCTCCGCTGCTGCCGCGACCGCCATCGAACTCGAACGCGACCACTCCCAGGGCGAATCGCCGCGTGGAGGCGCCACGTCCGGAACTTCGGCGGCGACCTCGCTCCGGTACCCGCGCGCGTCGAACAGGCGAACGGGGCGGATGGCGCAGTCGCCGCGAACGAGGCGAGCCCAGGAGGCTTCGACGCCCATTCCGAGCGGGGTGACCAGACCGAGTCCGGTCAGCCAGATGCGATGCGTCACGTGCCGCGAGCCTTCGCGACGTACTCCGCGAGCGTGCGGACGCTCTTGAAGATCGCCCGCGCCTCGTCACCGTCCGGGATTCGAGCTCCCATCTGCTCCTCGAGCGCCACCGCGAGTTGGAGAGCATCGAGGGAATCGAGTCGGAGTCCTTCGCCAAAGAGCGGCGCATCGTCGTCGATGCTCGAAGGGTCACGACCTTCGAGGTTGAGCTCCTTGACGATCAAGCGCTTGATGTCGGCACGGAGCAGGTCGAGGTCTAGATCAGGCTGCATGGGCGCGAAATTGCGAACGATCCGGGCGGGATGCGGGCTCGCCCGGGATCTTCCGTCTAGCACAGTCACGGTCCGGCGATTCCGCGAGTACTATCGCCTGACGAGGTAGACCAGGACTTCGTCGAGGTGGATGCGTTCCTCGTCGGAGTGGACGCTCCCCAGTTCGAGGTAGACGCGTTCCTCGTCGACCTGGACGCTCCCCAGTTCGAGGCAGACGCGTTCCTCGTCGAGGCGGACGGTCCTTGTCGCCGTGGAGGTCGCATACCTCGACTGGGTGGCCGCTTCCCCCGACGAGGAGGTCGCTTCCCCCGACGACGTGGTCGCTTCCCTCGACGACCGGGTTGCTTCCCCCGACGAGGAGGTCGCTTCCCCCGACGACGGGACCGCTTCCCTCGACGACAGGGTTGCTTCCCCCGACGACGGGACCGCTTCCCTCGACGACAGGGTCGCTTCTCCCGACGACGTGGTCGCTTCCCCCGACGACGTGGTCGCTTCCCCCGACGACGTGGTCGCATACCTCGACGACGGGACCGCTTGCCTCGACGAGGCATGCACCCGGCTCGCGGCGGGAGCCGGCTAGGTCGCCGCGGTCGACGCATACGTCGGCGAGATAGCCGGGCAGATCGGCGGGGGCGACGGACCTCCACTCGGTGCAACCGTGGACACGGCTGACGTGAGCGCTCACCCCGTCGAAGAGGCGCTCGGTCACCCCCGGATGCGTCGCTCGTCAGCGCAGCGCGCCTCGAGGGGTCATCTCGGACGTTTTCATCGCTGCGAGGTAACGACGCCGACACGTGCAGGGTTTTCTCCGTGCTCCGAGCCCACCCTTGCACCAACAAGGCAAGAAATCTCAAGGTCAAGAGAGGGAATCCGCTCCCTTCCCCACCTACGGATTCACCGCAAATATCCCATCCAAAACCCACGCCTGCCCGCCGTCCGTGAGCTGCGCCCCGCAGTGTTCGCACACCGGCGAGTCGCTCTCGCTGAGCGGCGCGGAGCAAGCCTGACACACGAGCGCCGTCATGGACATGGTCGACTGCACACCCGATCTTCGCAATAGACGCACGACGGTCTGGAGGGCTGAGTGAGCCCGATTTCCCTCGAATCGAGTCGACCAATAGACCTTTACGTCCGCGACTTCGAATCCGTCCTGGCCGACGCCACACCCCACGAGCTCTGCGCCACCGACCGCCACGTCGCGCGCCGTCCGCGCCATTTCTAAGGCAGCCCCGGTGGCGAGCCACCGGGACGTAGCGCATCGCTGAAGCGGCTTCGTACTTTGCAGTCGGGCAGCCTGGGCCCATTTCCAGAAACCGTACGACGCGCGGTCCTCGATGACTTCGCGCGCGATGGCGGAATCTCGACTTCGAAGTTCTTCGAACCCAGGTGGCACCTGCGCCGCCCGGCGCCACTCCACGTCTTGCGTGATCTCGGCCAGCACCCAGTCGTATTCTCCCGAGCAGACGAGGGCGCCGCAGTATATGCACCGAATGATTTCCCCTTTCGCGAGCGGCGCTCCGCAGGCTGGGCACGCGAGCCCCACCGTGAACTCCGCCGGCTTGCTCTGCGCTCCCCTCCGGCGCACGAGCGACCAGATCTCGGTGTAAGGAAGAATGCGGGCGCGCTGAAGGCTGCGCCGCACTTGCGCTTGGTCCGCATCGCACCGCACTTCGATGTCGCGTGCCGCCGCCGTGACACGCACGTGGACGACATCGAGCGGCTCGGCGTCTTCGACCGCTACGATCGCCGTCGAGAGGACGCGCGCGTCGCTCATGACGTTGCGCCGGTTCTCGAGGGCCATGAGCGCGAGCTGAACTTGAAAACGACTGTAGACGCCGTCGCTGACGAAGGGGCGGGCGGGGCGCATGTCGCCCCCACACCACGCGTGGCGAAGAATGTCCGCCATAGCGCGAACGCGCGCATCGAGTCCGGCCTCCGTCAGCCTTGGGTCGCGCGCGCGCAGCGCCTCGAAGGCCGCGCGAGAGCCAACTTCCATCGGACCGCCCCTGCGGCGTGCCCGCCCACTGAAGGCCCCGAGCACCGCGAAGACGAGCAGGAGCGTGAGCAGGATGCTGACGAGCACGACGAACGCCGTCAGATTCGGGGGACCCACGAACGTCGTGCCGTGGCCGACGCCGAAGGCATTCGGTGTCGAGCCCCCGCTCCAGCCTCCCGAAGGGAGATGGCCCCCACCGCCACCCCCCCCTCCTCCATGGTAGCTTCCGCCTCCGCCCGGCCGCGCTCCCGCGATCCCCTCGGCGAAGACTGTCAGCGCCGCGAAGGCAGCAAAGAATCGACGCTTGCCCATCCCGACAAATGTATCGCACTCTCGCGCGCGTCTAAGAGAGTGTGGTGATTTTCGTCGAGCCCGAGCGAGGCCAAGGAGCCTACTTCCTGCGGGCGATGTATCGCACCGTGGAAGGCGCCTAGAAGTGTGGTGATTTTCGTCGAGCCCGAGCGAGGCCGGCGGCGAGTCGCCCGGAGCCTACTTCCTGTAGGCGAGGACGCTCGACGCCGGGATCGCGAAGGGATCGGCGAAAAGCACCACACTTCTATCTTCCCGTCGGCGCCAACCCGCTATAGAGAGAGTCGCCTGTAGGTCTGGCAGGATTCCTCCGGTCAGACGTTCAGGGTGGAACCTGCCATGACGCACGCCACGTTTCCGCGCTCAGCGCTCGTCCTCGTGTTGCTGTCTGCCGCGTCGAGCGCGTGCGGAGGTGCGCCCTCGGTGCCCCCGCAAACCGCGGCGACGACTTCAGAGTGGGTGCTCGCCACGGTGGCCCCGTCGATCGTGGGGATCTCCCAGGACGACCGCGCTACGAGCGATGCGGTCGTCGCGGACGCCGAGACTTCGCTGGCCGACGAGTCGCGCTCTCCGAAACGCGTCGTCAAAGTGCGGGCGCACGACAACGCCGCCTTCCCACCGACCGGGTTCGTCATCGAAGGGGGCCTCGTCGTGACCGCGGCACACTTCATCGTGCGACCCGACCTCGTTCGGATCACAACACGGCAAGGGCGAACCGTCGACGGACGCGTGACCCACATCGACGAGGTGCGCGACATCGCGATTGTTCAGCCGAAGGCGGCGCTCGAGGGAGTGCCTCCGCTCGGCCTGAGCGACGTCGAACCGCGCCTCGGACAGCCGCTGTGGGCGATGACAGCGCAGGGCCACGGATCGCCAGGGACCACCGCCGGCGCGGCCGAAGGGCTCGCTTCCGGTGTGGCCGATGTGTTCGGGGCTCGCACTCTCTTCTTTGGCGCGGTGACGTCGCGCGCATTCGCGGGCAGTCCCGTGATCGCGCTCGACGACAACAGTAGGCCGCTCGTCGTGGGCGTGAATCGAGAGCTTCCCGGCAGCGACGGCCCCGCGCCGCCCTTATCGGCTGCCGTCACGGTCAAGGACCTCCGCGCTGTGATGGCGGGCCGAGCGCATACTCTCCAGCGCGTGCTGGCGGACTACGCGCGCTCGCAGCGCTCGAGAACGTACGCGGACTTGTTCGTCAGCCGCCACGAAGCGCTCGGGCGCGACGGCAGCGGCGAACAAGTCGCGTGGGTCGACGGAGTCGCGAAAGGGCTGCTGTCGGCGCATTCTCAGACGACTCTCGCGTGCGTGGCGGGGCTGTTTGGACTTCCGAGCGGTGAGGCCACCATCTCCTTCGAGCTGCGGGATCCAGGCGACCAGTTGATCGCCGAGGTACCCCGTCTCGTGCACATCGACGATCCGCGCCGCGTCGCATTGTCTAGCGTGACATTTCACTTCGACCCCAAAACCCACGGTCGTTACTTCGTGGTCGCGCGCCGGGGTGGCACGGAGCTGGGTCGGACGAGCGCCATGCTCGGCCTCGACGATGACGACGACGAACTCGTCGAGATCGACGACAGCGACCCCGTGGAGGACGGAGAACCGGACGTTGACGTCGTGGTGACTCTCACCGGGGCGAGGGGCGGAGAGCGGCAGCCATCGGAAGTGCGTACGGCGTGGTCCGTGCCCAACCTCCCCCGGCGCGTCGGCTTCACCTGGTACGCCCGCGGGACCCGAGGATGGTCGCTCCACGGGGCCAGCATGACAGCGTACGTTCTGGACGAATCCGGCACGGTCGTGGGCCGGTCCGATGGGTGCTCCGACCTCGAGACCTCACCCCAGCAGCCGTGGTCCTGCTGGTCTCGCATCCCTTCGGCGCCGTTCGTGCGCGCCGAGCGCGAGGGCCTCTACGACATCGTCTTCACCCTCGGCGACCGACCTGTCGCATGGTGGCCGATGGCGGCCATCGTCACCAAGGACGCCTCTCCGGGCAGCGACGTCGAGCGGTGGGTCCGCGAGCTTCAGCGGGCCGAGGCGACCGGCTATCAGAAACGTTCCCCTGCACCGAGCTCGCCGCCCGCGGTGGCGCCGACGGATTCGACACCCGCCGCGACGCACGCACCGGCTTCAGTCCCGAATCCGGCGCCGACGCCGCAGAAAGCCTCAGGGTCGCCAACCACCCGTCATCCGAAGTGAGGCCGGTTTCAGTTCGCGACACACTCCACTCCACCGTTCGAATCGCAGTACGGATTGGGGAAATCCGCCGGACACTGCCCGTTGCCGACACACGGCTGCGCGCACGTCGTGCCCCC
This sequence comes from Polyangiaceae bacterium, assembly GCA_049512415.1. GTDB lineage: Bacteria > Myxococcota_A > Polyangia > Polyangiales > Polyangiaceae > Palsa-1150. The sequence continues at coordinate 29,615 of JBEKXD010000037.1, forward strand.
GTAGGTGTTCACGCACTTCTCTCCGGAGGCGCATGTCCCGCAGGACGTCGCGTAATCCCCGGTCGCGTCGTAGGCGCTCCGCAGTACGGTCGACGCCTCTGAGGACGCGCCGCCTTCGGCCTTCTGGGGCGAGCTCCCGGACGAACTCCCGCTCGAGGAGCCACTCGACCCTCCCGCCCCAGACGACGAAGAAGACGGCGGCGCCACGCCGCCCGACGACCCACCGCTCCCAGTCGACGAGGCCGCGGCCGCGCCACCCGACGAGCTGCCGCTGCTCGACGAGCCACCGGCCCCCGACGATCCACCTCCGGAGTCGACGTCGGACACGTCGTCCGACCCCGAATCCCCTCCGGAGTTCGCGCACGCAACCCACGACCCGAATGCGAGAGTCGCGCCGGCGATGGCCAAGGCCACGCACGGACCCGAGGTGAATCGAGGAGCGCGCGGCATTGCGGCCCACGTCACGGCTGCACCGTCAGCGGGTTCGGGAAGTTCCCGCTGAGGAATAGGAGCGTGTAGACACCGATGGATTCTTGGAAGTACCTGTCGTTCTCGATCGTCGTCGACACCGACTCTTCGAGCGCCGCCTGGCGCAGGGCGCCGGTCGTCTTCTGGTCGTCATCGAAGATGCTGACGTACGCGCACATGGCCGTATTGACGAAGTACGAGTTGTGTCCGTACCCGGGATCGCACCCCGTGACCGTGCCCGAGGGCGTCAAATTCTGGCATATCGTGGAGAACGGATTCGCGTTCGGCTCGGGCGGGTTGTTGACGTAGAAGTTGTTGTAGAATTCCTGAATGTTGTCGATCTTGGCCTGCATTTGCGTCTTGCCCGGGTAATGCGGCGAAGAGTTCGGCGCGTTCTCGGGTAAGTCGAAGCGATTGCCGAACCAGGCTGCGTCGACGCCGACGCGCCACGAGAATCGGGACCAGTTGTAATTGTCGACCTGTGCGCTGCACGGCGCCGGAATCGACCCCGTGTCAGTCGTCAGTCCTGGATTGACGCCCGCCTGGTCGTAGCAGGACTCGACCATCTTGTAGACGGTCTGCGCTGTCTTGTACCAGAAAGCCTGGTGCTGCGCGCGCTCGGCGGCGGTATAGACGGTCGGGTCCATGTACTGAGCGAGAAAGTCTCCAAAGACGCGGAAGTAGCCGGGAGGGTCGTAGTTGAGGAATACGTCACCGGGATTGCCCGCGGTGTACGTGCACGGCCCGTTCGGGTAGTTCTCGCAGTTCTTGTCCCACGTATCCCCCGGAGCCGGGTAATTGTATTGGCCGTCGTAGACGGTATTTACCTCACACTCCATCTTCATGATCCAGTTGACCGCGGCTTCGGTGTACTCGGGCCACTGCATGGCCGCGTAGACGAGACCGATCCCGATGTCGACATCCCCGTCGAACGCGCTGTCTTGATTGCCGCCGCAACTTCCCGTGTCCGGGTCGCAGGGCGTGTCGATGGGACGGCAGGCGATCGAGCCGTCCCACATCCAGCCCATCAGGCCGCCGCAGTACTTCTTGGCCGATTGCGACAGGAAATGGCGCGTGAAATTCCACAGAGCATCGAACGTCGGCTTGTCCCCGATGGCTGCGGAGATCGCCATGCCGTAGCCCTGCCCTTCGCTGACGGTCTGGGGCGGGTCCGTCTTGACGCGTGCCGTGCCCTCTCCGCAGAGAAGCGTACTCGTCGGGTCATTGGCGTACGACTCGAGGTAGTTCGTCTTCCAGATCTCATAGCGCTGGCACAAAAGCGTGTTCAGGAGGTCCTGCACCTGTGCAGAATTCGCATAGACGTTCGCGAGCGACGCGCCGAAAGGATACGAATACCCCGTTTGCGAGTACGGAAACCACCCGTCGTAGCCGCACTGAGGGGGCGTGGGGGGCGGCTTGGCGGCGCATGCGGAGTCATTCCAGTTGCCGGTCGCCGACCAGTCTCCGCCCGTGCCGTCCGGATAGTACGAGAAGGTCTGGAACGTCGGGACCGTCGTGTTGCCTCCCGGCTGAATATCGAGCGGCGCATAGATGCCGTCGAGGTCGGGCTTGCCGTAGTTCCAGCGAATCCAATACTCCCCCGGAGTGTCGGGGAACGGCCGGGCCACGACCGTGTTCCACTCGGTGGGAGTCCGCGTGATGTCCGCCGCGACCCACGACGCGCCGCCGCCGAAGTCCGTATTTGGCACTGGGCAGTTGAACCAGGGCCGGTCCGCCTCCCGGAAGCACGTGACCTCATCGCCCCCGCCGTTTCCTCCAGTGATACGCAGCATGATCCAGGTCGGCATGAACTCGGGATTCGGGAAGAACGTGAACGTCTTTTGGCCTGCCCAGATGTAACGGAAGTGCACGGTCGAGTAGTCGACCGGCGTCGGCGGCTCGCACGGGTCGATCGTCACGTTCGAGTTGCCGCCGCAGTGCGCGTAGCCGGGGCCCGGGTTGGACGTGTAGACATGGTAAGAGTCGCTGCGTGTCGAGTAGTTCATGCACGCAGTCCCCTCGGTCGGGTCGTTGTCGGGGGGACCGTAGTACGCTAGCCAGATTTCATCGTCCGCAGGAAGGGCGGAGAGCGCTGGCAGCGTGATAGGGGCGGTCGTGAGGCCAACCGTCCAATTCGGATATCCGACCGTGAACGTCGGCGGGCCCGCCGACCATGCCGAGGTGGGTACGTAGATCGTATACCAAGGGCAGCTATTGTCTTGATAGTCGAGCGTCGCTCCGAGATCCGCGCAATTGCCGGACAGCCCTTGGACCTTGAGGCTTGTCGGATAGGGCGGAGTATCGTAGCCGAGCTTTAGCAATTCGCAGTCCGTGCCGGCAAAGCCGGTCACCGAGGGGTCACCCCAAGGCCACCGGAAGTGCACCGTGACAGTCCCGCTGGGCGCCGTAGGCGGACCCGCATCGACGTTGCACACGGCGTTCGGCACGCCCGCATCACTGCCCGTGAACTGAAACGCTCCCGATCCAACTTTTGCGGTCGAGTAGTCGTTCTCCAGGGACGCGCTGGTGCCGGAGTAATCGAGCCAGACATCGCTCGTCGGCGCGGGCGAGATCGAGCTGAGATTGAACGTCCCGGAGCGCTGCGTGGTCGTACACCCGTTCGGATTGCCGATCGCTTCGACGACGAAATCCTTGACCGCGGATGGCAAGCACACTGAATACCAGTCGCAGCCAGCCGTATCCTCACGAGCCGAATACTCGGTGTAGCCGTTCCCCGTGTCGAACACGTTCACGGCCGTGGGCAACCCGGTGAGGTCATTGAGCGTCGGATTCGCAAGGTTCGACCACATGTCACGGATGTGCAGGCGAATCTGCCCGGCTGGACACGAATAGACCTCCACCGACGGCGGCGCCGCCGCCTCTTGAACGTCCGGCCCCGCGTCCGGAATCCAGCTGACCGCGATCGAGCAGCTATTGGGTGTCTCCACCGCTTCCGCGGACGACAACGGGTGCAAGGTCCTGGCTGAAAACACGTGCCACGAAGCGTCCGAGCAGCCCGCATCGACCCCGACGGGGTCGACGCACTGTCCCCCTACGCAGACGACAGCGCCGCCATCGCCATCGGTCGGGGGAACGTACGTCGTCGACCCGGAGGAACTCCCGCCCGAGGACTGTGGCGGTCCTCCTCCTTCTGCGCCCCCTGCATCGGCCGACGTGGTGCTCGCGCACCCGCACAGCGACAGCACGGCGGCAGCCGCACCCACAACTACGCCGGCAAATCTGCTGCACGTCGCCGTTAAGCTCCGAATTTTGCTACCCATCGCGCACCTCCGCACCAAGCCAATTCGATAGTAAGCCAAAGCGTCGCCGCAGGGCTGATCCTTGACTCCGATTCATGCGTCCCGCTCGCGAGCTCGATGGCTTGCGGCCGGCAGTCCGCGCGCGGGCAATACGCTACGCCGCACATGAGTCACGTAGCGTACTTTTATTCCGAGGCCCTGGCTGCGCAACCCTTCAGCACGGCCCGTCGCTCCGAATCCAGTCGTCAGCCCGAGCCCTCGCCCACACGCGCCCACAACGCTGACAAGTCTCTCGCCGACGTGCGTGGCAGTGCTAACGAGGGCGGGCGACATGAACCAGCTTCACGCAAACCACGAAACAGGGCGGGCAAACGGAGCCCACGATCGTCATGGACAAGCTCAAAGGTTAGTGGACCGCGCCCGCAGCGCCCAGGAACACTGGTCGCGCCGTCCGCTCGAAGAGAGAGCGGAGGCGCTCAGCCGCGCCGCGCGCGAGATGCTTCGGTCTCGCTCGGAAGCGATCGCTCTCGCCCGCGACGAGATGGGCAAGGTCGAGGCCGAGGGCCTCTTCAACGAGACGCTGGGGCCGGTCGACGCTGTCGCCGCCTGGACGCGGGTAGTCCGACGCGCTCTCGCTCCGGAGCGCGTTCACCTCAACCCACTGAGTTTCCTTGGCAAGCACGCCACCATTGAGCACGTGCCCCGCGGCGTCGTTGGAATCATCGCTCCGTGGAATTTTCCGATTTCAGGCCTCTACCGCGCCGTCCTCCCGGCGCTCCTCACGGGCAACGCGGTCATCGTCAAACCGTCGCCTTACACGCCGCGCTCGAGCTCTTGGTTCGTCGATCGCCTCGCTGCCGAGCTTCCGACTGGCCTGGCGCAGTGTCTGCCTGGTGACCGAGCGGCCGGAGAGGATCTCATCGACGCCGGCATCGACGCGTGCGTGTTCACCGGCTCGACTCGCTCCGGTAGGACGGTCCAAGTGCATTGCGCCGAACGAGGGATTCCGTGCAGCGCCGAGATGGGAGGCAAGGACGCTGCGATTGTCCTTCGAGATTGTGACCTCGGGCGGACAGTCGCGGGAGTCACTCACTGGACATTGAGCAACGCAGGGCAATCTTGCGGCGCCATCGAAATCGCCTACGTCGACGCGAGCGTCGCGGATGCGTTCATCGCTCGCGTGGCACGAGTGTTCTCTGCGCTCGACGAGACGTCGGTCGCTCCGCTGGCCAACCAAGCACAATTCGACCTCGTGTCGTCGCACGTGAAAGACGCTCGAAGCGCCGGCGCGACGGTCATTACGGGCGGCTACGCGCGCGACGGACTCTGGTACGCGCCGACCCTGCTCGACCGGTGCAGCGCCCGCATGTCCGTCGTGCGCGAGGAGACGTTCGGCCCCGTCCTGGCGGTCGTCCGTGTCGCCGGCGTGAGCGACGCCGTTGCAGCGATCAACCGCGGTCGGTACGGACTTGGCGCCTCCATCTGGACGAGCGACGTCGCGCGGGCCAAGCGGCTCGCCTCCCGCCTCGACGTGGGCATCGTGAATATCAACAATCACGGCTTCTCCGGAGCCATTCCGTCGCTCCCTTGGTCGGGCACGCGGGACACGGGATTCGGAGTGGCCAACAGCGTGTTCGCCCTCCCCACGTTTGTGCGCCCGCGGGTGACGACGGTCGATGATTCGAAAGACCCCGACATCTACTTCATGCCCTACGATTCGACGCTCATGAAGCTCGGATCGCTGATCGCGGACGCGCAGCTCGGCAAAGTCGGGGAGGCGTGGAAGATCCCCTTGCTCCTGCGTCGCCGGCTGAAGAGCCTGCGCGAGTTCTTTCGGTAATCACATGTTCTCTAGGCGCGCTGCGATGCGATCGGCTGCGCGCATCGCAATGGCCATGATCGTAAGCTGCGGATTGACTCCGATCGGCCCGCGCACGGCACTCGCGTCGACGACGAATAGCGAGCGCACGTCGTGGGTCTCGTGGTCGAGATCGATCACGCTGGTCTTGGGATCTCGACCCATTCTGCACGTTCCAAGCGGGTGGTAGCTGAGCCAGACGAAGTCGGCCGCGCCGGGTATGCGTTTGCGAAATGCGTGGAAGCCTCGAGCGTCGCGTACCGGTTCGACTCCGAGGATGTTCGGATAGAGGGTCTTCGCGCCGGCGGCCAAGCACATGTCCATCGTGTGCACCATCGCCCGGTGCATTCGCGCGACGTCCTCGTCGGCTACTTGATAGCTGATGGCAGGGAAATCCATCGCCTCTCGCCACACGCGTCCATTCGCGGACGCATCGCGAATCATCAGACCGAAGGAGGCGACATGGTCCATTTGCGACAGCGCCTCCATCAGACGTCGACCCGTCGAGGAGAACAGGACCGGCGCAACATTGCGAGTCGCCTGGGCCGCCAGGATTAGAATTCCGTCCTTCAAGAAATGGTCGCAGCCATAGCCCTGGGGGATGAAGCGATGTCCTTGGACATCCTCGTCGAAAACCGCCGACAGGCCGGTGCTAGGGTGCAAACTTAGATTCCGCCCCACCTGGCCGCTTCGGCGACAGAGGCCTTGGCCCTGTAAGAGAAGAGGGGTTGGAATGGCTCCCCCGGCCAGCACGACCGCGCTCGCACGCACGCGCACGCGACGCCCAGCTGGAGACACGGCTTGCACCCCGCGAGCCACTCCGTCCTCGACCACGACACGGTCCACGCGAGCCCCGCATAGAAGAATGCTCCCCCGCTCGAGGGCTGGCGGAATGAAGGCTATGTTCGTGCTGCGACGCGCATCGCGACCACAGCCGAAGTCGCAGAATCCTGAGCCGTCGCAATCAGGCGCATTGCGCCGAACAGGGAAGTGACTCCAGCCGAGCGCATCGCAGCCGCGCGCCATGATGTCGGCGATGGGACCTATTTGGGCCCGCCCAGCCGGTTGAACGCCGAGCACCGCCTCGACTCGATCGAAGTACCCGTCCATTGGGGCCGGCGCGAAATCGTCCGTACCCATCTCGTCGCACCACCGCGACAGGATCCACTGCGGGGTTCGAAACGACGTGCCGCCGTTGACCGCCGTCGAACCGCCGACGAGACGACCCACGAAAATCGGCATGACGACGTTGCCGACCGAAAACGCCGCCCGATAAAACCGCTCGTGGGCGCGAACGGTGCTCCCGTCGAACGCGTCGCGACGGTAGTGCTCCCCCTCCTCGAGAAACACGACGGCGTGGCCCATCCGGGCGAGTTCGTGGCCGACGACCGCGCCACCGGCCCCAGTGCCGACGACGACGACGTCGCACTCGATCTCGCCCCCGATCCAGTCGTCGGCTCGGTGAACTTGCCGCAGCCACCGGGGCTGATCGAGCACCACAGGCAACCCGTCGCCCCCGTTGCCGAGTCGTAGGGGCTCGATGCGGTCGAAGTGGACGACCTTGAAGAGAAGCGAGACGAGCGCGAGCGGAGACCGCAGAATTGGGTCGTGCTCCCAACGCGCGAGCTGTTCGTCCTGCTCAGGCACGGTCAAGGCATGGAACGGCTTTCCCGTCGATGCTATCGCCGCGGCATCCAGGGCTTGGAGCGCGACTCGCAGCGCTCCGGGGAGCGCGGGATGGATCTTGGCCGCGACCTCTTGCGCACCGGCTACGGTGCGTTCGTCGGCCGCCGGAATGTGGACGGCACCCGGAAGGATGGCTTCGGCGAGTGAGACCTGAGAACGAACAGCGCTGAGCATCGCGGCGCATACAACGCACGGATGCGGCTCTGTGCAAGCACCACGTGCGGTTGAGGCAAATGCTTTTCCCGGTTTCGTGCCAGGCAGGGTGACAAAAAGCCTACTGGGCCGCGCTCTTCATCGGGCAACCTGGCGTCCCGCAATCGCCGCTCTTTTCCTTGGGAACCGCGTTGACAAACTGGCCAAAGGCCCGCGGCTCTTCGAGTCGACACGACCAGGCGAGCTTGCCTTCGTGCACGGTCATGTCCGGGCAGCCGTCGCACATGTTCGCAGAGCCATCCTCGAGCATGTCGATGGGTTGAATGATCATGAACGACTGGAGGTAGACCTTTTCGAGCGCGACGAGCGGGTTGGCCGCGATGGCCCTCGCCCAGGCCGCGGCCGCCCGACGAACGCCGGCATCGACTGGCCAGCAACCGCCTAGGACCGCGCGACCGCTCGTCAGCGTGCTCGGATCCGAGTAGCTGATGTAGCGCCCGGCCCAGAGGTGATAGGCGGACTGGGCCATCTCCATGAACTTGGCACCAACCCAGCCGTAGGTTCGCTTCGGGGTCGCCAGGCGCGTGGACAGGAGCCACTTGAAGGAGTCCGGCTTCGCCGTCCCGTTCAAGTAGGCGCACGGTGAGAAGTCTTTGTGACGGCGCCGAATGACCTCGACAACCTCCTGGGCCTGAATGTCGATGCGCCCCTTCGGCTCCTCGCCGTAGACGAGGGAACTGAGGTCCACCTTCTTGCCGTTCGCGAAGTAGTCGAACTGGCTGGGCATCGAGCCGCGAAGCAGGATGAACACCATCGTGTGCACGCGATCGACGTTCTTCTGCGCCCAATCGATGAGGTCCGGCACCTCGTGAAGAGTCTCCTCGTACACCGTCGAGTTGAACGAACAAGCGAGCCCACCGACGCTCGCGACCATGTCCGCGTAGGTTTGACGCAGCTCGCACATCTCCACTTCGGTCTTGTTGCGCCATCCTGGACGCCCCTGGTGGGAGTCGACGTGGAAGGTCAAGCCCACGAGCCCCGCCGCCTTCAGCTCAACGAGAAGGTCGCGCGTCATGGCAAGACCGTTCGTGTTGATGATCGCCTTGCGCCCCATGGCCGTCACGCGGCGCACGATGCCGGTCAGGTCGGGGTGCATGAGCGGATCGCCGCCAGCGATCGATACGCCGTCGAAGTTGCGCAGGCGGGCGAAGACATCGAGATCGGCCTGGACCTCGTCGAGCGACTTATGTGTCTTGATGTTTTGGCGATAGCAGCCCTCGCAAGCGAGGTTGCAAGCCTGCGTTGGCTCGAGCCAAGCGATCGGATTGTCGGCTAGATTCCAAGGCAAACGATAGAGGGACCGGTGATCGAGTGCGGCTGCCATGAGGGCGCGAGTCTACGCATCGAGCCGCGTGGCGCGATTGATCTAAATCAACCGTCTCGCTAGGATGCCGGTGCATGGTACGCGGCCTCGAGGCCATGGGATGACGACGAAAGGACCGAGCGTTTCGCGCCTGCGAAGCGACGTTAGGGTCTGTCCGCCGCACGAAACTCTGGTTGCCGCCTTCGAGGCGGCAGCCCGCGACGACGCCCCGTTCGTAACACTGCACGCTACGGCTGGGCCCGTCGTGCGGCCTATCAAGCAGGCCCTCGCCTCTGCGGTGCGGTTTGCTTCCCTCTATCGAGCTCGCGGTGTGGTCCGCGGCGAGTGCGTCCTGCTTCTCATGCCGACGGGTCACTCCTTCGTCGAAGCCATGCTCGGCGCGATGTTCCTCGGAGCGATCCCCGTGCCGCTGGCGACGCCGATGACGTTCGGCAGCGTCGACCGCTACTTGAAGAATCTGACGGCGATCGTCGCGGACTGCGGAGCGCGGACGCTCGTGACCTATCCGCGCATTGCCACCGCGCTCCCGGGCAACGCGGAGCTCACTGCGGCGCTGAGCAACGTGCTCATGGAGACCGATCTGGAGGGGCTCGGCCCGACTCCGTTCGTTCCGCCTTCCATCGGTGCGAGCGACGTGGCCTTCCTCCAGTACACGTCCGGTACCACGGGACGGCCCAAGGGAGCGGCCATCTCTCACGGCGCCGTTGTCTCCAATGCGTTCGCCATCCACCACGCCTTGACGATGACGCCGAACGACGTGGGCGCGAGCTGGCTGCCCATGTTCCACGACATGGGCCTTGTCGGGGTCCTGCTAACGTCCATTTGCCACCCTTACCCCGTGCACGTCATGACGCCCGAGGCGTTCGTGATGCACCCCCGACGGTGGCTCGAGCTCGTCTCGAAGGTGGGAGCGACGTTGTCGCCGGCGCCAAATTTCGCGTACGACATGTGCGTCGCCAAAGCGAGCCAGGCGGACGTTCGGCTCGAAAGCTGGCGCGTCGCGCTCAACGGCGCGGAGCCAGTGCACGCTCGGACCGTGGCACGCTTTTGCGATCAGTTCGCGTCGCGAGGATTCGGCGCCGACGTGATGATGCCGGTATACGGTATGGCCGAGACCACGCTCGCCATCGCCTTTCCGACGCTCGATCGAAAGTTCGAAACCGTACCGATCGATCGGGACGCTCTCGAACGCGATGGCCTCGTCCGCGAAAGTTCGGCTCCGAGCGCCTATCCTGCCGTGAGCGTGGGATATCCCGTCGCCGGCACCGTTCTGGAGATCCTCGACGACGAAGGGCGGGTCGTGCCGGAGGGTACCGTCGGACAGATCACGGTCGCTGGACCCTCGCTCATGAGTGGATACTTTCGAAATGAGCAGGCGAGCGCCGAGGCGATCGTCGGCGGGGCCCTTCGAACGGGCGACCTAGGCTTCGTGCACGCTGGGCGTCTCTTCGTCGCCGGCCGAGCCAAGGAGATCATCATCAAGGGCGGACGCAATCTCCACCCCTACGACATCGAGCGCGTGGCCTCCAACGTGGAAGGCGTGCGCGCGGGAGGCGTGGCCGCGTTCGGGAGGGAGAATCCCGAGACGGGAACGGAGGACCTCGTCGTGGTGGCGGAAACGCAGCACGGCGAAGGAGACCGACGAGAACAGATCGCCACGGACGTGCGCGCCGAGCTCCTGAGCGTACTCGGCGTCAAGCCCGAGGAGATTCGAGTCTGCGCGGTCGGTTCGTTGCCGCGGACGACGAGCGGGAAGATCCGCAGACGCGAATGCGCCCGCGTGTTTGCAGCCAAGGGCAACGCTTGATGCGCGCACTGGTGATCGGCGGGACCGGGTTCATCGGCACGAACCTCGTCGACGCACTGCTTGCCGCGGGGACGACCGTCCGCGTCACCCGCCGGAAACGAACGGCGACGATCCTGCTCTCAAAGCGCCCGGTCGAGTGGGTCGATGGCTCGTTGCAAGAGCCCGAGAAACTCCGGCGCGCCATGGACGGGTGCGACGTCGTTTACTTGGCGGGGGCCTACTACCCGCGGTATTCGCTCGATCTTGAGGCTTCGTTGACCGAGGGCGTGGACGGGGTGCGCAATGCGTGCGAGGCGGCGCTCGCGACCGATATCCGGCGCTTCGTCTACACGTCGACAATCGCCACGCTCGCGCGCGCTCCGGAAGGTCGCCCGGCGGACGAGCGCGACATTCCCGAGACGATGCCGGAAGGGAGCGTCTATCGCGCAGTCAAGTGGGCGATGGAGCGGGAAGTGGACGGGGCGCACAAGCGAGGCCTTCCGGCTGTCACCATGATCCCCGGCGGCTGCATCGGCCCGGGCGACGTACGCGTCGGGACCGGCTCGGTCATCGTGGGAGTCGTGCGTGGACTTCTGACCTGGTGGGTCGACGGTACGGTCAACTTGGTGGACGTGGGCGATGTGGTGGGAGCGCATTTGCTCGCTGCTGCCAGCGCAAAATCGGACCGCTACTGCATCGGTGGCCACGACGTGCGCGTCGGTTGGTTGCTGCAGCACATCGCAACGCGCTATGGCGGACGCGTGCCGGAAATGGAACTGTCCGCCGAGCAAGCCCGTGCACGCGCCGAGCAGGAAGAGCGCGAGGCAGCGCCCCACCGCCAGCGCGTTGCCGTACCGCGCGAGCTCGTCGACATGGCGACCACTGGTCAGCCGGTATCGAGCGATCGGGCGCGTTCCGAGCTCGGGCTCACGCTCGGTCCGCTAGACGATGCGCTCGACCGAGCCCATGCATGGTTCGTTCGACACAAGTACGTCCCGCCGCGAGAACAGCAACGGAGGAGCGATGGTAGCGCTTGAAGAAGAAGCTCGCAGGGTGACCCTCGCGACGCTGGCCGAGATTGCCCAAACGAGCGCGGATGCAATCCGCGGCGGGCAGAGACTGCGAGAGGACCTCGGCATGGATTCGCTCCAGAGCTTGGAACTGCTCTCGACAATTGGAGAAGCGCTCAAGATCGACCTCGACATCGAAGAGGCCATGGGGATCCAGACCGTCGACGACGCCTGCGCATTCGTGACGCGCAAGTACAAGGAGCAGAAGACCGATGGCAGCACCGTGCGTGGCTAACCCGCAGCCAGTCGGCGAAGAACTCGTCGACCTGCTCCTGCCGAGCGTCCGTCGTTTCATGGCGACCGAGGTCGATGGAAGCGCCATCGACGAGGCCAGCCGCATCCCTGGTTCAGTCCGTGAAGGATTCGCCAGGCTGGGTCTGTTTGGTATGACGGTGCCCGAAGAGTTCGGAGGCGCGGGCTTCTCGCTCTGGGACGCATGTCGAGTGATCGCCGAGATTGCGCGTGTCGATCGATCCGTGGGGATCATGCTCGGGCTGCACGCTGGCCTTGGAAGTCGGGGCCTCGTCGAGTGGGGCACGCCCGAGCTTCAGGCCCACTGGCTCCCGCGTATTGCAGCGGGAGAATGCATCACGGCCTTCGGCGCGACCGAGGCGGGCGCCGGCTCCGACCTCATGGCCATACGGACGACGGGCCGCCTGGTCGACGACAATGCGCTGCGCATCGACGGCGAGAAGAGCTACGTGACCAATGGCGGGTTCGCCAACCTGTTTACCGTACTCGTGCGAACGCCCGGTCTGGGCGGAGACCGCGGTCATACGCTCGTAGCAATCCCAGCCGGCACCCCGGGCATCAGCCTCGGCAAGGAGGAGCACAAGCTCGGAATCCGAGGATCGTCGACAGTGACCGTGGCGTTCGAAGACGTCATCGTGCCCATGACCCACGTTCTCGGACGCGCGGGCGAGGGCATGGAGCTCGCCTACAAGCTTTTGGCGTGGGGGCGAACGCTCATGTCCGCGGGTTGCGCAGGCGCGGCCCAGGGGGCCCTCGATGCCACGGTTCGCTACGTCGGCGAACGCAAACAGTTCGGCCAGGCCATCGGCAACTTCACGGCTACGCGCGCTCACGTCGCATGGATGGCCGCCCGCGCATTCGCCATGCGCGCGCTCATCCATGAGACCGCCGAGAGTCAAGCGCGAGGGAGCTCGATTGAGGTCGCGTCCGCGGTGGCGAAAGTATTTTGCAGCGAGGGGGCCTTCGAGGCCTTCGATCGGGCGATCCAGCTGCACGGGGCGGTCGGCTTTCTCGAATCTACTGGCGTGGCCCGCGGACTGCGAGACTGCCGCATCACTCGCATTTTCGAGGGAGCGAACGACGTGCTGCTGCTCCGCATCGGTGCAGCCACCCTCGGCGTCAGACGCGAGCTCAACCTGTCGTGCATCCCAGCGCTTCGGGACATGTCGGAGCGCGTCGTCGCCTTTGACGAGCTCCTGCATCGCGAGATGAGCGAGCTGCGCAAGCGACTCGGGGTGATGGCCGTTCGTCGCCAGCTCGTTCTGCAGCGAGTGGCGCGAGCCGAGATCTGCGTGCGCGCGGCAGCCGCGGCCCTCTCTAGAGCCGCCGATTCCGACAAGGAAATCGGACTGGCCCGCTACGCGGCTACGTCCCTCATCGACGAGGGCGCGCACTGGCTCGCGCAGCTCGAGGACGCCGAACGTGATGAAGCGAGCGCATCCAAGCTCACTGCGATGATCTACGGTTCCTGAAATCGGCCCAAGCCCTCTCTTAGGCTCGCCCAGCGGGAGCGATCGAACGGAGAAACCGCAAGACCGGAGCGGGTTCTAGCGAGAGCACGACCGGCTGAGCGAGGATGGTCTCGGCCGTCTGGTCCACCATGACCGACCTCGGGAACGAGAATCGGATTACGCTGCCCCGCCCTTTTTCGCTCCGAACCAGCACCTGGCCACCAAGCATCGCGCAGGCTTCGCGAACTGCGGCCATGCCGACGCCGCGCCCCGACGTGGAGCTCGCCTGGTCGCGCGTGCTCACCCCGTCGCGCAGCATGAGGGCGACGAGGTCATCGTGTGTTTCGCATGGAAGCCCAAGGGAACGCCCTCGAGCCTGGATTTTGTCCCAGTCAACGCCCCGCCCGTCATCCTCGATTTCGACGACGACGTTTCTCTCTTCTAGCTGGGTCCGAAGAGTGATGCGGCTAGGACCCTTGCCAAGCTGCGCACGCTCGCCCGGCGCCTCGAGCCCGTGGTCGACGGCATTTCGTACGACGTGGACGGCCGCCGACCAGAAGCGTTGCCATTGCGAGGCCGGTAGTCGCAGACCGTTGTCCTCGACCCCGACGACCACTGGCGCCTTGCCGAGCCGCTGCGCGAGACCCGTCGCTTGATCGGCGAGGCGCTGGAGGCGCACCCGGGTAGGCTCGAGCCGCCAGGCGACGATCTGCTCCAAGAGGTCGTGGCGCGGAGCGCCGTGGAGGATCGATCGAATGATCGTTGCGTATTCCTGATCGTCGATCTCAATGCCCTGGGCCCCCGCGCCTCCCACGAGCTCGTTCACCTTCGAGGTGATGCCTTCCCACATCCGGCCGAGTTCGCGTGAATCTTCGGCCGAGACCCCGCTCCCCCGCTCCGCGCAACGCGTTTCGATGACGTCGCACAGGTCCGACATGCTCAGGATGCCGTACACGGCGCAGTTGCCCTTGAGCGTATGGACGAGCCGGAGGCCTTCGTCCGTGCCGGGTTCGCGGGCGAGCAGGCGCCCCACCATCTCGTGGCTCTCCGCTAGGAAATCGAGAAATCCGGTCTTGTCGCGCACGATGCGCTGAACCATGCGCGTGAGCTCGCGCTGCTCGGCTTCCACGCGTTCGGACTCGATCTGCTTGGTGACGTCACGTACGACGACGAGCAAGCCGTCCAGGCGTGCGCTCGATCGAAGGGGTCGATACTCGACCGTGAAGGTCTCATCGCCGTGTTGCAGTCTCGCCGGCATCTGGTCGACGGCCACCTCGAAGGGCAACGAGTCATCGACGACCTGCCCAAAGCCGAGCCGAATCCAGTCGGTCGCCTTGGAGTCGAGCCGTCCAAGGTAGTCCCACACGGGCACCGCGCCGTCGGAGTTGCCGAACCATCGGGTGGCTGCGGCGGAGCGCTCCGCAGAGACCCGGCCATCGAGGTCGACGCTGAAGAACCCGTCGCTCACGTTGTCGAGCATGAGCCGCATGGACTCTTCGCGCGACCGCAGCTCCCGTGTTCGGCGCTCCACGAGCGACTCGAGATTGGCGTTGAGCGCCACAAGGTCTCCCATGATGCGCTGGATTCCGCGCAAGACGACCGTTCCCGCGATCAACGCGAACAAGGTGGCCGCGAGCGCGACACCCAAGAGCACCCCGCGGCCCCTCCGGTACGCTATGCCGGCAGCGGCCACCTGGCTCCGCAGACGGTCTTCGTTCGCGGCAACCAGCTTTGCGATGAGGTCCTCCCACGAGACCGGGTCGTCCGCGTGTTTGCGGGCGAGAGCATAAGCGTCCGCATCTCGGTGCTGGTCGGACACTGCGAACACCCGGTCGTCGAGCTCGATCCATCGGTCGCAGACCTGTCGCAGAGTGGCCACCTGCGCTCGATCCGCGTCCGGCATCAGCGTCTCGTATGCGCTGAGCTTCTCGTGCAACTGCTTGCGCAGTTGACCCATCGACCGGTTCTGCTCTGCGAGACGCGGCGCTTCCTTTTCGAGGATTCGCTCTCGCTCGAGGACCACCATGGCTCGAAACAATCGGCGGACATCGGTGACGACCACCAGGCGCTGCATGTCCTGGTTCATCACCTGGCCCAGGGCGACGTTCAGCGTGCGCAGCGCACGCAGACTCGCGACGGCGGTGACCGCAGACGTGGTCAGAAGGACCGCTACCAGAAATATGAACTGCCGCGTGAGCTTCATGCGCTCTCCTCGCAGAGCTCGAAAGACGCACCCAGGTGCGCTTGTTGACCTGGAGAACGGGACACCCTCCGCCGTTCGTAAGGGTTCAATTTTTCACCTGTCCGCCCTGACGATGCCCGAATCCGGCGTGAAACAGGGTCGCAAAGAGCCTGGCACTGGCGGTAGCGTCGCGGGATGCGACTCATCGCTCGGGTGGTGACGATCCTGGGGCTCACCATAGGTTCGAGCGCGTTCGCGAGTCCATCGGCACACCTCGTCTACTCGAGAACGACGGAGGCCGCGGCTTGCCCGGACGAGTCGACCCTGCGCAAGGCGGTGGCGGCGCGCTTCGGCTACGACCCATTTTTCCCGCAGGCGCAGCAGACCGTCCTCGTCCTGGTCGGGCGTGAGCACGGGGCTTTCATCGGACGGGTCCAGCTCGTCGATGAGCAGGGATTCGTGCGTGGAACCCGCGAAATGATCTCGCGTGGCGAGGGATGCTCGGAACTCTTTAGCGCGGTCGCGCTCGCCATCAGCATTGCGCTCGACGCATCCCTGAACATGCCGACCAAACCCTCCGCTGCCGTCGACTCGCAGCCCGTGGAACCGGAGCCCTCGCCACCGGTACCTTGGTTCGAGCCCGAGGCCAGCGACTCGCGACCGGCGGTACCGACCCTGCGAGTTTCCGACCCCGATCGGTCTCGCTGGGCCGTGGGGGGCGAGCTCGCCGCGTCAGCCGGTCTCGGACCCAGCGCTGGACCGCGAGTCGCCGGCTTTGCGCGCCTGATTCCGATGCTTGGGCTCCCCTTCTCGGCCACTGGGGAAGTGAGCGCCGACTGGTCCCTGCCGGCGAACGTCCACCCGGCCGGCACAGTGACCTCCGAACTCTACGCCGCAGCGCTCGCGCCGTGTTGGCACTTCGGCGCTGGGTTGCTCTGCGCTCTTGGGCAGCTTGGCTGGATGCGGGCATCCGTCTCGGACGTGACCAGTCCCGGTTCCGGAGGGACGTTCTTTGCCGCGTTAGGCGCTCGAGCGGGCGCGCAGTGGAGATTCTCCGAGAGGCTCTTCGTACGCTTTCACGGCGACCTCCTCTACGACCTCGAGCGCCCGAGGTTTTCGAGCACATCGGGCGACGCGACGTGGTGGGATGCCGCCGCGACGCGCAAACCAGTTGTCGGAGCTCTCGGCCTCGGAGTCGGCTATCAGATCCCTTGAACGATGCATCGGCACTAGAGTTTCGCTATGCCTGTGTCCATCGGGGTCGATTCCGTGACGGATTGTGCGATTGGATCCAAGGCTTTTCTGAAAGGAGGGCTGCGTCATGATTCGACTCGCTAGCGCAGCGTGTCTCGGCGGGATGCTCACCGCCTGCGGTAGCACGACGCTTCACCTAGGGGACAACGATTCCCTGAACTCCCGGCTCGACGCGGGCGGGCCCGACGCGACGGTGTACGGGGCTCCTTCGGTGGATGCGGAAGGCTATGTGTCGCTGGACGCCGGCTCGGGCCTGGTCCTGGTAGGTGAAGCCCTCTCGTTGTGTACTTTTCAGTCGGTAGTCACGACGCCATCCACGCAGGGAGGGACGGCCCTATGCGTATCTGGAACTGTCGCCGCTTCGGACTATGAATGGTGCCAAGCGGGTTTCGACGTCAATGACCCTCTCGGTGGGGACGCCGGAAGCCTCGTACTGCCTTCCGGAGCAACGTCGCTAAGGGTCTACTTCACACAAGAGGTGGCGTCCCCTTTGCGGATCCAGCTAGGAGTCAATTCGAACCCGCCTTGGTGCCATTACCTGACGGGCGGGAGCGGACAACCAATTCCCCTCGCAGACTTCAGTACCGAGTGTTGGGTCGACGGAGGAGGCGGCAGCTTCTTCGAACAGGGCACCGCGATCACGGCCATTCATCTCGAGGTCCCTGGAAATGACGTTAGCGAGACGCCATTCAATTTTTGCTTCCTCGGCCTGACGCTCCAGTAGGTGGCTCCCTTGGTAGGTTGGCGTGGATGGGAACCTCGCAAGTGCCTTGGCGAGGCGACCCGCCGGTCAGCCCTCCGAAACGTCGCCGAACCGCCCGCGCGCCTCGGGACGAGACACGTGCTACGAACGCGAAAGGTCTGCGTGTTGGAGCGCAAGCCTTGCGAGGGTCACGTTCTCCTAGTTGACGTCGCTTGGGGTAGCCGGACGGGCAAGTTCCGCTATTGTGCCGGCGGCTGGCTAGAACTAATTAACCGGGCCCAGCCCGCGAGCTTTGAGCGATGCGCGCGCAGTTTCTAAGGAATATGGAGGAGTTCGCATGACCAAGTACGTTTATTCCTTCGGTGGCGGCAACGCCGACGGGAATGAGTCCATGAAAAACCTGCTGGGCGGCAAGGGTGCCAACCTCGCCGAGATGGCGGGCCATCCTTCGCTGCGCCTGCCGGTGCCGCCCGGATTTACGATCACGACCGAGGTCTGCACGTACTACTACGCGCACGACAAGACCTACCCCCCGGAGCTCAAGGCCCAGGGAGACGCCGCTCTCGCCGCCGTCGAGAAGCTCATGGAGAAAAAGTTCGGCGATCCGAAGAACCCGCTGCTCGTCTCGGTGCGCTCCGGCGCCCGAGCGTCGATGCCGGGCATGATGGACACCGTGCTCAATGTCGGCCTCAACGACGTGACGATCCAGGGCGTCATCGCCCAGACGCAAAACCCGCGCTTCGCGTACGACGCCTACCGGCGCCTCATCATGATGTACTCCGACGTCGTCATGGAAAAGGCCGCCGGCATCGAGCCGAAGGACGGCAAAGGCATTCGAAAGGTGCTCGACGAACGGCTCGACGCCGTGAAGAAGGCGAAGGGATACAAGAGCGATACGGATCTGACCACCGACGAGCTCAAGGCGCTCGTCGTCGACTTCAAGAAAATGGTCAAGGACGTGCTCGGAACACCGTTCCCGGAGGACCCATTCGACCAGCTCTGGGGCGGCATTGGCGCGGTCTTCATGAGCTGGAATGGCAAGCGCGCGGTCGACTATCGTCGCATCGAGAAGATCCCCGATGACTGGGGCACTGCAGTCAATGTCCAGTCGATGGTCTTCGGCAACATGGGCGACGATTCCGCGACGGGCGTCGCCTTCACGCGCAACCCCGGCAACGGCGATCCGCACTTCTACGGGGAGTACCTCGTCAACGCTCAGGGAGAGGACGTCGTCGCGGGCATTCGTACCCCGGCTCCGATCAACGACAACTCGAAGAACGCGCAGAGCACCCACCTGCCGACGCTCGAGACGACGATGCCGGCGATCTACAAGCAGCTTTTCGACATTCAGGTCAAGCTCGAGAAGCACTACCGCGACATGCAGGACATCGAGTTCACGATCGAGCGCGGCAAGCTCTTCATGCTCCAGTGTCGCAATGGCAAGCGCAACGGCACAGCGGCAGTCAAGATGGCCGTCGACATGCACAAGGAGGGCCTCATCGACGCGAAGACCGCGATCAAGCGCGTGGGCCCGAACCAGCTCGTCGAACTGCTCCTCCCGATGATCGACCCGAAGGCGGAAGGCGCCATCAAGCCTATCGCCAAGGGTCTGCCCGCCGGTCCAGGCGGGTCCAAGGGGCGCGCCGTCTTCACCAGCGAAGACGCCGTCAAGTGGGCAGAGAAGGGCGAGAAGGTCGTGCTCGTTCGCGAGGAGACATCTCCCGAAGACGTGGACGGCATGCACAAGGCTCAGGCCATTCTCACCACCAAGGGCGGAATGACCTCGCACGCGGCACTGGTGGCGCGCGGCTGGGGCAAGTGCTGCATCGTGGGCTGCTCGGACATCGAGGTCGAGGACGACGGCAAGTCGTTCAAGAGCAAGGGCGGCGTCGTCGTCAAAGAAGGCGACTGGGTCACGCTCAATGGCACCAAGGGCCTCGTATTCAATGTCGACTTGCCGCTCGTCGATGCGGACCCCGAGAAGAACGACACGTACAGGACGTTCATGAAGCTCGTCGACGAGATCCGCGTGCTCCAGGTGCGCACCAACGCCGACACTCCCAAGGACGCCAAGAAGGCTGTCCAGTTCGGTGCGCAAGGTATCGGCCTCTTCCGGACCGAGCACATGTTCTACGGCGAAGGCGCGGACAGGCCGCTCTTTCTGCTCCGCAAGATGATCATGAGCAAGACCCTCGAGGAGCGCAAAGCCGCTCTCGCGGAGCTCTTTCCGTTCGTCAAGGCCGACATCAAGGCGACGATGGAAGCCCTCGACGGCCTCCCCGTCACTATTCGCACCCTCGACCCGCCGCTGCACGAGTTCGTGCCCCACGCGCACGACAAGCTCGAGGCGCTGGGCAAAGACCTCAAGATCGACCGTGCGGAGCTCGAGAAGCGCGCCGAAGCTCTCCGAGAGAACAACCCGATGCTCGGCCATCGCGGCGTGCGCCTCGGCGTGACGTACCCGGAGGTCACGGAGATGTGGGTCCGTGCGATCCTCGAGGCCGCTGGTGAGATCATCAAGTCCGGCAAGCAGGCACACCCCGAGATCATGATCCCGGTCACCTGCCATCCGAACGAAATCGCGGACCAGAAAGCGATCATCGATCGAGTCGCCGCCGAGGTCACAGCGAAGCTCGGCGTCAAAATTCCGTTCCATGTCGGAACGATGATCGAGATTCCACGCGCAGCGCTCCAAGCGGCGAAGATGGCTGAACTGTCGGAGTTCTTCTCGTTCGGCACGAACGACCTGACCCAGATGACCTTCGGCTTCAGTCGCGATGACATCGGAAGCTTCCTTCCCGAGTACCTCGAGAAGAAGATCCTCAAGGACGATCCGTTCCAGACGATCGACGTCGACAGCGTGGGAGAGCTCATCAAGATTGCAGTCGAACGCGGCCGTTCGACCCGCAAGGACCTGCACGTTGGCATCTGCGGAGAGCACGGCGGTGACGCGGAGAGCGTCAAGTTCTGCCACCGCACGGGACTCGACTACGTGAGCTGCTCACCGTTCCGCGTTCCCATCGCGCGATTGGCCGCAGCTCAGGCTCAGATCGAGACGCCCCGAAGCAAGTAGGTACCCAAGAAGGGGGTTAGCGGCGCTGTCATCCGCGAGGGTGGCAGCGCCGCATTGTATTTCGCGCAGCGAGCACCGGAAGGCGCTCAGTCATCCGATCGGGCGCGAACTCCTACGTGGGCTCGGAGCCGCGAGCGACGAGAAGTTTTCCGGAAGATACGATCTCGCGGATGGCGTTCTGCGGGATCGTTTGAACGAACGCGTTGACTCGTTCCGTCGACCCGTGAATGCTGACGACGAGCAACCCGAAGCTGTCGTCGAGGACTTCGGCGCGGAACTCACGAACCGCTGCGAGGACGGATTCTCTGGTCCCGCTCTCGACCGCGATCTTCACGAGGGCGCTCTCCATTTGGATCGAAGAGTCTCCCGTGTGATCGATCACACGCACCACATCGATGAGTTTCGCGAGCTGCATGACAATCTGCTCGAGGCGAGTCGGGTCTCCCGATGAAGAGAGCGTCATCCTCGACAGCTCGCTTCCCGGGATGCGGTTGACGACAAGACCGTCGATGTTGAAGCCCCGGCGCGCAAACGTCAGAGCAATGCGCACGAGCACGCCGGGCTTGTCGGCGACCAAAAGCGAAATCGTGTGAGAGTCTTTCATGGCTCAGGTGCTTCCCGTTGGTTTCTCGAGCTTGACGGTAGGCGGTCCGATGAGCATGCGCGAGAGCGGCGCGCCAGCCGGAATCATAGGATACACATTGCCTTCCTTGGCGACCTCCGCATTGATGACGCACGGACCGTCGTCGATAGCCGCGGCCTCCGCGAGAACACGGTCGACGTCCGCGGCGGAGTCGATGCGCAGCCCGCGAACGCCGTACGCTTCGGCCAGCTTGACGAAGTCCGGGTTACCCTCGAGATCGACACCCGAATATCGATTGTCGAAGAACAACTCCTGCCACTGGCGGACCATGCCGAGGTAGTGATTGTTGATGATGAGGACCTTGACCGGAAGCTTCAGGTTCGCGGCCGTGGCGAGTTCGCAGAGCGTCATCTGAAAGCCGCCATCCCCGACGATCGCCCAGACGGCCCGATCCGGCCTGGCGAGCTGCGCCCCTATGGCCGCCGGAAAACCGTACCCCATCGTGCCCGCGCCGCCCGACGAGATCCACGTCCGATTGTGCTTTGTGCGACAAAACTGGGCAGCCCACATCTGGTGCTGGCCCACGTCGGTTGTGATGATCGCTTCGCCATGCGTCAAATGGTTCAACCGATCGAGAACGTACTGAGAAGGGAGGCCGTGATCGTGCGAATAGTTGAGCGGATACTTCGCGCGCCACGCGTCACATTGCGCAAGCCAATCCTTGGTGTCCGCCCGCGACACGAGCGGCAAGATCCCTTCGACGACGGCCCGCGCATCGCCGAGAACGCAGACATCGGCTTTGACGACCTTGTTGAACTCGGCCGGATCGACGTCGATGTGCACTCGTTTCGCCGCGGTACAAAACTCGTCCACCTTCCCGGTGATTCTGTCGTCCCATCGCGCGCCGATGGCGATGATGAGATCGCAGTTCATGACGGCCGAGTTCGCGTAGGCCGTGCCGTGCATGCCGAGCATGCCGAGATGGAGAGGATGCGTCTCATCGACGGCCCCCTTGCCGAGAAGCGTGTTGACCACCGGGGCCTGAACCTTCTCGGCCAGGGCCAAAATAGCCTCCCCCGCGCCGGAAATGACGGCTCCGTGGCCCACGTAAAGGACAGGCCGCCGCGACCCCATGATGAGATCGGCGACTTCTCTGAACTGGCGAGGGTCCGGGGGCCCGATGAGCGTGTACCCGGGGAGATTCAGCGTCTCAGGCGCAGATTCCGTGCAGGGTTTGGACGCGACATCCTTGGGAAGGTCGATGAGAACCGGCCCCGGACGCCCCGTCGTCGCGATGTGAAACGCCTCTCGCAGGACCCGCGGGATGTCGTTCGGATCCTTGACCAGATAGCTGTGCTTGACGACCGGATACGTTATTCCAGTGACGTCCGCCTCCTGAAAGCCGTCCGTTCCGAGCGCGCCCACCACCACCTGACCGGTCAATACCACGATGGGCACAGAGTCCATGTGCGCGGTCAGCAGGCCGGACACGGTATTCGTCGCACCGGGGCCAGAGGTTGCCACGACCACGCCCGGACGACCGCTCGCCCTCGCAAAGCCGTCGGCCATGTGGGTCGCGCCTTGTTCATGGCGCACGAGTACGAGCTTGATAGGGGATTCTACGAGCGCGTCGAAGATGGGTATGGCCGCCCCACCGGGGAGCCCAAAGATGTACTTTACCCCTTCCCGCTCAAGACCCTGGACGAGCGCCTTGGCGCCGCTCGGATGCTGCGATTGCGTCATGTCGGTCGTATACCACAAGGAGCCCCCGCAAGCCGGTCAGTGCGCCTCGGCCCAACTCCTCCCGAATCCGACGTCGACCCCAAGCGGCACGTCCAGCTCCACGACGCTGGCCATGCGCTCTCGAATCAGCTCGCCGGCCGCTCCAGCGGTCCCCTCCGGGACCTCGAAGACAAGCTCGTCGTGGACCGTCAGCACCAGCCGAGCACCCGTCCTCTCCTCATCGTCCACCCCGAGAGCGACCATCGCCAGTTTCAGAATGTCGGCCGCGGTCCCTTGGATTGGCGTGTTTCGCGCCACGCGTTCGGCTTCGGCCCGCAACGCGCGATTGGACGAACGCAGGTTCGGCAGAAACCGACGGCGGCCGAGGAGAGAGCGCACGGCCCCTCCTTTTCGCGCTTCCTCTACCGTTTGGTCCATGAAGCGAGCGACGCCAGAGTAGCGCTTGAAGTACGCGGAGATGAACCGAGCAGCCTCCTCGCGCGGAATCCGGAGCTGTTTCGCAAGCGCACTGTCGCCCATGCCATAGAGGACACCGAAGTTGATGGTCTTGGCAGCGCGGCGCTCGTCGGCCGTGACTTCGGCCGGGGACTTGTCGAATATGAGCGCCGCCGTACGGACGTGAACGTCACCGCCGGAGCGAAACGCCTCGAGAAGCTCCGAATCCTGCGCGAGGTGAGCGAGGACTCGAAGCTCGATCTGCGAATAGTCGGCGCTCAAGATCACGTGCCCGGGCGGCGCGATGAAAGCGCCTCGAATCAGCCGACCGAACTCCGATCGGACAGGGATGTTTTGAAGATTGGGGTCGCTCGATGACAGCCGCCCCGTCGCCGCGACAGCCTGATCAAACCGCGTGTGGATGCGCCCCGTGCTCGGCTGGACGAAGCGGGGCAAGGTATCGAGATAGGTCCCCTTGAGCTTGTCGAGCTCACGGAACTGGATCAGCCGCTCCGCGATCGGATGGATCTCCTGGAGCTCTTCGAGGACGTCGGCGTCGGTGGATCGGCCCCCTTTGGGCGTGCGTTTGACAACGGGAAGCTTCAACTCGTCAAAGAGGAGCGTCTCGAGCTGGTCGCGCGATCGCACCGAAAAATCGCGACCCGCGAGACGCTTGCAATCGGCCTCGAGGAGCACAAGCTGCTGCTGCGCTCGGCGACTCAACTCCCCGAGCGCATGGACATCGACCAGCACGCCGCGCAGCTCCAAGGCCGCCAGAACGCGCACGAGGGGCATCTCCACGTCGCGAAATAGCGACTCCAGGCCCTCAGATTCCAGCCGCGGGTGGAGAGTTTTCCCGATCGCCAGCGGCAGCGCAGCGTCGATCGCGGCGACCGAAGCGGCGTCCCCGACCTCAAGATTCTCGAGATCGCCGGGGTCGCAGCCAGCATGAGTCGGTCGCTCCGCCTCGAGCCGCGGCCATGAGAGGCCTAGCTCCCGCTGCGCCAGGTCGGACAGACCGAGCCGACCCTCCGGATCGAGCAGGTA
>JBEKXD010000038.1:0-53519 GCA_049512415.1 Polyangiaceae bacterium
GAACCCGCTGGATTGCTCCGTGAGGTTTCTGCTTCTGTAGTCGCTCTACATCGCTTCCTCCTCACCCAGGCTTTTCCTGGCGCACCGAAGGGATCGGCCGAAAGACACCGGCCTTCTATTGGGCGCAGGCGCCCGACCCCGTACATACCGGAGGTGCGCTCAGCCAAGCCGCGGGCCACTCGTTTCCGCAGGACGGGTCCAGTGCCACGGGCTGTGCGCCAGAGCAGGCGACGGTCCACAGGGTAACGCCTCCGGTTCCAAGGCCGCTTATCCCCATCGTCGCAACCCCGGCGTCCGCCCCGTTCGATACCGTCACAGCCACGTCCTCCGGTATCTGACTGGTGATATCCGTCAAGATATAGCTCATCGAATAACACGTTGCGGTCGCACTCTTGACCGTAATCACGGTGTACTGGCTGTCCTGGCCGGTGACGTCGGAGCGTTTCACTCCGTTCGTGTAACAGGTATACGTATTTCCCTCGGCGTCTTGGGATTGGCTGCACGTAGCGTTTGGAGTGCAGCCGGCGGTGTCAACATTCTGAAGGCAGGTTGGAAGTACGCACGAGCCGGCGTCGCTTCCCCCCTTTCCACTGTCGGGCGCCTTCGCGTCGGGAGCACCGCTACCGCTGTCCAGCTCCTTTCCGCCATCGCCGCCGGAGCTGCTCGACGTGCCTCCCGAGGAACTGCCCGAACTGCTCGACGTGCCTCCCGAGGAGCTGGAACTGCCGGAACTGCTGGAGGCGCCTCCCGAGGAGCTGGAACTGCCGGAACTGCTGGAGGCGCCTCCCGAGGAGCTGGAAGCGCCTCCGGAGCTGCCGTCCGCGACCGACGCGTCACTCCCGCTGCTGCCACCATCCGCGGACGCGGGAGGGGGCGGTGCATTGCTCGTGTCGCAGCCCGTCGCAACCGCGAGGAGGCCCACCATGGCTAAGAACCCTACGTTTCTCATGAACATTCCTTTTCATTGGGTAATGCACCATCGGACGGCCCTACGGAGACCCGCGCTGCTCGCGCCTCAAGGCGTGCTTGGCTTGAGGCAACTCTTCGGGGTCGTGCGACCGTCTCCTTGAGGCGCGTCTTCGTGTTGGCAAGGTGGCCTGACCACCAATAGACGCCCTTAAACGCGTGATGTTAGCACGCGTCAAGGAGAGTTCGCTCTTCTTTCGCTCAGAACCGCCCAAAGCATCCATCACGATCGCCGGCGACGACTCGTGGAAGCATGATGGCTTCGTTGAAGACGATCCTTCACGTCGACATGGACGCGTTTTACGCATCGGTCGAGCAGCGGGACGCCCCGGAGCTCCGGGGCAAGCCGGTCATCGTCGGCGGGCCGTCGCGGCGCGGGGTCGTCCTGGCGGCTTCGTACGAGGTCCGACCGTTCGGAGTGCGGTCCGCGATGCCGATGGCCGAGGCGCTTCGGCGTGCGCCAAACGCAGTCGTCGTCGCCCCACGTCACCCGCGCTACGCCGAGGCAAGCGAGGAAGCGTTCGCCATCTTCCGGCGGTTCACGCCTCTCGTCGAGCCGCTGTCGCTCGACGAAGCCTTCCTGGACGTCACCGCTAGCCGGAGCCTGTTCGGCGACGGCGAGGCGATCGGTCGGGCCGTCAAAGACGCCGTCCGCCGCGAACTAGGCCTCACGGCGTCGGCGGGCGTCGCCCCAAGCAAGTTCGTCGCGAAGATCGCGAGTGACCTGCGCAAGCCTGACGGCCTCGTCGTCGTCCGGCCGGACGAGGTGGCCGAGTTCTTGCGGCCGCTGCCGATTGAGCGGATGTGGGGCGTCGGGCCCAAGACAGCGGCAACGATGCACGCGATGGGGCTACACACGCTCGGAGACTTGGCCGCGGCGTCTGCCCCCAGGCTCGAACGCGTAGTCAGCCGGTGGGGCGGCTTGGCAGTCCAACTCGCTCGCGGCGATGACGATCGCGACGTCGTTGCCGACGCGATGGCTGTCTCGATCGGCGCCGAGGTGACGTACGAAGAGGACCTCTCCGGAGTCGAGGCCATCGGGGCCACCCTGCTCGCGCATGCTGCGCGGGTGGCCCGGCGCCTGCTGCGCGCCGAGCTCTGGGCCCGGACGGTCCAGACCAAGATCAAGTTCTCAGACTTCACCGTACGCTCCCGCAGCATCACGCTCGACGACCCGGCTCAAGACACCGACGCAATTCATCGCGCCGCGCTCGAGGGCCTGGGGCGCCTACCGCTCGAAGGGCGCCGCGTCCGACTCACCGGCGTCAGCGTAAGCCACCTCGAAGCGGGTCCGCCAGCGCCTACCCTCTTTCGCAATCCAGCGTCCGAAAAGCGGCACGCGATTGAGGAAGTGACCGAGCGCATCGCCACCCGCTACGGAGACGAACACGCAGTCACGAGGGCGTCCCTGGTGCGTGGGCGACGTTGAGAGCGTTCGACGAAAGCATCGCGGGAAGCAGGTGCAACGCAGGTGCCAACTATCGCGGGCGTGCCCTTTAGATCAAGGGTATGGGGCTCGAGAGCGCGACGCGCGATTTTCTGCGCGAGAAGGGAACGATGGGCTCTCAATCGCCCTGCCTCGGGCAGTCGCAGAATGCCTCGGGTGTGGCATTTTGCGAGACTTGCGGTTCTCGCCAGATCTCGATCGAAGAGAGACGTCTCGAACCAGTGCTAAAATGTGAGATCCGCGTGGAGCCCCGTCGCGATCCACTGCGGCGCGTAGTCTTGGGCGTCGATTGTGGCGTATTCGATGTGCACGCCAATGCCAAAATGCGGAATGACGCGAAGGTCGAGGGCGCCTCCGACGTCTAGCGCGAGGCCGCCCTCCTGGGGCACCGACGGGTCACCGGTGACGCGCCAGCCGTAGCCGATATGTCCGTAAATAACGGGCACGAGGAATCGGCCGAAGGACAGACGCGCGCCGCCGAACAAACGGTGGAAGTCCCAAGAGTACGCGTCTCCGGCATCGTCAGACGCAAACAAGTGGTCGTAGCCATACCCGAGCTCGGGTGTGATTCTCACGCCACCCTGCAAGCGGATCTGCTCGCCGAAGCGCAGCTTGATGCCGCCGCCACCCGTCAGCGTGTTCCCGCCGAGCTGAGGAGCGTTGACCGGAATCGCCCCTTCGAAGTCCACCGCGAGGACGAACGCGTAGGGGGGTTCCGGGTCGTAGCGGGAGTAACGGTATCTCGGCGGCGGCGGAGGACCGTAAACGTAGGGAGGGGGCGGACCGTAACCATAAGGAGGGGGCGGAGGGGGGCCAGCCGGGCCGTAGCCATTCGGAGGGGGCGGCGGCGGAGCGGCCTGGGCATAGAGATAGGGGCCTTCTGCGTGCGCGGTGCTCGGCAACAGCCCGCCAATGGCCAAGGCGGTCAATGCGGCACAAGCGCGGCTGGCGGAATGCCTCGAACGATCGGATTGGTGGATGGATGACATAATTAGGACACTCCGACACGTTGGACGGAAGCAAGGCGCATTCCCATCACGGTCGGGTTGTGATCCTCATATCGACGGTGCCACGACGAGCCGCAGCCGCGGGACCCGTCTCGTCCGAGCCAAGGATCGCGCTGCGAAGAGTCACCCGCACACGCCGCCCGTGCACTTCTGCCCAGACTGGCAGCGGACGTCGCATCCGCCGCAGTTGTTCGGATCCGTCGACGTGTTCGGGCAACCGTTCCCGCATCGAGTCGCCGGCGCCGCGCACGTGACCGCGCACGCGCCCGCGACGCAGAGGTCGCCTGCGGAGCACTCCTGACCGCAGCCGCCGCAGTTGAGCGGATCATTGGTCGTGTTCGCGCAGATGCCGCTGCACGACTGGAAGGACGAAGTGCCGCCGTCCGTGGCGGCTCCGCAGTTGCCCACGCACGCTCCCGCGACGCACGCGCTCCCTGCCGGGCACGATGTACCGCACGCGCCACAGTTCGTGGCCGAGGTCTGGATGTCGACGCACCCCGCGAGCCCGCACGCCGTGAGCCCAGCGCCCAGGCACGAAGTTCCACAGGTACCGTTGGCGCACACCTGGTCGAGGGGGCATTCGTTGGCGCACGCTCCGCAGTTGTTCCGGTCGGACATGATGTCGGCGTACGTGTCGCCACACGCCTGGTACGCACCGTTGAACGGGGCGACGAAGGCGCTGACCGACGTGCAGACCCCCTCGATGCACGCCTGGCCCAGAGGGCATGCCGTGCCGCAGGTCCCGCAGTTGTCGGCGTCGGTGCGGGTGTTGGTGCAACCGCTCCCGCACTGGGTCAGGTCTCCGCAGTTCGGGATGCAGCTCCCCTGGACGCACGGGCTTAGCGGCGGACATTCGTTCCCACACGCGCCGCAGTTCTTGGGGTCCGTCTCGAGGTCTGCGAGCGCGCCGAGACACGCGGCGTACGAGGCGGGCGGCGTGAACGGGGTGCACACGCTGTCGAGACAGAGCTGCCCGCTCGCGCAGCTCGTGCCGAGCGCTCCGCAGTTCTGACTGCTGTTCGCGTACGAGATGCAGTCGCCGAAGATCATCGCGTAGCCCGCGGGGCAGGTGGACGTGCACGTCCCCGAGAGGCAGGCCTGGTTCGCGCCGCAGACGGTGCCACACACACCGCACTGGCTGAATGAGTTCCGGCTGGCGCACCGGTCGGTGCAGAGGTGGTCTGCCGTCGTGCACCCGTCGACGCAGATCCCATCGACGCAGCCCTGCGTGGCGCCACAGTGCGCTCCGCACGACCCGCAGTTGCCGGAATCGCTGGGGAGCGCCGTGCAGATTCCACTGCAGTTGGTCTCGCCGTTCGGGCAGGTCGTGCCACAGACGCCGTTGTTGCAAACCTCCCCGGCGTTGCAGGCGATTGAGCAACCGCCGCAGTTCGTCAGCGAATTGGCCGTCTCGACACACGTGCGTCCACACGCCGTCGTGCCCGCGGGACACAGGCTCGTACAGGCGCCGTTCACACAGAACTGCGCGACGCCGCACGCGGTCGTGCACGAACCGCAGTGATTGGGATCGGAGCTGAGGTCCGTGCAGCTTCCCAGGCAGTTGGCGCTGGCGGGACAGACTTGCGAGCACGTGTCGTCGGCGCAGGCCGCTCCGCCCGCGCACAGCGCTCCAACGGCTCCGCAGTTGTTCGAGTTACTCTCAAGAAGCACGCAGCTCGTCGTGGGCCCCTCGTCGCCGAATGTCGGGGCGGGCACCTCGTTGCCAGGGCACGCAGTCCCGCACGCGCCGTTGACGCAGACCTGCCCCGTCGGACACGCGTTGCCGCAGGCGCCGCAGTTCAGGGCGCTGGTCTTTAGAGAGACGCACAGCGAGTTGCATTCGGTCTGGAGCGCTGGGCAGGTCGAGACACACGCCCCGCCCACGCACACCTGATCGGCCGCGCACACGGTGCCGCAGGCGCCGCAATTGTTGGGGTTCGCCAGAAGTGTCGCACACGCCCCGTTGCACAGCGTTCGACCCACGGCGCAGGAGTTGGTGGCCGGAAAGTCGACGTACTCGAGGAGATTGGCTCCGCCGGATGCAGAGCTCTTCGCGCCTGAACAGGCGACGAAGCAGCAGACGAGCAGCAGAGCGAGCACGCATTCTTTGAAGTGCATCGGTTCCCTCTTTGGTCCATGGCAAGGCGACCGCCGGTCGGACCCGACGGTTGCTAAGGAGGAGTAACCTTCTACACTGGGTCCAGATGAGCAGGCAATTGCGCTCGAGCTGAACGTCGCGCCTTCAAGGGGCGGGTAGTAGTGGGTGCGCTTTGCGGCGATGGGACGATGGCCGCGCGCGGGGGTTGCACGCCAACCCCGAAATTGGCCTCCTGCGAACCCCAATGCCAAGCTGACGAGGATGCCGGACCTCGACGCCGGAGAGTCCGCAGTAGCGGGCAACGCCTCGGTGCGCCCCTACCGCTTCCGCTCGATCTGGCGAATGTCACGCACCGCACCTCTTGCGGCGCTCGTCGTCATGAGCGCGTACGCCTGGAGCGCTACGGACACCTGACGGTCGCGTCGCGGCCTCCAGCCGAGCTCTCCGCGAGCGTCCATGGCGCGACGCCGGCGTTCGAGCTCGTTGCTATCGACGACGAGATCGATGCGGCGCTCGGGGATGTCGATGCGGATCCGGTCGCCCTCCTGAACCAGCCCGATAGCCCCGCCTTCCGCGGCCTCCGGCGAAACGTGCCCGATGCTGAGGCCGGACGTGCCCCCGCTGAAGCGCCCGTCCGTGATGAGCGCGCACGCCTTGCCCAGCCCTTTGCCCTTCAAGAACGACGTCGGATAGAGCATCTCCTGCATGCCGGGTCCACCACGCGGTCCTTCGTAGACGATGACGACGACGTCGCCAGCAACGATCTTGTCTGCGAGGATCGCCTCGCTCGCCGCTTCCTGCGAATCGAAGACTCGCGCGGTGCCTTCGAAACGCAGCAGGGACGCGTCGACGCCCGCCGTTTTCACGATGCAGCCGTCCTTGGCGAGGTTGCCATGCAAAATGGCCAACCCGCCGTCCTTCGCGTACGCGTGCTCGACTTCGCGAACGCAGCCGCGGACGCCGTCGGAGTCCAGCACGGCGGCGCGCGCATTCTGGGAGAACGCCACGTGCGTGCGAACCCCACCGGGCGCCGCGAAGGCGCGCTCCCGAGCTTGCGGCGTTGCGGACGCCCTGCGAACGTCCTCGGCGTCGAGGGCCTCCCCCATCGTCTTCGCGTGAACCGTTCCGACGTCTCGATGGATCAGGCCGGCGCGGTCGAGGGCGCCGAGAATCGTAAAGATGCCGCCCGCGAGGTGCACATCTTCGACGTGGTAGTGCGACGAAGGCGCGACCTTGCAGATGTTCGGGATCGAACGCGACAATCGATCGATGTCCGCCATCGTGAACTTCACGCCCGCCTCTTCGGCGACGGCCAGCAGGTGCAGCACAGTGTTGGTCGACCCGCCCATCGCAATGTCGAGGGCCATGGCGTTCTCGAACGCCTCGAAGGTCGCGATGCTGCGGGGCAGCACTGACCGGTCCCCGTCCAGGTAGTACCGATTGGCCATCTCGACGATGCGCCGCCCAGCCTGCTCGAACAGGCTCCAGCGCATCGCGTGCGTCGCCAGCAGCGTCCCGTTGCCAGGCAGCGCAAGGCCGATCGCCTCGTTCAAGCAGTTCATGCTGTTGGCCGTGAACATGCCGGAACACGACCCGCACGTCGGGCACGCGTCCGCTTCGATGCGTGCGAGCTCCGCGTCGCTCACGGCCGCGTCGCTCGAAGCGACCATCGCGTCGATCAAATCGAGCTTGCGCTCCCCCGGCTTGCCGCCCTGCTTGCCCTCGGTCCGCCCCGCCTCCATGGGACCGCCGGACACGAAGATCGCCGGGATGTTGAGCCGCATCGCGGCGAGCATCATGCCGGGAGTGATTTTGTCGCAGTTCGAGATGCAGACGAGCGCGTCCGCACAGTGGCCGTTTACCATGTACTCGACGCTGTCGGCGATGAGCTCGCGGCTGGGGAGCGAATAGAGCATCCCGCCGTGCCCCATCGCAATCCCGTCGTCGATGGCGATGGTGTCGAACTCGACGCCCCAGCCGCCGGCCGCGTCGATCACGCGCTTGACGCGCTGTCCGACGTCGTGCAGGTGCACGTGGCCCGGAACGAACTGCGTGAAGCTGTTGGCGATGGCAATGATCGGCTTCTTGCCGAAGTCAGCGTCAGTCATGCCGGTAGCTCGCCAGAGAGCACGTGCGCCAGCCATGTTACGGCCCGCGGTCGTCGTAAGACTGCGATATCCAGGCATGCCGCGTAGGGTATGCGAGGCGAGTGCGTTCGGCCACCTGAATGCGGAGTGCGTCCGTCCCGAGGCGGCAATGGGTACCCGAGGGGACCGGACACTCTCTGACCCGCCCGCGCTATCCTCGCTCGAGGATATGTGAGCTCTTTCGCCGTCGACATGCGTCCTCATGATTGTGTGGATCGCGGTCTCTCGGGCCGAGGTCGCCAACGAGTGGGTGCGAGGATGCATTTTTCAAAAGCCGTTGGATGGATTGCAGTGAGTGCGGTCGCATCGGCCGCAAGTGCGTGTACGTCGTCGAACGACTCGTCCTTCGTTGGATCCGATGGAAGCTCACCCGCCGATTCCTCGCCGAGCGAGGGGTCGACCTCCAGTGGGAGCTCGGGCGCGCGCTCGGGATCGAGTTCGGGCAGCGGATCCAGTTCGGGATCGAGTTCGGGCAGCGGATCCGGAGCTAGTTCGGGATCGAGTTCGGGCGCAAGCGCAGACGCCGGTACGGGATCGGACGCAAGATCGGGATCAGGCTCCGGGACAAGTTCGGGGTCGAGTTCGGGGTCGAGTTCGGGGTCGAGTTCGGGGTCGAGTTCGGGGTCGAGCGCAGACGCGGGTGCGGGATCGGACGCAAGCTCGGGATCAAGCTCGGGCGCACTTCCGGACGCCCAAGCGCCCGATGCAACCGTCGGGAGCGACGCGGGGCACCTTGGTACCGCCGTTCGAATCGTCGGGCGCACCGCGCCGGGCACCACAACTGGAACGGTTCGCTACTCGTGGCCGGGAGTGAACATCAACGCGCAATTCACCGGGACTCAGGTCTCGATGAGTTTCGACGACGGCAGCAACAAGAACCGGTTCACGGTGGTGGTCGACGGGGCTTCGCCAACGACCATCACAAGCGCTCCCGGACAGACATCCCTTTCGCTCGCCACCGGGTTGACCAGTGGAACGCACGACATCGTGATTTGGCGAAACACCGAAGCTAGCTTCGGCGTTACGCAGTTCACGGGCCTTGCGAGCTTCGGGACCGGCGGTGCGCTTCTGGCGCCAGTCGCTGCACCGAATAGGCGCATCGAGATGGTCGGGGACTCGCTCACCGTCGGGGCGGGCGTCGAAGGAGACGCGGCCTGCCCCGGCGGCATCGACGCGTTTACCAACAACTACCTAGCGTACGGATCGGTCGCCGCGCGGACCGTCGGTGCCGACGTGGTCACGATCGCGTGGTCCGGCATTGGCGTCTACCGCAACTACGACGGCAGCACCACCAACACCATGCCCGACCGCTACCCGTATGCGATCCCGAACGACGAAACACCTTGGGACTTTTCGCTCTACGAGCCAGACGTCGAGGTCATCAATCTCGGCACAAATGACTTCGGCTCCGGCGATCCGGGCGTGCCGTATGAAACCGCTTATGAAGCCTTCATCAAGACGATCCGAGCGAACTATGCGAACGCGTACTTCATCCTCATCGACATGTACGGCGGCACGCGATTGACGCGGATCAATGACGTGGTCGCCGCCTTGAAAAGCGGCGGGGAGTCGAAGGTCGAAACGCTGAGCGTCAGCTCGGCGCAGAACAACCTGGGGTGCAATCAGCACCCGAACGTCGCCGGACAGGCCGCGATGGGCGCCGTGCTCGCGGCGCGCCTCCAGTCGCTCATGGGCTGGTAGCCGACGTCGAAGGCCCGAGGAGCCGGCGATGACGCCGAAGAAGGTAGCGAAGCGTTAGGCCGTTGGCTATTGGGCAAACGCCAGTTCGACCGTGCGGCGCCATGCGTCGCGGGCGCGCAGTGCGTCCAACCACCTCACGATCGCCGGATACGGCGTGAAGTCGAAGCCCGTCTCGTCAATCAAATGGAGGTGCGGCACGTATGCCAGGTCCGCCAGCGACAGCGCGCCGGCCAAATAGGATGCAGACGCGAGTGCGGACTCGAGTACGGGGAAGTATCGCGCAAGCTCCTTTTGGCCATGGAACGTCTCTTGCGGATTGGGCGGCACGTTCCATTGCTCGCGCACGAGCTGATGCTCGTGACGGAAGATCGCCGCGCAAGCAGGGCTGACGTGTGCGGTCTGGAAGAAAAGCCACTTCAGCACGGCCGCGCGCCGCTCGGACGTGGAGGGAATCAGCTCCGCGCTCGAGTGCTTCTCCGCCGCGTACCATCCGATGGCATTCGACTCCCACAGCGTGAGCGTTCCGTCGACCAGCGCCGGGATCTTGCCCATCGGATTGATGGCCAAGTACTTCGGCGACCGCTGCTCGCCCGCCTTGGTATTGACGAGCACCGGCTCGTACTTGGCGCCGATCTGCTCGAGCATCAGAATCGCCCGCATCGAATTGCCTGAAATGTGTCCGTAGTAGAGCTCCATGCCTCGCAGCCTAGCGTATGGGTCAGCCTCGTCAGCATGGCTTGAAGGCCGGTCGATCGCAGTTGCGGGATCCGCTCTGTGGCCCCATCGGCGATTTCGACAAATTCGGGTCCCTCGGGAACCGTTGGCGACACCCTGACCGCGTCCATCCGGCCCATGTTATCCTTGCCCATGACCTCGGCCCCGATGAAAGACCTCTCGCTCGAATTCATCGAGAAGCTGCCGAAGGTTGACCTCCACGTGCACCTCGACGGTTCGCTCCGTCTCTCGACGATCCTAGAGCTCGCTTCCGAGCAGAACGTGGCTCTGCCCGCGTCCGATCCCGAAGGCCTGCGCGCCGCCATGCGCCTGGGCGAAGCGTGCGGCTCGCTCGTCGAATACCTGAAGGCCTTCGACGTGACGCTCTCGGTCCTGCAGACCGAGGGCGCTCTTCGGCGGGTCGCCTACGAGCTCGGCGAAGATGCCGCCCGGGAGAACGTCCGGTATATGGAAGTGCGCTACGCGCCAATGCTCCACACGCGCCACGGCCTCAACCTGACGACCGTAGTCGAATCGGTGCTCGAGGGGCTCCGCCGTGCGCTCGAGACGCACGGCATCGAGTCGAATGTGATTCTCTGCGGCATCCGCAACGTCTCGCCAGAGCACTCGCTCGAGATGGCCGAGCTCGCCGTCGCCTACAAGAATCGCGGCGTCGTTGGGTTCGACCTCGCGGGCGCCGAGTACGATCACCCCGCCAAACACCACAGAGCTTCGTTTCAACTCGTTCGCGACAACAACATCAACGTGACCATCCACGCGGGAGAAGCCTACGGCCCCGAATCGATCGCCCAGGCGATCCACGTCTGCGGCGCCCACCGCATCGGCCACGGCTGTCGCCTGCGCGAAAACGGCGATTTACTTCACTATGTCAACGACCACCGAATACCCCTCGAGTGTTGCCCGTCGTCGAACGTGCAGACGGGGGCTATCCGGGATTTGTCCAGTCATCCCCTCAAGCTCTATAAGAGCCTCGGCCTGCGCGTGACGGTCAATACCGACAACAGGCTAATGACCGACACGACCGTGAGCAAGGAGCTCTGGCATTGCCACACGCGCTTGGGGTTCAGCTACTCCGACATCGAGCAGATCATCCTGAGCGGGTTCAAGAGCGCGTTTCTGCCCTTTCACGTCAAGCAGCAGTACCTGCGCCAGGTCAGCGACGAACTCCGCACGATCGGGGAGCAAGTGTCGCCGTCGCTGCGCTCGCCGCTGCTCGAGGAGAACCCGACGGCTAGGAGCGGGGCTGAGTCCGGACACCGAGGCTGAAACGCAACAAGCAGCCTGGACGCGGTTCCGCAGAAGGCGCTTGCCAGGGACGCGTTCGAACCCCACATGCGCAACGGAGATTGACCATGCAGACGTCCTCCGATGCCCTTGTCTTCTTCGGTGCCACCGGCGACCTGGCCTTCAAGAAGGTCTTCCCGGCCATGCAGGATATGGTCAAGAGGGGAATTCTCTCCGTCCCCGTCATTGGTGTGGCCCGCGAAGGCTGGAGCCTCGAGAGGCTTCAAGCTCGGGCGAAAGATTCGGTCGAGAAGCACGGAGGGGGAGCGCACCCGGAGGCATTTCCGAAGCTGATGCAACTCCTGCGTTACGTCGAAGGAGAGTACGACACTCCCGCGACGTTCGATCGACTCCGGCGCGCCCTTGGGTCTGCCGCCCATCCTCTCCACTACATGGCCGTCCCGCCGGACCTTTTCGAGGTGGTCGTCACGCACTTGCACGAGGCGGGATGCGATCAGGGCGCCCGCCTGATCCTCGAGAAGCCTTTCGGGCACGACCTGGAATCGGCCATTCGTCTGAACGACGTCGTCCACCGCTACTTCGACGAGCGGTCCGTCTTCCGGATCGATCACTATCTCGGCAAAGATGCAGTTCAGAACCTCGTTTTTTTTCGGTTTGCCAATGCGTTCCTCGAGCCCATATGGAATCGGAGGTACGTCGAGAACGTCCAGATCACGATGGCCGAGAACTTCGGCATCCACGGCCGCGGGGCGTTCTACGACAATACGGGAACGCTGCGCGACGTCGTCCAGAATCACCTGCTCCAAGTCCTTTCCAACGTGGCGATGGAGCCGCCCCCGAGCAGCTACGACACGGAGACGCTGCGCGACGAGAAGGTGAAGGTCCTCAAGGCAATCAAGCCGCTTTCGCACCTCGATCTGATCCGGGGGCAGTTTCGCGGCTACCGCGACGAGAAGGGCGTAGCGCCGGATTCCGTCACCGAGACGTACGTCGCGCTCGAACTGCGCGTCGAGTCGTGGCGCTGGCAAGACGTCCCGTTCTACATTCGCGCGGGCAAGAACCTCCCCGTCAATCGGACCGAAGTCATTGCCACTCTGCGGCGTCCGCCGCCCGTCGTCCAGGGGCTCGTGCTCAGTTCGAACTATGTTCGTTTTCGGCTGAGTCCCGATTTCACGATCGCTCTCGGAGCGACCGTTCGCGAGCCGACCGCGTCGTCGCACGGACACGACCTCGAACTCGTGGCCTCGCACGACCACATTGGAGCCGAGACCGATCCCTACGCAGAGCTCCTTGGCGACGCATTGCACGGCGAGACGTTTCGCTTCGCCCGGCAGGACTACGTCTTGGAAGCCTGGCGCATCGTTCAGCCGGCGCTCGACGTCGCCTCCCGCCCCCACATCTACGAACCCGGCACGTGGGGACCGCCAGAGGCGGATTCCCTTGTTCCGGGAGGGTGGGTGCTGTCGAAGGCGTGAACTCACGTCCGACGCGTCCCGAACGCCCATCGCGGCCGAGAGATCGCGCATCGCAACGGTGTGAGGGCCCTTCGCCGGGGAGCCATCGGACATCGCAGCGCTGAAGACGCGGTTCGCAGAGCAGCAACCGCGGTTCGCAGAGCAGCAAGCGCGATTCGCTGGCGTGCAAACGCCTCCGTGGGCACTGCCATCGCGGTGAGGGGCTCAGAAATTGCGTTCTCCTGCCGAACGAAGACGATGGGAGGACCTGAGAATGCGATGGGTGACGCTCGGGACGCGGCTCGGAGCGGTCGGGATGCGATTGCAGGTCTGCGAACCGCGTTGACAAGCGAACCGAGCGCGATTGCAGGTCTGCGAACTGCGATTGCAGGCGTGGGATGCGCCTGCGATCGGCATGAGATCGTCTTGGCTGGACGGAAGATTGCGGTCGCCCGACCGAGGGTCGGCTCGGCGAGGGATCGCGGTGGCCGGGCGCGAGACGGTCTCGAGAGACTCTACCGTTTATTGACGAACTTCCCGCGCTCGTCCGGGTGCTCGTTCTCGTACGTCTCCAGGCTCTCGCGCGTGATCTCCAACTCCACCAGGCCCTCGCCTAGCACCTTGGACTGACATCCGAGCCGCGAGGTCGCCCGGACATCGAAGGCTTTGTCGAGAATGTCCGCTTCCTCGTCCTGCTGCTCGCTCAGTAGCTCCATGCCACGCACCACGTACACGTGGCACGTCGAGCACGCGCAGACTCCTCCGCATGCGCTGCCCTCGGGCGCGCGGGCTGCGGCAGCTGCCGCCAGAAGCGTCGTGCCCACGGCAACGTCGACCTCTCCGTACCCGACAAACCGCACGCGAGTCATCCGTCGGCACCACTCGCTCGTTCGACGTCGGAGGCCTCCGCACCTTGCGCGTTCTTGACCCGCTCTTCGACGACCTCGACGCGCGCACCCTCGATCGCCAGGGCGATCGCCTTGTTCATGCGCCGACCGGCGAACGCCTTGGTGGCATGGTCGAGCGCCTCGATCCGCGACCGAATGACGCTCGCGGTCGGGCCCGTCGCCGCCTGCTCCAGTTCCGCGCACGCTTGCTGGATGCGCGCGCGCTCGCCGCTCTCGAGGAGCTCCGCGTCAATGGTCAGCGCCTTCGCAGTCGCCCGCAGGATGCGGCGCGCCTCGACGGTTGCCTCGGCGAGCTGGCGCTTGCCGAGGTCGTGCTCTCCGTGGTCGAGCGCCTCGATGAGCATGCGCTCGACGGTCGCGTCGTCGAGGCCGTAGGTCGGCTTGACAGTGACGGTCTGTTCTATGCCGGTCGTCAGCTCCTTGGCGTGGACGCGCAGGAGCCCGTCCGCGTCGACGCGAAAAGTCACTTCGAGCCGCGCCATCCCGGCGGGCATCGGCGGAATACCGTGAAGCTTGAACCGGGCGAGACTGCGGTTGTCGCCGACCATCTCGCGCTCTCCCTGAAGCACGTGGATCTCGAAACCGGTCTGGCGGTCCTCTTGGGTCGTGTACGTCGCGCGCGCCGCGCACGGGATAGTCGAATTGCGCGGCAGAATCCTGTCGACGACGCCCCCTCCGACTTCGAGCCCGAGGGAAAGGGGAATCACGTCGAGGAGCAGCACATCGTCTCGCCGCCCGTCCCCAGCGAGCAAGTCGGCCTGCAGGGCCGCACCGAGCGCCACGACCTCGTCCGGGTCGATGTCCGCCAGAGGCTCTCTTTGAAAGATCTGGGCTACGTACCGGCGTACCGCCGGCACGCGTGTCGCGCCTCCGACGAGAATGACCCCGTCGATCTTCCCGGGCGCGAGCCCCGCATCGCGCAGCGCCCGGCGGCACGCGACGCCCGTGCGATTGAGAAGCGGTTGGATGAGCGCCTCGAAGCGCGCGCGCGTGATGACCACCGGCGGCTGGCCGGGCACCTCCGCTTCCACGGATTCGGCTTCGGTCAGGGCGTGCTTGGCCTTGCGCGCCTCATCGAGCACCATGCGAACGAGAAGAGGCGTCTGGCGCGCCGGGTCGAACCCAAGCGCTCCGAGGATTTCCTCTGCGATGGCCCGGTCCATGTCGTCCCCGCCGAGCTGACTGTCCCCGCCCGTCGAGCGCACCTGAAAGACGCCGCTATCGAGCACGAGCACCGTGACGTCGAACGTCCCTCCCCCGAGATCGTAAACGGCAAACGTACCGTTTCGGTTCTTCTCGAGACCGTAGGCCAGCGCCGCCGCGGTCGGTTCGTTTAGCAGGCGAAGGACGTCGAGTCCCGCCAAGCGAGCCGCATCCTTGGTCGCCTGCCGCTGGGCGTCGTCGAAGTACGCCGGCACGGTGATGACGGCTCCGCCTACGTGACGTAGTTCGTCCTCCGCCTGGGCTTTGAGCGTGCGAAGGATCTCGGCGCTGACCTCGACGGGCGTCACCACACGGTCGCCCGCCACTCGAAACCGGATGACGTTGTCGCCCCCGGCTTCGGGCGGCGCGAACTCGTAGGGCCCGAGCCTCGCGGTCTCGGCATCGTCCGCCCCACGCCCCATGAACCTCTTGGCGCTTGCGATCGTGTCGCGCGGGTATTCGGTGGCGAGACGCGACGCCCGCCGTCCTACGACGACTTCGCCGTTGGGCAGGTACGTGACCACACTGGGAACGAGCACCTGCTGGTCGCAGTCGGCCACGGCGACCGGGCGCTCATTGCTCACGTAGGCGACGAGCGAATTGGTGGTCCCAAGGTCGATGCCAATCGGGCGCGGAGCGGCCTTCGGATCGAATATTTCGAATAGGGTCATCGTGGTTCAAATGGCGAGGTCGTCTTCGATGGCGCCCACCTCGTCCAAAAAGCGCCCGTAAAATCGCATTTCGGCGAGCACCGCGATCATCGCCGCGCCCTGACCTCGGGCAAAGCCCGCCGTGAGCTCCTCTTCGCAGCGTGCGGCGCGCGTGCGTACCTGGGCCGCCATGGCTTGGACCGCATCCCAGTCCTTCGACGCACGCGCCTCGGCCAACGCCTCGCGCAGCTCGAGCATCTCCATCAGGAAGTCCGGACGAAGGTCGCCCTGAGGCCCCTTCTCTTCCACTCGAACTCCCTGGAGCGCCAGGAGGGCCTCAGCCCTGCGGATTGGGTCGCGCACCGCCCTCCAGGCCTCGTTGACTTCGATGGCCTTCGTTAGGGCGCTTCGCCGCTCGCTCCCCGGTGCAGCCAGGTAACGGTCCGGATGCAAGGCGCGGGAGAGCTCACGGTGTGCTCGCTCGGCCGCCTCGAGGTCGACATCGAATTTCGGGGAGATACCCAATGTAGAAAACGGATTCATTTGAAGCGATGCCCCGCGGGTCGGACCCGGCGTCGCCGCCACACGCCGAGACACGACAGCGGAAGTGCGCTGCGTCAGCACCCCATCACACGGTAAACGAGCTACCGCACCCACAGCCGCCCGTAGCGTTCGGATTGCTGAACTTGAAGCCCTGCCGCATGAGCGACTGCTCCCAGTCGAGCACGGTGCCGCTCAGGTAGAGGAGGCTCTTCGGATCGACGATGACCCGGACCGGCGTTCCGTCGCTCGCAGCGAACTCGAATACCCTATCGCGCGCGTGGGGAGCGCCGTCGAAGAACTCGATCACGTAGGAAAACCCAGAACAGCCTCCTCCGCGAACGCCCAGACGCAGACCCGCCTCCAGCGTGCCTCGCTTACGCATCTGCCGAGCAATCGCGTCCACCGCATTCGGCGTCACGGTCACCGCAGCTGAGGGCCGCGCGGCCGCATCGCCCTCCGGTGCGCGCTGCTGCGTCGTGGACGTCGCCGTCATGCTTTGCGCTCCGCAACCAGCGGCACCGCGCGCAGACGGTCCGCCTGCTTCTTCCTGTAGTCGGCGATGGCTGCCTTAATCGCGTCCTCCGCGAGCACCGAGCAGTGAATCTTGACCGGCGGCAGGCTGAGCTCTTCGACGATCTGAGAATTCTTGATGGTCTCCGCCTGATCGATGGTCTTTCCTTTGATCCACTCGGTCGCCAGCGACGAGCTCGCGATGGCCGAACCGCAGCCAAAGGTCTTGAACTTGGCGTCTTCGATGACGCCGTCAGAATTGACCTTGATCTGCAGGCGCATGACGTCGCCACAGGCCGGGGCGCCTACCAGGCCCGTCCCTACGCCGGGATCGCCCTTATCGAGGGTCCCGACGTTGCGCGGACTTTCGTAGTGATCGATGACTTTGTTGCTATATGCCATGGCTGCCGTTGGGGGGTTTGGGTAATTATAGATCTGTGAAGGTTTCCGGGCGGAGTCCGCCTAGTGAGCGGCCCACGCGACGCTCTTCAAGTCGACACCGTCTTGGTGCATTTCCCAGAGAGGAGACAGATCGCGGAGCCGTTTGACTTTTTCGGTTACGAGGTCCGCGACGAAGTCCACCTCCTCTTCCGTCGTGAAGCGACCCAGCCCAAATCGGATGCTCGAGTGGGCCAGTTCGTCGCCGACGCCGAGCGCCCGAAGCACGTAGCTCGGCTCGAGACTCGCCGACGTACAGGCGGAGCCCGAACTCACGGCGACGTCTTTGATGGCCATCATCAAGCCCTCGCCTTCCACGAAGCTGAAGCTGAGATTGAGGTTGCCCGGCAGGCGATGCTCGAGCGATCCGTTGAGGTAAACCTCGTCGAGGCGGTTCATGATGCGAGATCGGAGGCGCTCCCGAAGACCCAAAATGCGCACACCCTCCGCCTTGCCCTCCTGGACCATCAGATCAGCCGCCTTACCAAGGCCGACGATCAGTGGGACCGCGAGGGTGCCCGATCGCATGCCGCGTTCGTGACCGCCCCCATCGATCTGCGCCACGAGGCGGACACGCGGCTTGCTGCGCCGCACGTAGAGGGCCCCTTGTCCCTTCGGCCCGTACATCTTGTGGGCAGTGATCGACACCAGGTCGACGTTCATCTCTTCCACGTCGAAGTCGAC
Organism: Polyangiaceae bacterium; assembly: GCA_049512415.1. GTDB lineage: Bacteria > Myxococcota_A > Polyangia > Polyangiales > Polyangiaceae > Palsa-1150. The sequence continues at coordinate 17,737 of JBEKXD010000038.1, forward strand.
CTTGCCGAGGCCTTGCACGGCGTCGGAGTGAAGCAGGACTCCCCGCTCGCGAGTGATCTTGCCGATTTCCCTAATTGGCTGGACAGTCCCGATCTCGTTGTTCGCCAGCATGATGCTGACCAGAATCGTCGTGGGCCTTATCGCCTTCTTGACATCGTCCGGGTCCACCCGACCATCGGCAGCGACGGGCAGGTACGTCACCTCGTAGCCCTCCTTTTCGAGGCGCTTGCACGTGTCGAGGATGGCCTTGTGCTCCGTGGTGGCCGTGATGAGGTGATTGCCTTTGTCGCGATAGAATTCCGCCACTCCCTTGAGGGCCACGTTATCGCTCTCGGTGGCGCCACTCGTAAAGACGATCTCTTTCGGGTCTCGGGCGCCGATCAATCTCGCTACGCGCTCTCTGGCGATCGCGACCGCCTCTTCCGCTTCCCAGCCGAATCGATGGTTGCGGCTCGCCGCGTTGCCGAACTTTAGAGTAAAGTAGGGGGTCATCTCCTCGAGAACGCGCGGATCGACCGGTGTCGTCGAGTGGTAGTCCATGAAAATCGGGAGTTTCACCGCCATGATGTTCCTGACCCTCCTCGGGCCTTCACTTCGCTCGAAATCCGCTCACGAGCTCGGGCACGTGGGACTCTTTGTCGTGCAGGTCGCAGCTCTCGCACGCCGATAGCAGACGCGCCGGGTCACACACGTCGCACGTGTCGAGATAGTCCAGGCTCGCCTGTAGGTCGCGCTCGAGGGCTTCGATTCGACGACGCTGCTGCCGGGTCTCCTCGAGCTTTCGCGCGTAGATGTCACGCATTCGCTTCATCGCACCCGGCGCACTCTCGACGAGATCCGACTCCAGGACGATCGTTCGGATGTCAGCCAAACTGAATCCCATCTCTTGGAGCTTGCTGATCCAAGAGACCCTGAGCAGAGCTTCCGATCCGTAGAGGCGAAAGCGACCCTTGGAGCGGGCAGCCGGCTGCAGCAAGCCGAGCTCCTCATAAAGGTGGATCGCTCGTACCGTCTTGCCCGTCTCCTTCGCTATGTCGCCGATCTGCATCCGCCGGTCTGCCGGAGCGCCGACCGAGCGGACGACACCCGAAGCTTTGTCCGCCAGCGGGAGACGCAAATGGTGAGCGGGTTCGGCTTCAGACACCTGTCAAAACTCCTACGTCTCACTCTTACGCACAGGTTCGAGTCTGTCCAGGCAAGCGTTTAGGAACGACACGCGCCCGAGTCAAGTCGAGCAGACCAGCCCAAAGTTCTTGGTCACCTCACTAGGCCAGAGGTAGAAGGCCGGCGTATTTCGGCCGAAACCAAGCGAGGCCGGCGCCGAGCGCGCGGAGCCTACTTCCCGTCTCATCCTTGATCGCACTCTCACGGGTTTGCTCTGTGCACACGGTGCGCAAACGAGCTCTTGGCTTGCGCAAGGCCCTCGTGGTTCGCTGCAAGTTGTGCCCGCCGGAGGTCGCGAGCGGCCATATGCATATCGCGATCGGCACCGCAAGGAGCAATGCGTCGGGACAGCGTCGAAAGACTATTTGGTCACGGCAATTTCCAGCCACCGTGTGTTGACCCATGAGACTTCCCGTAGGCGAGCACGCTGGGCGCCGGGATCGCGCAGGGATCGCCCGAAATACGCCGGCTCTCTCAGTCGCCGTCATATTCGCAGCGAGCCTCACACGTCTCGCAAACCACCACCCTAACAAGCTCCGTGAGCGTCGATTTCAGGCGTACCCAGATCCAGTGGGCGAGCACCTCGCTGGTCGGATTTTCGAGACCTTCGATATCGTTCAGGTATCGATGGTCGACCGCGTCGTGAAGAGGCGTCCACGCGTCGAAGAGACGCTGAAAGTCCAAGAGCCACCCGGTGTCGTCGTTGACGGGGCCGCGTACCGCTACCTCGATGCGATAGCTGTGACCGTGGAGCCGGGCGCACTTGTGCCCGGCTGGGACCTTCGGCAGGCGGTGAGCCGCTTCGAAACGGAACTCGTGCACAAGGCGAACGTTCATTGTAAGCTCCGCTCCCCATGTACATCACGCTGTCCAAGAAACCACGCAAAGCGAGTCGGACCAAGACTCGCCGCTATCGCGCCAAGCTAAAGGCCAAGGATAAGGCCCGGCGGCGTCGCGTCTACTGCCAAGCGTGAGCCAGGAGTCCGTCGGGCTTTTTGCGGGGCAAAAGGCCCGCCGGCCTCCGTCGTGTCGGATCGCGTTCGAGGGGAGCGCGGCCGCTCCCGTCGAGCACCCCATGCCGTGGCCGGTTATTCGGAGAAGCCTGACCGCAGACGGCGCGTCAAGCCTCGCCCGGGATTCTAACTCCTTGAAGTGTGGGGCTTTTTAGGATTCGCGCGCCCGCGCCTCGAGGTCGAGATAAAAGCTGACGAGATCGCGTTCGCGGTGCCCGAGCGACAAGAATCTGTATACGCGGCCAATCGGCCAGCAGCGTGTTCCGGGGGGAACGAGCATGGCCCAATACCCGGGTTCGGTCGTGGCCACGTCCACCCAGTCGGCTCCCAGCGCGCGCGCGATGATCTCGCTTAGCAACGCACCGTGGCGATGAAGCTCGCCCTCGACTTTGGGGTCGGTGAGGGGAGCGCCTGAATAGCGCTGCATCAGGTGCCTTTGCATCGCGTCGACCGCCAGGACATTGCAACGAAGCGTGGCCCCGTACCACAGGCGATAGTCGCGGCCTACCGACCGCGCCAAGCGCGTCATGGCGGTCCGCGCTTGGACCGCCGTCGTCGGCCACTGACCAACGGGTAGCGCCTCCTCGACCGCCCCCAGAGGGAGCGCCAGCCCTTCCACGAGTTCGGGCTCGTAGCGCGCAGCGGCTCGTATGCGAGGACGGGGCCTCTGCTCGGGCGCCGGCGTGATCGACGCCATGGGAGGAAGCGAGGCACCCGGCGGCGCATTCCGGTCTCCAGCTCCCATGCCCCGGTCGGTCGCACCAGGGACTGGACTCGCAGGGCCAGCGGCCCTGGCTCCAGATTCCGTCCGCGGCTGACGTTCCCGCTGTCCAGAGGGGCTGCTCGCTTCACGTCCAGTAGGTGCTTCCCCCGGACGAGCAGAACGGGCCGTAGCATCGAGAATCTCGAGGGCTATCATCCGCACGCTTTCTGCAGCGCCGCCGTCGTCTGCGAGGCGCCGGGCGTGAACACGAGCTCGCTCCTCTTCGCCCGCGGCGAGCCAGGCTCGAGCTGCACCGAGCTCGGCCTCGTGAAAATGCCGATCGTCCTCAGCCAACGCGGAGAAAGCCTCAGCGACCGTTGCGGGCGCCTCATCGCCACGCAGGAGCGCGGCGCGGGCACGCAAGTACCTTGTTTCGGAGGTCGGACCATGTAAAAGCTCGATTCGGTCCAGGGCCTCGAATACTCCGTCGGTCCGGCCGCTCGCCAGCTCCTGCTCCACCGACCAGAGCTCGGCGTCGGACAGTCGGGAATTCGGTGGGGAACCCATCGAGAGGGTCGCTTCGAATCGGGCCAGGCGAGCTCGCACCCCCGGCCCCACGTCGGCGCGCCCACGCTCACGCACGCGCGTCAGGAGCGCCTCAGTCCGGCGGCGTTCCTCCTCCCCAGAGACAACTTCCGGAAGGCGGACCAACGGAAGGCGGCCGAGAAGCCGCGGGAGGCTGCGCATGGATGAGAACGTCACCCGTCGGTGGGTCCTTTGACCGGGTCGACCCCCACGCGTGGCGTTTGCCGTCGACATGAACACCGCCGTAGTCCCGGACACCTCCTCGAGAACTGCGACCAGGTGAAGCGCTTGGAGAGCCGACGCGGCAGACGCCATTCCGAGCGACCTCCCGAGCTCGCCAAGATCCAACCACATTCCCGCGTATGATTTCGCACTCGAGCTGTAAACGCCGCCGTCGAAGAGCTCGCATGGGCCGAGCTGTCCCGACGCACACAAAGCTCGGACTCCACCGGTCCGGGCGAACGAAGCAGCGACTTCGGGCGAAAGCGCACTCGCAGCCTCCAAAGCCAGTTTCGGCGTGGCACCAGCCTTGGCCAACCTCGACATGGCGTCGCGCGCCGTTGTCATATAGCCGGTCTCACGGACGAGCACCGGATCTGCCGCGTGCAAGACAATCTCCCGTGCGTCAAAGAGCGCATACTCCGTCACCAGGGCTCCGTCATCGCACCGCGCGACGACGCGCTCGCCAAGGCGTAACCACGTGGAAGTGCTCAGAATGTCGGAGGAAACGCCCATCGGTAGGTTCAGCGAGGCTGCGCCTCCTCTAGCTTGCTTACTTCCCTTCGCCGGGACGGTGACCGAGATTGCAGCGTGCTATTTTCACGAGACTCGCGTCAAGTGTTGGGCAAGATGGCGTGCGAGCGGTGTCGCCGACGCATTAATTTCCTTGCGCGAATGGCCGATCCTGAAGGACCGTGGATATGCGACGCGGAGAGGCCCGATGGTAGACCGACGACTGTGTCGACGCATACAAGCGCCGCTTTACGTCCGGCCCGCGGGGGTCAGGCTGCTGTCCCGGCAGCGCCAACCGGTCGACATAAGTCTCGGCGGAGTGCGGATCTACAGTGACGACCCCGTTAAAGTGGGCGAGCTCCTCAAGCTGGAGTTTTTTTTGCCCGACGAGGAGCCCGCCACATATACCGCCGAAGTCGTCTGGGTGGAGCCGCTCGACGAGAACGGTCCAGCCCGTTTCGACGTCGGCCTGAAGTTCGTGGAGCTTGCCCCGGAAGCACTCCGGCTGCTCATGAGCGTCCTAGGTCCGGTAGAGGAAGCGCCACCAGCCAGGCCTTGAGAGCTTCGGTGCTCGCGTGTCTGCTTGTCACCGGGGCCAGCCGTAGCGCTGCGGCCGCTCTTGTGCCCGCTCTTGTGAAAGATGCGCAAATTCGGCGCCTCTTTTGCGTTCCAGCCTTCGACGGCGCGAAATCTCATGCTATTCGATCCATTGGTTCAACCGGGAGAGAACCCAAGCTCGTAGATACTGCGGCAACCATTTCTCAAGCACGATGCCACCGCAGCGTGCGCATCGGGGGCACGCCCCATGTCGAAGCAGACGATCCAACATCTGAACCTCATCGGGGATTGCGTTCTCCTTGTCGTAGCGTCCGCCGTCGCGACGAAGGTTCCAGGAACGCCGCTCTGGCACTGGATGGTATTCTTCGGAATGGCGGCAGGGTCGCTACTCGTTTGGGCCTTGGGCGGGCGACTTCTTCGCCACTACGACGTATGGAATGGTCGCCGAATCGGAGGCGACGTCCTGCTGACAGCGCTGCTTCTGGCGGGCCTGCTCGTCACCCTGGCAACGCTCCGCGTCTTCGTTGTGCCGTACGCCCAGGGCAGCGATCTGGGCCGTTTTGCTGTGGTCGCAGTCCCCTCGATCCTCTGGTTGCGGCTCACGACCAGCTGGCTGAGGCGGCGTGAGCGCCCGGTGGAAGACGTGATCATCATGGGCGTCGGTCCGCTCGGTCGCCACACCGGGCTCGAGATATGCGACCGTGACGACCATAGGTCGGTTCTCGGATACCTCAATTTCTTGGATGAACCTGCCCACGATCGATTGCCGGCGCAAATCATGGGAACGGCCGCGGATTTGGAGAGCATCCTGAAGAAGCACGTCGTGAATGAGGTGTACCTCGCCAGCAATCACGACTCCCATCGAACCGAGATTCAAATGTCGATCGGCATCCTCGAGAAATTCGGGATCCCGTTCGCAATTCCTGCGTGCGGATATAGGTTTGCGCGGGCTCGGCCGGAGCACGAAAAGGCGATTCCGGACGGGTATATCCACTATCTGAGCGTCCAACACAAGCCCGTTCAACTCGCCATCAAACGCCTGTTCGATATCGCCGCTTCTGCGACCGCGCTGGTTCTTCTCTCGCCCTTGCTCATCGTCGTCTCCGTCCTGATTAGGTTGACATCGCGCGGGCCACTTTTCTTCAAACAAGTGCGCGTCGGACAGCATGGCCGGCAGTTTCATATGCTCAAGTTTCGGTCGATGGTGGCGAACGCGGAAGCTCTGAAGGCCCGGCTCATAGCTCAGAATGAACTAGCAGGCCCGGTGTTCAAGATGAGGCGCGACCCGCGGATCACGTCGATCGGCAGATTCATCCGCAAGTTCAGCATCGACGAGCTTCCACAGCTCGTCAACGTCCTGCGAGGCGAAATGAGCATCGTGGGACCGCGCCCGCCCATCCCTTCTGAAGTCGCGAAGTACGAAGCGTGGCAACGGCGACGATTGTCGGTGCGGCCGGGCTTGACATGCGTGTGGCAAGTGAGTGGTCGCAACGAGATATCCTTCGAGGAATGGATGTATTTGGACATGCAATACATCGATCATTGGAGCTTGGCGCAGGATTTCCAGCTCATCTTGAAAACGGTCCCCGTGGTGCTCACGGGAAAAGGGGCGAGCTGAGGAGTGGAGCAAACACGACTCATATTGCTCGTCGACGACCACCCGACGCAGCGCGAGGCCATCAGACGTTGCTTGGTGGAGAACGGATTCCGAGTCGAATGCGCGATGGACTACCACGGCGCCATCAAGTTGCTCGACGCGCTTCGTCCGAGCCTCGTCTGTCTCGACGTCACGTTGCCGCGGGAGTCTGGACTCGAACTGTGCGAGCACATCCGAAAAAACGAGAAGTTTGCCGCCGTTCCGATTCTCGTCATGAGCGATCGGGGCCTTCCTGAGGACTATTCGTACGCGGAAGAAGCCGGCGCCAATGCGTTTCTGAAGAAGCCCTTCAAGCGCGACAAACTGCTCAAGTACGTGAGTCGCCTCTTGGATGGACCCTTTGTGAGTCGCCCGAGCGTACGCCGCTTGAGGCGGAGCGAGGCGCCCTAGGACGCGTCTCGAGCGCCTCTGCGCCATCCATCTCCCCGGGGCTGGCCCGCGCCAAGCCTCGACGTTTCGCCGCAGCCGCCCTGCCAAAGCCCCCTCAAACCATGCGATTTTTCGACATTCCACTCCTGGCGACCGCCGCACCGGTACTCGCGTGCACGGGCTATCTATTCACCCTCACGGTATTGTCCGCTCGTACGGAGGCCCCGCCCTATCCGGAGCCCCGCCTGCGATTTGATATCGTCGTGCCGGCGCACAACGAAGAAGAGGGAATCGCAACGACCGTCGCAAACCTGCGCAGAGTCGACTACCCGGAGGACTTAGTTCGCATCGTCGTCGTCGCGGACAATTGCACGGACGAGACCGAGCAGCGGGCTCGTGCTGCCGGGGCCCGCGTCCTTGTGCGCCACGACCCGACGAGGCGGGGAAAAGGGTACGCTCTGGAGTTCGCATTCTCGCGGCTGGTCGACGAAGCCGTGGCGGACGTGGTGGTCGTCGTCGACGCAGATAGCGAGGTGTCCGGGAACTTTCTGCGTGCTTTTGCTGCTCGTTTCGAGCGCGGGGCCCCAGCCGTCCAAGCCCGATACGGGGTTCGGAATCCCGATGCCTCATGGCGCACGCGTCTCATGAAGATCGCGTTCGCGACGTTCCACGATTTGCGGTCGCTCGGGCGTGAGCGTCTAGGCCTGTCGTGCGGCCTCAGGGGCAATGGCATGGCGTTTCTACGCGACGTGCTGCGCGAGAGACCGCATGACGCGTTTTCCGTCGTGGAAGACGTCGAGTATGGAATCGCGCTCGCCCGGCTGGGTCACCGCATCTGGTACGTGGACGAAGCCGAAGTGCTCGGCGATATGGCTGGGTCGGAAGGCGCGTCGCGATCGCAGCGCCAGCGTTGGGAAGGAGGTCGCCGGCACCTGGCAAGAAAGCTGGGGCTTAGTCTTTTCCGCGAGGCGGCCGGCAAGCTGGATCGCGTCCTATTCGACATGGCGGTGGACGTTGTGCTGCCCCCGCTCTCCTACATCGCACTTGCGTCGCTCGCTGGCACGTTGGCGAGCGGCGTGGCCGTCGCGACCGGATCGGCGAGCCCCGTCGTCCTCGTTGCGTGGGGGGCGTCCGCGTTGATGCTAGGGGTTTACGTGGCGCGCGGGGTTGCACTTTCGGGCACCGGTCTTCGCGGCGTCGTCGATCTCGCTGCGGCCCCCGCGTACATCGCGTGGAAGATCGCCGTGGCGCGGCGCGGCACACCGACCGATGAATGGATACGCACCATGCGACCGGCGGAGGAGCGCGCATGACCACTTCGATTTCTCTCGTCAACGGGCAGCCGACCCTCGCTACCGACGTGCGGCTTCAGCAGCTCTGGATTGCCGCGCAGCAGAGAACCTGGCGTTCTATCGCTGTCGTGAGCTCGGGACCCAACGTCCCCACACTCGAGGCCGCCCACATGCTAGCCAGAATCGCTTGGTGGTATGCGGGGGAGCCGACGGCCGTCATCGACCTGCGCTTTCTGAGCCTGCGGCTCCTCAATCACCAGATCGCTGACATACGTCAACAAGTCGCGCTCGGTGACCGGGTCTTCGTCGCGTTGATGTCCCAGGCCGAGAATCCTACGGCCGTACCGATTGCCCAGGCCGTGGACGCAGTGGTGCTCGGTGTGGTGTTGGGCACGACGACTGTTCGGGCTGCGCAGGCGACGATCGACGCCGTCGGGCGCGAGCGCTTTCTTGGCAGTATTCTCGTTCACCCGGAGCCAGCCCCGAACGGACGCGCCGGATCTGGCCGATGAGCGGAGAGCCTCACTCGACCCACCGCGAACGAATTCGTATTGGAGGTCTTCCCATCGATGCGGTCACGTTCGCGCAAGGTCTCGACGCAATCGAAGCCCTGGTCACCGCGCGGGAGGGCGGCTCGGTATTTACTCCCAACATCGATCACATTGTCCAATATTCCGAAAATAACGCGCTTCGGGCAGCCTACGAAACTGCCAGCCTGTCGCTGGCCGATGGAATGCCCGTCGTCTGGTCGTCCAAACTGCTCGGCACGCCGCTGCCCGCCAAGATCTCCGGTTCCGATCTGGTGGTGCCACTCGCCGAGAGGGCCAGGGCGCGCGGCTGGCGCCTCGTCCTGCTCGGCGGGGCCGAAGGAGTCGCGCATGCGGCGGCGGTCAGGCTAACCGGAATGTTCCCTGGCCTTCACATCGCGGCCACGCTGTCGCCGAGGATCGATATGAGCGAGCCGCCCGCGACTCGGGGACCGTTGGTACGGACGCTGTGCGAGGCGTCGGCAGAGCTCATTTTTGTGGCACTTGGTGCCCCGAAGCAGGAACTATTCATTGCCGAAGTCCAACCCGCCTTGCGTCCGGCAGTGCTCCTAGGCATTGGGGCGTCCCTCGACTTCCTGGCCGGGACGGCGCGGCGAGCACCCGCCTGGATGTCCGGCCACGGCCTCGAGTGGGCCTATCGCCTAGCCCGCGACCCGCGGCGAATGTGGAAGAGATATCTGCTGCGCGATCCGAAGTTCGCGTGGATTCTAGCCAGATCGATGTGGCAAAGAAGGGTGTGATATGAAACGCATTCGTTGGGGGATCTTAGGCACCGGGACGGTAGCTGGTCATTTCGCTTCCGCGCTGGCCATCGTTCCCAACGCGGACCTGCATGCGGTCGCCTCGAGGTCCGGCGATCGAGCGCGGTCTTTCGCACGCGACTTCGGGATCAAGCGAGGATACGGCAGTGCCCAGGAGCTGTTTGAAGATGACGCGGTCGATGTAGTCTATGTGGCGACTCCGAACACGACCCACAAAGACCTGGTGATACTCGCGCTGGAACACGGAAAGGCAGCGCTGTGCGAAAAACCGTTTGCGTTAACTGGCGAGGAAGCGCGAGCCATCGCAGACGTCGCGCGCAGGACGGGTCGCTTCTGCATGGAAGGCATGTGGATGCGCTTCGTCCCTCTGATGCGAGAGCTGACGTCGATCGTGCGAACGGCAGCGATTGGGCCGCTCCATCTTGTAACCGCAAGCCTCGGCTTTCCCTATTCCCCGGATGGGACCAGCCGCCTGTTCGACCCGGCTCTTGGCGGAGGCGTGATGCTCGACCTCGGCGTCTACACGCTCTCGTTCACCTCACAATTCCTCGGGCGACCGAGCGACATCGTGACCCGGGCCGTGATCGGCGCGACCGGAGTGGACGAACAGGCATCGGTCCTTCTCGGGTTCCCCAGCGGCGCACAGGCGTGCCTCTGTGCAAGCTTTCGTTGCCGTCTATCCAACACGGGGACCCTCCACGGGAGCAAGGGCGTTCTCCGCGTCGCCGAGCCGCTCTACTGCCCCGAGTCTGCGACGATTGAACGGACAGCGCCACACGGCACGCGTGGTCCAGAGACCCACCGCCTGCGTCGCCTGGACAGGCTCAGACACCTGCCGCTCGTGCGCGACGCGTACACCCGATTGCGGCGCGCGCGCGCCGAGACCGTGGTGTGCCGCCGTCGCCTCGGCAACGGATATGCGCACGAGGCCCTCGAAGTCATGCGCTGCCTGGATGAGAACGCCCGTGAGAGCCCGATCATGCCGCTCGACGAGTCCGTGGCCATCATGGAGACAATGGACCGCATTCGTTCGCTGTGGACCTGTGACTCGAATAGCCGAGGGGCGTGATGCGCCTGGCCATCGTCGGCTGCGGATTCGTCGCGGACTTCTACGCCAAGACGCTCACAAACCATCCGGAGCTCGAGCTCGTCGGAGTCTTCGATCGCGACGCGCCAAGGTCGCGTCGATACGCAGCGCTGAACGGCGTGCGCGAATACGCTTCCCTCGACGAGCTCCTGCGAGACCGTAGCACCGAGATCGTGGTCAACCTGACCAATCCGGCCAGCCACTACGCGGTGTCCAAGGCCGCGCTGGACGCGGGCAAGCACGTCTATTCGGAAAAGCCGCTCAGCACGACCTTCTCGGAGGCCGAGCAGCTCGTTGAGATCGCCGAGCGCAGGGGATTAGAGCTCGCGTCAGCGCCCTGCAGCGTCCTTGGTGAGTCTGCGCAGACACTGTGGAAGGCTCTGCGCGACAAGCGCATCGGAACCGTTCGGCTCGCGTACGCCGAACTCGACGACGGACCGATCCATCTCATGGGCTACAAGAAGTGGCGAAGTGATTCTGGGACACCGTGGCCCTACAAGGATGAATTCGAAGTTGGCTGCACGTTGGAACACGCCGGCTATTACGTCACGTGGTTGGCGGCATTCTTCGGGCCCGCCAGGGCCGTGACCTCTTTCGCGGCCCTCACCGTACCGGATAAAGGAGTCCCTCTCGAGCGCCAGACAGAGGATTTTACGGTGGCGTGCATCGAGTTTCCCGAGGGTGTCGTCGCGCGGGTGACGTGCAGTATCTTCGGCTCGCACGATCACAGATTGCGAGTGTTCGGCGACCTGGGAGTCTTGAGCGTCGATGATTGCTGGGATTACGGCTCCCCAGTTCGATTTCAAAAACGGACGATGATTGGCATCAAAGCCGAGAAGTATCCTCGCGCTGCCGAGATCCTGGGGCTCGGGCCGCGCAAGGTGCCCATGATTCGAAAGCCGTCGTTCGCATTCCGCACTCGGGGCGGAGGCAATCGCATGGACTTTGCCCGCGGGATCGCCGAGATGGCTGCGGCCATCCAAGAGAAGCGCGCGAGTCGGATGTCGGCCCGTTTCGGCCTTCACGTCAACGAGATTGTGCTGGCGATCCAAAATCCTCGTCAGATGGGGTCGCCTCGACAGTTGGTCACGTCGTTCGCGCCCATAGCCCCGACTGCGTGGGCTCGCTGATCGACGCACGTCCTATCGCCGACGGGCAGTGGAGCCGCACAATTCAATGCCGAACGCACGGGGCTGAGAAGCGTCGTCCAGTCCCTCCTCGCGTTTGGACACATGGCGCTTTGGAACTCGCGTGCGAGCCCCCGAGAGAATCTGAAGGGCGCTCGCAGTCGGGCTCGGTCAAGGGGACCTGAGTTTCAACTACAGGCCAATTGTTCATGAGCAAAAAGGGAGCGGCACACACAATTGATTGTCAGCGGCCGCCATTCGGGCCAGATTACTGATGCGGTCACGGCGGGCGCGGACTATGGAGAGCGCTACGGGGCCAATAACCTCTCCTTACTCAAGCATGCCTCGATCCGTGGCGCGAGGCGCTTCCCCACGACTTCGAAACTGGTAGATAACCAACGCACGGCGCGGCACACTCAGACCCATACCAAAAAGGCGCGAGGACCATCATGGCAAGCACGCGGCTTTGCCTCTTAATTCCACCGTTCTCCATGCTCCTGTCCCTGTGGGGCTGCTCTGCAAGCCAGCAGACCGCTGCCCCGGGCGCCGGAACGGGCGGTTCCTCTTCGGGATCGGCAACCGGATCCTCGTCAGGCTTAGCCAGTGGCTCGTCCTCGGGAGCGCCGACGGGCTCGTCTTCGGGGACCAGTTCAAGCAGCGGGTCTCAAGGAACGAGCAGCAGCGGAGGAGGTGGCGCCCAAGGAGTGAATTGTCCCACGACTCTGTGCGCGCCTCCGTACTCTTGCTGTCGAAGCACGAGCACGTCGACGCCCACGTGCATCGACTCTTGCTCCCCCGGCACTCAGCAGCTTTGCTCGAGCGACAACGACTGCCAAAGCAGCGGGACGGCTGTCTGCCAGAACAGCGTCTGCTTCGACCCGGCCGCAAGCAGCAGCTCTTCCGGGGGCAACACGGGGAGCTCTTCTGGAGGCATGGGATCGAGCAGCGGGGTCGTCGTGGTCGATGCAGGCGTTCCGCCGAGCGACGGCGGCATTCCGAGTGGGTATCCCGCTCCCACCGCGTCCAACGCGGCCCAGTGCAAGACCGTTCCCATAAGTACGTCGTTGACTGCCGCGGATCCTCCCGCGTGCGCCGGCGCCCCCGCCGGGAACGTCTGCATTGAATGTCTCTTCGGCGGGGACACGTACAACGCGAGCGACACGCCGCCGGCCACGGCAACGGCCATATCGGAAGCGGGCAACTACCTCGTAACGGTTCAACTTGGCGGCGCGGCTGCTGGCAACACCACGATCAGTGCCGAGTCGAGCCGGGGGATGCTGGCCGCGGTGCCCACCAGTGCCGGCCAAACGCTCGAGTACTCATTCGTGGTGAACGTTCGAGGGATGGAGGGGCAGCCGAACCATGCCGGAGGACCGGGTGGATTCCCTGGTCTGGACTTGTTCTTCACCGGCCCGGCGACCACGCCTCCGCAGGTAACCGCGATTGGATATGCGCTGGCTGACACGACGACACAGCCGATCCAGGTCTTCGTGGCCAGCGACTCCACCGCGTGCGACCAGACGGGCGGAGCCTTCGGCGGCTGGGGTCAAATGCTCCCCACATACTTTGGACCACCGATTGCGGTGGCCAACTATGCGAACAGCGGGGCGAGCTCATCTTCGTTTTATGGAGACAGCCTCCTGTGGGGAGGGATCAAATCGCACTGGACTACCGGCGACTACGTGCTCGTCCAGTTCGGCCATAACGACAAGGGGGTCGCGGACGCCACAGTCCAGGCGAACCTCGAAAAGTACGTCGTGGATGCCAAGGCCGCTGGCGTGAACGCGATTCTCGTTTCTCCACCCGCGCGCGTGCAGTTTGGCAGCGGCACTACGGACGGGGACCAGTCCAGCCTCCATGCTGTGTCGGCCCAAGGGGCAGCTGCGGCAGAGGGAGTCCCCTTCATCGATCTCACGTCGCTCTCGACCGCCTGGTACAATACGCTCGGGTCGCAAGCGGCGGCACTGAAGTACCATGCCAATGACTCGGACGCGACGCACACGAACCTGGAGGGCGCCACGGTGCTCGCCGGTCTGGTGACCGCGAACATGAAGGCGCAGAGTTTGCCCCTCGCGGCATATCTGAGGTAGGCGCGCCCAGTCTCGGCTCCCAAGGCTCAAGGGTCGATCGGTACAAGCTCGTCACTCGGTTCAACCCGCTTCAGACTAGAAGTGTGGTGAAGAAGTGTGGTGATTTTCGTCGAGACCGAGCGAGGCCGGCGGCGAGTCGCCCGGAGCCTCCTTCCTGTAGGCGAGGACGCTCGACGCCGGGATCGCGACGGGATCGGCGAAAAGTACCGCACTTCTACGAGCCGCCATCGAGAGATGGAGGGACCGCGACGTCGGTCGGTTCCGTGCCAGGCAGAAAATACTCCGACAGTATGTCGGGATCGCCGGCATACGGCAGCGCACCAGTACGCTTGTCGATTGTCACCGTTGCGATGCCAGGCGGGCGCGAAAAATCGACCCGCGGCTTGCCGTCGGTCGCCACCTTCATGAATGCCATCCAAGCCGGCAGCGCCGTGACTGCCCCCTGCTCAGAACTACCCAGCCATCGGCCATCGTCGTATCCGACCCACGTAACCGCCACGACGTCAGGTGAGTACCCGGCGAACCACGCGTCTTTGGGGCCGTTCGTCGTGCCGGTCTTGCCCGCGAGCGGGCGGCCGAGCGAACGGGCACGTGACCCGGTGCCGTGGTCCACGACGCTCGTGAGCAGACTGGTGACCAGAAACGCCTCGCCCTCGTCCATCACGCGTCGAGAAGGGGCATGCGCCGGAAGCTGGACCTCCTGGCCATCGGGCCCAACGACGCGCAGTACAACCGTGGGTTCCTCGTAGACGCCACCCGCTGCGAAGGTCGCATACGCACCGGCGAGCTCGAGCGGCCGAACCTCATAGCTTCCGAGCGCCAGCGAGAGATCTGGTTTCATGGGCGACTCGATGCCGAGTTCCCTGGCCCAAGCGACCACGTTGGCGGGCCCGATGTCCCTGAGAGCGCGCACTGCCGCAACGTTCACGCTGTTGGCCAAGGCCTCGCGAAGGCGTAGCGGATCGCGCCCCTGCCACCCCTCGAAATTCGTTGGCTTGTAACCCCCTTCGAACACCTCGGGAGTGGGATCGATCAGGGACGCTGCCGTCACCTTCCGCGAATGCAGCGCATAAGAATAGACAATGGGCTTGAACGTCGAGCCGGGCTGTCGCTTGGACTGTGTCGAGCGGTCGAGGCCGCCGGGGGTGCCTTCGAAGCTCCCCACGAGGGCCAGAATCTGCCGTGTCCGCGCGTCGAGTGCGACCAGGACACCTTCCGGCCCAGACTCGAGCCGCAAGTCCAACTTGGCCGTGAGATCGTCGCTCGGCACGGACGACAGACTCACGCGGACATAGGCCCCCACGGGTGCAAACTCACTCGCCGCGAGGTGAGCCTGATTGTATCTCGGAAACTCGCTGAGCTTGACGGTGCCGTTCCGCGTGCCCACGCGCACATCAACCGTCGCGGCGACATCGTCCGCACCGGTTACGATGCCTACGAGAATTCGATGCTGGTCGTAACTGGGACTGCCCTCGAACGCAACGAGTCCGTCATGTCCCGCTGGAATGCGGCCCTTCTTGTCCGGTCGAGGCGGCGGCCGAAGTGCGCCGTCGATCCCGTGACGTTTGTCATACGCTAGAAGTCCGTCCCGTACGGCCTTTCGCGCCGCCGCTTGAAGTGCCGGATCTATCGATGTCGTCACCGTGAACCCTCCGAGCCGGGCCTGGTCCGGTTCCAGCTTGTACAGGGCTGCCTTCGCCAGCTCGACGGCCTCGGGAGCGAGGCCGCTCGATCCGTCCGATAGCGGCCCCAGCGTCACCGACTGCGACTTCGCGAGGGCCCATGCGGCGTCGGACAGGAAGCCTTTCGCGTGCATCTGGTCCAGCACGTAGGCGCGCCGCGTCAGAGCGCTCGCCATGTTGGTTCGGGGATGATACTCGCGCGGATTGGCAATGCGTCCCACCAGGAGCGCGGCCTCGCCGATGCTTAGGAACCGCGCGCTCTTGCCGAAGTCATCCCGCGCAGCCTCTTCGATGCCGAAGCGCCCGCGACCGAAGTAGATGTTGTTGAGATAAAGTTCGAGAATATCGTCCTTCGTGAGTTCGCGCTCGAGTCTCCGCGCCAGCAGGGCCTCGCGAATCTTGCGCCCAAGCGTGCGCTCGGACGTGCCCAACAGGAGGTTCTTGACGACCTGCTGAGTGATCGTCGACCCGCCTTGGCGCGTGCTGCGAGCTCGCAAATTGACGAGAAATGCCCGCGCTATCCCGAGATAGTTCAAACCCTCGTGCTCATAGAAGTCCGCGTCCTCCGCGGCCAGGGTGGCAAGCTTCACATGGGCGGGCAGCGAATCGAGCGGCACGACGGTGCGGCGCTGCGTGAACAGTTCGGCCAGTACGGTCGTCCCGTCGCGCGCCAGAATGCGCGTCACTTGGGGTGCGCGATACGCCTTGAGGTCCCGAACGCTCGGCAGACCGGCTTCGAATCTGTGAACGACGACCGCCGCCACGACAATGGCCGCGCCGACCGCGGCACCGACGGCCGCGGCGAGCCACGCCAGCACCCGTAGCAGCCGCTGGCACGCTTTCTTTCCCCAAGGCCGAGCCACGATCGGCAGCGCCGGCGTGCGCACGGCGGGCGTTGATCCGCGCAGCGAGCTCGCATGAAGCCTCTTTTCCCGATCCATGAGACGTCGGTTTACAGAGGAACGGCAGCCGATTCCAGCCCACGTCGCGTCGTCGAGCCGGGAGCGCGGTAGTGCTAGGCTTGCTTCTACGATGTCGCTCGGAGAGGTTGCGCTGGTGGTCTTCGTCTTCGCCCTTGTTTGGGCGGCTGGGGCGTTGCCGCGACTTGGCGATCGTCTCGGGGCGCTCTGGGATGAGCGCTCGCGCAAGTCACGCCTCGGAGATTGAACCGTGGACTCTGACTCCACTATGGCCGCTGGCGCCGGCCACATCGCGAACCGAACGGTGTTCCTCTGTGACACCACGGCCGACGGGAAGACGGTGCGCGACGCGCTCATTGCGGCAGGCCACGCGGTCGCCGAAGTCGGCCTTTCCAATCTCCTGGCACGCGCCAGCATCGAGCGCCCGAGTGTCATCTTGATCGACGCGGATGCGGACGGAGCACTCGACGTCGTGACTCGCATGCGCGACGCGCTTCCGGACGGGGACGAGATTCACGTACTTCTTGGCTCCAGTGCCGGAGGCGTTCTGGCCACTGCCGATGACATCAGACGCCACGAGGGCAGCGGAACGTACGCGCGACCGATCGACCTACCCGCACTCGTCCGGCGCGTTGGAGAACTGTCCGACCGGAGATCAAGCGTTGCGTACGACGAGACGCGAGCAGAGCCGCCCACTTGGACGGCCCCCACCGGTTCGCCAGTTACCCGCACGGCGAGCGTGCCGCCCTCGCTGCCGCCCCCTAGCATGCGCTCCGCGGCGAGCTTCGGCTCCGGGGCGGACGCTGGAGTGTCGTCGCGCCAGCCGACGCCAGCCGATGCGTCTCCGCAATCGCCGCGCGCGGGCACCCGGAGCTTTTCCCCCGCCGAGGTCAGCCCTGAACTCAGAGCGCTCCTGGCTGAGGCCGAGGAGCGCATCCAGGCTCCGGGGGAGTACTTTTCGTCCGTCCCGTCGCCAGAGGATGAGATCGAGGCCGTACTGCCGTCGGAGCTGCTCGCAGCGCTGGACGAGCCCATCGCGGAAGACGACGCCGAGGACGAGGCCGTGGGATGGCTGCGAGCGGAAGGAGCGGACCAGACGCCGGAGCGGGCCCTGGCGGGCGCGCACGACACGGAAGCGCCCTCGATGAGGACGTCGCCCATGGACCCCGCCACCCTCGACCAGGCACACGTCCCAACGCCTGCTCGGCGTCAACCTCTGGCTCCCTTCGACGGCGCCGTACGGCCAACGAGGACTTCTCCGTCCGATCCGGAGCAAGGGCCCACTCTTCCGCCGACCGATGAAAGCGTTTTCGCACCGCATCGATCGCGCGAACTGTTTCCAGCGAGCGTCGATCGAGAAGGTGTCGTTCGCGTCGTGGGCCGAGCCATCGCGAACCGCGCCACCGGGACGATGACGCTCACAGCGCCTGACTCCGTCCGGCGCCTCACATTCCGCGACGGCGACCTGGTAGCCGCGACATCAACCGCCGCGGAAGAGTCCTTGGTTGCCTTCCTAGGTCTCCGCGGCGATCTCCCACGCGAGACGCTTCGGCGCCTGGGTGGTCGGTTTCCTGCCTTCGGACGCCACGCCGGGGCCGCGCTGGTGGCTCGCGGCTACCTACGGCAAGACCAGATGTGGCCCACCCTTCGCGCGCATTCTGAGTGGCTGCTCGGACGCTTCTTCGAGATGCCCAACGCTCAACTCGCTGTCGAGTCCGAGTTCGCGGGGCGCACGGCTTCAGACCCAACCGCGTTTGGCGGCTCCACCGGGGCGGCCGTGTTTGTCGATGTCATCCGCCGCGTCATATCGCCCACCGAGGCCATCGCGCGCCTCGGCGGTCCGGGGGCGCGATTGGTCGCCGGCGACGCACTCGGGTTGCTCGAGGAGTGCGCCCTCGATGCGTCGGACATCGATCGCGTGCGAGCGTCCGAGGGAGGCTCTCTGGGCGACGCATTGGTGAGGGCACCCGAAGGCGCGCTGGCGACGGTCCTGTACGCCCTCGTCCAGATCGGGGTCATGGGCGTGACAGTCCCCTCCGACTCGGATGCCGAACCATCGAGCTTGGGCGGCGACAAGGCGCTCACCGACGAGACGCTCGACGAGGAGGCGTTCAGGGAGCGAATTCGCGCGCGACTTCAGCTCGTCGAAGAGGGGGACTACTTCGCTCTGCTCGGTGTACCGAGCAGCGCCACCGGGTACGAGATACGGCGCGCATTTCTCGACCTCCGTCGGGCTTTCGAACCGGCCCGAGTGTCGACGCCTGGACTCGCCGATCTCGACGACGATCTGCGAACCATCGTCGGGGTTCTGGAAGAAGCCTACGAAGTGCTCAAGGACTCGGCCCGACGTGAGAGGTATCGACGGGCAATCGAGATGCCGGGCGGATGATGCCTCAGCGTCTTGGCGCCGCCTGCACGGTGACGCGTCCGTCACAAACGCACACGGCCGCGACCGAATCTCGGTCGAGTTCGCCCCTCAGGACCATCTCGGCAATGGGCGCTTCGATGAGGCGCGCGATCGTTCGTCGCATCGGCCGCGCACCCAGAGACCGGTCGAATCCGCCGGCCTCGAGCAATGCGTCGACCACACCTTCTCGAATTTCAAGGGCCACACCCCTGACACTCCGGAGCTCATCGCCGAGCATGCGCAGCATGCGACGCGCGACCTCGGCCACGTCGTCCCGGGTGAGTGGGCAAAAGGCAATCACCTCGTCGATTCGATTATAGAGCTCCGGTGGGAGCGCTGTCCGGGCGGCTGCTCCAAGCGCATCATCGTAGGCACACTCCTGCGCGAGGTCCTGCACGCCAAATCCGATGGGATAGCGCGCGGATACCGGATCGATGTCGGCGCCCAGGTTGGACGTCATCGCGATGACCACGTTGGTAAAGTCCACGGTGCGCCCCCGACCGTCTGTCATGCGACCTTCGTCGAACACCTGGAGAAATGCTTCGAGCACGTCTCGGTGTGCCTTCTCGATCTCGTCGAGGAGAAGCA
The DNA here is from genome assembly GCA_049512415.1 of Polyangiaceae bacterium. Classification (GTDB taxonomy): domain Bacteria; phylum Myxococcota_A; class Polyangia; order Polyangiales; family Polyangiaceae; genus Palsa-1150. The sequence continues at coordinate 37,020 of JBEKXD010000038.1, forward strand.
CCTGATACGGCCTCCGGCGGACTGCTTCGGTGAGCTGACCCCCGCCCTCGTGTCCCACATAACCGGGCGGCGCGCCTACTAGTCTGGCGACGGCGTGCGGTTCCGCGTATTCGGACATGTCAAGGCGAGTCATCGAGTGCGGAGAATGGAACAAACACTCGGCGACCGCCTTGGCCGTCTCCGTCTTCCCGACGCCAGTTGGGCCGAGAAAAAGGAATGTGCCGATCGGACGCCTCGCCCGAAACCCCGTGGCGCTGCGGCGAATGACATGGGCTATGCGTTCGAGAGCGTGTGAGTGGCCGACCACGCGCTCTGCGAGAATCGCTTCCACGCGAAGCATCCGGGCAGCGTCCGTCTCGAGAAGCCGTTCGACCGGGACGCCTGCCGACGCGCTGACGACATCCGCGACTTGTTCACGCCCCACCTCGGACTCGCCCCGCCGCCGAGCCTTGGCACCGGCGAGGTCAAGGACAGTAACCGCCTTGTCGGGCAGCACACGCTCCGGCACGTACCTCGTGGTCCACGCGACGGCGGCGGCAACGGCATCCGTGGTGAAGCGCACTGAATGGTGCTTCGCAAACGCAGGGAGCACACGCTCGAGCGCGACAATGGCCTCATCGGGGGCGAGCTCGGACACGTCAATCGGCGCGACGGCCCGCGCCAGCTGCCCATCCGAAAGCACCACGCGCCGGTAGTCCTCGAGCGTCGTCGCGACAATGCAGGCCAACTGGCCCCGAGACAGCGCGGCCCGAAGCTCCGCCGCGAGTTCGTCGTCCCCGGATGCGACCGACTGAAACTCATCCAGGAACAGCACGACGGGGCGCCCCGCACGGGCCACCTCTGTCTTGATGTGACCCAAGCGTTCAGCCATCGCGCCCCGCAGGCCGGTGCCGGCCACGAGCGCCGCCGGGTCGACCTCGATCACGACTCGGTCGTCCAGCGTGTTCTCCTGGCGACTGTCGGCGATGCGCTGCGCTAGACCATAAACGATGCTGCTCTTTCCAACCCCCGGAGGGCCGACGAGACACGGGCAGTTGCCGCAACGCTTGGCCAGGATGTCCAGAATGCGATCGATCTCGGCTTCCCTGGCGAAGACCGGGTCGAGCTCCCCGCGGGCCGCCGCCAGGGTCAGATTCCTACCGACTGAGGACAACGTCGGGAACCGCTTCGGATCGAGTTGGAATCGCCCCAATGGCCGGATCGGCGAGACAGATGCAGCCGCGGGGCGAGCGCGCCGGTGGCGCGGCGCGATCGGCGACGACGTTTGGACGGCCGCGACGGGCGCGGACACGACAGGAGAAGGACGGGATGGCGCCTCCAGAGCGCGCGGAAGGGCAGTGCCGCGCGGAAGAGTGAGCTGGGCCGGCGACGTCGTACGGCGGGTCCCGACAAGTCCTAACGCCACCTGCATGGAAACAGCGCGTAGCCTCGAGACGTCCGAGCCGCAGTGCATTACCGCGCGATAGGCGGCAGCCGTGCGCTCCTGGCAGAGCGCGAACAGCAAGTGAACCCCGTGAGCTTCACGCGAGGGGGACCGAGCTGCGAGTTCACGTGCACGCTGGATGGCCCGCCCCACCGCATCGGGTTGATCGTCGGTGAACACGCGGGCCGCCTTGAGGAGAACTTCTGCGCTCAAGCGCCGTTCTCGAAGAAGTTCCGCTGCATTTCCTGGAGCGGAGGCTATGGCGGCGAGCAGATGCCCTGTGGACAGGCGCTCGCCGCGGCCTTTTGCCATTTCCTCCGCGAGCTTCCGCACCGCGGTCAGCTCCGAGTCACGGGCGCCAGTCATCACGCCATCGCTCGCACGATAGAGAGCCCTGGGCCAAGAAACAGGTTGTCTCCCGCCCCCGCTCAAGGGGTCGCGCGCCGTCTCCTTCGAACGAGCCTTCGCGCGAGCAGCCAGATCGGGATGCCCAAGAGGACGCCGACGGGCAGGAGGAACCCGATAGCGCGAATGGCGCCGTTGACGATGCCGACCGAGACCCCCACGACGTCGTGCGAAGCTTGTTTCAAGCTATTGCCGAACCCGGGGCCGCTCGAGTCGATCGCTTCGATGTGATGCGCGATGCGCACAGTGAACGTCGCGAGGCTCGTCTGGTTGTCGAGATACCGCCGGCGCCCCTCGGCTCGCTCGATTTCGGTCCTGACTTCGCCGAGCTTTTCCTGCGCCTCAAGGATGTCGTGGATGGTCTTCGCTTCCTTGAGGACTGACACGTACTGATCCTCGATCGCGCGGCGCGCTTTGAGGCGAGCTTCGAGATCGACATACTCCTCCGTGACGTCTTGTCCCCTGACACTCTCCGCGGGGACTCGCTTGCCCAGGGCGCGCACGGACTCGAGCGCGCTATCAAACACGGTCGCCGGCACGCGAAACACAACGGTGACCTTCACGTCTTCGTCGCCATCGTCCGCTCTCGATCGAAATGCGTCCGAACTGACGACGAACCCCCCCTTCGACTCCGCGAGCACGCCTACCTGCTTGGCGGCGAGCTCCGGAGCGTCCGTCTCCAGAGACAAGTCCGCCGTGCGGACGATTCGACGCCCCGGATCGGGCACGTCCACCGACGACCCAACCGACCGCGCCTCCGAGGGGTTTCCACGAGCGTCCGCGATGGAAGGCTGCGGCGGCCGAGGGCTGGACACCCTGGCATCGCACGCCGCTGCGGCCATCGCGAGACAGAGTGCGCACGAAACGAGGCTCAACCTAGCCCGGAATCGCGCCGGCATTCGGCCCCCAAACGCTCGTCCAGGCTGGATCGAATCAATGAATCCGAATTGCTCTTGCATGCGCACCCATCGACCGGCGGGCGGCTCCGTTGCGTCAGGCGAACTGATTGAAGTACGGGATCGACGCTGCCAGCGTCCGGATGTTGTCCTTGCTCGCGAGGAGCTCGGCGGTGGAATCCCAACGCCCTTCGACAAACTGACGGCGCGGCCCCTCCGCGATTGTGAGGGCAACGGCGAATCCTTGAGAGGTTACCGTCTTCGCGAGCAGATCGACTCGAACGGTCGATGTCGGGCGCTCTCGGGCGATCGCCTGCAGAGCTTCTGCAGAGGCGACGTCCACGATGACGCACGGAATTCCGAGCGCGACGCAATTGCCATGGAAAATCTCGGCGAATGACTCTCCGACGATCGCTCGAATTCCACGCCCCCAACGTCGCAGGGCCTGGGGCGCGTGTTCCCGAGACGAGCCGCACCCGAAGTTCTTGTTGACCACGAGAATCTGCGCGCCTTCGAAACGCGGATCGTCGAATGGGTGAGCTGTCCCCTGTGCACGCAGGGCCGTGCGGTCGTCCTCGAAGGCGTGCTCGCCAAGACCGTCGAACACCACGCACTTGAGGAAGCGGGCCGGAATGATTCGGTCCGTATCGATGTCGTTGCCGACGAGAGGGACACTTCGACCCTCGATCACGACGCGCTTGCTGTCTTCCATGATGGCCGGTCCTTCGCTGATGGGGATTCTATTCACTGAATATCGAACAATCTACGTGCGTCGACGATCTCCCCAGCGATGGCGGCAGCGGCCACCATCACAGGGCTCATGAGCAACGTCCTGCCCGTAGCGGACCCCTGTCGACCCTTGAAGTTGCGATTGGATGACGACGCGCACATCTCCCTGCCAGTCAACTTGTCCGGATTCATTGCCAGGCACATGGAGCAGCCGGCTTCACGAAACTCGAATCCTGCCTCCGTAAAGAGTCTGTCGTACCCCTTGTCAATCATGGCCTGTCTCATCGCTTGGGATCCGGGGACGATCATCGCTCGAACGTGGCTTTTCACCTTCATCCCCCGACCGCGGAGCATCCGCGCTACCTCATCGAAGTCAGTCATTCTGCCGTTGGTGCAGGACCCGACGAAGGCGACGTCGATGCGCGTGCCGGCGATCGGTTGTCCCGGCCCGAAAGACATGTAGGCGTAGGCCTCTTCGACGCCCGCTCGCTCGCCCTCAGGCACCTCCGACGGCGAGGGGATTCTGCCGCCAACACTCACTGATTGCCCGGGAGTGATTCCCCACGTGACGACCGGTTCGATATCCTCGCCACGGATGGTCACGATGTCGTCGTAATGGGCGGTAGGATCGCTCCGAATGGCCTCCCAATCGCGTACAGCCCGCGTCCACGCGTCCCCTTTGGGCACGTACGGCCGTCCATGGAGGTACGCGAATGTCGTCGCGTCCGGATTCACGTATCCACAGCGTGCCCCGCCCTCAATCGCCATATTGCACACGGTCATGCGCTCGTCCATCGACATGCGCTCAATCGCTTCGCCACCGTATTCGTATGCATATCCGACTCCCGCCTTGACACCGAGCGCCCCGATGATGTGCAGCGTGACGTCCTTGGCGTAGACGCCCGGCCGCAGGCGCCCCGTGACGTCGACGCGCCGTACCTTGAGCTTGTCCATCGCAAGCGTCTGGGTGGCCAATACGTCGCGTACCTGTGACGTTCCGATGCCGAAGGCAATGGCACCGAACGCTCCGTGCGTGGACGTGTGGGAGTCGCCACAGCAGATGGTCATCCCGGGCTGCGACAGGCCGAGTTCCGGACCAATCACATGGACGATGCCTTGTTCGCCTCTCTCCGGGCTGAAGAATCGTAGCCCGTGGCGCTTCGCGTTGCGCTCGAGGGTTGCCATCATTTCCTCGGCGAGCGAGTCCGGATAGGGTCGAAGCTGTCCGCTGGTCGGGATGATGTGATCGACCGTGGCGAATGTTCGCTCCGGCATTAGGACGGCAAGCCCCGCTTCGTCGAGCATGCTGAATGCCTGAGGCGAAGTGACTTCGTGAATGAGGTGCAGTCCCATGAGAAGCTGCATCTGTCCTGACGCCAGCGGTCCGACCGAGTGCCGGTCGAATACTTTTTCGTATAACGACTTTCCCATCGCCTACTCCTGTTTCGAGATGACTGTCGCCGCGTATCGCTCCAGCCCTTCGATGATCGACTGGCCGACCTGTGTAAACGCGCGGAGACGCGCCGCGTCGAGAGCGAGCCAGATGTCCCGGATCGCCGCCTCGCGACTCGCTCGCAGCCGATCCATGACTCGACGTCCTTCGGCACTGAGCGAGTAATGCCGTTGCCGACCGTCGCCTGCCGCGATCTCCGCGACGACCAGCCCCTTGTCGGACAGTTGTCGCAAGATCTTCGATACGGCGGCAGCCGAGCTGTCCCGCCTACGCGCGAACAGGCTTGGCATGAAGTGCTCGGTCGCGATCTCCTCGAGGACGCCCCATTGTTGATCGGTCAATCCGACCGCCGTCGCCAGTTGAACTCGCCGCTGTTGAGTCAGTTCCGTCAGGCGGGTGAGGCAGGCGATTGCGGCATGAGCGTCAGCAATCGTGGGAGCCGCGTCGGGCTTTCGCGCAGACCGAAATGCCATGCAGATATTATTAACCAAAGATAACTAATGCGCAAGCTCAATTTTTCTGAGTGTCGCTGGAGCTGTTCTGTCGGCCGACCCCCTCAAGCGGCGGCCAGGCGTCGCAGCTCGACCCGCATCTCGTCAAAACTCGGTGGGATCCGCCCAAACGCGCGGCAAATGAGAAAGAGCGCGTGGTGCACTTCCGTGTCGTCCGGGGACGCGAGCGATCCATCGAGACGGTTCCTGTCGACCGCCAGCACGTAGGCTGCGCGGAGCTCGTCGCCGCCCGCGTACGCGAGATACGCTCGAGCCTCATCTGACGACACCGTGTCGAGATTCCGAACGCTCGGCTTCTTTTTGGTCATGCTAGATGCCTCTCGGCTGGTGCCCGCGATCGTCGCTGCGCCGACTCGCGAGCGTCTTTGCGACACATAAAGCAGCGGATACATGAGAGCGAGAGCGCTTCCCGCGCTCCATTCGGCGTGCCCGATGGCCAGAGGCCATGGTCTGAGTGAGCCCCCGCGGCGACGTGCGCCGGGCACGCCGAGATCGTTTCCAAACCCCGGCCCCGCACCCCGCGCGCGCCCACCGTATGCCGAAAGACTGCGGCGCCCCTGTCTTCGGCCGGGAGACTCGCTTCCGACCGCCAACCAACCGCTGTGCTTGAATGTCTTCGCTCGACCGGGCACTCGCCCTCCCGCGTACGATCTTAGCCTAGACCTCGTTCGCGCATCAGACCAAGCGATTTATTGGAGCGATAGCCAACGAATCATCGCGCACCCGGCATGCTGGGCGTAATCGATGCGCAGCGACCAGTCGACCCCGGTAGCTGGAAGGGCACCTTCCACGGCGGACGGGTCGACAAACAGATGGGTCGGTCCCGGGCGGAACTGTTGGCGCTCGAGGAGTGCGAGGGAACGCCGTGACTGGTCGTCGAGCGCCTGCACCGTCGCTGCGCTGACGTTCGCTGCGCGTGCGATTTCGAGGGTCGCGAGGGCGGCTTCGGTACGACTTCCAGCGGGCGTAAACCGAGGTGACACGAGGGTGCCGAAACCGAATGCGCCATCCGCGTCGTAGGGCGTGTCGTGCGGTCCGTACTGAAGTGCCCGATTGAACTCGTTCCAGCCGAGACAGAAGTCGAGCGCAGCGCGATTCGGAGCGCGTGACCACAAGTCCGCCATGACCTGGCACGTCCAGTGCTCTTCCCCCCAGTAGTAACGGCTGCCAAGGAACCGCCAACCGGGTCCCACGAGATACGCGAGCGCCCTAGCCGACGCGTCGAGATCCCGCGGGTCGTGGGTCAGCCCGTGGGCGCGAGACAAGGCGAACGCTGCCTCCCCCGAGTAAAAGAGCAGCTGTTTGTCGACAGGCGAATTCGCCCTCCTGTCATAGAGGTGCATGAACTCGCCATCGGGCCGCTGCTGCGAGCGAAGGAACGCGGCCAGCTCCGGCACTACAAAGTTGTACGCGGCGTCGAGATCGGTGCGGACGATCTCTACGAAGGCGAGGAGCGCGAGGCCAGACGACCCGACATCCACCACGTCTTCATCTCCGATGCACCGATGCTCCCCACACGCCACCATTGCGTGATCGCGCAGGTGGCTCGCTGCGCGCAGAGCTGCGTAGGCGACTTCTGGATCCTTGGAGAGCGCCGCAGCTTGCGCCAGAAAATAGGTGGCTCCTGAATGCCGTGGCCAGTCGTACCCGCCGACATTGCGATTCGTCGGCGCATCGACGAGATAGCGGAAACGTCCTTCGCCGGAAACCCCCCGCGCAAGGTAGCGCGCCGCCGCCATGACCGAGTCCCGCGTTCCGTCCACCGTCAACGCCTGGGGCGTAAGCTTCGGAACCGGCGTAGCCCCGGCGACAGCGCGTTCGACGCGAACCCGACGAAGGCTGCCGTGCGCGCGAAGGTCTGATACCGTCGTATCGAGACGCTCCGCCAGCCGCGCGAACACCAGCGGGATATTGAGGCCTATGGTGACCTGGAGGGACGACAGTGACACACCTTTGTCGTAGGCCTGTTGCTGGAGCAGCTCATCGGGCGTCAGGTACGCCGTGTGACCTCCCAGGTCCGCGGCAACGCCATCACGCCCTGGAACGAACGAGATCGACAACGCTTCTTCGGGCCACGGGACTACGAGGCTTTCGCCGACCACGGACTCGTACACGAGCGTCGATCTCGGCCGCTCCGAGAGTGTCCGGTCGAGGCGCTCAGTGCGCGCGCCGACGTAACCGACAATCGAGCGATCGACGAGACTGCCATCGCTCCAGACGCTCGCGATCACAATGCGGGCTCCAGATCGAATCTCTCGTAGGGAGAACCCGAGGTGCACCAGCAGGCAGAGGCACGCCGTGATGACGGCCCACCCAAGGATCCAGCTGAAAAACGTCCGAGGCTTCATGACCGCGGGCTTGACTCAGGACCCATCCAGGCAAGTTCGAATGCCGGCAAGAGAATCAGATAAGGCAGTATGACGGCTGCTGCGACACCGAGCAGGATCGCGCCACCTCGTCCGACCTGACCGTAGACTCCTCCGAGCCAGGTTGCGGTGACTAGCAAGACGGTAAACGACAGCAGTCCGAGTGCGAGGGCGCAAAGGTTCGCGATCCGTGCCGCGAGGGCTCGCCACGCGAGTCCGCCGAGGAGGGCAACGGTCGCCGCGCATTCCAGAGCTGCGAGTATCGCACCAGTCCAGTCGACAGGACCATAGCGGGTCGGAAGACATCCAAAGACGGCCACGAGAATGACAACCGCAGTAAAGCCGTGGACGGTTCCAAAGATGAGATCCGCGCGCCGAGACGTCATTGTGAGGGTCTGGGTTATCACGGGGCGGGCAGCGGGCGCCATCGGAGCTGTGCCCGCGCGGATCAGCGTGGGGCGAACTGTGTCCAGTCGGCGGCGATCGCACGCTGGGCGTCCTCGACTCCCATGCTCCCTGAACAGACGCTGTCATGCAAGAAGTCCTCGACCTGGTCCTTCTGGTGAAACCCGGGGGCGGCCTCCGGCCAGAGATTGGCCATGTCGTTGCTCCCCCCGAGCTCAAGAGGAATCAGGTGATCCAGCTCGTAGGCGCCGGGCGCATGGTGCGGCGATAGTCCGTACTGCGCGAACGCGCGCTCTCGCGTGACCTCGGAAACGTCCCTACGCAGGTCCGTCGACGTCCCGCAAATGACACCCAGGTCGCTCGTCTGCGCGGCCCCGGGCGTGCAGCGCGAGTCAGGCAGCAATCCGTCCACGTGACACGCCAGCGGATTGGCCGCGCTGGGACTGAACTCGTCGACCGTTCCTCCTTCGGCCGCGACACCGCAGCCGAACGCGAACCAGGCGCAGGAGACGCATGCGATTCGGATCCGTTCGCCGTGCCCTGCGCCGCGAAGCCGGACGCGGCTCCTCAACCCTCGAACAACGGAGTGCAAGATGATGTCCATCACTGCCTCATAAGCAAATGGAAGACCGTGCTCGCGCCGATGCGCGCGGCCTGGAGGGTCGACGTATCACGCGAATTTGCCTATGAGCTGCCCGCCTCAGCAGGCGGCGGGTCGTCTTGCACCGGCCCGCACCCGTCCCGCGACAGGACCGGAACGGTCGCGAGCGCGCGGCTCGTCTTCGGGCGAGGAGGGGCCTTGCCGACGGCCCGCGCGTACGTTTCGTACACCCAGAGTTTTTGTCGCACGCGCAAGTCTACGCACGCCGGGACACTACCGCCGAGGGTCGTCTATTCTAGCACGATGCGTCTCTCCTCGTCGTATTCGGTCTGCCTATCGTTTGCGGCTCTCACCGTCGCGTGCGCCGGAGGCAGCGAGCCGCTGCCCGCCCGGATTCCGGCCACCGACCGCCCGACTCCAGTCGAAGTCACGGAAACCCAGAAACCGTGCGGTGACGCCGACCAGGTCCACGCCCACGACCTCAATTCAAGCGTCGCCACGGAGGCGTTCGCTCCGTGCTCGACCAACGGCCCGCGCGACTATTCGGCACTCGTGAGGGTCGAGACCATCGATCAGGGCGTCCACATCTTCATCGACGCCACGGACGATGAGGTGACTCTTCTCGGCCCCGACGTCAAAGACCGCGACGTCGTGATGGTCTATCCGAAGGGAAAAGGCTCGAAGGGGGTCGAGGTCGGCCTCGTCAAGACGAAGACGGGATATCGAGGCGACAAGATCGTCTTCTGGGACGACCTGGGGACGCTTACGGACGAGGGCACTCGGATCGACATGGCCATCTTCGATCACGACCAGAGCGCGAAGTCGACTGAGGAGATGCACGTCGCGCTCGCGGTGAGCACCGGAAAGAGCTGCGAGCGAGCGCAAGAAGAGAACCCACAAACCATCGACATGCGTCACAATCGAGCGGTCTCGGACCTGACTCGGGAGCAACTCGGTGCACCCATGCGCACGAATTCGTTCTTCGCCCAATGCGGGCTGGCGGACAGCGCGAAGGCGGATATCTGTGTCGCGGTTCGAGAAGGCAAACCGCTCGGAGTGTCCGTCAGGGTAGACCCCCAGGACAACCGGACAGCAGCGTGTATCGATCGGTCCACCCGCAGATTGTCCTTCCCGGTGAGTGACAGCCTCGACGTCGTACATCAGACATTTTGACTCCCACTCGGTGGACGGCTCGGAGGCGTCTCCGAGCCCCGCCACCCTAGGCCCATGGCCCTCTGGACCTACACCCTGGTGGTCGTCTGGTTTCTCAAGAATGCCACGCGCGACCGCGAGGTCATCGTCTGCCCGCTCGCGCGAGCGACTCCAGTCGCGGCGCAATGATGTACGGCTCTGCCGAATCGCACGCCATCGCGACCACCAGCTTGCCGGCCATGGCTGGCCGGGCGGCTATCGCAAGCGCCGCGCGCACCGTCGCGCCGGATGACACCCCCACCAAGATGCCCTCGCTACGCGCCACCGATCGTGCCCCCGTGAAGGCGTCGTCGTCGGACATCGTGATGATCTCGTCCACGAGTGCCTCTTGGAACAGAGGTGGAACGAAGCCGGCTCCCAAGCCCTGAATTGCGTGCGACCCGGGGGGCAAGCCGGAGAGCACGGCCGAAGACGCGGGCTCCACCGCAACAATGCGGACGTGCCCACCATGGCTGCGAAGCCCCCGTGCGACGCCGATGATGGTGCCCCCCGACCCGACACCCGCGACAAATGCCGCGATCTCGCCTCGGGTGTCATCCCAGATCTCTTCCGCCGTCGTTCGACGGTGTATCTCGGGGTTTGCCGGCGACTCGAACTGATCGAGGAGGGTCACGTCTGGGCTCGATGTGGCGATGGATCGCGCTCGGTCCCGCGCTGCTTTCATTCCGCCGCCGGGGGTCACGATGACGTCGGCCCCCAAGTGCAGCAGCAGGGCCAGACGTTCGTGGGCCCAGTCTCCGGGGATGGTGAGCTTCGCCTTGTATCCTCGCGCATTCGCGATCTGAGCCAGCGCCAAGCCAGTGTTTCCGCTAGTCGCCGCGACGATGGTTCCACCGGACTGGAGCCGTCCGTCTTGTTCGGCCTCAGACACGAGAGCGGATGCCACCCGATCCTTCACACTGCCGGTAGGATTGCGCGACTCAAGCTTGATGGCGACGCGGCCCGGGAGGCCCGCCGTCATCCGCTGCAGCGCGATCAGGGGCGTGCGTCCTATGGCATCCTCGATGGACGGTCGCACGCGGCTCGTGGCCTCCAACCGACGATCGCGACGCGGTCTCGCACTGGGCGCAGGCCGGATGCCTTCGGAAGGCCTACCATCTGTGAACATGTTGTTCACTATAACGAATGACTGGGCTGACGCAACACGCCGGTCTAGCTCGTCGTCCCGCTTGCGGACCGCGCCGGTACATCCCACCCGGACGTCGTACTAGGCGGAAACAGTGCCTTCGTCCGGCAACCGCGGCGAGGTCGCAGTCCGCCCGGCGAGGCGTCCGACGGTGCACGGAGATCTTGTACATAAGACATACGTTCCGTATGACGGAGTCGCGAAGGGCGCCCTCGTCGGCGTTCGCCCGTTGCAAGCTCGGCGGCAGGTGTCCCCCCTAGAATTGGCCGTAGACAAATGGCTCTGGCTTTGCCCGAGCCGCAACGTGCAAGAGGATGGCGGCGACGGCAAGCGCGAGACCTTGAACGATGGCGGGCGATCCCACGAAGGCTTCGCGACCACGGGCTTTCCACGCCCGCGGAAGCGCGTGGAGAATCATCGCGACCGCGACGACGACGCCCACGCGCCAGGACACGTGGTCCATCCGCCAGGTCCCTCGGGTCAACGTTTCCAGTGCGAGGCCAGCATGCGACAATGTAGGCGCTCGGAAGAATATCCACCCGAGACACACGAAGTGAAACGTGGCGAGCGTCGTGACGACCCGGGCTGCGTATCCCGTCAGCGGCGGCCGGCTCCGTTGCCACATGCGTGTGACCGCGAGGGCGCAACCATGGAGCGCGCCCCAGATGACGAAGTTCCACGACGCTCCGTGCCAGAGACCACCGAGAACCATCGTGAGCATCAGATTGCGATACGTGACGGCCGCTCCGTGACGCGACCCTCCGAGAGGCTTGTACAGGTAATCTCGAAGCCACGTGCTCAGCGAGATGTGCCAGCGGCGCCAGAAGTCCTGGAGGCTCGTCGCGAGATACGGGGCGTCGAAGTTTTCGGGAAGTTCGTAGCCAAACAGGGCGGCCGTCCCGATGGCGATGTCCGTGTACCCCGAAAAATCGGCGTAGATCTCCGCCGCATAGGCGTAGACGGCCAGGAGCACTTCGAGTGCGGTGAAGCGCTCGGGGGTCGAGAACACGCGCTCCACGACAGCTTGGGCTAGATAATCGCCGATGAGTATCTTCTTGAACAAGCCCGTGGCGATTCGCAGAAGGCCGCGCGCTTGACGGTCCGCGTCGTACCGTGGTGGGGCGGCGAGCTGGGGGAGCATCTGACCCGGACGGACGATGGGCCCTGCGACCAGATGCGGGAAAAAGCAAACGAAGAGTAGGTAGTCGAGGTAACGGCGCGTCGGTGCGATCCGCCTCCGCCAGACGTCGATGGTGTAGCTCATCGTCTCGAACGTGAAAAACGAGATGCCGAACGGAAGCACCATTCGCAGGTGCGTCGGGGGAACGTGAACTCCGATCCATCCGAGCAGCGCCGCAATGGAGTCGGCCGCGAAAGCAAGGTATTTGAATATTGAGAGAACACCAAGATAGTAGACAATCGACGCGAGCAACAGAGCGTTTCGCGCACGAGGGTTCTCGGTACGGCCAAGCGCCTGGCACACGAAGAAATCGAGTGAGCTTCCGACGAAGATGACCGCCAGGCAAAGGAAGGCCCACCCGGCCGGAGCGATCGGCACCGCTTCCACGCGCGCAGCGTCCCACGTGCCGAACCAGTAGAAGAAGTAGCTGGCGCATACGAGAAAGAGCACTCGAACGGTGGGAGCGCGCCGCAGGGCCCAGAATGCAATCCACGTCGGGATGAGAAACGCCGCGTAGAGCGGACTGCTAAAAAGCACGGGGCGCTCAGCCTTCGACTGCCATCAGCCGGACGGCCCTGGGCGGAACCGGAATTGCGCACGCGCCCGCGTGCGCGTCAACGCGCACTCCATCCAGGGCGTCGACCAGCGAGACGACCCCGGCGATCGAAACCCTCGCCACCGCCGGCGCGCTCGTCGGGTTCATCGCAAAGACCACGCGCGCTTTGCCCGCCGAGTCCTCGTGCACGCACACGTAGAGGCTCGATGGGCTAACAGGCCACGCATCGAGCCCGAGCACATCGATTCTCCGCTCGACCAGCGCCTGCGCCTGCGCTGAGCTTGGCGATCCCACCACCTCGAAGTCCGATACGTCCTCAGCCGCCGCCAGCGGTCGCCATGCCTCGTCGAGCGTCGGCGCGTGCGGGGCGAGTGTCACGACAGCTCCAGCCTTTCTCGCGGCGCGAAGACCGCTCAAGACGCGCGACGACAGCGAGCCCGCACAAGCGCAGACCACCCAGCGCGTTCCCTCGTTCCAAGTCTCTCCGGAAGCCCACGCGAACGGAACCCCCCGAACGTGGAGCGCCTCCTCGAAGACAGCCATAGCCTCCTCTGCCGAGACGACGGCGGGCATCGCCTGATGCTCCAATAGGCTCTCGCCCCAGCCCGCCCCGAGAGTGTGAAACAACGCGGGCGACAACGGTCCGAACGCATGCGTGGCCCGGGCGAGGCGACGCAAGCCACGCGGCACAACGAGTCGCACGACCGCGCGGCGGCGAAGCGCGAGCACCTGAAATCGGTCGATGGCCGACACGAGCCGCGCAACCTTGTCCGCCATGGGACGCGGCCGACCTAGCGCATCGACGGGGGCTCCTATCCACCTGTCCCGCTCGACGGCCATATAGAGGTTGAATCCGCGCAGACCATAAGCAAGCGCGCTCATGAGCGTGTAGAGCGAGTCGCTCTCGTCGAGGGGAGGAAAGAAGAGCGGAAAGCCAGCCCCCATCTCGGCGGCGAACGCTGGACACGCGGTATCTTCGCAGCGAGCGGCAAGTTCGGTCGTTCGGCGCGCGATGACCTTGTGATCGTCGGGATTGGCCCGATGGTAGTAGTCGATACCCACTAAGTCGATCGCCGACAAGCGGTCCGGATCGAGCGGCGTGGCGCTGTGCGCGATAGGCAGATTATGACTCGTGGGAAGTCCGCCGAATCCAGAGGCCATCAGCGCGCGTGCCATGGTCCCCATCGCAGAGGATAGGAGCGTCTCCTGGAACTCAGCCCAATCCATGAACCGTCCGAGTGCCTGCGTCACCGGGACCGCGGCACGCCGAGGGGGTTGGGCAGACTCGAACGTAACCCTCTCATCGACCCAGGCCGTTCGAAGGCTCATCGAGTCGCCGTATTTCGACCGAAGGAATTCACGAAAGTCATGAAGCGAATCGGGATGATAATCCTGATCGCAAAGCCCATCGCGAAAGTACAGCGCTCCTTCGTTATCGACCTGAACGAGCACGATGGGCCCGTCGGGCCATCGGAATCGCGACAGACGGGCCCCGACCGCTCGATACCAACGCTCCGTCTCGCGAAGAAATGCGCGACTCGCGTAACTTGGAACCGGAAAGGCCCTGGGCACCATCGGCAGGATGACCGGGTGTCCGCCGGGCGTGCGCGCCTGGTGCTCTTCCGCCCACACGACCCATTCGGGGAGCCCGAACAGCGTGAGTTCGGCGTTGATGTGAGGACCCGGACGAAGCACGCAGCGCAGATCGAGCTCGTGAGCGAGCTCCAGGAATCGCGCGACGTCGAGGCGTGGGTCGGCTTCGCCGAAGTCGTACTGGCGCGGGGCCGTCTCGTGGACGCCCCAAGGCACGTACGTGTCGACCAGCCGCAGTCCCATGGCGCGAATGGATTGGAGTCCAGCGCGCCACACGTCCGGGGGGTGGCGCCAGTAGTGCATCGACCCGACGAGGAGCGGCAGGGGCTCGCCCGCTCCTAGATCCAGTCCATTCGGGAGTAGGCGCACGCGCGCACGCGGTCCGCCTGCTTCGATGCCGAGTTCGTTGTGTGTCACTTCCCAAGGCATGCGTGCCCGCTCCAGCTACACCTTCGACACGGGGGAAGCCAAGGCCGGCGCTACGCGGGCAAGAAAACTGTCGAGTGCGCGCATGTCGGCGTCCTCGTGGAGTCTCGCGAGAGCGGCCCTTGCCTTCAGGAGCGAGGGTCCGACGAACCCGAGAAAGGCAGGGTTGTTTTTCGCGCGGTCGAGATACACAAACCGTCCAGCCCCCTTGAGCTTGCGGTGCACCGTGACGACGTCGAATTCGCGCCGGATTTCCTGCCCAGTCTCCGCAGAGAGGCCGCGAGCGCGCGCGTAGTCCTCGATGCGAGCCTCGACGAACGCACGGTCGAATGCCTGGTGGCTATCTCCCAGAAGAGCGGCGAGGTCGTAGACACGCGGACCGAGGAGCGCGTCCTGGAAGTCGATCCAAGCGAGGCGACCGTCGTCTCGCACCATGAGATTGCGCGACTGGTAGTCGCGGTGGACGAACTCTCTCGGACACGACGCGATGCGACGCGCGAGCCGGTCCGCGATGCCGTCCCAGAGGTGGCGGTCGGCGGGTTTGAGCGACGCGCCCCGAGTCTCGAGAACCCATTGCCGAAAATGTTCGAGTTCGGAACGCAGGATGGCTTCGTCGTAGACGCGGGAATTGACGACACACCCGTCCGGAAGCGCGCGCATCGAAACCTGTGCACGGGCCAGGTCGGACACCGCTTGCTTGTAGAGACGCTCGCGCTGATCAGGATAGGCGACGAGATGGGACAGGAGAGTGGAGGGGCCCAGATCCTCGAGCAAAACCCACCCGCGAGCCGTGTCCTCCGCGTAGAGCGCGGGCACTTCCACGCCGCGGGATGCTAGCAGCTCGCGAATCTCGAGAAACGGCCAGACGCTGCTGGGTCCGTGCTCGGGCATCACCTCTTCCGATGTGCCCCCGTGGGGCACATACATCCCGACCGCGCTGCCGGCCGGCAAGCGAACACGAAAGTAGCGCCGCGTCGAGGCGCCACCGGGCATGGGCTCGACGACCAGCGGTGCGTCCGGAAACGTTCTGCGGACCAGAGCCGCGAGAGGTTCGAAGTCGAGAGGGCTCTCCGCTCGCGTCACTGGGTGGATAGAGGTACCACCCGAGGGCGATGGCCGAAAGTCTTAGAGCCCTGATCCAGCGCGTAGCGCTCGCCACGGCGACCGATGTCTCTGACGGCGTCGCGGCGGCCCTCACGACCTGGATCGACCGCATCGAGAGGTGGAATGCGCGAATGGACCTTACGGCGGCGAGGTCGCGCGAAGAGCTCGTCGATCTCATGGTGGCCGACGCCATGGTGCTCGCCGCACGCATCGCGAGCCGCGCGCGCCTCGTCGACGTCGGGACGGGGGCTGGGGCGCCCGGGCTACCACTGGCCCTTCTGAGACCCGATCTAAAGGTCACGCTGGTCGAGCCGTTAGGCAAGCGAGCAAGCTTTCTGAGCGCAACGGCGGGCGTATTGGGGCGGCGCGACGTGACCATCGAGCGCGAGCGAGGTGAGGCACTGGTCGGGCGTATGTCGTGGGACGTCGCGGTCTCGCGCGCCACACTCTCGCCGGACGCGTGGCTCAACCTAGGCGCTCAGCTGGTAGAGGCCGACGGCCGCGTCTGGGTGC